>NZ_JBLNLI010000009.1:0-189195 GCF_059777565.1 Vibrio sp. A37 | reverse complement strand
AAACACACTCTATGTTTTACCCAAAAATCAAGCTCACTTAAGCGGTGAAGAACCAGTTTTGGTATCTCAATGATACCTCTCATTTTTAATGGTTGAAGATATAAATGACTAGAAGTTTTTCATTGGCAAAGCTGACATTTCTGATTGCAATATTGACCGCGGTTGGACAGATGACCCAAACCATGTATGTACCTTCTATCGCATCTATGGCAAAGGAGTATTTGGTTTCTGCTTCTTCACTACAAGCCGTGATGGCTTTCTATCTTATTCCATATGGCTTTTCCCAATTTATTTATGGCCCTATTTCTGATCGAATAGGCAGAAAACCGATAATTCTTTTTGGACTCTTCGTTTATATCATCGGCACATTAATCGCTTTATTTTCAGAGCAATTTGATTGGTTTTTAGTAGGAAGCTTTATTCAAGGTGTCGGTATTGGCTGTGGCGGTGTAATGTGCCGAACATTAACTCGAGATTGCTTTACTGGCACTGACTTGCATAGAGTAAATAGCCTGATCAGTATGTGTGTTATATTCTCACCTCTTGCCGCACCACTACTGGGTGGTTACCTGTCAGACACGTTTGGTTGGCGAGCAAGCTATCTATTTCTAACACTTTTTAGTGTCGGTGTTACTTTGGCAATGATGACTAGCATGACCGAAACCTTGCCCAAAGAAAGAAGAAAGCCAGAGCCAGTTTCTACCAGCTATCGAACTGTCTTATCCGATAAAAGTTTTCAAGGCTACCTAATTTGTCTAGTCGCAACATTTTCGGGTGTCGCCGTCTTTGAGGCCGCTTCAGGGGTATTATTTGGTGGCGTACTGCACTACTCAGCTTTAGCTGTTAGCATGTTATTCGTTATACCCATTCCGGGCTACCTTGTTGGCGCCAGTGTTTCCGGAAAGCTTGTTAAACGCTATGGAAACAACGCATCACTCATTGCTGGGGTAGCCGCCATCATCATTGGCTCCTTTGTCATTCTGATTCCTGGATTAATGGGGGCCACCAACGCACCTACCCTAGTTAGCGGAGCAGTGTTGTATTTCTTTGGTGGCGGTATTTTGTATCCAGCAGCAATTACAGGAGCTTTAATACCTTTTCCAAGTCATGCGGGCACGGCAGGCGCAATTCTTGGTGGCATGCAAAATTTAGGAGCTGGCCTCGTTGCTTTAATTGCTTCCGTCATTCCAACGTCAAACCAAATGCCAGTTGGATTACTTATGTTAGTCATGGCTCTGCTCGCGGCATTAGGCGTATGGCGCTCCGCCAATAGTAACAACACTACTGATGGTGAGCCTGCTATAGCCTAGCTAAAACATTACAAGAATTAACGGAAATGGCGAATGAACAGTTAGGAGCGGTTGATCTTAACTGTTTTGATAAACAACTTTAAACCTTTTGAGTACTAGCATCATAGTGTCACTTGGTTCTATACCCAGTCTTTCACATTCATTGCTAAAAAGTCCCAATGGGCTTTGCGCCACCATTCCAGTGTTTTATCGCCCTCACCTTCTGCACGGGCAAACTCGACTGTCACTTCTGAAAATCGACACTCTGTCACCTCTGTTGTCTCAATAATAGATGTAGGATTTCCACCCCAGTCAGTAACAACAGTAAGGCGGCCAACTTGTGGAAGTGCTTCACACTCCTTTTGATACGAATATTTAAGACTGCAAGTTGACCTTTTCTCTCCGGATAAAATTAGACCAGCGCAGATGTATGCGTTTTGCTCATCAGCACAAAAATATTCCGCATAAAACTGACTGTATTTGCTTCTCTCAATCTCAGAGAAGCTGTCTAAATATTTGTCTAAAAACTTCCTTTGAACGTCATCCACTAGTGATTTCCTCTATCTAGGTAACGTGCTGATTAATTCAATATTGCGCACGTTTGGGTTGCAATTCAATACTGCGTTGTGGTTTAAATAACCGAACGTTTTATTCAACAAGGAAATCTTATGGCTCACAGTAAAAAGACTCAGATGATAAATGCTGGTCGAAACCCAAAGTGGACGCAAGGCGTTGTTAACCCACCAATCCAACGTGCTTCAACGGTACTATTTAACACTGTGGCAGATAAGAAAAAAGCAACCATTAACCGTGCAAAGCAAACGTTATTTTATGGACGCCGTGGCACTCATACTCATTTCGCTTTCCAAGAGGCGATGACCCAAATTGAAGGTGGTGCGGGATGCGCGTTGTTTCCAAGTGGCGCTGCAGCAATAGCAAACTCAATTCTTGCTTTTGTCGAAACTGGCGATCATGTTTTAATGGTTGATACCTGCTACGAACCAACCCGCGACTTTTGCAATGTCATGCTAAAAAAGATGGGCGTCGAAACCACCTACTATGATCCATTGATTGGCGAGGATATTCGCGCACTTATCCAGTCAAATACCAAAATTCTGTTCACTGAATCTCCCGGTTCAATCACCATGGAACTGCAAGATATTCCCACACTATCTAAAATCGCTCACGAACACCATATGGTTGTGATGCTTGACAACACATGGGGCGCTGGCGTCAATTTCTCTCCTTTTGAACACGGTGTCGATATTTCGATTCAGGCGGCAACCAAATACATTGGTGGGCATTCTGACATCATGTTAGGTACAGCGACAGCAACCGAGAAATATTGGGATCAGCTACGTGAGCAATGCTACTTGATGGGGCAATGTGTATCACCCGATGATGCTTACGCTGCATTAAGAGGCATTCGAACTCTTGATGTTCGCCTTAAGCAACATGACGAAAATGGAAAGACAATTGCCAACTGGCTAGCAGCGCGACCTGAGGTCGATCACGTACGCCACCCTAGCCTTCCAACTTGTCCGGGTCACGAATTCTTTGCCCGAGATTTCACAGGTGGAAATGGCCTATTCTCATTTGTTTTAAAACAAAGTAACAGCGAGGCTACCACAGCACTACTCGATGGGATGGAGCATTTTGGAATGGGGTATTCTTGGGGAGGGTTTGAGAGTTTAATCCTAGCAAACGAGCCGAATAGTTTTAATAGCCTTAGGACAACCGCGAACCCTAACTTTACTGGCACATTGATTCGCTTGCATATTGGCTTGGAAGATATAGAAGACTTAATTGCAGATTTAGAATCCGGGTTTAAACGTTACAATCAAGTGCTCAAAAATAACTAGATATAACCGCCACTTGATATGCTGGATTGAATGAGGTTCGTACGAATATACATTGTAAAGTGAGGTGCTCGATGGGCTCCTCATTTTTTGTTCCTGAAAAATAGCCGTGACAATTGTCATGACCATAAAAGGAAAGTTAATTTGCCTAAGTACCATGATTGTAGTTCTTCGTATTTTTATAAGTGGTACTATCGAAGTCAGGATAGGCTGCGGTACGCATAACTTCTGCAATCGTTTTGTAGGTTTTGATCCACGCCTGCCTTGTAGTTTCATCAAAGTCAGCCCCAAGGCCAACCTTTAACGTATGTAGCAACGCGTTTCCTACAGGTGTGTAATCATCTGCTGTCACTCCATAACTTACATGACGTTTCGCTAACTGCTGTAAAACAGGAACAAGTTCTTCCAAATCATCTAGTCCTTTGACAGCAACTTTCAGCGTAGCCATAAGCTTTTGACCTTGCTGCTTAAGATCAGATTTAAAAAGGGATTTCAAACGCGGATCATACTGAAACAACTTAGCATAAAATATCTCTGCTGCTTGGTCCGCAATTGGCTCAACCTTTGCGAAACTATCTTGTATCAGTTTCTTTTCAATAGGTGTGATTGACATTTTTCCCTCCGTAAAGCTAATGATGAGTTATATCTTAAACTTGCGCAAATCGGTTGTAAGCTGCTGTGCCTGATGAGAGACTTCCGCAAGATCTTTCACTAACTTGGCCAGCTCTTGTTGAGAATCTGTTGTTGAATGTTTTAGGTGCTCTATTTCAGATTCGAATTGCACCGACATATCTGTTTGCTGAGCAATGGCTGAAGTGATGCTTGCAATAGAGGTCGCAATTTCACCTTCTAGCTGCCTCGAGTGCTCCAATCTCTGCGAGACATTTAACACACGATCTTGGGCTTGAGACGTTGTTTCAATATTTCTCGTAACACTATCAACCGCTTGCTTTGCTAAATCTTGTAAAGACTCGACCGTATCTTGGATGGAGCCAACCGATTCATGTGTACGGTGCGCCAACGCTCGAACTTCATCAGCCACGACCGCAAACCCGCGCCCTTGCTCTCCTGCCCTAGCCGCTTCAATCGCTGCATTTAGTGCCAGCAGATTTGTTTGTTCGGATATATTTCTAATGACATCAAGTACATCACCAATTTGGTTACTATTCTCACTGAGTTGCTCAATTATCGCAGAGCTCTCTTCCATGTTGGTCGCAAGGTTTTTTATGTCCTGTACACTTGATAGCATTTCTTCACTGCTTTTTTGAATTTCGATATCTGTCTCACTAATGTTGCTCGCCGAAGCTTCCGTATCTTTCGCAATATCTTTGATACTGTGCGTCATTTGATGAATAACTGCGTTTATTTGCTCCGCTTTATGATTTTGGTCGTTTATTTTTTCTGATATATTGCCTGCATTGGCTGCGAGTTCATTGACTGACTGGTTTACACCAGATGCACTACTAACAATAGATTCAACAATACCTCTAAACTTGGTCAAAAATTGGTTGAACTGCTTCGCAACGTCACTAATCTGATCTTTGCCACCCTCATCTAAATGAGCAGTCAGATCACCATCTCCTTGGGCAAGTGATGCCAAAGATCTTTGAAGCTTATCTGTCCGCTCTATCACTACTTTCTTAAATAGAATATAGAGAACAATGGCTACGGCCAAAATACCGACAAACGTCACCATGATTATTTTCCAACGGATTTGGTTTGCTTGCGCATATATTGGGGCAAGAGGCTTGACGACTTCCAAGACACCTCTTACATCACCTAATTTCCAATCAGTTTTTGGCGATTCTGGGTGCGAGTTATGGCAGTTCACACAACCTTGGGCTTGCATAGTATCGGCTAAAGCAACTTTTAAGAAAGGCTCACTCGATGAAGTATCTATTTCAACAAAAGGTTTGTTTGGGTTAGCCTGTAGTGCTTGCCACGCTCTTTTTTGAAAGTCCGTAAGCTCTCGACTACTTCTGTTTGGGAATGGAAACTCACTGAATAATTTAAACGACAAACCATCTGATGAAATCAAATCACTCAGTTCATGGACAAGAGTTGCTGGAAGTGGGATGTTGTCTTTACCAGAATGGTCGTAGTGGGGCTTCATACCAAAGGCTTTCGCCTTACTGACTACGTTTTTAGTATAGTAGCCACGCAACGTTTTAAACTGATTTACGGTAGAAATCGCATCGTTGGTAGAGGCTTCAATGAGAGCGCGTTTTTCAATATAAGGTAGGTATATACTGAGAGCGACCGCGAGCAACAAAAGTACCCCTAATGTAGGTACTAAAAATTTAGTAAGCATATTGTGAAACCCCTAACCACTTGTTTTGTCGTTATAATATTGTTAACTGACCTTTTCAAATTCAGTATAGCAATGAGTTTCATGTTTTCCATTTAAGGAAATAATGCTTTAGTGGTATTTTGTTACTTGTATAATATTTGCTCAATAACTAAGTGAGCTCCATCACTTCTTTCTTGCGAAAACATTGGTTGGAGTGATCATTGATAAGACCTGCGGCCTGTAAATGAGAATAGATAATTGTCGAACCAATAAACTTAAATCCTCGTTTTTTTAAATCTTTGCTCAACGCATCCGATATCGGAGAAGTCGCGACATAGTCATCGATGGTTTCAATGTTATTCACAATAACTTTATTGTCTACAAAACCCCACATATATTGACTAAAACTACCAAACTCTTGTTGTACTTCCATAAAACGCTTGGCGTTATTGATTGCCGCTTCGATTTTGGCGCGATTGCGAATAATAGCGCTGTTTTGCATCAGACATTCCACATCATCTTGAGTAAATTTGGCTACCTTTTTATAGTCAAAATCCGCGAACGCTTGCCTGTAGCCTTCTCTACGCTTTAATATTGTGTACCAGCTCAATCCAGCTTGAGCTGATTCTAAAACCAAAAACTCAAACATCTTTCTATCATCGTGAACTGGTACTCCCCACTCTTTATCATGATATTCGACATAGTCGGGTTTACTCAAATCCACCCAAGGGCAACGTTCGCACATGTTGATATCCTTTACCATCTTATTTAAAACATGCTTAAAATCCAGTGTACTCTAACTGTTACTTTAGGCGAGAGGCAATAGCCTTTAGAGCTTACTAAACTCTCTATCCACTTTAAATGCCTCTGAGGTTACATAGGCTTCTATCCCACGCAATTGCGCCTCCATTTTGTCTAGATCTCCAGACAGTGTATCCAAGAGATCTGCAGGAGTTTGACCTTTTTGCCACGGCTTACTTTTGAGTACATGATCCTGCTTAGTTTTGATCGTTTCGGCGTATTCAATAGGCTGCTTGTCCAGCATTAAAGTCATCGCGATATAAGCTAATAAAACAAGAAATAAACCACCTAACAGTGTTGCTGATATAAACAGTATTCGAACTATCCAAACCTCTAAACCGAAGTAATTGGCAAGACCAGCGCACACACCAGAAATCTTGCCATTGACGGTATCTCGATATAACCCTTTACTCATATCGACGCCTCCAATTTGGTGTTTCGGTATCAAGAATACGCTCCAAGGTATCAATTCGCGTTTGCATGGATTCAGCTTTCACTGACAAAGACTGCAAACGCTCATTGTCTTCATCTGATAATCCAATTTCTGATTTGCGTTTGCTGCGGTAGTGGAGAAACAGCCACAGTGGCGCAACAAAAATTAGGAAAACAATGAGCGGACCGGTAAGTAATAGCGACATCATGCATAGCTCCTATTTTTTGATATTTTTAGACACTTTCGCGCGTAACTTTTCCAGTTCCTTTTCGACTTCATCTTGTGCTTGAAGTTCGGCAAACTCTTGGTCGAGTGATTTAGTATTACCCGTATTGGCGTAGAGATCGGCTTCTGCTTCAAGTTCATCGATTTTACGAGAATACTGATCAAACTTTGCCATCGCTTCATGTGTACGAGACGTATGCAAATGCTTTTGTACGTCACGCCGGCTGCTTGCCGTTTGACTTCGAATAGAAAGTGATTGTTGTTTGGCACGTGTTTCAGTAATTTTACTCTCTAACTTACTGATTTCTCCTGTAAGCTTCTCAATTGTTTCATCTAAAATGATTTGCTCATTTTTTAAATCCTTGATAATTTCTTCTAGCTTCTGCTTTTCCATAAGTGCAGAGCGAGCTAAATCATCACGTTGCTTAGTTAAAGCGAGAGTCGCCTTGTCTTGCCAGTCATTGCAATGGTCTTCCAATGACACCAACTTACGTTCTAATTCCGTTTTGTCGGCCATGGCTTTCACTGAATTTGTTCTAACTTCGACTAAAGTATCTTCCATTTCTTGGATGATTAAACGAATCATTTTCTCTGGATCCTCTGCTTTGTCTAGCAAAGAACTAATGTTGGAATTGACTATGTCAGCAAATCTAGAAAAGATGCCCATTGTATACCTCCTGATTAACAATATGCCCTCGAATGAGAGACCGAGTTTTCTGTTTCAAGATACGTATTTCAATATGTGTGCCAAACTAATAATTTTTATTTTTCAATGAATTATAATTTATCACCATCCCCTCCGTGATATGTTATGATGAAATTAACCACTAATTGGTAAATTTTGCCATTTCATCGGAGAATGTTATGCAGCAAGATCTAATAGGTGAAGCCCCCGAGTTTCTCGCCGTACTTGACAAAGTCTCTAAACTTGCACCAATTAATCGACCTGTCCTCATCATTGGAGAAAGAGGAACGGGTAAAGAGCTCATCGCGCAAAGACTACATTTTCTTTCTCCTCGCTGGGATCAACCACTAGTGACATTGAATTGCGCCGCTCTAAGTGAGGGAATAATCGACTCAGAGCTGTTTGGGCATGAAGCTGGATCATTCACTGGTTCAAGAGGCAAACACTTAGGGCGCTTTGAGCGTGCGGAAAAAGGCTCACTCTTTTTAGATGAGCTCGGCACAGCACCTTTAGTTGTGCAAGAAAAGCTTCTTAGAGTGATTGAGTATGGGCAATACGAACGAGTCGGCGGACACGCGCCTATCAATGCCAATGTTCGCCTGATATGTGCGACTAACGCAGACTTGGTTGAAATGACCGAAAACGGGCAGTTTCGGTATGATTTGCTGGATAGACTCGCTTTCGATGTGATCCACCTTCCTTCGCTACGCCGAAGAAAACAAGATATCTTGCTGCTGGCTGAACACTATGCGATAAGAATGTGTCGTGAGCTAAAGTTAGAGTTTTTTGTCGGGTTTTCTCAAACAGCCAAGCAACGGCTAGTCGAATATGATTGGCCTGGAAATGTTAGGGAACTCAAAAATGTCGTTGAACGCGCCATATACTTGCATGGCCATTCCAACGACGCCATAGAAGAGCTTATTTTTAACCCATTTGACACAAGTTGGAATAAAGAAAAAAGTCCAAGCAAAGATAGTGACAGCGAGCCTAGGGCAAACCATACTGAAAACATACGTTTGACGTTCCCGATGAATTACAAGGAGTGGCAAGAGAGTATGGATATTGAGCTCTTAAATGCCACTTTGGCCGAAGCCAAATATAGTCAGCGTAAGGCGGCGGAGCTACTCGGACTAAGTTATCACCAATTACGGGGAATGGTTCGTAAGTATAACCTTTCCAGCAAACCCGATAACTGATCCACTTAACTCTGTCTATACTCAATCTAATTTTGGTGAGTGGAGCACTATTAGTGCGTTGTGCACTCAATGAAGCGCACTATGAATGTATTGTTAAAGTTTGCACTTGGAATGTGTAGCCTGAGCCTTTTAGCAGGATGTGGCGAAAAAGCTGATCACAGTAAAGTTCGTAAAAGTGGATTTGTGTATTGTGGACTTGAAGGCTCAAATACCTTTAACCCACAACTTGTCGATAGTGGCATCACCTCTGAAGCCTTAAGCCCTCAGTTATTTGACACTCTGATAAAGCTCGATGAAAAAAGCTACAAGCCCATACCCAACGTTGCAAAAAGCTGGAGTGTCAATAAAAAAGGCACCGAATACATCTTTCATCTCAACAAAGGCATTCAATTTCAATCAACCAGCTGGTTTCAGCCAAGTCGTGAGCTCAATGCGCACGACGTCGTTTTTAGTTTTCAGCGCATTATTGATCCACAACATCCATTCCATCTCGTTGGGGGTGGATTGTACCCTTGGTTCGCCAGTATTGATTTTGCTGACCTAGTGAAAGATGTAAAAGTTCTTTCTAATCATAAGGTTAAATTTTTTCTAAGTCGACCAGACAACTCGTTCCTATCCAACATTGCCACCAGCTTTGCTGTCATCCACTCTAAAGAATATGCGACTCAACTAGAGCTGATTGATGAAAAGCAAATGATCGATAGCAAACCGATTGGCACAGGACCATTTTATCTAGACGAGCACCACACCAATGACTTCATTAGACTAAAAAGGCATAATAACTATTGGAAAAATAAAGTAAAAATGCAACAAGTAGTCTTTGATGTTTCGCAGCGGGGAACTGGTACGTTTGCTAAATTTCTCCGCCAAGAGTGCGACGTCCTCTATTCTCCTCTTTCAAGCCAAATTCCTATTATTCGACAACACCAATTTTTAGACCTTATTGTAAAGCCAGCCATGAATGTTTCTTTTGTGGCCGTTAACACAACTCACCCTGCACTAAATGATGCACGAGTAAGAAAAGCACTAAGCTTCGCAATTAACAGACAAAATATTCTTGATTCTGTATACTACGGAACAGGCAGTCTAGCCTACTCAATATTACCCCCGAACTCTTGGGTTTACAGGAAAGATCAAACTCAAGTGCGCTATGACAGAAATTACGCCATCGCATTATTAAGAGAGGCCGGTTATAGCACTGGGTTAGCATTAACCATGTCGGTACCATTGGATCCTAGAGCATACAATCCAAGTCCGATAAAAACTGCAGAACTCATTCAAGCGAATTTAGCAGATATAGGGATAGAATTGGACATCGTAACTGAAGATCGCTTTGACAGCAGTGACATAGATGATAGGTCTTCCTTTGACCTTGCCTTGTCAGGGCTCATTGCTAACACTGGAGACCCGGATAGTTTCTTGCGACCAATCCTTTCCTGCGACTCACAAAAAGCAGGTTTAAATGTATCAAGTTGGTGTGATGGAGATTTCGATCAATTACTCGATCTCGCATTGGAGGTGGATAACCCAAGATATCGCCTTAATTTATACCGACAGGCGCTGAATATTCTTAACGATGAGTTTCCTGTGATTCCAATCGCACATGGCATGCACTTTCAAGCTTATGATGACTCATTATCAGGATTTCGAGTCAGTCCATTCAACACACAACCTTTTGATTTAGTTGAGAGAATTAGATAAATGCTTTGGTATTCAATCAGGCGCTTTAATCTGTTCATTATTACCCTGCTCATTCTCACCATAGTAGGATTCAGTTTATTGCGACTCGACCCCGACTCTGCTTGGCTTAAAGTCGGCTTTTGGCATGGCTGGATGCTGTATCTCAGTGATTTAATGCATTTAAATTTTGGTGTTAGCAAATCAGGCACTCCGATTGTGAGCGAACTTGCAGTCGTATTTCCAGCAACGTTAGAGCTTTGTATCATTGCTTTTTTGATGTCGGTCTTAGTAGGAATCCCCATAGGAACATTGGCAGGAATGAAGCAGGGAAAATGGATTGATACTCTCATTTCTTTCATTTCCATGTCAGGATACTCAGCCCCCATATATTGGATAGCGCTCTTGCTCATTATGGTGTTTTCTCTCCACTTTCAAATGTTTCCCGTGTCTGGTCGATATGACCTTCTCTACCAAGTACATCACGTGACTGGGTTTGCTCTAATTGACTCCTTATTTGTGGATAAACAATATCGTGCTCAAGCATTTAGAAGCGTACTAGAGCATTTGATATTGCCCTGTTCGGTACTCGCATTAGCACCGACAACTCAGGTCATTCAATTAATGAGAAACACGGTTACCGATGTTATGACGAAAAATTACATTCGAGCGGCCCGTATCCGTGGCTTATCTATCTATCGAATTGTCTTCCAGCATGTGCTTAGAAATGCGATTCCGCCAATCGTACCGAAGCTTGGAGTGCAGCTTTCCAGTATGCTTACCTTAGCAATCATCGCAGAGTCAATCTTTAATTGGCCGGGAATTGGGCGTTGGTTACTGGAAGCGTTATCAAATCAAGACTATGTAGAAATTCAAGCTGGCGTTATCGTCGTTGGCACATTGGTTCTGAGCGCAAATATCCTCTCAGATCTTTTTGGAGCATTAGTTAATCCGTTAGTAAGGAAAGAGTGGTATGCTAACAAATAGTGTCTATCAAGAAGAACATATCCCAACTCAGTTCGAGCGGTTTTGGCGTAGCTATCGAAACAATAGCATGGCGATGTTTGGTTTTTGGTGCTTATTGTTTATTACTATCGTTACCATCGCTGCCCCTTGGATCACTCCGCACGACCCACAAGCGCAATCGAGCCATTTACTCATTCCACCCTCATGGGATTCAAAAGGCACGGTTGAGTATTTCTTTGGGACTGACGATCTAGGGAGAGATATTCTCTCGCGCATCATCGTAGGTTCAAGGTTAACCTTTGGTGCGGCTGTTATTGTTACCTTAGTCGCCAGTATCATTGGCTGCACGATTGGTATCCTCGCAGGTATGACAAAAGGGTTGTTATCGAGCACCCTTAATCATCTACTTGATACTGTCATGTCTATTCCATCTATGCTTCTCGCTATTATTTTCGTCGCATTTTTTGGTTTTGGTGAGCTGAATATCTTAATAGCTATCGGGCTTGCACTCATCCCTCGCTTTATTCGTTCCGTTTATATCGCCGTCCATGATGAGATAGAAAAAGACTATATTATGGCCGCACGGTTAGATGGTGCACGGGACTTCTATTTACTGTGGAATTCGATACTCCCAAACATACTGGCAGTTATCACCGCTGAGGCTACATTAGCTTTATCTGTTGCAATTTTGGATATTTCCGCCCTCGGATTTCTAGGGTTAGGAGCTCAGTCCCCTAGCACGGAATGGGGGGCAATATTAGGAGACGCAGTAGAATTAATCTACTTAGCACCATGGACAGTCACCCTGCCAGGTCTCGCAATCATGTTTGTTGTTATTGTGATAAACCTTGTTGGTGAAGGCGCGCGAACTTCACTAAATGCGGGAGTCGAATAATGGCCTTACTGGATATCCGTCATTTAACTATCGAAATAGAAACACCTCAAGGGATGGTAAAGGCCGTAGACAAAATGAGCTTTACCATGAATGAAGGTGAAATTCGTGGCCTCGTCGGCGAATCGGGCTCAGGAAAAAGTTTGATTGCGAAAGCCCTTGTAGGCATTAGCAAGCCTAGCTGGAGAATCAGCGCAGATAGAATGCGCTTAGGTGACATTGATTTACTACAACTTACAACGCGCGAGCGACGAAGAGTAGTTGCTCGCGATATCGCCATGATCTTTCAAGAGCCCTCAACCTGTCTAGACCCGTCAGAAGAAGTTGGCAGACAGCTTATCGAATCAATTCCCGCACACACTTTTAAAGGCAAATTTTGGGAAAGGTTTAAATGGAAGAAAAATCAAGCAATCGTGTTGCTGCATAAAGTTGGAATCAAAGAGCATAGCCGCATTATGAAAAGCTATCCTTATGAACTCACCGATGGAGAATGTCAAAAGGTGATGATTGCTATGGCGATAGCTGCAAAACCTAAAATACTCATTGCCGATGAGCCAACAAACGATCTTGACCCAATTACGCAGTCACAGATTTTGCGCCTGTTAAGTCGGATGAATCAAGTCAACAATACAACCATTCTTTTGATTGGTCATGACTTAACCACCATCACTCAATGGGCAACGCGCATTACGGTTATGTATTGTGGTCAGGCTGTCGAGTCTGCGAACACCAACAAGATATTATCAACACCCAAGCACCCCTATACCGAGGCATTGCTCAATGCCATGCCAGATTTCAATGACGATGTTCCTCAAAAACAAAAGCTTCAATCGCTACCTGGTTCGATTCCACCTCTACAGCACTTGCCAATAGGTTGCCGTTTGGGGCCAAGGTGTCCACATGCTCAAAAGCAATGTGTACAAATGCCACTAATGAAGCAAGTTAAAAATCATAAGTTTGCTTGCCATTTCCCACTTAATATGGAGAAAAAGGCATGAGTTCGTTGTTAGAGGTCAGAGAGCTATCGAAAAACTTTTACACGCGTTCGGGCTTATTTCGAAAAAAGGCTCAGCATGCTGTAAAGCCCGTGACATTTAATCTAGAGGCTGGACAAACCATCGGGTTTATTGGCAAGAATGGATCTGGCAAATCAACACTGGCTAGAATGCTGGCTGGTATGGTAAAACCGACTTCTGGAGAGATACTGGTTAACGGTGAGCAGCTTAAACACAAAGATTACTCTACCCGTTGTAAGTTGATCAGAATGATTTTCCAAGATCCAAATACATCCCTCAATCCACGGATTCAAATTGGAAAAATATTAGAAGGGCCACTGAAGCGAAACACAAACATGACCACCGAGGCTCGTATGAGCCGAATAAAAGAGACACTTTTACGTGTTGGCTTACTTCCTGAACATGCGTATTTCTATCCACAGATGTTGGCAGCAGGACAAAAACAAAGAGTCTGTCTTGCTCGCGCTCTTATTCTACAGCCATCAATCATTGTTGCAGATGAAGCACTAAACGGCCTCGATATGGCAATGCGTTCCCAAATCATCAACCTATTTTTAGACCTTCAAGATGAAATGGGGGTTTCTTTTGTGTATGTATCACAACATATCGGCATCATTAAACATATCACCGACAAAGTAATGGTAATGCATGAAGGAGAAGTGGTTGAAGCGGGTAACACGTTAGAAGTTTTATCGAACCCAAGTCATACCATCACTCAGAGAATGGTCGAGAGCCATTTTAACCAAGCGCCTTGTTTTGGTAAAAAGAGTTCAAGTTAGCGCTTTTTAGTTAGTACCTAAAACATTTAGAGCGTGTAACCTCTACCGGGTAACACGCTCTAAGAAGTGTGGTTTTTTAATTAGGTTAATTAACCAGAACTCGGGATAATTACGCTAATTGCTGCTGCAACCAAGGCCAGCCTTGTTTCTTACGGCTTAACGTATTCTCCATCATGAGGAGCCCATCTTGGAGATGAGAGTCTAGTTTCGTTGACCACTCCCCAGCATAGATAAGTCTAGTTTGTGCAGTTGTAATGTCTGTTAGCATCACTGCAGCAAATGCCAATTTATCGTACTCGCAACGACGCTCTAAATCTGATTGCAGGGCATCTATCATGCCATCAACTTGATCTAACGTAGCCAGCTCGATTTGACCTACAACAACATCACGATCATTGAATGGATAAGCTTTTAAGTCTTTTTCAACAAGCTCGGATGCCGATAAACCTTCAATGTCAGTTTTTGCAATGAGCAGTTCACGAATAAACTGATCTAAGTCTTCAACTTTCGCGATCTTAGCCAGCTCTTCTACCGCCTCTTTATCTTTCGGTGTACAGGTTGGAGAAGCAAAACCCACTGTATCTGAAAGAATAGCTGACATCATCAGTAAGGCGTTCGTTTTACTTATCTCAACCTGTTCAATTTTGTGGATATTAAACAATATGGTACAAGTACAACCAACTGGCCAAATCCATGCTTCAAGAGGGTTTACTGTCATTACGTCACCTAGTCGGTGATGATCGACGATCCCCAAGATTTCCGCTTGAGCAATATCGTCCGGAGCTTGTGATAGATCGGTATAATCAACCAACCAAACTTTCTCACCTGCAACCTGAGTACGAAGCTCTGGTTGATCGACGCCAGCAGTTTGAAGAATATGTTGAGTTTCTCTATTAATCTCACCTTGACGCACAGGTGTCGCGTCTAATCCACGAGCTCTCAACAAATCACTTGCTACTAACGCACTGCACACACTATCGCTATCTGGATTCTTGTGTCCGACCACTAAAATCATACTTTTACCTACTAATATATTCTTTCTCTACTCTGTCAAAGCCAGTTCTTACTTACTAGGCCTGACAAACAGCTATACCCAAATAGGCCGAATCGATAACTTCGCGTCCAAATGGATACATAACCTAAGCTCAGGCTATTTCAAGGTGCCCTACTCTACCGGAAAATATGAAATTGTCCTATTTTTACCAGCGAATAAACACAAAAAAGGAGCATCTCTGCTCCTTTAGCTTCCATATGTAGGGAATGACAAATATCTAATTTATTTTCTACCTAGTTTAGATAGCGATACTCCATTCATTAGATTTTGTTCTATTTTTTCTAAGCTTACGCCTTTTGTTTCTGGAATAAGAGCCATAGTAACGAAGATAAAAATAACGTTTAGGGCAGCGTACAACCAAAACGTCTGAGCATTACCTAGAACTTGCAAGAAAGTTAGGAAAGTTGCACCGACAATCATATTTGCAATCCAGTTTGTCGCTGTACTAACAGTGATACCAAAATCGCGAGCTTTAAGTGGTTGAATTTCTGAACATAGAACCCAAATTAGTGGTCCTGCACTCATTGCAAAGCCTACAATAAAGACAAGTAATACGAATGCTGCGAAGTATTGCTCAGCAGCAGTGGAAACACCCATATGAAGTAGAGTACCTAATATCGCCATGCCTGCTGCCATCACCAAGAAGCCTAGCTTCAGCACTGGTTTACGACCCCATTTGTCCACTAAACCAATCGCGATGAAAGTAGCAAATACATTGACTAGGCCAACAATAACTGTACCCCACATCTGCTGTTCCGTGCTCGCGAAGCCCGCAATCTTGAAGATTCTAGGTGCATAGTACATAACAACATTCATACCAGTGAACTGTTGCATTACCTGTAAAACTATTCCTAGATAAACGGCTCGGCGACAATTGCTGTTCGACTTAAATAAGCTCCAGCCACTTTGTTTAACTTTTAAACTTTCACGGATTGCATCAAGTTCTTTCTTAGCTGAAACATTACAACCACGAAGTAGTTCAAGCACTTCTTTCGCTTCAACGTGACGGCCTTGAAGAGCTAACCAACGTGGGCTACGAGGAAGCATTAATACTCCGATAAATAGGATCAATGCTGGAATTGTAATAACTCCGAGCATCCAGCGCCATTGACCTTCATAGCTAAACGCAGTGTCTGACAAAAACGCGACAACAATGCCGATAGTGATCATCAATTGGTACATTGAGATAAGACTACCACGTAACCTTTGTGGTGCAATTTCTGACAAATATAGTGGAGCTGTAAACGACGCAACACCTACAGCTAAACCAAGTAGTACACGGAATACAATTAGAATCTCTGGGTTGCCAGCCAATGCACATCCTAGAGAGCCAACGGAGAAAAGAACCGAAGCAACAATCAAGCTGTACTTACGACCAAACTTTCTCGATAAAGGACCTGAGCCGACTGCGCCTACAGCCGCACCAAACATCATGGAGCTTACAACCCACTCTTGAGTATGAGTCGCTAAACCAAATTCTTTGGCGATAAACGGAAGTGCTCCGGAAATAACACCAATATCCAACCCAAATAACAAACCTGCCAACGCTGCAATAATACAAGCAATGAACACATGTCTATTTAGGCCAGCATCATCCTTATCAAAAGAAGATGCGCCATCAGTACTTCTGTCAGTAATCACTGTTGCCATAGTAGAGTCTCTTTTATATTTATTTTTCAGCCCTAGTAACAGTGCAATGTATGCTTTGTTATAAGTTGTAGAGACGTAACATTTCTCGACTCTATTCACACGGTTACTACAGCCAATTTGTAATATGAATAATGATTTACCGCAGATTTAATACTTGAGTAGTTAGCCTAGTCGAGTGAAGCAAAGCTTATCGTCTCCTAACTACCCCTATACTAAAAAGCGATTCCCTGACTTGTGTAGCCAACCGATCTTCAGATCTCATCATTTGATGGAAATCTGACTTACCCTTTTCCTTAATCAGTCACAGGATGAATGGTAACGATTACACTAAAATGTTTTGGTGATGGAGATCACATAGACAAATAAAAACACTAAGAATATTATTCTAAAATAATCAATCTATCAGAATTTAAATCTATCAATATCCTATAGAATCCAAACCTATACTTAAGAAAAACCCCACCAATTTGGAACATAAGATTGCAAAATTATAAAATTAAGCACATTTTGCGTAAATAATTACACCTAGAATGAAATACTTTAAAATTAGTTACATCTTTGCTTGGTTAGTTTGATCTACATCCAAGATTTATTTTAATGAAATTGGGTTATAAGAAATATTGTGATTATTACCAGCTATATATGTAAACGTTTACAATAGTGACCGATAATCATCAGCAGGTTATGAATAAGTATCTATCTACTCAACATGATTCCAATAATACATCAGCGTATCAAACTGGATGGGAGCTCTAATTTCTGACTCAGAATAGTCATTTAAAAATGGCTATTTAACAAACGCTTGCACTTAGCATGTTACACTCTGTAGCCCCTAGGTATCGTTAACCTTAAAGAGTCCGTGCACCGAGACAGAACAAAATTTTTGGAGAAAACGTTGAACGGAATAATCAATATCACATGGTGGCAATTAGTACTTTTTGCTAGCACCCTACTTATTCCACTAGGGATCTGCGCTCAATTTCAATTGAAGATAAGTAAGGACATATTAATTAGTGTTACCCGTATGAGCATACAGCTGATTTTAGTCGGGCTTTACTTGGAATATCTATTTAGAATCAACAATTTCTATATCAATACTGGTTGGCTGCTCTTAATGGTTCTTATTGGCTCTAGCTCCATCATAAGCAAGAGCCAGTTACCTAAAACGAAATTATTCATGCCAGTGTCTACGGGCCTATTCGTTGCAATGATACCTATGCTAGTTTTAATTTGCGCAGTACTGGTGAAACCAGTTCCATTATATAGTGCTCAATATCTCATTCCGCTGGCAGGCATGCTTTTAGGTAACAGCTTAAGTGGTAATATTGTTGCATTACAAAATCTATATACTTCTCTAGAAGAAAGAAGATCTGAATATGAAGCAGCGATATCTTTAGGAGCCTCAACAAGCTATGCAACCCGCCCTTTTATCCAAGTATCATTGCAAAAATCTCTAGCTCCAATACTCGCTTCAATGACGACAACTGGCCTTGTTACCTTGCCTGGGATGATGACAGGTCAAATATTGAGCGGGGCTAGCCCTATTTTGGCGATTAAATATCAACTTATGATTATGATAGCCATCTTTGTCACGATGACTGTTTCAATTACCCTGTCACTAAAGCTAGCAGTTTTAAAAACGATTAACAGTGATGGAAAGGTTTTAGTCAGGTTTAAAACTCCATGACGAGATAAAACTATTCGTTTGCAAAATAGTTTTATCTAGAAGCATGTGTAAAACAGAAATGTAATATCGATGAGGGACACAAGATCATACTAACAACTTGCTAACACCTTACTAAGAAAATGTGATAACAATTTATCGGCTTTGCTCTATTAATAAACTTATCATTTTAAATTCCCCTGCTTTGCCAAGAAAGATAGGATTCAAACTATTGAAAATACGATCTTGCCTATCAAGGTTGCTGACATAACTAGCTGTATAAAAAAGATTATTTAATGGATGTAATGTAATTCGATTTTGATATTTAGATATATAAAACCGTTATACAAAAAAGATAACGCCGAGTTTGACAAAGCCTTTTCTTTAAGTTTCCCACTAGTTTGTCCACAGAAAATGTGGATAACGTTTCAAGGTTGTCATGTTCGCCTTCACCAAAGGTGATCTAGGTAGTATCAAGAAACTATTTTGGTGCAAATATTCAACATTTCACACCAAAATAGTGAGCAGTTTTTAAGCTGTACAAGTTATATTTGCCAATGCGCTAAAATATATTTTGGGCTCATATCAGGTATCACTTATACACTTAGTGGCTTGCTAATTTCTTTGGTGCGTTTATTGGCCCCTTAGCAACCGGATCAGATGAAATCGAACTCCATTCATACCAACCGCCATCATAAACGCTAATGTGTTTCCAGCCCATGACATATGCATAAAAGAATGCTTCAGATGCCCTCCACCCTGTTCCACAATAGAAGGCAACATTTTGGTCGGCGTAAATATTCCATTGGTTCCAGTGCTTGGTAATAATGTTTGGACTAATCATTGTACCATCAGGATTGTGGAAATCTTGCAAATGATGCGAGTCCGTCCCTGAATGCCCCCAACGGGCCCCTTCAATTCTACCTTTAGGCTTGATGTAGCTATAACCACTTGTTTTACCAATAAACTCTGGCCAACTACGAATACTAACGAGTGAGCTATGTTCGCGATCTTTTAAAAGCTGCTTCGCCTGCACTAAATCAATAAGGTACTCTGGGTGCTGAGGTATTTGGGCGCCAAATTGTACTGGTTTAGCATGATTGATTTTTAGAGATTCTACGGGATACTTCCCCCTTTTCCACGCGCTCCAACCACCGTTAATTAGGCGAACATCTTTAACACCTGCATACATCATTATATTCGCTGCTCTTGATGCGGCGGACATATCTCTTCCGTATAAAATTACTGTCGTATTTTGACTTACTCCTAGTCTTTGCAGTGTTATCTTCAACTGATCATTCGGCACTTTGTTCCAAAGTGGCTTAGATTCGATATCATCAGTATCTAAGTACAACGCCCCAGGAATATGCGATTTGAGATACCAAGTTGGCTTACCCCACGCAACCTCGATAACCTTGTAATCTTTATTTGGTTCGTAACTAACAAGCTTACCCTGTAACAATTCATTCACCCACCAAGCTGGGACTAAATGTTGATAATTTGGGAAGGAATCGAGCTTACCGGAGTATTCGTTGATAGGCTGATCTATCACATGAACATCTGTATAATGCAGTTTTTTCAAGCGAGAGATAAGTGCTTGTTCTTTTTGAGTTGAGCAGTATAAATATGTGGGCAGGTCGGTTTTTAAACCATGTAAATTCAATACGTTAGCTAAATTTCTGTCATTAAGTAAAGGTAGCCAATTGGCGTCAATGTTAGTGGCGTTAGGAAAATGGCCACCTCTAGGATAATTTTTGCTCGACCAGCCATTAAAAGTGTTACTGTCTCGGCAATCAACGATCTGATAGGAATCAGGATTTTTTTTTGTAAGTTGGTCGAAAGTCATAGCTGAAGAACTACTCATCACAAATAGTGTAAACAGTCCGCAAACTGCGGCAATAAATTTCATAAAACACCTATAAATGATTGTTTTTATACATAATAAAATCCCAAACAAACCTCTCTCACGATAAGTGAGAAAGGCTTTATTTAATAAAAAACGTCAATAGAGCGAAGTAAGCTAACGATCGCTGCCAAGCGATCCTAGTTGCTGTTGAATCCAGCTTTCCCAAGCTTCTAAACCCTCGCCAGTACGCGCAGAAACCTTGATAACTTGAATATTTGGATTGACCAACTTTGCATTTGCGATACAAGCGTCAATGTCGAAATCAACGTAATCTAACAGGTCGATCTTATTGATAAGCATCAGATCAGAAGCAGCGAACATATTTGGATACTTCAAAGGCTTTTCTTCCCCTTCAGTCACAGACAGTATCGCTACTTTGCTGTGTTCACCCAAATCGAAACTAGCGGGACAAACTAAATTTCCTACATTTTCTATAAATAGAACGCCTTGCTTACCAATATCTAATTGGTGGTATGCCTTATGGATCATATCAGCGTCTAGGTGGCAACCTTTACCGGTATTGATTTGTATGGCTGGCACAGACGTCGCGCGAATGCGCTCTGCATCGTTGCTGGTTTGCTGATCACCTTCTATTACGGCGCATGAATAATGTTGCTTGATTCGATTTAACGTCTCAGTCAATAGCGTGGTTTTACCAGAGCCCGGACTCGACACTAGGTTCAGCACTAGCTGTTCATTCGCGACAAAGTGCTCTCGATTGTGCTCAGCCACATGGTTATTCTTGCCCAAAATGTCCTGCTCAAGGCTAATCAATTGACGCTGAGATACCCCAGATACATGGACCTGAGCTTCACCTTTTCCATAATGGAGATCACCATTTGATAGTTGTTCAGGTTGATGAACCTCGGAAGTGTTTGCTTGATGACTATGTGTCTGATGCTCTGTCATACCGTGATAATGGACATGATGGTGAACATCACCGGTATGATGATAGTGATGATGAATCACAACAGGTTGAGAGTGATCATGGGAGTGTGAATGCTCACTATGGGAATGCTGGTGAGCATGGGAATCATGGTCATGGGAATGCTCATGACTGTGATCGTGTGAGTGTCCTTCTATGTGGCTATCGCCACATCCACAAACATTACACATACTACGCTACCTCAATATGTTTAACTTTTAATTCTTCACCTGTCTCGATTTGCAGCTGATGGCTATGGCAGTTAGAGCAAACATCCATATGGCTTTTCACGCCGACATACTGCCTACAATCGAGACATATGGCTGTTGCAGCCACCATTTCGATATTGAATTTGGCTCCTTCGGCTACTGTTTCTCTACTGGCGAACTCAAGGCCAGTCATCAGTGCCTCTGGCTCAATACAGGAAAGAGCCCCTACACTTAAAGTGACGCCAGTAACCTTATCAACACCGTGACTTTTGGCCTGTTCAGAGACCAAATCTATTGTTTTTAAACTGATCGAAAGCTCATGCATACTAGCAAATCCTTGGTAGCAGCTCGCCAAGTGGAAAGTCTAAGTAACGACGACTTCCCCAAGGCGTATGTAAAATCGGCTTGCATGGCTCACCGGACTGAGCGTGACCAATAAGCGCTGCGTTGGGATTAAATGATTTGAGTACATCAAGCGTTTGCTGGGCGTATTCTTGAGGAACAGCAATAACAAATGTTCCTTCGTTGGCTAAGTCGCAAGCTTCAAAGCCAAACAGTTCGCATACACCCTTAACCATATCGTTGATTGGGATATGTTCTTCTTGCAGCATTAGCTGAATATTTGAGCTTTGACACCACTCGTTCATGACCGCTGAGAGCCCACCACGAGTCGCATCACGCATCGCTCGGATATCAATATTTTGCTGAATTAAAGCATCAACAACCGGCCAAAGCACTGCACAATCACTGGTCATTTCATGCTCTAAACGAAGTGATTCTCTTGCCGCTAAAATGCACGCGCCGTGACGACCAATATCACCAGAAATTAATATTGCATCACCAGACTGAATATTCCGAGACGAAATTCCGGCTTGCATAACTCGCCCTACGCCTGTTGTGTTAATAAACACTTTGTCTGCAGAGCCTTTAGGTACTACTTTTGTATCACCGCATACCACTTTGGCATCGATAGTTGCGAGCTCTTCAACCATCGAATCGACGATTGCTTCCAGCTCTTTGAACTCAGTGCCTTCTTCGATGATAAAACTACAGCTGAGATACTCAGGTTTAGCCCCAACCATGGCTAAATCATTGCAAGTTCCAGCAACCGCTAAACTGCCAATGTTTCCACCTGCAAAGAAGTGCGGAGAGACGGTAAAACTGTCGGTCGTCATTGCCGTGTTTGCGGATAAAGGTAATGTTGCTGCATCTTCATCACGACTTAATATTTCATTATTAAATCGCTTAAAAAATAGCTTTTGAATGAATTGATTCATCTCCAAGCCACCACCACCGTGACTTAGTTGAACTTTTTTAGTAAGACTCATCTTTCTTTTACCTCAATTCCCGAATAACGATAGTAAGCGTTGCATGCACCTTCTGAACTTACCATGCAACTCCCCATCGGTCGGTTTGGAGTACAAGCCTTACCAAACACCTTGCAATCAGGGGGAGTAGCTACACCACGCAATATATCCCCACATTGGCAAGCTTTATGATCAGAAATTGGCTCTTTTGGCAAAATGTCATTAAACACCACTTCCGCATCACGCTCTGAGAACTCTGAACGGAGTTTAAGGGCAGATTCAGGAATATTGCCTAAACCTCGCCAGTTAAATTCACTTCTCACTTCTAGAACTTGGTCTACCAAAGCTTGTGCAGCAGTGTTGCCAGCTGGCGTCACCGCTCGAGTATATTGGATAGCAAGTTCTGCTTGGTGCTCAGAGGCCAGTTCTACAAGCTTAAGAACTGACTCTAAAACATCGACGGGCTCAAAACCTGATACAACTACTGGCGTATCATGGGTATCAACTATCTGCTGATAGATATTAGCTCCAGCAACAACACTTACATGCGAAGGGCCGATAAATGCATTAACTGGCGTTTGATCATCGGCCATCACCACGTGCATAGCAGGTGGGACCAAAACGTGGTTCACGTGGAAATACAGGTTGTTTAATTCTAGTTTTTCAGCCTGCTTGACCAAAACCGCTGTCATTGGTGTCGTTGTTTCAAAACCAATAGCGAAATACACCACTTTCTTATTTGGGTTCTCTTGAGCAATTCGAATCACGTCCATAGGATCATAGATAGGCTCGACTGAACCACCGCTGGCTCGGCACTGGGCTAACGAGGTCCGTGAACCAGGCACACGAATCATATCTCCTAAAGTCGCGAGAATTACGTCTTCCTGCTGAGCCAGCACAATAGCTTGATCAATACGCTCTTTAGGCATCACACAAACTGGACAGCCTGGGCCATGAACAAAATTTAAATTGTTTGGCAATAACTGCTTTAAACCATATTTCATTATGGTGTGAGTATGCCCACCGCAAACTTCCATAATGTTCAAAGGGGTATCAAGTTGTACGGCTTTTTCTCGAATTTTTTCTGCTAGAGCTTTTATTACATCAGGCTTGCGAAACCCTTGATACATAGCTGTTGTTGAAGGTTCATTCTTCTCAGTCATTGGCTTTACAGTATTCATTACAGCAATACCTTTATATCATCTTCACTCATCTGCTCTAGCAAGGTTTTGTACGTTTCTAGACTTTCTTGCGCTTCTTTTTGATCGATTTTTGCTATGGCAAACCCAACGTGAATCAGTAGGTGATCTCCTAACTCGATAGGATCAGAGATCAAATGAGTACTGACTTCTCGCACGACACCCAATGTCTCTACTCGAGCCGTTACTTGCTCAGCATTAATTTCAATTACACTAGATGGAATACATAAACACATAAATTACTCACTTACTTTGTTGCTAGAGGCAAACAGGAACAGTAAATTCAAGGGGCCTATTTAAACACGTGCAAGCCGTGCCACAATTGACCTACCGCAATCCCACTGTCATTAACTGGAATAGTTTCGCCACTATAAATTGGAACTTGTTTATTTTCCCAATGTTTAAATAGCTCATTTACCAAACAGCGGTTTTGAAAAACCCCACCACCAACTGCGACAGGAAGATGTGGAAACCTAGCGGACATTTGGTCAATAGCAGTAATAATAGCTGCGATTAATCCCACACATACGTCTCCCACCCAATGTTCTCCCAGCTCTTGCTGGCACTCCAAGCTGCTCTTTAACGCTCTCGTCCAATCTAATACTGAAATATCGTCATCACTCCAGCAAAAATCGAAGTCGCTGCCGCGCTTTTGTTGCTTTTCTTTGTCGCGATGAATAAGTGCGTACTCTATTGCTAGTCCACACTGGCCTTCATAATCCACTTTTTCGACTAGATTCAGTAGTACTGCCCAAGCATCAAATAATCGCCCCATTGACGTGCAATAAGGAGAATTGTTCCCCGAAAGCCAAAGCTGATAAAGATTGTCAAAATAAAACGCACTCCAGCGCGAAAATGCGGGGAGATTGAAAGCTCTTATTTGTTCAACAGAAAAACACTCAAGCAGCATTGCAAACAATATGCGTGCTGGCTCTTTAATAGCTTTTTCACCCCCGATCAAACGAAATGGTTTTAGGTGACCAACACGCTCAAAATTTTCGCTATCAGCGATCAATACTTCCCCACCCCACACGGTTTCATCTGTACCTGCTCCCGTGCCGTCAAACGCAAAACCAAGCACTGGTTGCGTTAACTTGTGCTCAGCCATTACGGCCAATATATGCGCATAATGATGTTGAACTGATATCCGTGGCCCGGGGGTTTGAGCTTTAGCATATTGAGTTGAGTAGTATCCAAAATGTAAATCATGCAAGTATAGGCTTGGAGCCTGACGATATAACTTAGGAAATAACTCAGCTGTCGCTTGATACCGTTTTTCAGTGTCGAGGTTATCTATGTCACCAATATATGGGGAAAGCATCCACTGATTAGGAACTGCATAAGCAACCGAAGCTTTTTGTTGAGCCCCCAGAGCTAATATTGGTTTGCCCGCGTAATCTATTTTTTGTGTAACAGGTGCATAACCTCTCGCTGGCCGTAATACTCTGACTTTTCCACCAGCAATATGTACCACACTGTCATCACATGGGTTGACTATAGGTCGGTTGTGATCGAGCACTGCGTCGATTGTATCGCTAAACTGTTCAATAATTTCATAGCTGTCTATCGCCAGTGGCATTCCTGACACATTCCCACTGGTCATGACTAACTCTTGCGTCACATTTAACGCTGCAAGCATTTTAAAAAGAAGGATGTGCAAAGGTGTGTACGGCAACATGACGCCAAGATAAGGTGCTTCTGGGGCGACTGAATCCGCTAAGGTGGATTGCTCTCGTTTAGTCATCAACACAATGGGTGCTGCTTGAGAACTTAGTGCTTTCCACTCAAGTTCTTCACCAACGACATGCTCTCTCGCGTGTTCTTCATCAGCGACCATCACAGCAAAAGGTTTGTATTGACGGTGCTTAATCAGTCTAATTCTCTGGATCGCATTGTCTTGCCTCGCATCACAGATTAAATGGAAACCACCTAGCCCTTTCATGGCAATCACACCACCTTGACGGATTATTTGCGCAGCTTTGTAAACCGCCTCTTTACCAGCGAACTGAGCCTCTCCTTTTGGGGTTAAAAAACTCACTGCTGGCCCACAGTCTGGACAACTAATGGGTTGGGCATGATAACGTCTATCGAGCGGTTCTGTGTATGAAATTTGGCAAGAAGGACAAAGCAAGAAGTCTTTCATCGACGTATTGCAACGATCGTAAGGAAGCTTCTCTATGATGCTATAACGTGGTCCACAATTGGTGCAGTTAGTAAATGGATACTCAAAATAACGAGACTCGGCAAGTTTCATATCCTGCTTACAATCAGGGCAAGTCGCTTGATCGGGCGATATACCAACAGAAGCGGTCAGCGCCTCCTGACTTGCTAAGATACTGAATTCGCTTAAAGACGAATCGACGGTAACACTTTCAAAATAAATGCTATCAACTCGAGATAGAGGCGGAGCGGTATCTAATAACCGCTGATGAAAAGCTTGTAGATTCTGCTTTTCACCCTGAATATCTATCTTGACTCCATCTGAGTCATTTCTAACTGAGCCCAGAAGATCCAACAACTTGGCTTGCTGATAGATAAAAGGGCGAAACCCTACTCCCTGTACTATCCCTGTCACACAAATTAGCTGGCGTTCGATCATTTTAGTGATTTCTGCTTACAGTTCATTTACTGGTTGTTATCAAGACTATCAATACATTCATAACAATTGCTTGATGAATATCAACATCGACCACCTTACAAGTCGCGTTTTCAACGTGTAAAAATGGTGGACGTCATTCTAACGAAATGTGAGCTGAATAACAGGATTCAGCCTTGATGAAGATCAATCCGATGCCAATACGAGTAAAAAACCACTAAGTACCTAGTAGTTAAGTTTGTGAGAGCAATCAAAATAAAATATAGAGTTTTGTGTCAAATCCAGTCGTTTAGTTTTATTTTTTTATCTAGCCATTTCCAAAATATCGCATACATGATAAAAAACGACACTTTGCATTTTATTCGCGACTAGGGCAGCCGTTCAGCCCTAAAATTAAAAAGAGTAAACCACTTATGACCACACCTTCGTCACCCACTATAGATTTACCATCGTCGCGTAAATGGACTTACCAAGATTTCAGTTGGTGTTTATCACTTTTCGGTACCGCTGTTGGCGCTGGAATTCTATTTTTGCCTATTAAAGCCGGAGCCGGTGGATTTTGGCCTCTTGTTATTCTGGCGATACTTTCTGCACCAATGACATGGCTAGCACACAAAGGCATGGCGCGCTTTGTTTTATCGGCAAAAGATCCACAAGCTGATATCACAGATGCAGTTGAAGAACATTTCGGAAAAACGGGTGCAAACATCATCACCTTTGCCTATATCTTCGCTATCTACCCTATCGTTCTTATCTATGGTGTGGGTATCACGAATACCGTCGACTCTTTTATGGTTCACCAGCTAGGGTTACCTGAAATCCCTCGCTGGCTACTTTCTGGTGTTCTCATTGCCGCAATGACGCTATGTGTGGTGTATGGCAAAGACCTTATGCTTAAAGCAACTTCTGCAATGGTTTACCCACTGGTCGTTATATTGTTTGCACTATCTGTTTACTTGATTCCCAACTGGAATATGTCCATGGTAAGCGCAAGCCCAGATTGGTCAACACTGCCAAAAGTAATATGGCTGGCCATTCCTTTAATTGTGTTCTCTTTTAATCACAGCCCTATTATTAGTCAATTTTCTAAAGAGCAACGCAGAATTTATGGTGACAATGCCGTTAGAAAAACAGACATGATTACTGGTGGAGCAGCTGCGATGCTGCTGGTTTTCGTGATGTTTTTTGTTTTTTCTGTGGTGCTTTCGCTTTCACCAGCTCAGCTAGCAATCGCAAACAAACAAAATATCTCTGTTCTTTCTTATCTCGCCAATACTCATGCCTCACCCATCATCTCGTACTTAGGCCCAATTGTGGCATTCTCTGCTATTGCTTCTAGCTATTTTGGGACCTTTTTAGGGGCTTGCGAAGGTATTGCAGGGCTTATCCACTCTCGCTCGAGTGCACCAAGAAATAAGATTGAGAAGTACGTATTGATATTTGTCGTTGTGACTGCTTGGATTGCTGCAATTATTAACCCAAGTATTTTGGATATGATTGAGATCGTCGGCGCAACGATGATTGTTGCTATTTTGTTCTTGATGCCAGTTTACGCAATGCGTAAAGTGCCATCGATGAAAAAATACCGTACATCAATTCTTGCTCAAATTTTTACCGCTGTGTGTGGGTTTGCAGCTTTAAGTGCTGTTATTTATAGCTCATTTTAATATTACCAAAACCTGTACCTCTATATATTTCCCTGCTCAACACTGAGTAGGGAATTAGAACTCAGTACACTCAAAGTAACCCGCTCAATACTGAATGTCATTGCAGAGAAAACTAATAGACATAATTAGTCAATTTTATGTACTTGCAAAGTATCATTTCGGAAAAAATTCCAACAAAGAAAGTATGAGCCCTATCCATTAATCAAATAAATTTTTAATTTTCAATGACTTAAAAATTAAAAATAATTTGATTTTCATATTTCATTTTTATGACAGAAAAAATCAAACATTCATAAATAATAACTGCCATCAACTAGCTGTTAATAGTGGAATATCCAATATGTTAAACAAAAATATCCTTAAGTTTGTGGTACCAGCTCTATTTATCGCGGGCCTAGCTGCATGTTCTCCTTCTGACAAAGCATCAACTAAACAAGCAGCTGCTCCGGCACCTGCAGCAGTACAAACTACTGACTCTACTCCAGCTGCTACTGCTCAAGCTCCTACAACGGACACTGCAAAGCCAGCGACTGCGACAGAAAGCTCAACGGCTAAGACTGCAACGAAAACTGATTCAACTAAAGCGACGACGTCAAAATCATAATTTGACATTAGGATGAAAAACGGGAGAGTAATATTTACTCTCCCGTTTTTGCATGAATTGCTATTCATTTAACCGTGAAGGGTGCGTGTATACATTTACCCTACTTGTTCGGCAGTATCCACACAAAGTGACATTCAATTTATCCGCTAACTCAACGGCCATACTTGTAGCCGCAGATACGGCAAAAAGCATTTCAATTCCGCAAGCCGCAACTTTTTGCACCATCTCGAAACTTGCGCGGCTGGTCACTAATATTGCTCCTTGTTGGCTTTTCTGGCTTCGTGTAATCCAACCTATCAGTTTATCAAGTGCGATATGGCGACCAACATCTTCAAATACGATTTCTAGTTTGCCTTCAGGACTAATATAGGCTGCAGCGTGACTCGCTCCTGTTAGCTGATTGTATTTTTGCTCGCTGTTAAGGGCGCTTAATGCGGCATCGAGATACTCAATATTAAACTGCGATTTATTTACAACAGGCTGGATACCTCTAACGACACCTTCAAGTTTTTCTGCACCGCAAATTCCACAACCCGTCATGCCAGTTAAGGAACGGCGCTTTTCCTGTAATCGATTGAGGCAGCGATTGGCGACTGTAACAGACAATGTAATGCCATTGCAGGCTGGCTTCATCTCTATATCATGAATATCACGAGAATGATCGATAATACCTTCAGTAAGAGAAAATCCAATGGCAAATTCTTCTAAATCCGTTGGCGTACACATCATTACGGTATAGGCGATCCCATTGTATTCAAGAGCGACTGGCGTTTCACCGATCAAAAGATCTTCTTTATCCAATGAAGCTTGACCGTTCCTGTATCGGACAATTTTTGTTTGCTTGACAATATTGGCTTCCAAAAGCGGCTGCACATCTTTCATTGCTTTCTCCCAATTGAGCAAACTTTCGCTCTATACACTTTAGTTATTATTTTTCAAATTAACGTCTAATAAAAAGGCCCTTTACCCAAGGATAAAGAGCCTTTCTTGGCCTGTTTAAATTAAGCTTCGAACTGCTTAACTTTAGACTTCAAGCGAGCTTTCATATCACTGTACTCAGTTTGTACGTAATTTTCAGCCCAGCTTTGATCTGCAATAGCTTCAATCTTAACCGCGCAGTATTTGTATTCTGGCGTACTTGAGATTGGGTCAACGTGTTCAATAGTTAGTTCGTTACATGCACCAATCCACCATTGGTAAGTCATGTAAACGGCACCTTTATTGATACGTTCACTGCAACTTGCACGAGAGATAACCTTACCACGGCGAGATGAAATCCAGATCAATTGTTCATCTTTGATACCATATTTCGCTGCATCTTCTGGGTTCATCTGAACATATCCAGGCTCATCAGCAAGTGTTGAAAGTGCCGCACAGTTACCTGTCATTGAACGACAAGAGTAGTGACCTACTTCACGTACTGTTGAAAGTACCAATGGATACTCAGCATCTGGTTGCTCGAGTGGTGGTCGCCATTCTGCTGCAATAAACTGACCTTTACCAGAAGGAGTGGTAAATTTATTGCCTTCAAACAAGAATGGGGTACCTGGGTGATCTTCAGTTGGGCAAGGCCACTGAACAGATTTCAACCCTTCCATCTTCTCGTAAGTCGCACCAGCGTATAGTGGAGCCAATGAACGCAACTCATCCCAAATTTCTTGAGTGTTGTTGTAGTGCATTGGGTAACCCATACGAGTTGCCAACAAGCTGAAGATTTCCCAGTCTGGCTTCACGCCTTCTGGTGGATTAATCGCTTTATAGAAGCGTTGGAAACCACGGTCTGCACTTGAGTAAACACCTTCGTGCTCACCCCAACTGGTTGCTGGGAAGACGATGTCTGCCATTTCAACCGTTTTGGTCATGAAGATATCTTGAGCAATGACTAGCTCCATCTTCTTCAATGTTTCACGTAGTGCGTTTAAGTCAGCTTCAGTTTGCGCTGGATCTTCACCAAAGATGTAGAACGCTTTGCATACGCCTTCATCTACTTTGTGGCCGATCTCTGTCAAACGGTAACCTGGTGTACCAGATAGTTTCACGCCCCAAGCTTTTTCAAACTTCTCACGAATTGCTTCATCTTGTACAGACTGATAGCCAGGGAACTGATGCGGTAACATACCTAGGTCACAAGTCCCTTGTACGTTGTTTTGACCACGTACTGGACCACAACCTACACCAGGACGACCGAAGTTACCTGTCATAAGAGCTAAGCCAGCGAGTCCACGAACCACGTCTACAGCTTGACCGTACTGAGTGACACCCATTCCCCAAAGGATCATACCTTCAGGTGCTTCAGCATATGTACGTGCAGCGAAGCGAACGTCAGCAGCCGGAACGCCTGTGATGTGCTCAACTTTTTCTGGAGCGTAGTTAGCAACGATCTTACGGAACTCTGCAAAACCTTCTGTGTAGTTTTCTACATAAGATTTATCGTAAAGCTCTTCTTCAATCATTACGTAAGCAAGTGAGTTAACCATAGCCATGTTAGAGCCGTTATTCAGCGCTAGCCATTGGTCAGCAATACGGGCAGATTCAACTTTACGTGGGTCAACCACGATGATCTTCGCGCCGTTCGCACGTGCTTTTAGAATATGTCTTGCTACAACTGGGTGAGAGTCAGCCGCGTTGTAACCGAAAACGAGTAAGCATTTAGTTTTTTGAATTTCGGGAATGGACATGCTCATTGCACCATTACCTACTGTTGTCTCCAGACCGGAGACTGAAGGAGCGTGTCACACCCTTGCGCAGTGATCGACGTTATTCGTCCCTATGACCGCCCTTGCTAACTTCTGCATAACGAAGTTTGCTTCGTTACCAGGCCCACGAGCAGAGCCCGTAGTCATGATCGCATCAGGACCGTACTTATCTTTGATTGCCATTAGCTTTTCAGCGGCAAAATCTAATGCTTCGTCCCAAGATACCGCTTCTAGCTCTGCATCTTTAGTACGACGAATCATTGGGCTTTTCAAACGTGGAGTTAGCAAGTTAGTGTCGTTTAAAAAGTCCCAGCCATAGTAACCTTTTAGACACAACTGGCCTTCATTAGTACGACCTTCAAGAGGCTCTGCACCAACGACCTTGTTGTTCTCAACAACTAGATTCAGTTTGCACCCTGTTCCACAGTAGGGACAAACCACTATTGATTTTTTCATTGCTCTTTTCTCACTGACCAAAACCGATGATTGCATTGCTAGACGCCGCTAGTTCACGCTTTTGTCGGGCAGTTTGTTGGATTTCTTGCGGCTCAATTAAGCTAATGGCCCCTGTCGGACAGACTTCAGCACAAGCTGGGCCTTGCTTCCGATGAGAACATAAATCGCATTTTAGTGCTTTAGATTTAGGCACTTTTCTCTTAAATAGAGCAGAGCTTCCTGTATCTTCCGTCACCATTTTCGTTACAACGTCCATCGCTCCATAAGGGCATGCGATAGCACAGGTTTTACAACCGATGCAACGAGATTGAATCACTTTAATATAACTATCTTCATGAACAATGGCATTGTTCGGACAAACTTGCGCACATGGTGCGTCATCACACTGACGACACATCACAGGCGTAGTGACCTTTGCATTTTTCACCAATTGCAAACGCGGAGCGAAGTCGTTCGGATCATTTAATGTCCCAACACCTTCTTCTTGGTGAGAAATCGCACATGCCAGTTCACAAGTTCGGCAACCAATACATTTATTGGCGTCTGCAAAGACAAATCGATTCATACGATACCTTCTTGTGTCGATACACTAGGGTTTGTAGTTATTTCCTTTCGAGTCTTATCAGTGGAAATTTTCAAAAGGTTACAGACCCTAAACTACATTGCTCTATATTCAATATTTCAATTCGATTTGAATTTAAATGTCTGGATACGAGCTATCTCTTACTTTCTTTTGACACTAATTCACTGCTTCCATAACTAGATATCAAAAACATTATTAATTTTTATTTTACATACACTTATAAAGTGTGGGTGTACTTTAACAGTGCTCAAACTCACTGTCACCTTGCCAAACAGGTAAACGGGAAAAAATGGTATGAACCGCGTCCTTTACCATGTCTGTCATAGGGAACGAAAAAGCCACTGCTGCTGGCTGAATACCAACGAAAGTGACTTCTGGAACAAATGTTTTCAGCTCATCGATTAAAAAATTAAGTGGCAAGCTATGTGTTGAGACCATGAACATGTCATTGATAACATCCGAGCTAATGATCCGTATCTCACCCGCTTTTTCACCAAAGTCAGCTGCATCAACGACGACAACTCGTTCAGGCTTTTGATCACGAATAATATGCAAAGTATCTTCTGGCATGGTGCCACCTTCCAGTACTTCCCACTCATCAACTGGGTTTTCTCGACAAAGCTTAGCGAGATAGGGCCCAGCCCCATCATCGCCCATCATCGAGTTGCCAACTGTTATCAATATGTTTTTGCTCATTAGTTTTATTCCTCAGCTGCCTCGAACCATCAGATACATGTTCGGCTCTTTATGTATCGCCGTTAGAATGTTGATGAAGCCTTGCGTCAGTATTTTTGACTTTTCTGATTGAACATTTGCATCTATTTTATCAAAAGCAAGAGCCAACATATTGATATGATCGGTGTCTATGGTGATTTCTCCAAAAACTAAGAACCCTTTCATCTTGTTGTACGCATCGCTCTCTTCTGGAATTGCGCTAATCCACTCTAGGTACTCGTGACCGCTACATTGCATCTCAGATTTCAAACAGTCCACCACTCCAAGGTGGTGTCCAATCGCCAAGCTGTAATACATGATGTCTTTTGCTTCCTGAGGCATTTCGCTCTCATCAACAAATTTACGGCTCAGGCGATAAAAATTCACATCGCCATCTAAGTGTCTTGAATTAGCCACATCCATTGCAACCTCCAGCAGGATTTCCGCCCATTAATTGCTGCATAACTTGACGCATCACTTTATTAACAATTTCTGTTAATCGAGGATCGTCCTTTTCAGCCAAATAATCTTTAACTTGCTGATCAACGTTGTCAGCATCGCTCGCTTCCAATACATCCATCAGCTCGTCTGAAATTCTCTTACCATGACGGTAACCAGCGAGTAAACGGGTTTCTTTTTCAATCAACACGCGTATATCAACAGGAATACCTGTATGACGCAGACTCGCAGGTTGCTTTTCTACATCGTGCTCTTTGGCTTTCATTTTCTGTCCGAGCAAACCTAACGCTACGGCCATACCGTAGATAGTTGCTGCGGGCGTTGGAGGGCAACCCGGGATATAAACATCAACAGGGACGATTTTGTCGGTTCCACTCCATACACAATACAAGTCATGGAAAATACCACCATCGCAACCGCATGCGCCGTATGAAACTACGATCTTTGGATCAGGCGCGGCTTCATAAGCACGCAGTGCTGGGGCTCTCATCGCACGAGTAACCGCCCCTGTAAATAGCAAAATATCGGCATGTCGAGGACTTGCAACCACCTTGATACCAAACCTTTCTGTATCGTAGATTGGTGTCGTTGTCGCAAAAATTTCAATTTCACAAGCGTTGCATCCACCGCAGTCGACACGATAAACATAAGCAGAGCGCTTAATATCTTTTAGTAGTGATGCCTTTAGCTTCTCATGTTCAGGAGACACCTCAACAGGCACTGCTTGAGTATGATTTTCACCCGCTAATTGCTTAAAGCCTTTCATGCTTTCTCTCCTACCGTAGCTACAGGAACTTGGTCAAACTCACTGATATAACGATCACAGCTCACACCTTCACCATCGAGCATGTTTGCTTTACGTCGGCACTCTGGACAAGTACAAAGCTGAATCTTGCGCATTTCTAACTGCTCTCCAGTTAAACCAGCCTGCTCTATCGTCGCTAGGGTATAGTCGAGCAATTTCGTCGCCACAAAAGGACGATTACACTGAGTACAATTAGATAAGCTAAATTCTGCATGCTCATAAAGATCAGCTTTATTAGTTACCGCCAACTCAAATTGTTCAGTCAGCTCAATTGCATGAGTCGGGCATACTTCTTCACAGCGACCACAGTAAATGCAACGAGCAATTGACAACTCCCAGCGGCGCTTACCGTTTTCTTCGTCCGTCTCCATAATCAAAGCATTTGCGGGGCACGCACGAGTACATGCACCACACGCTATACATTGGCTCGCATCAAGCTCAGGTTTACCACGAAAGTCTTGGTGCACATCAATAGGTGCAAACGGATATTTAGTGGTAGGATCTCCGGTTTTTAAAACTGTTTTCAGTAACTTAAACATGGTGACCTCAAATTAAAATTTAACCGGTGAGTTCTTACGACTCACACTGTATTGCTCGATAGCTTTATATGGGATGGTCTTGCTGCGTTTTTTCTTCGTATCAACTAAAGTCACACGATCGGTACATGAATAACATGGATCAAGGCTACCGATAATTAATGGTGCGTCTGCAACTGAGTTTCCACGCAACATATAACGCAATGTTGGCCAGTTTGCATAAGTAGCCGCACGACAACGCCAGCGATGCAATTTCTGGTTGTCTCCTGACATACTCCAGTGCATGTTTTCGCCACGGGGTGCTTCAGTGAAACCAAGAGCAAACTTGTTTGGTGTGTATTTGAAGTCTTCAGTTAGAATTGCCCCTTCAGGCAAGTGATCAAGCCCAAACTCAACCATGTTCAATGAATCTAAGACTTCTTTAACACGTATCAGAACGCGCGCTTTTACATCACAAGTATCAAGAGCATGTAGATCAATTGGCATATCTGCATAGTTGGTAAGGTAGTCACCGTGCACAATACGAACGTCACGTTCATAACCACTTGCGCGCATAAGCGGTCCTACTGGACTGTAGTCACGAGCAATCTGTCTATCAAGGATGCCAACACCATCTAAACGGCTATCTATGTTCGCAGTGTTAAGCAATACATCGACTAACTCGGTAAACTCTTTACGTACTTGGCGAACCATTTGAATACCACGAACACGCTGATCTTTCAGAAAGTCGCGACGTACCCCACCAATTAGGTTCATTCCATAAGTTTTACGAGCACCCGTTAGTAGCTCTGCAAGCTCCATGGTTTTTTCACGAACACGGAAGAACTGCATGAAACCAGAATCAAAACCGACAAAGTGGCTAGACAGACCAATATTTAGCATGTGACTGTGCAGACGCTCGACTTCAAGCATGACAGTACGAACCATCTTGGCGCGCTCAGGCACTTGAACACCTAAAGCGTTCTCGACACTGTTGGCATAACCGACACTGTGAGTAAATCCGCAGATACCGCAAACTCGGTCGGCAAGGAAAGCCACTTCGTTGTAGCCCATACGGGTTTCAGCCAGCTTTTCCATACCACGGTGAACGTAGAACATACGGTAGTCGGCATCGACGATAGTTTCACCATCAACAAATAGACGGAAGTGCCCCGGCTCGTCACTGGTGATATGCAGCGGCCCCACTGGTACGATTCGGTTTGAATCATCACCTAGCTCATTAATGAACTCGTAATTCTCAGTTTCTGTTGTTGGCTGAGGACGTTGGCGGTAATCCATTGCATCTTTGCGCAATGGGTGCATGTTTTCAGGCCAATCATCTGGCAGAATCAGACGCCTTTCATCTGGTAGACCGACAGGCTTAAGCCCGTACATATCGCGAATTTCACGCTCGCCCCAAACTGCGGCTGGGATTTCAGGCGTGATAGAAATAAACTCTTCAGATTTAGTATCAACAAGAACTTTTACAGTAACCCAGCTTTTTACTTCAGCTTCCATAGACAGTGCATGGTAGACACCAAAGTGGCCATTGATGCTACGCTCATCGTTACCAAATGAGACGGTTAACCAGCCTCCTTGGTCGTAGTAAAGCCACTTCATGACCTCAACGAGAGAAGTCATTTTAACAGTGATGGTCACCTGATTTTCAGTCTGCCATTCTTCATCTAAGATTGCAGAAGGGAACAATTGACGCACGCCTTCTACGTACTGTTTACCAACTTGGCGTTGCGAATGATTTGTTTGTAAACTTTCCATTCAACATTCTCTCTAAATTAATGCGTAGTGTGAGTAACGAGTGTTGACACGTCGGTGTTCGACACCGCTTGCCAAGGCAGATGCAAGGACTGCAATACAGAGTAATTTGGCTTGTTGATAACCACTTGTGCCGCGTGATCGACACTATGTAGAATCACTTCTGGTATATGCGTACCCATTAACAACATGAAAGCAATCAGCACAACAAGTGGCGCTACTGTTAGAACACCAATCTCGCCTTTTTTCATGCCCTCGGGAGCTTTGCCCAGAACAGTTGAAGCCACCATACGAGCTAGACCAGCTAAAACAATAGTCAGCAGTAACAGTAAGACGACTGTCAGTACAGGATGCTGAGCATAAATACCTGAGCAAATTACCAAGAACTCACTCACGAATAGGTTAAACGGAGGAACTCCACCTAGAGCCATCGCACCAGCGCCGAATAGCACGCCAGTCCAAGGAGCGACTCTAACGACACCTTTGATCACGTTCATGTTACGTGAGCCAAATTTGAGCATCACGTTACCTGCTCCACAGAACATCAGCGTTTTGCCTAGGCTGTGGTTGATAACATGAAGCATTGCAGCAAAAATTCCTAGCGGACCAAGGCCAATTGCGAAGGTGATGAGGCCCATATTCTCCACGCTGGAGTATGCTAGCAAGCGTTTGATGTCTTTCTGAATAAGAATGAACAGCGCCGCAACACCAACCGATAACAAACCAAAGGTAAGCAATACACCATTGGTAAACGCGCTACCTAGCACTTCGTTACTGATGATAAAGAAACGAATGATAACCAGCAGAGCACAGTTCAATAGACCAGCAGATAGAAGGCCAGATACAGGGCTTGGCGCTTCGGAGTGCGCGTCAGGTAGCCACGTATGCATTGGAAACAGACCTGTTTTGGTGCCGAAACCAATCACGACAAAGATAAAGCTAATCTGGATTAAGCGCGGATCAAGTAAGTGAGCATGATCTCTAACCGCAGTCCAAAGCAAAGCTTGGCTAGGGTCGTTGAATACCGCAACTGCGTTAGCATAAGTCAGCACAGTACCAAATAGGCCAAACGCAACACCAACCGTACAGATCATAATGTATTTCCAAGCCGCCTCTAGAGAAGAGCGTTTGGTATAAATACCCACTAGGAACACTGAGCTGATAGTTGTTGCTTCAATGGCAACCCACATCATGATGATATTGTTTGCACTGATAGCTAGAATCATCGATGCCAAGAACAGGTTATATAGTCCATAGAAAAGTGAAACCTGACGGCCAGTCATTTCTTCATGCTTAAATTCATAACTGATATAGCCAATAGCATGAATACCAGTAATAAGAGCGACTACACCTAACACCGCCATAAACAGTGCAGATAAACCATCAAGAATTAACCAATGACCACTCGAAAGTAAGCTGCCATGGTCAATGACTTGCAATCCCAACCAGCCAGATAGCAGGAAGGTTGCAACAACACTAACAAGATGAATTAGTGAAGCAATTTTATGCGAACGACCACACGTTGCTGCACCTAAAAAGCCTATTGCTGAGGCAATCAACGGAATGCCGATTAAATAAGGGAAAACAGTATCCAATGTAAGCACGCCATTACCCCTTCAAATCTGTAAGTTGTTTAACATCTAATGTGTTGAGCTTGTTATAAATCAGCTTGGCCAAAATAATCATCACAATCACAGCGAAAATTGCATCAACGGTAATACCCACTTCCATAAGGTGTGGCGCGCGGTGCGCCAGCAGGGCTAAAGTGAGCGATGACCCGTTTTCCATCAAACAGTAACCAAAGACTTGCTTCAGAATATTGCGCTGGGTCACTATACATAGCAATCCGATAAAAAAATGTGCTAGAGAAACAGCGAGAACAAACTTAAGTGACGAAACCATAGGCAATGCCACCGGTTTAACCACGTAAAATGCAACCAAGCTAATCACACCAACTAAAATCGCGATGATTACTGGATGCAATACCGACTGCTCTGCTACTTCGTCACGCATATTGCGGAACAAATAAAACAGTAAACTCGGAAGCAATACCACTTTGGTAATAAACGCTGAAATAGACCATTCATACAAACTGTGCGCATTGTATTGATCGGCTATTGCGACAAACAGCAAGATTAAAACTAGAGACTGAAGCGCGTATAACCACGCTGCAGTTTGAGCCCGGCGGGCGACAACAACGAAAAACGATGTCACCACCAAAGCTCCAGCTAAATTATTGATTATTAAATTATCCATGAGCGTAACCCTAGTGAATCCATGCTGATGCAATAACGCTGGATAGAACCGACATTGCAATCAACACGATCAATGTGAATTTCATCGAACCTGGAAGCGGAGACATTTCTTGAACCGCTTCAGATGGCTCACCGACAACAGACTTACCGAACCAGTACAGCAACCAACCAAATGTTGCGACAGACTCAATTAGCGCAAGAACTATGATTGGCGTTAGCCAGCTATGTTGTGCAGATAAGTGAAAACCTGCTTCGATAAGTGGGAACTTACTGAAGAATCCATTGAAAGGAGGCACACCTGCAATCGCCATGACAGCGACACAGAAACCGATACCCAGTAAAGGAGAGCCTTTCATAATGCCCGTCAACTTAGGCAACATACGTGTACCACATGCGTAGCTCAATGAACCTGCCACTAAGAAGAGTAAGCTCTTAGCAAACGCGTGGTTGAAAATATATGTCACACCACTTTCGAGCGCTAAGTTTGAACCTAATGCAGCAAAAGACAGTGCTAAGAAGATATAAGCGAGCTGCGCAATCGTAGAGTAGGCCAACAGACGCTTCATATCTTTCTGCGGCAGGTACATCACGAAACCGTAGAACATAGTTAAAATGGCGCCAATAACACCGACAATACCAACGATTTCAGGAATTTGACCGCCAGACAAAATGGCACGAGCAAAAATATACACACCCACTTTCACCATCGAAGCTGCGTGCAAATACGCACTCACTGGCGTTGGCGCGTTCATCGCATCCGGTAGCCACATTTGCATTGGCAACTGAGCTGATTTACCCCAAGCGGCAAACATAATGCCGAACATCACTAATGTTTTTACTGCTGGGCTAAGTGAAGCAATTGCAGTTAGCTCAAATGTACCTGTGTTAACGAACAACAGCGCCGCAGCTAAAAATAGGCCAAGCGAAGCGATATGTGTCACGATCAATGCTTTCAGCGCAGACTTGTAAGCTACTGGCGTTTGGTAGTAACTGATCAAAGACCAAGAACAAGCACCGGTGATTTCGAAGAACAGCAGCTGGCCGAGAATAGTTGAAGACAGCACTAGACCCGCCATTGCACCGATAAAAATCAGCAAAAATGCATAGTAGCGTGGCTCGCCTTCTTGAGGATGCTCTTTGTTGCCTTTACTCATATAGCCAAGAGAATAGATGGCAACAATTAAGCCAAGTCCAACCACCACAACTGCGATTAGCGTACTGACTTTATCAACCACTAAGCCGAATAGTTGAATATGGTCGATTTGTAGCAGTGAGATCGTTTGAGAAACCCCACCTTCGGCAAAGAATTTATAAGCTAGACCCCAAGTGCCCAGCGTTGCAATAGCTGCAAATAATTGGCAAACCCACTTCGCTGATTGACGCGGAACCAATAACGTGAGGATGGCACCAACGAATGGCACCAAGATAGTAAATAACCCTATCATCTCCATAGTTTTATCGCCTTACAGTCCAGTGATGTAAAAGGCTAACGCTAAAACAGCAAATGCAAATGCTGACCAGGTTAGACGATTAGTATTTAAGAAACGTACACGTGCCATGCTGTTTTCAATTAAGCCAGCTAGGAAGAACACTACGAATAGTTTCACAAACAAAATAACGGTCGCGAACAGCAAACCTGTGAAAGACAAAGTGACAACCTTGCCCCATGGCACGAAGATAGCTAAGAATAACTGTGCCACGACAAGTTGCTTAAGGCCCAGCCCAAGCTTCACCATAGCTAAGCCATTACCGGAGTACTCTGTTACCGGGCCTTCTTGTAATTCTTGCTCCGCTTCTGCCGCATCAAATGGGAGTTTGCCCATTTCAACGAATACCGCGAAAGCACACGCAATACCTGCCAAAATTACAGGAATAGGATGAGAGGCGAATAGGCTAACCATGCCTTGACTGATGTAACCTAAGTCCGTTGAACCCACAACCATAGCTGCAACAAAAATTGCTAGCATGAATACTGGCTCGACCAATACACCAAGAGTCAGTTCACGCGCACTACCGATACCTGCAAACATACTGTTGCTATCGATGCCCGATAAAGCAAAGAAGAAACGGAAAATGGCGAGAAGGTAAATATCCGTAATCACATCACCTGAAATAGGAAACGGTGATGTTTCCGTTACTGTTGGCAATGCCATTGCAATCAACAACATAGTGACAATCAGGACCCAAGGCATTATCCAGAAGATCACACCAGCGTTAGCAGGCGCGACTGATTGACGGCGCAAAAGCTTAAAAATGTCACGGTAATCTTGGAGAATACCAGGCCCCTGACGTGAATGGATCTTCGCTCTAATGACACGAGAAAAGCCAGTCACAAGTGGTGCCAGCAGTAGCATCAGCACGGCTTGCACAACGGCGAGTGTTATCCAGCTTGCGCTAGGCATATGTAATTCAGGCATTATTTCACTCCTGAGCTAATTGGCAGAATCAATAAAACAATCAGAGCGACAACGATGTACAAGCAGTAGAGCCTAAAATCTCCACTCTGCAATTTGGCAACTCGGTTACTTATGCCTAAAACAAGACGGCAAGTTGGCTCTATAAGATAACGGTCAAACGCAGACTCTGAAGCAGAAGCCGCTGATGTCGTTCCATCAAGCGTCCGCTTCATCCAGCCACTTGGGTCAAGCTGCTTACGTATACGATAAACAGGAGCAAACATATGCTTAAGTGGCTGAGTGATACTTCCAGCAGAGACTGTCATACGCTGTTCATACGCATATCCACATGCCCACGGGTCACCACGATGACGACGTTTCAAGCGTACACCTCTAAATAGAGCGAGAATGGCAGCAGGAACGATAAGCAGAACAAGTAAACTGATTGCGATAACTGGCGTAGAAAGAATCGCTTGAGTCGTTGATACAGGGTGAAGTGCAAAACCATCTTGTACTGTGACTGGCGACGCTTGAAGTATCGAAGTAGAAATATCTGAAATATGCGGTGCAATCCAAGGAGAGCCTACACCTAGCACGATACAAAGCACTGCTAAGAAACCTGTACCAGTCAGCATTGGCCAGCCGACTTCTTTTGCATTCGCAGCCGCTTCTGTTCTTGGCGTACCAGAGAAGCAGATACCGTAAACCTTAACAAAACACATACAAGCTAGTGCACCAGTGATCGCTAACATCACGACACCAAATGGTCCAGCGATTAGCATGGAGATATCACTTTGGTGACTCATGCTAAATAGTGATTGATAAATAAACCATTCACTAACAAAACCGTTGAGTGGTGGCAACGCTGAGATAGCCATCGTACCAATAAGAAATGCAACGGCAGTGTATGGCATTAATTTAGCCAAACCACCCATGTGCTCCATATCTTTTGTATGGGTACGGTAGATAACTGATCCAGCACCAAGGAACAGAAGACCTTTAAACACAGCGTGGTTTAAGAGGTGATAGAGCGCACCTAACAGACCAAGAGCCGCAAAGATTGGATGGTTGGTCGCCATGCCGATCATCGCAACACCGACGCCCATCAAGATGATACCTACGTTTTCAACGGTGTGGTAAGCAAGTAGACGTTTGATATCGTGCTCTGCCAAAGCATACATAACGCCAAGCACAGAAGAAACTGCCCCAAACGCTAATACAACGTATCCCCACCATGCTTCGCTACCACCAAGGAACATAACGCCCACTTTGATGATACCGTAGATGCCTATCTTAACCATGACGCCAGACATTAACGCTGAAGTATGAGACGGCGCTGCAGGGTGAGCCATTGGTAGCCAGCCGTGGAGCAAAATCATACCGGCCTTGGCACCGAAGCCGAAGAAAGCCAATAAGAAAATCACTGACGCTTCCCATGTCGGTAAATGCAAGTGATAAAAATCTGCGAAATTCAGTGAGCCAGACGCACGATATAGCATAAAGAAGGCAATCATAATTAAGATTGAGCCCGCGTGCGCAATAAAGAAGTAGTTCAAACCTGCTTTAACGCTCTTGCCTGACTGTTCGACTAGTACGAGGAAGTATGACGCTAGCGACATCATTTCGAAGAATACGATGAAATAAAATGCATTGTCAGAGACAACAAGCAGCACCATTGACGCCACGAAGAGGTTTAAGAAAAAGCAAATCCCCCACCCGCCTTTGCCAGTGTACTCTTTCATGTATTGAAGAGAGTAAATTGAAGAGGCAATGACTATCAAAGAGATCACTAACACCATAAAGGCGTTAAGTGCATCCATACTGATCAAGAACTGCGCGAAAGAAAATGGGCTGTATAATTCTGCATGCCATGTCTGGCCACTAGCCAACGCATAACCTGCACTCGCTACACCAAGAATACCACCGATAGTAGAGATGACACCCGTTAGGCTCATCACTGATTCTTCTTGTTTACCACTTCCAAGTAGAGATATTAAGCTGGCAACAAGATAACAACCAATAGATAAAGCTAAAAGCTCTAAAGGACTCATAAGGTTATTTCTCCAAGTTCACAGAACGGCCAACGGAAGCGGCATCTTCTCGCTTAGCCGAACTAGAAGTGTCAACTGCAGATTTATCAACCAACACGATAGCTCCGTTCGGACACACCTCAACACAAGCTGGGCCATTCTCGCGAAAGTCACACAAATCACATTTCACAGCGATGCTCTTTACACCCGGTTCCCAAGCCAAAATATCGTGCCCAAACTGTGCAGGATTAGAAGTCGAAGGGTTGCTTGAGCGAGGGCTAGAAGGAATAAATGTGTCGTAACTATTGGCCATTGCGAAAGGGCGACTACCATCGAAGGCTATTGCACCAAATGGGCAAGCAACTGCACATAATGTACAACCAACACATAAATTCTCCTTGATGTGGATACGATCATCCTCTTTGATGATCGCTAGTGCTGGGCATACTGTCGCACAAGGTGCGTCCTCACAATGCCGACACATAACGGGAGCAGTAGCTTCTCCTTGCCTGACCACGGTCAAACGAGGATGACTTTGCAGACCTTCCTTTTTATGCACTTCAGAGCACGCAGCCATACAGGTCTGGCACCCAATGCATTTTTCGGGATCTGCAACAACAAAGCTTTTCATAGCATATCCTGTTAGTTAACAAGCCCTAGAAAGCTAAACTAGGGCTGAAGTCCAAAAGTAAAAACAAAAAATTAGGTAATTTATGCGTAACCGTTTAACGTCTATCTAAGTTTTGGCTATCGTTTTCTAGACAAGGGTTAGGCTTGCTTTGCGCACGTCATCAACTTCCGCGCGCATCATATTCCATTACAGTTTGTAAGGGTATAGGTGGTGACAACCTATTTTCCACTACTTCATTCGTGATGAATTTAACTTGATACTTCAAATGGAAATCATTGCCATCACGAGTCTAACGTCCGCTGACGTAGTCCAAACCCGCACTTCGACTGAGCTGGTTTTATCTAAATTAAATAGCAATCACTCTATATAACTTCGATAAGGTGCGCCGAATTATCCTTTTCCACGAACTCCCCGACTTGCGCGACCTGCATATCGTTATCAGCAAGAAATGACTTCATTTGTTCGACATTCTCAGCCTTAACAGAAACGAGTAAACCACCCGAAGTTTGAGGGTCGCACAGTAGAGCTTTCTGCTCTGGAGTCAGTGCATTGATGTTATGGCCATAACTCGCGAAGTTTCTTTCGGTACCGCCTGGGAAGCAACCCATACCGATATAATCAAAAACACCTGGCATAGCGGGCACATCATTAAATTTCACGATTGCTGCAAGGTTAGAGCCTTGGCACATTTCAGTCAGGTGGCCCAGCAAGCCAAAGCCAGTTACGTCGGTCATTGCTGTTACGTAATCCAATTTGGCTAGCTCTTGACCCATGCTGTTTAACGTGCACATCCAATCACGTGCTACGCCGCGATGCTCAGGCTGCAGCTTAGATTGTTTTTCCGCGTGGCTAAGAACACCGATACCAAGGGGCTTGGTTAAGAAGAGTTTGTCACCGACTTTCGCACGGTTGTTACATTTTACGTTTTCGGTAGGAACAATACCTGTTACCGCCAAGCCGAATATCGGCTCTGGTGAATCTATAGAATGACCACCTGCTAGGCTAATACCCGCTTCTGCGCATGCTTGACGACCACCGTCCACCACTTGCTGAGCAATTTCAGCAGACAGTGTATTGATAGGCCACCCTAATATAGCGATAGCCATGATCGGCTTACCGCCCATGGCATAAATATCACTAATAGCATTCGTCGCTGCGATACGACCAAAGTCAGTCGGGTCATCAACGATAGGCATGAAAAAGTCGGTCGTACTAACAATGGAAGTCCCATTGCCCAAATCGTACACTGCGGCGTCATCTCGACTATCGTTGCCAACTAAAAGGTTAGGATCATGAAAAGGAGCGAGTTGGCTCTTTAGAATAGTGTCGAGAACCTTAGGAGAGATTTTACAACCACAGCCTCCACCGTGGCTATACTGGGTCAAGCGTATTGAAGGCATAGTACTTCCTATTCGTTATTTTTAGGAATTGAGTTTTATGTGGAGTACCTTAAATGTATGAGCTACAAAATGACTTGATAGAAATCAATATGTGATACGCAACACACAAGGATATAATTGCAACATAAGATTTCGAAATGTATGCAAATACGTAAAATGATTTAGATCAAAGAAATCGCGAGTGGGCTGGTCTAGCATGGCGGCCAAGGAATGAGATGGGGTCTGGTGGCCCTCTTGGTCTTCAAAACCGATGTAAGCTGAAAAAGCTTTGGTAGGTTCGATTCCTGCCTCTTCCGCCAAATTGCGCGTCACAACAGCGAAATCCTCTGTTACGATGTTTAGCTAGTCGATGTCCTATCTGCCTACCAAATGAGTAGTAAGGAAAACATTTGTGAACAGCGAAATTTCGTCCGATACCCTATCTCAAGAGCTACAGCGTCTACCTCAAGTAGAAAAACTGCTTCAATTGACTTGCTTAAAACCGTTTATTGAAGCGTTAAGTCGCCCAATTGTGACTGACCAAATCCGAGATGCGCTCGCATACCTACGCCAGTCAGACGAATTCAAGGTTCAGGGACATAAGTGTACGCAAGACCAGATCGAACATGAAATCCTAACGCGCTGCCAATCTCTATTAATGTGCCGCCAGCAGCACGTCATTAACGCGACAGGTATTGCAGTACATACAAACCTTGGCCGCTCTCCGATACACAAAAAAATCTGGGACAAAATTACTGACGTCAACACTGGATATTGTAACTTAGAGCTTGATTTAGCCACGGGTAAACGGGGTATGAGAAATGGTTTGATTTCAAGGCTCGTACAAAGTTGGATTGGTGCGGACCACACAATCGTAGTCAACAATAATGCAGCTTCTGTGCACTTAATGCTAATGGCTCTTGCCAAGGGTAAAGAAGTCATTATTTCACGTGGCGAGCTAGTCCAAATTGGGGGTGGTTTTCGCATACCTGACATCATTGCGATGGCAGGCTGTACCCTAGTTGAAGTTGGCACCACCAACATCACTACAGTAGATGATTATTTAAACGCTATCACTGAAAACACGGCTGCCGTGCTACTGGTCCATCAATCTAACTTTTCAATTGAAGGCTTTACAAGCACGCCAGATATGCGGGAGCTTGCTGAAAGGTTACCTGCGCACGTTCGATTGCTTGTTGACCAAGGCTCTGGCCTATCGAATGAAACGTACGCTCAAGAAGAAAAATCAATCCGTCAATACCTAAATTCTGGGGCAGATATTGTCTGCTTCTCAGGTGACAAAATTTTAGGTGGACCGCAAGCTGGGCTTATTGTCGGTGAACAAGATTTACTTAATACACTCGCTAAGCACCCAATGATGAGAGCCTTTCGTCCAGGTCGCGTTACCCTCTCGCTGCTCGAAGAGCTGTTAATTGAAAAGTTAAACCGAACCGAAGCTGGAAAAGGTATTGCCGAGCGGGTTATCCTAGCGTTAAGTGACGTGAATAATTGGACACAAAATCTTGTACAGAAGTGGAGCAAATTTGCAACTCTCGTATCTGTAGACAGCCAAGTCGGCGGCGGCTCTATCCCTTATGAACGCTACCCTAACCAAGGTATCGCTTTTTCTCTTCCTGGAAGTGCGCAAAAACACCTCGATGCGCTGAGAAATATGCCAACGCCCATCATAGGATATATACGCCAAGAGCAGCTGATGCTGAATCTTTCTACCATTCTTGAACAAGACAAGCCAATACTCGTCGAGCAACTGTCGAGCTACTTGGATAAAGTTTCACAGGGACAACGCACACAATAACTAAAATCAATAATTGCATGAGATCCACCCATGAATGTTAGTCAAACTTCCAACCTTCCTAAAAGCAATTCCATTATTGGATTAGCAGGCCATGTGGACCATGGTAAAACCACTCTGATTAAAGCCCTTACTGGCATCACAACTGCTCGCCCACATGAACAAAAGCTTGGCATGACTCAAGATTTGGGCTTTGCTCATCTTGACGATGGATGTGGCAACATGATCGGCATAGTTGATGTCCCAGGTCACGAGCGTTATTTACGCAACATGGTTGCGGGTGTTTGGCATATCAACGTACTTCTTCTCGTCATTTCAGCTGAAGAAGGCTGTATGCCAATGACACTCACTCATACTCAGATCGCAACCGCAATGGGTGTTGAAAGAATTGTAGTTTGCATCAATAAATGTGACAAGGTCACAAAAAAGCAGCTTGAAGAAGTTGAAGAAACCGCACTTGAAACCATCATGGATATCTCTGGTATCGTACCAGAGGTCGTTTGTGTTAGTGCTATCACTGGGGAAAATATAGAACAACTGAAAGCGATCCTTATTGAGCAGTCTCGCTTAGCCGTTACACCCTTAGAACCGGTAGATCCCTCTCCAGCACCTGTTATTTATGTGGATCGAGTTTTCGTCGTCAATGGTGTCGGAACAATTGTAACGGGTACTTTAACTCAAGGTGCTCTGAAAATCGGTGACAAATTGCATTGCGAGCCAGCAAAGGTCACTGGCCAAGTTCGCTCATTACAGACCTACCATCAACAGGTAGATGAAGTCTACCCTACCAGCCGTGTGGCGATTAATGTTAAAGGGTTGAGTCGCAAGCAAGTTCAGCGCGGAGATCTTCTGTTTGGCCCTGAAGCGCCAGTAAACTTGCAACAGCAATGCATAATTAGAGTAAAAACCCTAGGTGAAGCAGCAACTTCAAAACTAAAGAACAAGCAGATAGAAGTCGCCACCGGCAGTTGGCACGGAGTAGCTCGCTATATTCCGCTGCCAGACAAGCAACTTGCTAGGCTCGTCTTTGATGCCCCTATTCCACTCTATTTTGGTCAGCGAATTCTACTCATTCCAAAAGGCAATAACGAGTGTGTCACAGTCGGTGAAATGATTTGGGATCAAACGATTCCAAAACACCAGAAACGCGATATATATGACCAGTTAGAAGAGCTACCGACTGATCTTTCAAGCCATGCACAGCTCGATATGTTACTCAATTTACAAGGCTATTATCGAAAAGAACTCGCTGACTCTGGGGCCCGTGAGAGTGAGCTCACCCTTGATAACTATGTAGTCAACAAAGATTGGTTTGAAAACACTAAACAGCGAATCCTTGCCGCACTCGATGAAAAACGTTCAATTAGTAGCAACGAGTTATCATACTCGCTAAAAGTTGAAAAAGAAGTGTGTGACATCGTGCTACAGAGTCTCAAGAAAGCTCAAAAGATTCATTTGAATACGGGACTTTGGCACATCGGAGATGGCAACAGTGAAGACGACTTACCTGAACCAGCAAGAAAGATATTAGAACATGCCCGTGAAATGGGACGTAATGGTTTAGAGTTAAACAAGGTCGATTTAGGCAAAGATAAAAAATGGTTACGTCAACTCACACACTCAAAATTTATTACTGCGATTGATGAGAATATCTACTTTGATATGGGCGTTTATCACGACCTAGTCAAAACGATCATCGGTGACAAACAGGCGAAAGACACCACTTCTATTCAAGAAATTAAACAACTCACAAATCTAAGTCGAAAATACGCCATCCCACTTGCGAATCGAATGGAGAAAGATGGTTGGATGAGGAGAGAAGATGAAGTTCGAATTATTCTGAAGCCGTGGACTCAAGACAAGTGACCCTTCGGAAAGATAAACCTTTTACCGAACTTTTTGTTTCACAGACCATAATTCGAGTTAACTGGTAGTTATGCGCTGTAAAAGCTGTCATGATGTAAATACTATTAAGCTGCAAAAAAAATCAAGGACACTACATGAAATTTACTAAAGCGCACTTAGATGAACTCAATTTGCTTTTGCAATTTGATTTAAGCAGTGCAGCTACGGGTATAAAAGTACACAAAGACGCACCAGAAGAGACATTGCATGCGGTGCAAAGGTTATTCGAAAAAGGTTTATGTACTCTTCCTGATGGAGGTTATCTAACCGACGAAGGCATCGAATTAACTGAGCACATCGAACGTGTTGTCCGCTTTATGACTTCTCAAACAAAGCTACACTAAATCAATCAAGTTACTGATTCTCAATAATGGATTGGCCAATGACGACGATCACTGTCCTTGGTGCTGGGTGGCTAGGAAAGCCACTGGCACTTCACCTTAAATCCCTAGGGCACAAGGTTTTTGCCAGCAAAACCACACAGCAAGGAGTACAAGAACTCGCGGTGCTTGGTCTAAGTGGGTTTCAGTATCAACTTACCCCAGAAGACGATTCACTTCATCCCATTTTAAATGAGCAAAACTGTGACATCCTGATCGCCGCCTTTCCCCCTGGAATGCGTTCAGAGACGAAAGGAAAAGACTATGCTAAAAAATGGCAACGCTTAATCCAGCAAGCAAAGCGCACCTCTGTAAAAAAAATCATTATGGTAAGCTCGACTTCGGTATACCCAAACATAGCGCGAGATTGCATTGAAGAGGACGCATTTTATTCACTCAGCCTAGGAAATGAGCTGTTCTCAGAAGGAGCAAAGCAAATACTCAAAGCAGAGCAACACCTTCTTGATTCAGGTATAAATTACAGCATTGTAAGATGTAGTGGCCTAATGGGCCCAAATCGCCACCCTTCCCGCTTTGTACGCCACTTAAAGGTAGTTAGTCAGTCTGCACCTGCAAACATGATTCACCTAGAAGATGTGATTGGCAGCATCGAGTTTTTGATCGCATCCGAGAAAAATACTGTAGTGAATGCAACCACACCTAAAACTGTCACCAAAGCGGTGTTTTACAAACATGCAATCGAAACAACTGGCGCACCATATGTACTACCAACCATTATCGATGCGCCAGACAAAAGGATAATGGCAGACAAATTACAATCCCTTGGCTATCGGTTTAAGTACACACACATTATCGAGGCTTTAGACGCGATACCTTTCTCTGCTAATTAGAGTTAAGAAAAAAGCGACCTAAATGGGCGCTTTGATATACATAGAAAGCACTTACCTCCATATAGATTGCCAAAAATATTTCTATAATAAGCTTGGGAACGGCAGAATTTGCGCCCATATTAAGCGTGTATTTTGTAAAAAGGGGCTCATATACAGAACGATACATATTGCACTAAATTAACAGTCTCGTCATTGATGCCTACTTATCTAAGGTGATAAAAAATATATTAGTTTATTTTTTTATGAGCATATAAAAATGCTAAAGTGGCTCCTAACAATTATTGCTTTATTCCCTCTCGGGTACGGATACTGCCAAAGTTTTACGTATGATTTAAATCACCTAATCAAACAGAACAAGAATCCTGACATCGGTATATCCATTGTCGATATAAAATCTGGAAAATCGCTTTACAATAAAAATTCCCAAAAATACTTTATTCCAGCGAGTAACATGAAGTTACTGACCGCTGCAGCATCGCTATATGTATTGGGGCCCAATTATACCTTCACGACCCGAGTACTAGCGAACAGAAAACAAATTCACAATAGTACACTTACTGGTAACTACTACATCTCATTTTCTGGAGACCCGTCACTAACTGCAAATCAACTTCAGAATTTAATCAAAACGTCAAAAGTTAAGGCAATTTCAGGAAATATTTACATAAAAAGCCCTTTCGATGGTGTGACTGTACCTGCTGGGGTAACAAGTGACGATCTACAATGGGGGTATGCTGCGCCTGTTACTGGCTATAACCTAAATCAAAACCAATATAGTGTTACTGTCATACCATCCGATAAAATTGGGCAGCGTGCTACTCTTAAATCAACCGGAGAATATAGCCCAATTTTACATGGAAAAATTGTTACTGAAGCAGAGAAAGAGTGCCCATCTAATGTACACCTCTACTATACGAGACAATATTTTTTAGAGGGTTGTGTACGACCAAAAAATATACCCTACATTATGAACCTCTCAATAACAAATAATCGAGAAAATCTGGTAAGTACGATAAAAAAATTTTTAAAAGAGAGTAATGTAAGTTTTCAAGGAAATATTATTTTTGTAAAAAATTTTCCTCACAACTTGAACATATTAGTCAGTCATAATTCAAAGTCGTTGTCAGAAATATTGGCCAATATTCCTGAGCAATCAGAGAATTTATACTTAAACGCCATAACCAAGACAATGGGCGTCAAATTTTCGCATGGAAGAAATGGCAGTTTTACTACTGGCATAAACGCATTAGTCCAAACATTAAACACTCATACAGACTTGAGCCTAAAAAATACTAACTTTGCTGATGGAGCTGGTATTTCTATTTATGACCGAGTTAAGCCGATGCAAATAACGCAGATATTACGCAGCATTTTAAAAGATCAAAAATTGAGTCCATTTTATAAGCCATTTTTGTCGGTATCTTGTAAAACCGGTGCGTTAAAGCACAGACTTTGCTCACCGGGTGTTAAAAACAATGTAATCGGCAGAATCGGAGGAATGCCCCGTTCAGGAGTTTCATCGATATCGGGAATGGTGACGACCTATAAAAAACATCATATTTTATTTTCTATCCTGATCAACGGCTCTTTGAATATAGGTAGTGCGGAGAAGCTTCAGAACCAAATAGTACAAACAATATATAGTCAGCTATGACGCTTAACCTGACCATACCTATCCAAGTATGTTGAGCAAAAATCTTATATATTAGTTAGTTAGTTGCGAACCTAGATCAACTATGGCAGATTAATATGCACTCTTTGTTCTATAAGGTCTAACCATGTACCTCGACTATAACCTTTGGATTTGGGCACTGCTTGCCCTAGCTATCATCGTCGCATTTTTAGGGCAACGAGAGCTCGCAATCGGTACCGCTGTCGCCGTTGTTATTGCAGGCTTTTTTACCGACAAAATAAGCTATGTGGGGGTGATTTATTCCTTGTTGGGTTTTGCTGTTGCTTCTCTCATTCCAAAAACTCACAAGATAAATCGCTTGCTGTGTATCGCGTTATTGATTGCTTGGTGTTCAGCACTTTTTTTCCATATCGTACCAGGATTTCACAACTTAAAAGTACTGGATCAGGTCATTGCTAAGCCACATAGCACACCATTTACCATGTACCTAAACCTAGATAAGCCGTTAATTTTCTTTGCCTTATTAATTGCCTTTCCGCGATTACTAGGTAGTGGCGCTAAGCCAAATAATAAAGCCATTATCGCTACGGTCATACCATTGTTCGCTTTACTTCTTGTTGCCCAATGGCTTGGGGCAATTAAGCCAGAGTTTGCGATACCTTCATGGTGGTGGCTATTTGCGTTAAATAATTTACTTCTCACCTGCGTCGCCGAAGAAGCTTTCTTCCGAGGTTTTTTGCAAAGAGAAATAGGCCGTAAACTAGGGTGGATTGCGGGATTACTGATAGCCAGTATTGTGTTCGGCCTTGCGCACTTTGCAGGGGGCTTAACGCTAATGATCTTTGCTGGATTGGCAGGACTTGGCTACGGACTGGTGTTCTATTTCAGCAACCGTTTATGGGCTGCAGTTGTAGTGCATTTCTTGTTTAATTTTGTCCATTTGGTCTTTTTTACTTACCCGGCATTGGCTAAGTAATGACTATTCAAATGACCCGCAGCAACTGCTGAAAATGTTAAAGTAAACTATATTTGAATGCTAGGGCCGCTTTGTGTGATATACTCCGCGTCCATATTTTGCGAACAATAGGCCTACCATGAGTGTAAAAAATGAAATTCAGCAGTTAAGTAACCGCTTAGACAAATGTAAGAATAAACTTGAAGCTGCAAAATCTCGTGGTGATCAGCCAATGATTAGCAAATTTACTGACGAGGTTGATCAACTTAGCAAAAAGGTGTCTCAACTAAAACATAAGCAAAGTTACACACTGAATAAAGAGCGTAAAGCCTTACTGGATATGCCATTTTCTCGTGAAATCACTAAAGAAGAACAAGCAGATATGGGCAAACTGAAGAAATCTGTAAAAGGGTTAGTGGTTGTTCATCCAATGACCAAGTTAGGTAAAGAACTTCGCTTAGATGTAATGACGGGTTTCGCTCCGAAGAAGTTCTAATACCTTTTTAGTCAATATAGCTTACTTAAAGGCGGCTCTAGCCGCCTTTGCTCTATCTGACATTATTTAGAATAAAAGAGTCAGTGGCTATTGGACGGTTTTATATTTAATAACCCTGTCTCGACCATCATTATGGCATGTAATATTTAGTCGAGATTTCACATTACATTCGGACAATAAATAGTAATAAAGCGGAATGTTGAGTAAGAATATATAGAAAGGTAGCTGCCAGTAAGAGTTAATTTTAAAAGTGTGCTGAAAGGTTAAGTCCTTCTACCCTTCATAATTAGTCACTAACGCTTGTTGTTGAATTTATAAGGCTCACGTTTTTTGTATTCATCATAGCTGACACCCATAAACACAAGCAAAGCAGTCACAACTACCTGAGTATAAAATACGTCACCATGCACTTGTTGAAACACCAAATAAATCAAATTGACGAAAAACAGTACACCCCATACCCAAATCGGCACACGATTGAGTTTCGTTGACTGAATGACTCGGTAGAATATTTCTTGTATCGGGTTTCTAGTCATAGCTTCTCTACCTCTAACTGGATAAAACTGTTAGCTAACGACTATACACCTGCACTCCATTGAAGTGGATGTTTAAAGGCAAGCATTTACAAGCAATAAAATACCGAAAATGACGTGTTACAAAAAATGCCTTTCATAACATTATGATGTTTTATTTAAGCCATACTCGCGTAGCTTGTCTTGAGGAACCTGAGTTAACGCGACACCACAAATTATCATCACGGCCGCTATCAATTGGATTTCAACCATTCTCTCTCCCAATATAAAATAGGCTAGAACAGCACTAATAATTGGCATTAAATTTATAAAAACGGATGCTTTTGGCGCACCTAATACCGCAATACCCCTCATCCAAAAATACGGTGCCCCCAGTGACGCTAATACTCCTGCGTATCCAATTAGACCAATCGCATTTGCGTGAATCTCAAATTCTCCATTAGTTAGATAAAACGGCAGAAGTATTAACACCGCAGACAAAACCTGAACATTGAGGGACACCCAAACTGGTAGCCGGATTTTTTGTTCCCAATGTTTAAGTAATAAGCTATATATGGAATAGCAAAAAACAGCTAAGCCCATCCAGCCATCACCAATTTGAAGGTGCTCATGAAACAGCTCAAGCGGTGAACCTTTGCAGATAAATACCATGACTCCCAGCAAAGAAATAATGGCCCCTATAATTCCAACAAAATGCAGCTTGTTGCGAAAAAGCAATCCACCAAGTAACAATGTGTAAACAGGTAAAAGACCTTGCATCACACCGGATTTGGTTGCGGTAATAGTGTGCGCTGCAAAATAAGCGAAGCTCGGATAAAGCACCATACCAAAAGCCCCTAGCACCGCTAGACGCCACAATTGGCTAGTCAGATGTTCTCGATTATTAGCAATAGCTCGCCAACATAAAGGAGTCAGGATAAGAGCAGCAAGCGCCCAACGATAAAAAGAAATCGAAATTGGAGACACAACACCGGCAGCCATTTTGTTCACTAGCATATTCCCAGACCAGATGAACACAGAGATTAGAGGGAAAAAAGGTTGCATAAAGAGTTCCAACGTCGAATTAGTTGGCATAGGTTACACTGACTGATAGCCCACGTATAATGAATGTAAGACAGCCCATTGGTAAATTCGGACAACATAATGAATTGCTATCCGCCGATCATAAATATGACTAAACCACTTTGTTTTCAGTTTGAAGATTTTGAATTGGTGTCGGAATGCCCTAAGCACTCTCATTCTTGGGGACAGTTTAATACTATTGACCAAGGTGTTGCTGAGATAATTATCGAAGACAAGTTACTCATTGCACCAAGTGAATATGGGATTTGGATCCCTGCTGAAACAGAGCATGCAAGCTTATACAAAAAGGCACATAAATATTGCTCTATTTATATAGAACCTGAACTTTCACAATCCATGCCAAGTAAGCCTTGTATTTTAGCCATTGAGCCTTTAACACGCAGCATCATCAATCAATTTATTCATTGGAATAAAAATCATATCAATACGCCAAGGGAGATTCGGTTAGCCCGCGTGTTACATGACCAACTTACTTCAGCTTCGTATATGTCTGAATATCTACCAAGTAGCGAAGATAAACTTTTAAAACCTATACTTAACGCCTTAAAGCTAAACCCTGGAGACAAGCGGACGCTAAAGCAGTGGGCTGAATCTGTATTTTCGACAGAGAGAACCCTTTCTAGAAGATGTAATAAGCTACTTGGCATGTCATTCAATGAGTGGAAGCAAAGGCTACTCTTTGTCTCAGCCTTGCAATTACTAAAGCAATCCCTCTCCGTTCAGGAGGTAGCTTTTGAGCTTGGGTATTCCTCTTCTTCTGCATTTATTGCAATGTTCAGGAAACACGCAGGGAGCTCTCCTGAGCAATATAGTCAACGCTGGAAAAAGTAATATTGTGTTTTAGGCATAAAAAAGCCAGAGCAGATATGCTCTGGCTTTTAGTTGATAAGTTATTCCTAGTTAAAAGCTTCTTCTTTCGTGCCCAAGTACTCGAATTTGAGCTCTTCGCCATCCATGGACACTTTCACCGTTCCGCCATTCACTAACACTCCAAACAGCAGCTCGTTAGCAAGTGGTTTTTTGACCTGTTCCTGAATGACACGTCCCATTGGTCGAGCACCCATAGTTTTGTCATACCCTTTAACAGCTAGCCAAGCTCGAGCATCTTGTGACACTTCCAGTGAAACACCTCTTGCATCCAACTGTGCTTGCAATTCAACGATGAATTTATCAACGACTTGATTGATAACCTCTTCATTCAAGCTATTGAACCAGATAACGTTATCTAAACGGTTTCTGAATTCAGGTGTGAAGACTTTCTTGATTTCCGACATCGCGTCATGGCTATTATCTTGCTGGATAAGACCAATCGATTGTTTCTCAGTTTCTTGAACCCCCGCGTTGGTGGTCATCACTAAGATAACGTTACGGAAATCTGCTTTGCGACCGTTATTGTCAGTCAATGTACCGTTATCCATTACTTGAAGTAACAAGTTAAAGATATCTGGATGTGCTTTTTCAATTTCATCCAGTAGTACTACCGAGTGAGGGTGTTTAATTACGGCGTCCGTTAGTAAGCCACCTTGGTCGTAACCTACATAACCTGGAGGAGCACCGATTAGACGGCTGACTGAGTGGCGTTCACCATACTCGGACATATCAAAGCGAAGTAGTTCAATACCGAGCAACTTGGACAATTGCACTGTGACCTCAGTTTTACCAACACCGGTTGGCCCAGCAAATAAGAATGAACCAACGGGTTTATTCTCTTCCCCTAAACCCGCGCGAGTTAGCTTAATTGCTTCACTCAACGCATCGATAGCAGCATCTTGTCCGAACACCAACATCTTCATCTTCTCATTCAGATTCTGAAGAATATCTTTGTCTGAAGAAGACACCGATTTCTCTGGGATACGAGCCATCTTCGCAACCATGGCTTCGATATCTGACACTCCCACAGTTTTCTTGCGCTTACTCGCTGGAACTAAACGGCAGCGCGCGCCCGCTTCATCAATGACATCAATTGCTTTGTCTGGCAAGTGACGTTCATTAATATACTTGGCAGATAACTCAACAGCAGCACGAAGCGCTTTGTTCGTGTATCTCACTTCATGGTGAGCTTCGTATTTCGGTTTAAGTCCCATCAAAATCTTGGTTGTGTCATCAAGCGATGGTTCAACAATATCGATTTTTTGGAATCGGCGAGAAAGTGCGCGCTCTTTTTCAAAAATGTTGCTGTATTCTTGATAAGTCGTCGAGCCAATGCAGCGAAGCTTGCCACCGCTTAACAACGGTTTAATTAAGTTAGCAGCATCCACTTGCCCGCCAGAAGCTGCACCGGCACCGATAATGGTGTGAATCTCATCAATAAACAAGATTGCGTCTTCTTCTTTTTCGAGCTGCTTGAGGATCGCTTTAAAACGTTTCTCAAAATCACCGCGATATTTTGTTCCCGCTAGAAGCGAACCAATATCGAGAGAATAAATCACACTGTTTTGGATGATTTCCGGCACTTGCCCTTCGACGATACGCCATGCAAGACCTTCAGCAATAGCCGTTTTACCAACCCCTGCTTCACCCACAAGGAGAGGATTATTCTTACGGCGACGACAAAGCACTTGAACCGTTCTTTCCAGTTCTTTGTCACGGCCAATCAATGGATCGATATTTCCTTGCTTTGCAAGCTGATTAAGATTGGTCGCAAAACTCTCAAGGCGTTCTTCGGAATTACCTTCTTCAACACTTTCGTTGCCAAAAGATTCTGAAGACGGCTCTTCATTTGAGCTAGACGCTTTGGTTATTCCGTGGGAGATGTAGTTGACAATATCCAGACGGCTAATGTCGTTCTTCTTCAAAAGGTACGCAGCATGTGACTCTTGCTCACTAAAGATTGCAACAAGTACATTTGCCCCTGTTACTTCGTTGCGGCCAGAAGATTGAACATGGAAAACAGCGCGTTGAAGAACTCTTTGAAAGCTTAATGTTGGTTGTGTTTCACGACTTTCGTCGTTTTCTGGAATAAGTGGTGTGGTTTGATCGATAAAGACGTCAAGTTCTTGACGAAGCGAATCTAAGTCTGCTTGGCAGGCATGCAGAGCCTCTCTAGCGGCATCATTTTCAAGTAACGCTAGTAGGAGGTGTTCGACGGTCATAAACTCATGTCTTTTGTCCCTGGCACGTGCAAACGCGCCATTTAGACTCGACTCTAACTCTTTATTTAGCATAAGTACCTCCTCTAAGAACGATCTCATAGCTAATGAGATCTAGGCTTGCTCCATTGTACAAAGTAGCGGGTGCTCATTTTCCCTTGAGTACGCCGTAACTTGAGCTACTTTTGTTTCTGCAACCTCAGCAGTATATGTGCCACAAATTGCCTTACCTTCATAATGCACCTTGAGCATTATTTGTGTCGCTTGATCGATATCCTTAGAAAAAAAACGCTCTAGGATCTCGATAACAAAGTCCATCGGGGTGTAATCATCGTTGTTTAACACAACGTTATACATAGCCGGCGGCTTAACTTTGGTCTTTTCTTTCTCCAGTAAATCTGAGTCTGGAGATACCCATTCAAAATGCTTGCTCATGGTTAATAGTATTATTCAACGTGTTGATCGGCCATATTTTATCACGTCATTGTGACGGGTGTTTCACTATCCATTTTTAATTGGATAAGAAACGGTCAGCCATAAAAACACCTCTTACTTAGAGCCTAATGCAGCAATTGTTCGACTGCAAATTAAAGAGAGAGATCGGTGTAACACCTTCATCGAATCGCTGACTACGAAATCTCATTTTCCTAATTCAGCTAACAAATTGCAATCATGAAACTCGTAAGCGGTTACATATTTGTTATCAAAAAAACTTGACTTATTTACAAATATGTAGATTTTAATGCATTTTTTCTATTGACTGTTGCAAATCATTGACTACATTGGTCAACATGGTGAGTATAATTTGTGCAAATGTTTTGCCAAAAATTATCACTAGATCAAATTCAACATATTGAGTTTATCTTTGCAACAGCTTCAGTAACAATATGCATGAGGGATGTATAGCATGGCGACAGGTACAGTAAAATGGTTTAACAATGCCAAAGGATTCGGTTTTATCTGCCCTGAGGGGGAAGATGGAGACATCTTTGCACATTACTCGACCATACAAATGGATGGGTATCGAACTCTGAAGGCTGGTCAACAGGTTTCTTACGAGGTAGAACAAGGCCCTAAAGGCTATCACGCAAGCTCCGTAGTCCCCATCGAAGGTCAAGCAACGAAGTAAATACAGTCCCTTAAAACAATGACCCGCCAGAAACCTGACGGGTCAGAATCTTCCTTAAATTCTCAAAACTAAGACTTGCTAATGATATTATTAAGCGTATTGCTCGGTCTCATTAATGCTGACGCTAGACTATCATTTGGCGCGTAGTATCCGCCCAACTCACCACGAACACCTTGCGCATCGTTTAACTCAGCAACGATCTTATCTTCCTGCTGTGCTAACGCCTTAGCAATTGGAGCAAACTCATTCGCCAGTTCTTGATCGACATTTTGCTCTGCTAATGCTCTCGCCCAGTACGAAGCCAAGTAGTAGTGACTTCCCCTATTATCCAACTCGCCTACCTTACGTGAAGGTGATTTATTGTTGTCTAGAAACTCACCTGTCGCTTTGTCTAACGAGTCAGCCAAAACTTGAGCCTTAGTATTACCCGTAGATTGACTTAGGTGCTCCAGAGAAGCTGCCAGAGCGAGGAACTCCCCTAGCGAATCCCAGCGCAAGTGGTTTTCTTTCTCGACCTGCTGAACATGTTTCGGTGCAGAACCACCAGCGCCAGTTTCAAACAAACCACCGCCATTCATGAGTGGAACAATAGAAAGCATTTTTGCAGAAGTACCCAGTTCTAAAATTGGGAACAAATCAGTTAGGTAATCTCGCAATACGTTACCTGTCACTGAAATCGTATCTAAACCATCTTTAATACGAGATAGTGAGTACTCACATGCTTCAATCGGTGCGAGTATTTTGATCTCTAGTCCGTTGGTATCGTGATCTGCCAGATAAGTGTTTACTTTCTTTATTAGCTGCACGTCATGAGCACGGTTTTGGTCTAGCCAAAAGACAGCCGGAACACCAGTCGCACGAGCGCGATTCACGGCTAGCTTAACCCAATCTTGAATTGGCGCATCTTTAACCTGACACATACGGAAGATATCGCCTTCTTCAACAGGCTGCTCAAGCAATACAGCATCCGAAGAATCAACCACTCGAACCGTTCCAGAAGCCTCTAGAATAAAGGTTTTATCATGTGAACCATATTCTTCTGCTTTTTGAGCCATCAAGCCTACGTTTGGCACGCTACCCATAGTTGTTGGGTCGAATGCACCGTGCTCTTTACAGAAATCGATAACCGCTTGATAGATGCCTGCATAGCTACGATCAGGAATCATTGCTTTAGTGTCTTTTTGCTTACCATCTGGACCCCACATTTGACCAGAAGAACGAAGCATAGCCGGCATTGAAGCATCTACAATGATGTCACTTGGTACGTGAAGGTTGGTGATACCTCGGTCGGAATCAACCATAGCAAGTGGTGGTTGCGTCTCGTAAACAACTTGCAATGCAGACTCAATTTCGGCTTTTTTATCTGCTGGAAGAGCTGCAATTTTCGCGTAAACGTCACCAATGCCATTATTAACATCTACACCTAGCTTGTCAAACTCAGCGCCGTACTTGTCGAATACATCTTTGTAATACACTTTAACTGCATGACCGAAGATGACTGGATCTGATACCTTCATCATGGTCGCTTTCATGTGCAAAGAGAGCAAAACATCTTGCTTTTTCGCATCTGCAATTTCTTTTTCAAAGAAAGCCACCAACGCAGCCTTATTCATGACAGAAGCATCAATGATTTCTTTGTCTTGCAGTGGAAAGGCTTTTTTCAACTCTTTCACAGAACCGTCTTGTGCAACGAACTCAATGTGTACATCGGTTGCACCATTCACGGTTACGGATTTTTCACTGCCGAAGAAATCCTTTCCATCCATGCTAGACACATGCGATTTGGAATCAGAAGCCCAAGCACCCATCGAATGAGGGTTTTTCTTCGCGTAGTTCTTAACTGATAGCGGTGCGCGACGATCAGAATTACCTTCACGTAATACTGGGTTTACTGCACTACCTTTGATTTTATCGTAGGTGGTTTTGATCGCTTCTTCGTCATAGGTGCTTGGCTCTTCAGGATACTCTGGAAGGTCATATCCTTTCCCCTGAAGCTCTTTAATAGCGGCTTTTAACTGTGGAATTGAAGCTGAGATGTTTGGTAGCTTGATAATGTTCGCTTCAGGTGTTTTCGCTAAGTCACCTAATTCTGCTAGTGCATCACTGATTCTTTGATTTTCTTTTAAATGCTCAGGGAAGTTTGCAATAATACGCCCGGCAAGAGAAATATCTCGAGTTTCAACCTCTATTCCTGAAGAAGCAGTAAACGATTGAATGATCGGTAGCAGCGAATAAGTTGCTAACGCTGGTGCTTCATCAGTAATGGTGTAGATAATTGTAGGTTTTTCTGTAGGCATGAAGTTTCCCTATTGATCTTGCAGCATCAAACTTTCTTTTGTTGCAGGTGAATGTCTAAGGGCGAATGCTAATTGTTGAATTACCATTGGCCGACAATCGGTTCACTTTTAAAGACTGGACTTTGATACGTTGAGCGACATCAGAGCCAAGCCGTAAATATTTTATAATTAAACAAACTAGGACAATAGTCTATCATCTTGTGCGTTAATCGCGCTTTTTGGCGCGAGCATTCTAGCTCATAACTATAGTTCATAAAACTTTTACATACATAATCGTTACTTTTTTGCAGGTTAGTTAACATGCCACCACGCTCAAATAGAGATACCTCTCATACAGCTCGTACAAAGCGCAATAACAATTCAAACGACAAGCGCCGAGCACAATCAGGGAAAGCAACTCTCTCGAAAAGTAAATATAAAGTGAAGAAGAAGCCTCAAACGATTTCGAAAAGCGAAACAAAAGTTCTCATCTTTAACAAACCATACGACACACTCAGCCAGTTTACCGATGGTCAAGGTAGACAAACACTTGCGGATTACATCCCTGTAAAAGATGTCTATGCCGCAGGCAGACTAGATAGAGACAGTGAAGGCCTTCTGGTATTAACCAATGACGGTATCTTGCAAGCTAAATTAACCCAGCCGTCTTCTAAGTCGCCTAAAACCTATTGGGTACAAGTGGAAGGTGCACCAAACGAAAGTGATTTAGACAAACTGCGAAAAGGTGTTGAGCTCAAAGACGGTATGACTCTACCTGCCAAAGTTGAAGTCATGACAGAGCCCGACTTGTGGGAAAGAAATCCACCTGTGCGCTTTCGAGCTAGTATCCCAACCACTTGGCTCTCTATTACCATCACTGAAGGGCGAAATCGCCAAGTTCGTCGAATGACGGCCAATATTGGCTTTCCTACTTTAAGGCTCGTTCGATACTCAGTGGGAAGCATCAAGCTTGCAGGGTTACAACCCGGAGAATGGAAAGAGATCAACTTGTAGCTATTTTTTCAGCTCAGCAAGGTCGATCAAAAACGCCACTTCTAATATGAAGTGGCGTTTTTTCTATATCACTTGAGTAATCGAATTACTCAGCGTCTTTTTCTTTCGCTACTGTCACTGCAATCGCAAGCTCATCAAGTGCTGCTGGGTTAGCAACGCTAGGTGCGTCAGTGAGCAAACATGCAGCCGCTGTCGTTTTAGGGAACGCAATCACATCACGGATGTTTTCTGTTCCGCAAAGCAGCATTACTAAGCGGTCAAGACCAAATGCTAAGCCAGCGTGTGGAGGCGTACCAAACTTCAGAGCATCCAGTAGGAAACCAAACTTAAGCTTCTGCTCATCCGCATCAATTCCTAGAATATCGAAAACAGTCGCTTGCATTTCTGCATTGTGGATACGCACAGAACCACCGCCCACTTCATAGCCATTGATAACCATATCGTAAGCATTAGAGTTTGCAGCTGCAGGGTTCGCTTTCAACTCTTCTGGTGATACACCTAGAGGAGAAGTAAATGGATGGTGCATTGCATGCAGGTTACCTTCGTCGTCTTCCTCAAACATTGGGAAGTCAACAACCCATAGAGGTGCCCAAGCAGACTCGTTGGTCAACTCTAGGTCTTTACCTACTTTAAGTCTTAACGCGCCCATTGCTTCTGCCACAACGTTAGCTTTGTCTGCACCAAACAAAATGATGTCACCAGATTCAGCTTGTGTGCGATCTAGAATGCCATTAATAACATCTTCGTTTAGGAACTTAGCGACTGGAGACTGAACACCTTCAACGCCAGCTGCGCGATCGTTCACTTTCATCCAAGCTAGGCCTTTCGCGCCATAGATACCAACGTAATCTGCATAACCATCAATTTGCTTACGAGTCAGCTTCGCACCACCTGGAACGCGAATAACGGCTACACGGCCTTTCTCATCGTTAGCTGGACCAGAGAATACTTTGAACTCAACGTCTTTCACTAGATCGGCAACATCCACCAATTCTAGTGGGTTACGCAAGTCCGGCTTGTCAGAACCGAAACGACGAATCGCTTCGCTAAACGGCATCACTGGGAACTCACCAAGATTTACATCAAGTAGCTCTTGCCACATATCGCGGACCATTTTTTCAGTGGTCGCGCGTACTTCGTCAGCAGACATAAACGAAGTTTCGATATCGATTTGGGTGAATTCTGGCTGTCTATCTGCACGTAAATCTTCGTCACGGAAACACTTAACGATTTGATAGTAACGATCGAAACCAGACATCATCAGCAGCTGTTTGAATAGCTGTGGAGATTGTGGAAGCGCGTAGAAGCTACCTTTGTGTACACGACTAGGCACTAGGTAATCACGTGCGCCTTCAGGTGTCGCTTTAGTAAGCACTGGTGTTTCGATATCAAGGAAGCCATTGTCATCTAGGAAACGACGCACAAAGCTTGATGCTTTCGCACGCAGTTTAATACGATCGCTCATTTCAGGGCGACGTAAGTCTAGATAACGATATTTTAAGCGTTGCTCTTCAGTATTCGTTTGGTTGAAATCAAGTGGCAGAACATCTGCACGGTTGATGATTTCAAGAGACTTGGCAAGAAGCTCTACTTCGCCCGTAGCCATGTCTTTGTTAACTTGGCTGTCAGGGCGCGCACGCACTTCACCCGTGAGTTTGATGCAAAACTCGTTACGAAGTTGGTTTGCTACTTCATACGCATCTGCCATATCGGGATCAACAACAACCTGAACGATACCTTCACGATCTCGCATATCTATAAAAATTAGACCGCCTAAATCACGGCGACGGTTAACCCAGCCGCAAAGTTCTACTTCTTGTCCTGCAAGGGACTTGTTCAGGTGACCGCAATAATGGGTGCGCATAATGAAATTCCCAACCTCTTATTTAATTAATCTGTCTGTATTTGCAGCAAGTTTGAACGCAGCAAATCAAACCTCCATTTATACGCTGAAAGTCAGACAAAATCGACTCTCAGCGGACATATTTCTCGGTTTTATTTTGCGACGAATGAAATCCGCTAAAATTTGGCGCAGATTATATACCCAATTAAGCTCAAGATGCGAGTTTCAACGTGACTGAGTAATGTTGCGGTACCAGAGCGTCAAAATCTCAAGTAGACTGAACCCTTTCTACTTCTCTGCGACTTTAACAACATGACCACTCTTCCCCTTCGCTTAGGTCTTACCATGTGGTCACACTCTCAGTGGCAACAATCGTTTTATGGCAAAGGCACTTCAAACTCTGAGCGATTAGAAAAATACGCTCAGGTGTTTCATTGTGTCGAAGGTAACACAACATTTTATGCAACCCCTTCCGTGTCTACTGTGAACAACTGGCGAGCTGCTACGCACGATGATTTCAGCTTTACCTTTAAATTGCCAAAAGCCATTACTCATCAGCAAATGCTCAACCACTCTCAAGCAGAGCTTAAGCAGTTTTTAACCGTGATGGAGCCGCTTCACGATCGTATTGGTCAATGGACAATTCAGCTGCCCGCTGCATTTTCGTTCGAACACTTAGAACGCCTGAAACGTTTCTGCACGTATTTTCCCGAAGGTAGTGGTTTAGGCGTTGAAGTGCGCAATATGGTCTTCTTCAACAAAAAAGAAGAAGAGAAGCTTTTTAATCAGTGGTTAATAGAAACTGGCGTGAATCGAATCATTATGGATAGCAGACCAGTATTTGCTGCTGAGCCTTCTACTGCATCCGTTATTGACGCTCAGCAGAAAAAGCCGAAAGTGCCGGTCCACGCTATCTCTACGTCTAACAATCCAATGATACGTTTTATCGGTCATCCAAATATTGACCAGAACAGCGAGTTTTTTAAGCCTTGGGTAAACAAACTGCCCGAGTGGATTGCGCAAGGGAAACAACCGTATTTAATGATTCACACGCCAGATAATATTCAAGCACCTGAACTAGCTCTTAAGCTGTATACCGAGTTACAACAAGTTGTTCAGTTGCCAGCGCTGAATACATTTCCTGCCAACGATGGTGAGTCACAAATCAGCATGTTCTAAAACGTGATTTAACTTAGTTTGCGTCGAAAGATGACAATGTGACTAAGTTCCCATAAAATATCCGCCCCTTAGAGTCAGCTTAGAAACTCGGTTGACGGTTTATTTGATGAGATAAGTTCAATGAGCAATAAAGACACCATTTTTTCAGCTCCGATTGATAAAATTGGCGATTTTACCTTCGACGAAAAAGTTGCTGAGGTCTTTCCGGATATGATCCAACGTTCGGTACCGGGTTACAGCAATATTATTTCGGCTATCGGGATGCTCGCTGAACGCTACGTTAAACCAAATACACAAGTCTACGATCTTGGTTGTTCACTTGGAGCTGCGACACTGTCAATGCGTCGACACATCCAAAGTGAAGGATGCCAAATCATTGCTGTTGATAATTCTCATGCCATGGTAGAACGCTGCAAACTTCACGTGAACGCCTATCGCTCAGATACACCGGTCAATGTTGTCGAAGCTGATATCCGTGAAGTGGAGATCCAAAATGCTTCCATGGTCGTGCTTAACTTTACCCTGCAATTTCTCGCTCCAGACGATAGGTTATCTCTACTAAAACGTGTTTATGATGGCTTACGTCCCGGAGGCATACTTATCCTGTCTGAAAAGTACACCTTCGAAGATGACGCTTCAAATGAGCTACTTATTGATTTACACCACAGCTTTAAGCGAGCAAATGGTTACAGCGAACTAGAAGTTAGCCAGAAAAGAAGTGCCATTGAAAATGTCATGCGCCCTGACTCTATCGCAATGCACAAAGAAAGGTTACAAGGCATTGGTTTCTCTAGCTGTGAAATGTGGTTCCAATGCTTTAACTTTGGCTCTATGTTTGCCATTAAATAAATATCAATATCCAACTAACTTATTAAAAAGTCGATAGATTAACATGTTTGATTTCGCCAATTTTTACCAACTAATAGCTCAAGATACTCGCCTACAACCTTGGCTAAATGTTCTGCCACAGCAACTGACTGATTGGTCTAATGCAGAGCATGGCGACTTTGACCGCTGGTTAAGAGCACTAAACAAAATCTCTTCTGCAAAACCAGATTCTATCAACCTTAAAGACTCCGTTACTATCGCCAACGATGAGCCAATGCATCAAGGTGAATTAAGAAAGTTAGAAAACCTACTCAAAACTTTCCACCCTTGGCGAAAAGGCCCATACAACGTTCACGGAATACACATTGATACCGAGTGGCGCAGTGATTGGAAGTGGGATCGCTTGCTTCCACATATCTCACCCTTGAAAAACCGTTCAGTCCTCGATGTGGGCTGCGGCAACGGCTATCACATGTGGCGTATGCTTGGCGAAGGCGCGCGTTCGTGTGTCGGTATCGACCCATCACACCTGTTCCTTATCCAATTCGAAGCAATTCGCAAGTTGATGGGCGATAACCAACAGGCGCACCTATTGCCTCTAGGAATAGAACAACTACCGAAATTGGAAGCGTTCGACACCGTATTCAGCATGGGCGTTCTGTATCACCGCCGCTCTCCTCTCGACCATTTGCTTCAACTTAAAGATCAACTCGTATCTGGTGGCGAACTAGTATTAGAAACATTAGTTATTGATGGCGATGAAAATGCGGTACTAGTGCCAACTGACCGTTACGCGCAAATGAGAAACGTGTACTTTTTCCCATCGGCGAAAGCCCTCAAAGTGTGGCTAGAGAAATGTGGTTTCGAAAATGTGCGTATTGTTGATGAAAACATCACTACTACGGGCGAACAGCGAACAACCGAGTGGATGACTCACAACTCTCTCCCAGATTATCTGGACGAAAATGATCCAAGTAAAACAACGGAAGGCCACCCTGCACCACGCCGAGCGATTTTGATTGCGGACAAACCTTAATCAACATTGTGTTAGCTTTGCGTTATATTTGACCTAGCACTGTCACACACTGGTTTTAGGAGGCTTCACGCCTCCTTTTTTCTACGCTACACTCAGCGCACACTTCGTTTTATATCCAAGCAATAAGGTTTTAAATGTATAAGAAAATAGCCCCAGTATTGGTATTCAGTTTTTTGTCTGGGTGCAGCTTGGTAAATGGCGAACAATATCACCAAGAGAACCTCAAAGCGATCAAAGCTTCAGAACACAACGTCAATATAAAAATTAACGAACTCAACCTTCAATTGAGAAGGCAAGCTCTACAAATATCTAGCCTTCGCTCAGAAGTGAATACGCTAAATTCGGACATAGAGAAATACCATAAAGATAACATCAGCCATACGACAAACGCTTCAGTTAAGCCTGTTGTTGAGCAACCCTCCCCCACTGCAACAGCCCAACAGCAGCCAACAACAAAAAACATGCTTGGTGAGTTAGAGACTGTCCACATCGACTCTATTGATAAAAACTTTACAGCACGAATCGACACTGGTGCCGCGACGTCATCACTGAATGCGGTAAATATTCAAGAATTTGAGCGCAACGGTCAGCAATGGGTTAAGTTTCACTTATTTGATGGAAAACAGGCCATTGATGATAAAGTTTGGCTTGAAGCACCTGTACTTAAACATGTTAAAGTAAGGCAAGCGACCGTAAGCAAAGCAAAGCGTAGAGCCGTCATCGAACTATGGATTAAAGTTGGAGCAATCCATGAAAAAGTTCAGTTTACCTTAGCAGATAGGACCCAGATGAAATATCCAGTGCTATTAGGTCGAGAGTTTATACGTGACATAGCAGTTGTCGACGTCAGTAAACAGTTTTTGCAAACGGAAAAGTAAGAAATTAGAAAAAAGAAAGGACGCTTATGACATCCAGAATTCCCTTCTATCTATCAGTGTTTATGCTGATTGCTGTTGGCATCTTACTAAGTGTCTTTCGACACCAGCACTATGGTGTTCCATACTTGCCGGGCGATACCCGCCAAGTATGGGATGTTGAAGCACGCATTGAATTCTCAGCCTTAGATAAACCAGTCAAGATTTCTCTTGCTATCCCAGACACACAACATGGTTATACTAGAACTAGTCGCTCCTCTTCTTCTCCTGGCTATGGCGTTTCCTACGTCAAATCAGAATCAGGCGAGCGCGCAGAATGGACTATCCGTGATGCAAAGGGCCCCCAAACTATCTACTATAAGACTCAATTTTTGGTCGACCCACAATCCCGATTTAAAGCAGAGCCTCCAACTGGAGAAATAAAAAAACCGACATTCGATGGACCAACTGAAGCAGCGGCTACCGCTCTAATCCAAAGAGCCAATCGACTGTCAGCAGATGACGTCACTTTCACTCGGGAATTAATCAAATTTATCAATGACAATGAAAGTCAAAACGCAGCCTTACTTCTAAACAGTATGAGCAAAGTCGAGGTCATTCATCAGCTATTGTCGTACTCCAATATTGCCAATAAGATCGTTGGTGTCATTGAGCTACAAGATGGCCGCAGACGTCAGCAACTGCAAAAAATGAATGAAGTGTGGAACGGCAGTGAGTGGGTGTTATTTAATCCAAATACCGTAAGCCAAGATATTCAATCGAATCTGTTAGTTTGGGATGAATCCAATGTCTCATTGTTGGACGTGATTGGCGGACAAAATAGCCAAGTTCATTTCTCGATGATCGAGCAAAAAGTGTCAGCCCAAGCAGCAACTAGAGATAAAGTAGAAGCAGATGGTTTGTTAAATCTATCGATTCATAGCCTGCCACTGGAAGAGCAAGCCATGTTCAAAACCATTATGTTGATTCCAATTGGTGCTTTGATTGTCGTGTTCCTGCGCGTCATTGTTGGTTTAAAAACCTCAGGTACATTCATGCCTGTTTTGATTGCAGTTGCTTTTGTTCAAACTCAGCTTTTAACCGGTATTATTGGCTTTCTGTTGATTGTTGGTACTGGACTAATTATTCGAAGTTACTTATCCAAACTCAACTTACTACTGGTTGCGCGAATATCGGCTGTGATTATTGCTGTCATCATGATTATTGCCCTCTTTACGGTACTCGCCTTTAAACTAGGCTTAACGGAAGGCCTCACTATTACGTTCTTCCCAATGATCATTTTGTCTTGGACAGTAGAAAGAATGTCGATTCTCTGGGAAGAGGAAGGAGCAAAAGAAGTGCTCATCCAGGGAGGAGGCTCCTTGTTTACAGCGGTCATCGTGTACCTTGGCATGACAAACTCGTACATACAACATCTAACATTTAACTTCATTGGTGTTCAGCTCATCGTAATGGCGTGCATTTTGATGCTCGGTACTTACACAGGCTATCGTTTAACTGAACTTCGCCGCTTCAAGCCTTTAACGGAGGACTAAAGATGTTATCTTGTTTTACATCACCCAGTAAACTCCGTCATAAAGGCATACTGGGCATGAATCAAAGGAACAACCACTATATCGGGCAATATAATGACCGCTCTAAGTTTCCGATGGTTGATGACAAATTAAAAACGAAGCTCCTCGCTGAGCAAGCTGGATGTACCGTTCCAAAATTAATCGGCGTGATTAGCCATCAAGCAGAAGTCAAAGGCATTCACAAGATGATCAAAGACTGGCCCGGCTTTGTCATCAAACCAGCTCATGGCAGTGGCGGAAAAGGTATTTTGGTCATCTTGTCTCATGAAGATGGCCGTTACACAAAACCATCTGGTGAAGTCATTGGTAAAGAAGATGTAGAACGCCACTTATCGAATGCTTTAGCGGGTCTATTTTCCTTGGGCGGAAAAAACGATGTAGCCGTAGTAGAAAACCTGATTAAATTTGATGATTGCTTTGAAGGTTTTAGCTACGAGGGTGTACCGGATATTCGCATCATTGTGTTTAAGGGCTATCCCGTTATGGCAATGATGCGCTGTTCAACAGCGGCATCGGATGGCAAAGCAAACTTGCACCAAGGAGCAGTCGGAGTAGGCTTAGATATCGCCACTGGCAAAGCCATCCGTGCCGTCCAATACGATAAACCCATCGAACAACACCCTGACACTGGCAAAGATCTGCTCACTTTAACTGTTCCACATTGGGAAAAGCTACTTACTCTTGCAGCTGGCGCATGGGAGATGACTGGCCTCGGTTACATGGGCACAGACATGGTGTTGGATAAAGAAGAAGGACCAATGGTGCTAGAGCTCAATGCTCGCCCGGGATTGGCGATTCAGATTGCCAACGGTGCTGGCCTACTACCAAGGCTTCATCATATAGAGTCTATGGGTGTGTCACTTGAGTACCCTAAGCCTGCTGAGAGAGTAAAATATGCTGCAAGGCAGTTTGGAGCGTCTTGAAACCTGTCGTCACTAATCGTTTAGACTTTCCTTTGCAATAGAGACAAAAAGCCCCAAGTATTTCAGTACTTGGGGCTTAGTAGTAAGAACAGTTTACACTTCTTCTGCTAGCTCTTCTTCCTGATCACTTTGCTTGGCCTGACCAAATCCTCGAAGGCCAACCACATGCACGTGTTCGTGGTCTTTAAACACTTTACGTACCAGCTTGTAGGTGGTGCCTTTTTCGGGGCTAATGTTTTCAGGGGCTGCGATTAGAAGTTGCATGTCTAAGCGTTCACACAATTCAAATAGTGTCGAGATAGATTTCGCATCCAATCGTGCAGCCTCATCTAGGAACAGCAATCGACATGGGATGATCTCTTTGCTGCGCAAGCGGCGTGCTTCTTCTTCCCAACTTTGAACGACCATCAACAAAATTGACTGACCAGTACCTATCGCTTCACCCGTTGAAAGTGCGCCAGATTCGGCTTGTAGCCAACCATCAGAGCCACGGTTAACCTCAACGCTCAATTCCAAGTAGTTGCGGTAGTCCAATAACTCTTCGCCAAATATTTGCGGAGAACGTTGGCCTAAGTCGATATGTGGATTCACTCGCTGGAATAGTTTCGCCATCGCTTCTGAAAAGGTGAGCCTAGAGCTTTCAAATAGGTCTTTATGCTGCGATTGATGCTCAGACAGCCCACGCAATAACACGGAATGGCTATCACGAGTTTTCACGTTTAAGCGAACACCTTTTACCTGACCAAAAGCAATATTCGACAGACCTTGGTTGAGCAGTCGAATTCGGTTTTGCTCACGCTGAATGGTTTTGGTAATGATGGTCGCAACCGATGCAGAGCTGATTGCAAGGCGGTTTTCACGCTGAGTCAACTCTTCAGTGAGCCTCGCAAGTTCCACTTCCATCTCTTCAATAGCTTCAACAGGATCCGCCGTTTGAATAATATCGTGACGAATACGCTCGCGTAGATGTTGATACACTGCAATGTAGAACAATACCTTACGCTCTGGCCTCGCGTTGTCTTCTGACAATCTCAGTGCGTCACGCAGGTTTTCGTTATCAGCAACCGCTAAACGCAGTGCACCCAGAGATTTATCCGACATCGAACGTAGCTCTTCAGCGGACAAGTAAATAAGCTCGCGTCTGTTTAGCTTGCTTTCTACATCGTTTTGTCTCGCCAGCTTCAGTACAGAGCACCAGCCAGCTTTGGCAGCAACAACAAAAGTGCGAAGCTCGATATACTCCTTCTTAGCCGCTTTCGCTCGCTTGAGTAAGCTCTTCATTTCTAGCTCAGTCGAAGTGGTCGTGCGTTCGAATTCACTCTTGCGATTTCGAGCACCTTGCAGCTGCTCTTGCAATTCATTGCGGCGATGCTGTGCTTGTACCAAAGCACCTTCGTCAGCCACGACGCCTAGTTCGCTCATTTCGGTACGAAACTCTTGCACCGTTTCTTGTTTCGCTTGGTAAGAGCTTTTTAAAGAAGCCATCAACTGGTTGTACTGACTGACTTGGCTTCGCGCTTGTTTCACTTCATCGCGTGAACGAATTTTCGTTCGTTCTGCATCGACCAATTTACGCTTAAGGTTGTCACTGAGCTCACTACTTTGGTTGAGCATGTCAACGGAGTCTGAATAGCTGAAATGTTGTTTTCTCTCCGATAAGTCAGACAGAGCAAATATTTGGGCTTTTAGTGCTTGTAGACTTGTATCTGCGCTTTGATACTCACTTTCTAGAGTTTCAAATTGCTCTGGATCGGCCTCAAGCGCATTCACAATACCTGAAAGTTCTTTCAGAGTTTTACCATGCTGACTAACGAATGCTTTCTGTTCTAACAAACTTTGTAATTTGCTATGGAGTTCATCATGCCGCTCTTGTAGAGAGTCGTCTGAAAGCAAAGCTAAGTTTGGCGACAGCTTTGCTATCAATGATAATGCTGATCTGCTTTCATTCAACCTGCTTCGATGTTGCTGCTCTTGAGCTTCAATTTCAGATAAAGCGCGCGTGATTTGATTCTTCTTCTCACGAACAGCTTGCAATGCTTTCTCTGGATCATCTTGAAAGACAACCTGTAAATGCTTGGCAACAAAATCATTAAAGCTTTGGAACAATCGTTGCAGCTTCTGGCTATCAAACGCAGCTTTCGCGTGCTGCTCAACGACTTCTTCTCTGGATTCACGCAGGTTTTCTAAACGCTGCTCACGAGCCGCCCGGCCAAACAAAGGTATTTTCGGGAAACGAGAATAACGGACTTGTCTGTCATTAAGCTGAACGCACACAGCACCATCGAGTTCATCTACCATCATGGTACTGTCGTCGAACGCGTCAACATCACCTTCGATGATATATAAATCATCTGGACAATCGTCTAAGCCCGTGAGTTTTTCTTGAATGCCTTCCAAGTCGGAAACGACTATCGCATGACGTGCCGGACCATAAATCGCACTGAAGTAAGGTGCATCTTCAAGGGTAATATCGTCATAGATTTCCGATAGTAAAACACCGCCTAAAATATCCGCTAACCCTTTTAGCCTCGGATCGTTTGAGCCTCCGGGCGATGCGATCTGCTCAATTTCTTGCTCTACTTCGTTGCGCTTAATGGCGAGCTTTTCTTTTTCAACAGTCAGCGTACGTTCTTGCTCAAGCACCGACTGCATTTGTGTCATTACCGCTTGGCTATCATATAAGTCCGCAGACGTTTGCTCTTGCAGTTTAGCTAGCGCATCATTAGCAACAATCCAAGCTGGAGCGCTGGCTTCAAGTTGCTTGATTTCACTGTCACAATCACTATCTAAACGTTTCTGCTCACTGCGTTTTTCACGCAATTCTTCAAGCGTGAGTTCTACTTCGTCGATAATGGCATTGTGCCGTTCTTGCTCCTGTTCTAATGCAAGTTCATCGGCAATCAACACATTGCTTTTTTGTTGGAATTCTTTTGCTAACGTTTCAGCTTGAGCCTTTTGTGCCAGCGAACGCTCCATATCTCGGCATTGAGAGCGCCACTGCTGTTCGTTTTGCACGATTACGCTAGCTTCACGCAGCTGTTCGATGGACAGTTTAGCAAACTGGGCAGCATCTTTTCGTTCAACTGAATCATCGACTTTTTTAACCAAGCTAAACGCTTTGTCGAACTGTTTTGCCGTTGCTGATGAAATATCGAGCTTGTGCTTTAGCGAAAGTAAGTGACTAGTTTGCTCGCTTTCATTTTGCTTCAGTTCAGAGAGCAAAGAAGTAGCAGTTTCAGCACTAACACTCTCATCTCCCAATACATCCTTAGCTTTTTCTAAGGCTTGGACTGCTTGCTGATATTGCAATGCACGAGTTTGCTGCACATCCAAGGCTTGCTGATAGTCGGCTAATTGTGTTTTTAGACTGTCCACTTCTTCTTCAGCAAAAGTAGACTGCTCTTCAGCCATCAACAACCTTTCTTGCGCCTCTTCAACAATCATCACTTGCTCTTCAAGGCGCTCACCAAGCTCTTCTAAATCTTCTTGGTAACGTTCAATTTTTTCTTGCTGACGAATAGCGGTCTGAACAAGTTGCAAGTGGTCACTCGAAGCTTGCAAATCTTGCTCAAGTGACGACTCTTGCTCGGCTAAGATTTCTAAATCTTGCTTAATTTTATTGAGTAGATTTGTCTGCTCAACAAGCGTTGAGTTGGATTTTTGCAGCTCACTGCGAAGTGACAGTGTTTGCTCTAACTTTTTACGACGCTCATTGGCGTGGCGCATGTAGTCAGCCGCAACATAGTTTGTCGATTCAGTGATCAAGTGCTTGAACAAATCACGGTCAGCTTGCGTGGTTTGAATCGCAGCCAACGTCATGCGGTTTTCACGAAGTGCGGATTCCATATCTTGGAATGCTTTCTTCACTCCACCATTTTGCGGTAGAAGGTAGTCACGCAGCGAGCGTGTAATCGCACTAGAAATACCACCATATAACGAAGCTTCAATGAGTCGATAGAACTTTGAGCGGTCGCTGCTATTACGTAATTTCTTTGGCACTACGCCGAGTTCAAACATCTGCGCGTGATAGTCAACGATAGAGTTGAAGGTTTTGAAATAGACGCCTTCTATTTCACCAACTTTATCTTTGACTTCATTAATTTGTCGCACACGAGCATGATTATCGGAGACATTTTCGATTAAAACATCGGTGGGCTTTATATCGCTTGGCAAGCCTTGAATAATAAATGGCTTGATATCCACTTTCTTATCGCGGCCAGCGACTTGTTGCAGCTTAACGGCAAAAATTACTCTTTGTTTTTTTGAGTTAACGACATCTAACGCCGCATAACAGGCACCGGGTTGGAGCTTACCAAACAGGCCTTTATCTCTTGAAGCCTGCGAACTACCGGCTTCAGTCGTATTGCGAAAGTGAAGTAAGCTTTGATCGGGTATAAGTGCGGTAATGAAGGCCGCCATTGTGGTCGATTTACCCGCTCCGTTACCACCCGATAGTGTGGTCACTAAGTTATCGATATCAAAAGTACGGGCAAAAAAGCCATTCCAGTTGATCATCGTAAGAGATTGATATTTACCTCTCTCAATCATACTTCACCTTCTAACTCAGAATTATTCTCATTGTCTACTAGCTCTTCATCTTCCAACAGGCTAGCTTGATCCGGCTTAGAGTCATGTACCACTGCTTCACCATCACGAATCAAGCGTAATTGTGCCTCACGAGCGTCGTCACCGGTGCGCACATCAGCTCCAAAGCGGAAAACCGCTTCACTAATACGAAACTTACCCGTTTCACCAATATTGATAGTCATACCGAGGCGTCTTAGGCGTCTCAGTGAGGTGCGAACCTTCTCGAATAATTTCTCACGGTCCAGATCGGACCCAGTAGCTCGGTTTGTCACCAATCGCATCAGTTTCTTCTCATCAGCGAGCTGCAATAGCTCATCGTATAGCTCTTGGTTGGTAAAAATGCCTTCGTGGGCAAGCCTCTCTGGACTTAGATAAAGAAAACATAAAACCTTACCGACTAGCATATCCAGCTCCGACAGAACACTTCTGCCAATCAACGATGTTGAGCGTGGGCGAAGATAGAAAAAGCCCTCTGGAGCTTTCACTAACTCGGTGTTGTAGCGTTTGTAAAATTGGGCTAATTCCGACTCAAAATCTGTTAGCAAGGTATGGTTGTCGAGATCTTCGCTCGAAATATGTCTTCCTGCTCGCAGCATACTGTCTAACGCAGGAAAAAGAGGATTTGATATTGCCTTAACCAGATTGTCAGGCATGTATTCGTTATTAGTATCGGTCAATGACATTCGCTTGTACCTTTGCGCCATATTCGTTAATTGCCTGCCAATCAGGTTGAATCGCTTGATAATCAGACTCGGAATACCCCAAGCGAACCGCTTGGTCGATAACGATACGGGCTAAATCAAAATGGTGGGCTTGTGGGTGAGATGACAAGTAATCGCGCAATACCGAACCGAGATCGATTGGCGCGGAACGTTCTTTATGGCTTTGCAACATTTCACCAATTCGCTCAGAAAGCTCATCGTTTACTTGTTGGAATTCTTCGTATTCCACATCAAGAGGCACTTGGCCTGTGACTTCATCATCACGCAGAACTAACGCTTCATCTCTCATATCGGTCAGTCTTTCCGCATCAGCATACGTTAGGTACCAAGGTGAATCAAAGTACTCTTGTACCGACTGACGAAGACGAGAACTAAATGCACGGTTCTTATCCATATCTATCGCGGTACGGATAAATTTGTGAACATGCCTGTCGTAACCAATCCACAAATCGATCGCTTGCTGGCCCCAGCTTGTAATGCGATCGAGTTTCATTTGAAGTGAATACAAGGTTTCAGCAATAAACTCTAGCTCTTCATTTCCATAGATAATTTCTTGAATATCTAAAAGCTGAGTCTGCAGATTATCACCCGCTGCTTGCAGTGTATCTTGCAACTCTTTTAATGTGGTTGAAGTCTCGGTTAACAAAGCTTCACAGTTATTAATCGCTTCTCGCCAGTCTTTATTCAGTAGCTCTGCAATTTGTTCTTTAACAAGTTGCTGTTGCTCATCCATAACACGCTGGTTGAGATCAATTTGGTCAAATATCTCGCTTACTGAGTACTTAAGTACGCCATAAACATTTTTCTTCCAATGCCCTGCTGTGCCGCCCTTCTGGGCTGCCTCTATGGCTTTTGCCATTTCATCCGCAACGATGGCAAGTTGGATAGAGAGCTTCAGTTTTGAGAACTCTCGATGGCGTACATAATAATCGGTAATGCCAATAGCAAGCGGCGACAAGCGATAAATGCTTGCACCATCAGTAACTTCACTAGTAAATCGACTTAACAGTCGTTGAGAAACCATTTCATTAATGGCGTTGTTGGCACGAAATGCAGTCGCTTCCCCTGTTTGTTCAAACATTTTGGTCACGAAAATAAATGCATCGTGCAACTCTCCTTCACCCATCTCTTCATCAAATCTCTCGTTGCTCAGTACCGCTAAAGCAATGAGAAATGCAAGTCGTTCAGTTGAGAGGTGTAAGGAGAAATCATGCTGCTGTATCCAGCCGACAAGTTCTTCAATCGGCTGCTCGGCAACGTGCTGAGTCTCTTCGCTCATCCTTATTCCTATTGTTCTTTCTTCCTAGCCCATACATGTATGTATCGGCCCAAGGATAAGTAGGGCTCTTTTCTACACAATTGTTGTTCGAGCGCTAGTACGTCTTCGAATTGATAGTCACCCATGTATTCCATATTCCCTATGTAATCGCTAAAACAGCGAATCCCTGATTTGCCACAAATCTCGAATCCTTGTTCCTCTATCCATTGATAGACGTCTTCTGGTAAGAGTCCTTTCTGTGGTTGCAGCTTAAATCTCTTTCTATGAGGCATTCCCTCTAATATGTGAGGAATGTTTCCACAGGTGACATTTTTATATATTAATCCATGATGGTTATAGAACATAACAGAAGCGACCCCACCTGGCCTGACTTGTTGTAAAACTGTGCTCAGTGCAGACTTTGGCTCTGCAAGCCACTCCATGACGGCATGAAACATCAGTAAATCGACAGGTTGTTCTAGGTGCTCTGAAATGGATTGAACCGGAGCATGGACAAAGCGGTAGGAATCTAGGAGCCCACACTTTTCAATATCTTTTTTTGCCAACTGCAACATCTCAGATGATAGATCGCATAGTGTAATCTCGTGTCCGAGTTTAGCAAGCTTTTGCGACATCTGCGCCAGCCCTCCCCCTGCATCAAGCACATGCAGAGATTTTTTTGGGGCTTCCAATACATCTAAAATACTGAGAAGATCTTGCCAAACAATGTGTTGACGGATCTCTCCTTTATCTGATCCGTATATATTTTTTGCAAATTTGTGGGCAATATCGTCGAAATTGCGGTCTTGAGTCACAGTCGGTACGTTATGATAGCTAATCGTGCTGCTATTCTGTCATATGAACGGTAGGAATAAAGAAGGTTTATTTCTTTTTTGTAATCAACTGATGATTTTTCGGACTATTTGAGAATGTTTGTGCTGAAAAAATTAATTTCTTCAATGCTAATGCCTTTGCCTGCCATGCTAATTCTTGGCTTTTTAGGCCTAATGCTAATTATGTTTACTACCAGACGTAAAACTGGTTGCTTAATTGTTTTATTTTCCCTAACAGGTATCTTTTTAATTTCTTTCCAACCTGTTTCAAGCCGCCTTTTAATGCCATTAGAAAGACAACATGGGGCTTTTTTCCCTGTCGACGAATCTGTTGACTATGTCATGGTACTAGGGAGCGGTCACGTAGTTGATGATCAAATCCCACCCACTTCGGAACTAAGTAGAACTGGACTAATGCGTCTTGCAGAAGGTATACGCATCATGCGTATGTATCCTGGTTCAAAATTGATTTTGTCCGGTTATGCGGCCGGTTCAGAAGTAAGCAACGCTCGAATGATGGCAAAAGTGGCGCTTGCGTTGGGTGTTCCAAAATCCGATATCATCTTGCTTGAAACGGCTCAGGACACTTGGGAAGAAGCACGTCAAGCCGCGGCTTTCGTCAAACAGAAGCGGCTAGTGTTAGTCACTTCCGCAAGTCATATGACAAGGGCTCTAAACGAATTTCATTCCGTGGGATTGAATCCTCTCCCAGCTCCAACCAACTTCCTAGCACATAAAAATATCTCTCAACCTTGGGATAAATATACGCCAAAGGCCAAGTACCTTGAACAAACTGAAATCTATTGGCATGAACGCCTAGGTTTAATTTGGCAATCAATGCGTGACTGGGTTTCTAAAGATCTTGCTGGCTCTTCCAACCAGAATACTCAAGAACAATAATCTCGTGAGCCTGCTTTTAGAGTGGGCTCAACGCTTCTCCTTTATTGTCGAACAACTGTATTTCCCCTCACCGCACACATAAGAATACATCAATTTGCGAGCAGATTCCCATTTATTGATTACACTAAAAGCATGAACGGAACATTTACGCAAGCATGATCGACTTAAAAGCATTTAACGATAAACGCGCAGAAATATATTGGTGGATTTCGAGCATATTCATTAAAGAACTATCTGACGCAGAGTTAGAGCAATATCGAAGCTCACAGATCAGAACATTTATTGAAGGGTTAGGTGATGTCCCAGTCCTTACTGAGCCCAGTGATGACCTGTTGCACTGCATCGACAAAATAGTTCTAATGGATGACCCACAAATTCAGCTATCGTCAGATTTTGATGATCTTTTTTTAAGTTCAGACAAACGCGCAATTTCTGCCTGCGCTTCAAGTTATCGTAATATGGCCAATCCTGCGAACAAGATTTCCGCACAGGAAATCGTCAAGATAATGCAATCGCACAATATTACTCTCGACCAAATTCAAAATGAGCCCGCCGATCATATTTCTAACATATTGGACTTTTTAGGAAACCTCATTATCCGATCAAATGAACTCGAGCAGCTCCCACACCTTGAAAATGCTTTAAAAGAACAAGAAACCTTTATCCGCAGCTATCTACTCTCTTGGATGTATGATTTTCGAGAGCAAGTAAACGCAAAAGACAATTTTGGCTTTTATGCAGCGTTTACTCGCCTGTTAGTTTCTTTTCTAGAATTAGACTGCGAATACCTTGCTTCACCCGACACTGTAGGGCGAAATTCGTGACAAAATAACCACATTATGTTAGTAAGGTAGGTTTTTGTTCGCCCAATAGCGCTAAATCACTACAAAATAACAACGCAATCGATTAAAAGCCTTAAAATTGAACAAAATTTAACCTCGAAAGGTCAACACACCCTAGTAGGGCCTGCCAAACTTTCTGAAAAAGTGAGTTAGGCAGGCCTTATTTAGAACATTTTACAACTAAATTTTCTGCCTACTTCTGGAGCTGAGGTAGGTAGTAACTAACAGGACAGCACGTTATGGCCACCATTAAAGATGTTGCACGCTTAGCCGGTGTATCGACGACAACCGTTTCACACGTTATCAATAAGACTCGTTTTGTTGCCGAAGCGACCCAAGAAAAAGTGATGCAAGCGGTCAAGGAACTAAACTACGCTCCTAGTGCTGTAGCACGGAGCCTAAAGTGCAACACTACCCGGACAATTGGTATGCTGGTTACTCAATCTACTAATTTGTTTTTTTCTGAAGTCATTGATGGTGTCGAAAGCTATTGTTACCGACAAGGGTATACTCTGATTTTATGTAACACTGGCGGGATCTACGAAAAGCAGAAAGATTACATACGTATGCTTGCGGAAAAGCGAGTCGATGGCATGCTGGTTATGTGCTCAGATCTCACCGAAGAGCTGTTGGAAATGCTTGATAGCCACCCCGATATCCCTAAAGTGATTATGGACTGGGGACCTGAAAGTTCTCAAGCAGATAAAATTATCGATAATTCTGAAGAAGGTGGCTATTTAGCTACCCGCTACCTGTTGGACAGAGGTCACAGAGATATCGCTTGCTTGAGTGGCCAACTAGAAAAGGCCGCCTGCCAAGAACGCATCCGAGGTTATACCAGAGCTCTAAACGAAGAAAATATCCCAGTAAACAATGATTGGATTTTAGAAGGTAACTTTGAGTGTGATACCGCTGTTCTTGCCGCAGACAAGATTGCAGTCATGGACAAAAAGCCAACGGCGGTATTTTGTTTCAATGACACCATGGCTCTGGGATTAATGAGCCGACTTCAGCAAAAAGGTATACGCATTCCTGATGATATATCTGTGATTGGCTACGACAATATTGAGCTAGCTGAATACTTTTCTCCGCCACTCACAACCATCCACCAACCTAAACGTCGTGTCGGTAAAAACGCGTTCGAAATACTTTTAGAACGAATCAAAGATAAAAAACACGAAAAACGCGTGTTCGAGATGCAACCTGAGATAGTCGAGCGCGATACTGTTAGAGATATCAGAAAATAAGCCAAATATATAGGCAGAATGTATCGTATTTATGCGCTGAATTTTAATTCAGCGCATATTTTAACCTAAAATCCATTCGCATTTATTTACAATCACCCTCTGAAGCAAGATCACGTTTCATATCAAGAAAAGTGAACCTTTCCGCAAAATCTGAATTATTATTAAATGACTTAATAATGATACGCACAAGGCAAACCACTTGAGAGAGTGGGACGCAAAGCTTCCGGCCTAAGTCTTTTTAGAATAGGTAGCGGGGTTACCGATGATCGTTATGCAATATAAACCAAAGTTTTTATTCAACCTTTCTGCATAGTAGTTCATCTACGTCTCAAACTCATCGCATGCCTTCGTGTGCGTATCCTCTAAGCTCGGGATTAGTTGATATGGATAAACCAATTTTAAAAGATTCAATGAAGCTCTTTGAGCCATTAGGACGAATCAAATCTCGCTCTATGTTCGGTGGCTATGGAATATTTGTTGATGACACAATGTTCGCTCTTATCGCCAATGATAAACTTCATATACGTGCTGATGATAAAGCATTGAAAAGCTTTAAAACACGTGGATATGAACCCTACGTATACACTAAAAAGGGGCTACCTGTAGTCACTAAGTACTTCGCTCTTCCGGATAACTGGGACAAAGACCCACAGCAAACTTTTGAATGTGCCAAAGAAGCTTGGTTTTCTGCTCAGAAGGAGAAAGTCTCTCAATCGGTTGGCAAACCGACAAGGTTAAAAGACTTACCTAACCTTCGGCTAGCAACCGAAAGAATGCTGAAAAGAGCAGGAATAGAATCTGTGGAAGCACTTGAGCAAAAAGGCTCTGTTGAAGCTTTTAAAGCTATCAAACAAACTCATTCAACTGATGTGAGTTTAGAGCTTCTGTGGGCTTTAGAGGGAGCGATTCAAGGCAAGCACTGGTCCGTCATTCCTCAAGCTAGGAAAGAAGAGTTACAAAGCCGGTTAATTTAACCTCAGCTTCAGTATAAAAAAGCCGACTTTATGTCGGTTTTTTTGTACATGGGTGAAATTTATTTTTTTATGCTCCTGTCTATATACTCAGATAATGCCAAATTGTCTTCTTAAAGACAGAGTTATGTAGCTGCTGGAGAATCAAATGAATAAAAAGCTCATCATCGGAACAATCTTAGTCCTGCTGATTATTTTTCTTGGTATCAATTTTGGTCAGTACTTAACCATAGAAAATGCAAAAGCTCAACAAGAGTTACTTAACCAATATATTTCCGATAACTTTGTTACGGCCGTAGTGATTTACTTCCTCGCTTACGTTGCTATCACAGCTTTTTCTATTCCTGGCGCAGCAGTCGTTACTCTTTTAGCGGCAGCCCTGTTTGGCTTTTGGAACAGCTTAATTTTGGTCTCTTTTGCCAGTACTATTGGAGCAACACTGGCGTTTCTAAGCAGTCGCTATCTCCTTCGTGATTGGGTACAAAGCAAGTTTGGTGAAAAGTTATCCGCAATTAACAAAGGCGTTGAAAGAGATGGATCGTTCTACCTATTCTCTCTAAGACTTATCCCTGTATTCCCTTTCTTTCTTATTAATTTATTAATGGGATTAACACCTATAAGCACTCTACGCTTCTATCTAGTCAGTCAACTTGGAATGCTACCAGGCACGGCGGTATATCTAAATGCGGGGACTCAGCTATCTCAAATCGATAGCCTTTCTGGCATAGTATCTCCTATCGTGCTTGGTTCATTTGCGTTACTGGGCTTGTTCCCGTTTATAGCCAAGTGGATCATGACCAAAATTAAATTAGGACCAAATACACAAAATGGCAGTGCTTAATGAAGCTCTATACGGCAAAAAACCCTACGGAAGCTCACCTTGTTTGTGAGCTTTTAAAGTCTGAGCGAGTCGACTGTGAAGTCAGAGGGGAAAGTTTATTTGGCTTGCAAGGTGAATTACCTTTTGGTGAAGATACTGAGCCATATGTCTGGTTGCTCAACCCTTTTCACCAAGACAAAGCCACGAGTATTATCAAAGAGTACCAATCTAGACTAACCCAAGGTAATGTAGTGGATTGGAAATGCCCTCACTGTGACGAGCAAAACGAAGGACAGTTTGCTATTTGCTGGAATTGCGGGCAGTCAATTGAAGTCTAGATGTAGAAAAAGGCGCCAAAAAGCGCCTTAATAAATTGCATCCTGCTATCTGCTATCTGCTATCTGCTATCTGCTATCTGCTATGCACTAAGATATAAATCCAAGTACTCTTGCGCAGCATTTTTCCAACAGAAATCTTGCTTCATTGCATAAGACTGCAACCTTTCCATCTCTTGTGGATTTTGCGTATACAACAACAAAGAGTTCAAAAGGGTCAAAAGTAAATCAACAGGGGTTGGTTCATAGAAAACAAACCCAGTTGCCGCTTCGCGATCTTGGTAATAGTCGGTTACACTATCTTTTAATCCACCCACACCACGGACAATTGGTAACGTACCATAGGCCATACTGTAGATTTGATTCAACCCACAAGGCTCAAACTCAGATGGCATCAAGAAGAAATCCGAGCCTGCTTCAACCAGGTGTGCTAAACGGTTGCTGTAAGCTTCGATAAAAATAAATTTCTCTCCGTGCAATGCGGAAAGTTCTTTCAGTTGGCTAGCTAAAATCGGGTCACCAGTACCAACGATAACCAACTGCACATCATGGGATAAAAACTTATCGAGTATCGGCAATAAATAGTGAATACCCTTCTGGCTCGTCAAACGGCAAACCATGCCATACATAGCAACGTCGCGTCTCTTTAATCCAACTTCATCTTGTAACGTCGCTTTTGCTAGTTTTTTGCCTAGCTTCATACTCTTCACTTCAGAAGAATAGTGTTGTGGCAAGAATTCATCGGTTTCCGGATTCCAAGAAGAGTAGTCACAACCATTCAATATGCCTACTAAGTCTTTCTCACGAGTTTTAAACTCTTTATGCATCCCATGCCCACCGAGCTCAGTTTTAAGCTCTTCCGCGTAACTTGGACTGACAGCATTGATCTTGTCTGCAGACATCACTCCTGCTTTGAGCATAGTCACATGCGTTGAACTGATGGCCGCTTCTGGGACAAATCGGGAATGAAACTCCAACAAGCAATGGAGCTCTTCGTAACTAAAAACACCCTTAAATACAGCGTTATGAATGGTGAGAACACTTTTAATACTTGAGTAGAACGTATCGTAACGATAGCGATTTTTGAGCAGGTATGGTACCAAGCCTGTATGCCAGTCGTTTGCATGAATAACATCTGGCTTGTAAGAAAGCTTACGCAACATGTCCAAGCAAGCCGCACTGAAAAATGCAAAACGTTCACCATTGTCAGCATAAGCTTGATTATTTTCCGCATACATTTCATCGCGATCGAAATATTGCGGGCAATCAATTGCATAAACAGGAACCCCTGCAACATGAAGCTCACGAACTTTATATTCGGTATGGGGCCACATATCGAGACGAGTCTCCAACAAAACAGGTGACTCGTTTATATTTGAAACTTTTCGATATGCAGGAATACACAAACGTACATCTTGATCGAGATTCAGAAGAGCTTCGGGTAAGGCTTTAGCCACGTCGGCCAAGCCTCCACTCTTGATTAACCCTTCTGCCTCAGACGCTACAAATAGAATAGATAAACTCTTAGTAGCCAACTCTTGCTCCTTTTGGAATTACTACAATGCCATCATCTGATACATGATATAGCTTTTTATCTTCTTGTAAATTAACGCCAAGCTGTGTACCAGGAGCAATATCTGCACCTTTATCGATGATGACTCTGCGTAACACGCACCCCTCTCCGACTTTAACATCACCAAGCAAAATACTCTCGCTAATGTCACAAGATGAAGCAACGTTACTACGGAAGCCAAGGACAGACTTTTCTATACGAGCACCGCGAACGTAGCTGCCATTGCATACTAGGCTATCAATAATCTGTACTCGACCGTTTGAACAGTCGCTGAAAGTTGCGGGTGGAAGTGGTGGGTGATATGTGTGAAGTGGCCATTTGCGATTGTATAGAGAGAAAGGAGCGTCTTTTTTCAGAAGATCCATATGGGCTTGCCAATACGCGTCGATAGTACCAACATCACGCCAATATACTTCTTCTTTTTCTCCGGTGATTCTGTTGGTACTGAAATCATAAACAAATACATCTCCGCGAGGGAACATATTTGGGATGATATCTTTGCCAAAATCGTGGCTAGAACCTTCCTTATCGGCATCTTCAATCAACTCAGCAAATAATGTTTTAGCTTCAAACACATAGTTGCCCATTGATACAAGAGCATGCTCTGGATCGCCAGGAATTGACTTCGGTTGTGCGGGCTTCTCTTCAAAACCAACCATACGACCTTCCGTATCAACCTCTATAACACCAAACTCAGTCGCTTCTGCAATTGGAACTCTCAGTGCAGAGACTGTTAGAGATGCCTCTTTCTCTTTGTGGAAGTCGATGAACTGCTTGATGTCCATTTTATAGATATGGTCTGAACCAAAAATACATACGTGATCTGGCTCTGATAGCTCCATGAACCGAAGGTTTTGGTATATGGCATCTGCTGTACCTTCATACCAACGTTTGCCTGTTCTCATCTGTGCTGGGATTGGATCGATAAACTGATCTGTGATGCCGTTTATGTTCCAACCTTGCTTCAAATGATAGAAAAGTGATTGCGACTTGAACTGTGTAAGTACATAAATTCTCATAAGATCAGCATTAACGAAGTTGTTTAATGCAAAATCGATAAGACGATAACTCCCGCCAAACGGTACCGAAGGTTTGCTACGAGATTCAGTTAAAGGTCTTAAACGTGAACCCTCGCCCCCGGCAAGAATCATTCCTAATACACCAGCCATTTTTTATCTCCATGTTCTTTTTTATATCTACAAATGATTCTGTTGCGTAGAATCATTTATCCTTTTCAACTTACTGAACTTTATGTTTACCAACTGTCGACATTGTTAAAAGTCAACTAAGCCCATACCCAATTGACAAAGTCTGATCTAAAGTTCGATTTTATTTCTTGTTATAAGCATGATTTATTGTTCGAAAATACTTCCAATAATTTGGTTATATTGTCGCTATTTTTATACCGAACCTTGCACAATATGCATGATTCATCACATGCCACCAATACAATAACGCGATATTGCATAGTTGTCTCGCGAAAAATGACACTAAATTTGACTAATTCTGAGATTCGTATTGACCGTAATTTGTCAATAGGTAAATAGGCTAGAATTCTATAAATAGAATAGATAAGTTGCTAAAAAGTCATGATAAATCATGGTGATTTTTAACGTATTTACACTAAATGCGAACTTTTTACAGTTTTTAATACTGTTGTAATAAACCTGAAAATCGATATACCCGACTGCCACTATATTATTGAGAATATATTTGATTTTTCTGTTTCAATAAAAAAGCCACCCTCATTGAGTAGTGGCTTCAAATATATATTTTTCTCACGCTATAATGCGATGGTAATCTTGCAGTTCAAATACAAGCAGAGTTATTTTTTAGGCTTTTTCCGCTTGTCTGTTATTTCCCACTTTCCATCAATGAACAATGCAGTCCAACCTGAAGGCTTCCCATCTATCTCTGAACGAACATAGTTTTCTTTGGATTTACGGCTAAAGCGCACTACCGTTGGACGTCCATCAGGGTCTTCCTGAGGAGCTTCCGCTAAATGAGTAAACTTAGCTGGTAACCGTTCCTTAAACTCTGCTAATTCAGAAACTTTAGGCGCTCGTGTTTCACGCGATTTCGGGAAGTTACTGGCTGACATAAACAAGCCAGAAGCTCCATCACGCAATACAAAGTAAGCATCGGAGTTCTCACACGGTAACTCTGGGAAGTGCACAGGGTCTTCTTTTGGCGGCGCAACTTCACCGTTTTTGAGAATCTTGCGGGTGTTTTTACAGTCTTCACTGGTACAGTCCATATACTTACCAAATCGACCATTCTTAAGCACCATGTCTGAGCCACATTTGTCGCACTCTACGACAGGTCCATCGTAACCTTTAACCTTGAATTCGCCGTGTTCAACGATATAGCCATCGCAGTTCGGGTTGTTACCACAAACATGCATCTTACGCTTGTCATCGATGAGATAAGCATCCATGGCAGTTTCGCAAATCGGGCAACGCTTCTTCGCTCGAAGTGCCGCTGTTTCAACATCTTCTTCAAGGACGTTAACGATGCCTTCTTCGTCACCAAGGTTGATGGTTGTCTTACAACGCTCTTTTGGAGGCAGTGCGTAACCAGAACACCCCAAGAAAACACCCGTTGATGCAGTTCTAATACCCATTGGTCGAGAACAAGTCGGGCACTCAATGTCCGTCATCACAATATGATTCGGCTTCATACCACCTTCGGTTTCATCTTGCTCGGCTTTCTCAAGATCGCCACTAAAGTCTGAGAAGAAACTGTCTAACACAGCGGTCCAACCACGCTCACCTTCGGCGATTTGGTCAAGTTTTTGTTCCATGCGCGCGGTGAAGTCGTAGTTCATCAGGTCGTTGAAGCTATCATCAAGCCTGTCGGTAACAATTTCACCCATTTTTTCAGCATAGAAGCGACGCTGTTCAACACGTACATAACCACGGTCTTGAATCGTAGAGATGATTGATGCGTACGTTGAAGGACGGCCAATACCTTTCTTCTCAAGCTCTTTCACCAAAGCAGCTTCAGTGTATCGAGCTGGCGGCTTAGTAAAGTGCTGTTTAGGGTCAAGCGTAATTAAATCGAGTTTGTCGCCAATTTGAACCGCTGGAAGGATTTGGTCTTCGTTTTTGCCTAGAGGGCGCTGAACTCTTGTCCAACCGTCAAATTTAAGGATACGACCTTTTGCTTTCAAGGTGTATTCTGCAGCCTTAACGCTGACAGTAGTCGAATCATATTTAGCCGGGGTCATCTGACATGCAACAAACTGATTCCAAATTAATGAATAAAGCTTGTGCGCATCTGGGTCCATGCTTTGTAAATCTTCAGCCTTCACTTCAACACTAGAAGGACGAATCGCTTCGTGAGCTTCTTGCGCCCCTTCCTTGCTTCCATAAACGTTCGCTTTGGCAGGAAGGTAAGCATCACCATATTCAGAGGTAATGTAGCTACGAACCGCATCAACTGCTTCTGAGCTCAAGTTTGTTGAGTCAGTACGCATGTAAGTGATGTAACCCGCTTCATAAAGCCGCTGAGCAAGCATCATGGTCTTTTTAACGCCATAACCTAGACGGGTACTTGCCGCTTGCTGCAAGGTAGAGGTGATATAAGGAGCAGAAGGTTTACTCGAAGTTGGCCTATCTTCGCGCTTGCATACTTCATAAGCGGCTTGCTTAAGTACGGCAAGAGAACTGTCAACTTCTTCTTTGTTCGAAGGCTTAAATGCCGCACCATCTTTTTGCGCGACTTGTAAACGGAAATCGGTCTTATCACTAGTTTTCGTATCGGCGTGAATATCCCAGAATTCTTCAGGAATAAACGCATTGATCTCACGTTCGCGCTCAACTAACAACTTCACAGCAACTGACTGTACCCGTCCAGCAGACAAACCACGTGCCACTTTTTTCCAAAGCAGTGGTGAAACCATAAAGCCCACAACCCTGTCCATGAAGCGACGAGCTTGCTGGGCATTTACACCATCCATGTTTAAATCACCCGGTGATTCAAAGGCTTGTTGGATAGCGTTCTTTGTAATTTCATTAAATACTACACGTTTATAACGCTCTTCATCTCCGCCAATAATTTCACGAAGATGCCACGCGATTGCTTCTCCCTCGCGGTCCAAATCGGTTGCGAGATAAACGCTGTCGGCGTCTTTTGCCAGCTTTTGCAGCTCGGCTACAACTTTTTCTTTACCGGGTAAAATTTGATAATTCGCTTCCCAGCCATGATAAGGGTCGATACCCATTTTCTTGATAAGTGATTTACGATCTTTTTCTTTTTTAAGGCGAGCTTTTTCTTCTGGGCTCAAGCCTTTAGTAGAGACTGCTGCAGCTTTTTTACCAGTACTTTGGCCTGCTGTTGGAAGATCACGTACGTGTCCAACACTAGACTTTACAATAAAGTCTTTACCAAGATATTTATTTATCGTTTTTGCCTTTGCAGGAGACTCCACGATAACGAGTGATTTACCCATAATTGATTTAAACGCCTTTCATCACTGTGCGGCCTTTCCCGCACAACGTACCAATATATTACTTCTTTCTTAATATCGAGCCTGAAATCCAGAAGATCAATCTCTTTTTGAAAAATTAATTTCAACCGTATGACAACTAGGCGAAAACTTAATTCTCACTTTTACCCTATCACTCAAACTTTCGTTACATGGATAGAAAGCGGCAAATACTAGACTTCAGACCTCTAATTTGACTACTATAAACGACAAAATCATGTTCTGTATCACATTATTTTAAATGTGTTCGCTTCAGATCTATCTCGATAGACTTCTAAGCTTTGTCGCTTTAGTAAGGTATATTAATGAAAAATAAGCAAGTTATTTCTTCTTTTGATCTGCTATTAATTGCAAACCAATTAATTCAAGACCATAAAGACTATATCGAGGGCATGCGCGCTGAATCGGTAGAAGAAAAAGACGAAGTCCTGATATTTAATGGGGAATACTTTTTAGATGAAAGTGGCCTACCAACTGCAAAAACGACAGCTGCATTCAATATGTTCAAATACTTAGCTCACCATCTTTCTAAAGAGTTCTCCTTAGAAAAATAACCCTACCCGCTAACTGCTTAGGTATGAGCAACCTTATACACTTATACCCAAACAATCTCAAGACGTGAGAGAGTTTGGGTACATAAAGTTAGGATTGTTTGGATCTATCGGTAACGACCTTTTTTAGCACCTTGTGCTTTACCTGCTAACGCCACTAGTGTTTTGTTCGTGTTCGCATGGCATATTGCGACACCCAAAGCGTCGGCAGCATCTGACTGAGGCTTACTCGATAAGCCAAGCATGTGCTGTACCATATGTTGAACCTGCGCTTTGTCTGCCCCACCCGTGCCAACCACAGCCTGCTTTATTAGGCGAGCAGCATACTCAAAAACCGGTAGTTCAGCGTTGGCGGCAGCGACAATCGCACTGCCTCTGGCTTGCCCAAGCTTGAGCGCTGAGTCAGCATTTTTGGACATAAACACCTGTTCAATGGCAAACACATCCGGCTGAAATTGAGTAATGATTTCGGTCACTCCAGCATAGATTTGTTTCAGCTTACTCGCTAGATCACCTTCAGCCATCCGAATACAGCCACTCCCCATATACTGTAAATGGCGTCCTTGCTGGCGTATTACTCCATAGCCAGTTACTCTTGAGCCTGGGTCGATTCCTAGAATAATGGACATGATTTAAATTGGCTTCCTATTACAGTGAATCTGCAACTTCTTGCGAGATATCACCATTATGGTACACCTCTTGAACATCATCGAGTTCTTCCAGCGCATCAATCAAACGAAGCAGTTTTGGTGCTGAGTCAGCGTCCAATTCTGCTTTTGTCGAAGGCACTTGAGTCACTTCTGCATTTGAAGCGTCAAATCCTGCAGCATCAAGCGCATCTTTTACTGAACCGAAATCATTGGTGGTGGTATACACATCGATTACGCCATCTTCACCTGTTTCGATATCGTCCGCTCCAGATTCTAACGCCACTTCCATTACTGCGTCTTCATCTAGACCCGGCGCGTAAGAGATTACGCCTTTTTTGCTAAACAAGTAGCTAACACTACCGTCAGTTCCTAGATTACCGCCTGACTTAGAAAATGCGTGTCGAACTCCAGAAACTGTGCGGTTTCTATTGTCGGTTAAACACTCAACCATCACAGCCGTACCAGCAGGCCCATAACCTTCGTAGACCACGGTTTCCATGTTGTCATCGCCTTCACCACCTGCACCACGGCTCACGGCTCTATTTACCGTATCGCGCGTCATGTTGTTGGATAACGCTTTGTCTATTGCAGCTCTCAGACGAGGGTTATTGTCTGGCTCACCGCCCCCCTCCTTTGCCGCTACGACGATTTCTCTGATTAATTTAGTAAAAATCTTTCCACGTTTTGCATCTTGGGCCGCTTTGCGGTGGCGAATGTTCGCCCATTTACTATGACCTGCCATATGATCCTTCTTATTATTTTCATTTGAATAACCTGAGCTCGGGATAAGAAAGTCAATAAAATCCAAATATTCAATAGATTAGTCAGATGAAGATATCAGTGCCGATATTTTAGATGAATAACTAGGCAAAATCATAAGCAATAGCGAGTCTATTGCGTTGATTTTAACGACGTTAGGCGCTAAAAGAGCGGTGCTGATAGGCTTAAATTATCTCGAGTTCAGGTTAAATATAAAAGCCGTAAGGAGCATTATACGCACCTTACGGCTTAGATTAAGTTTTCACTGCATTTTAAAGAATCAAGAACGTCATCTTATACCGTTCTAAGTATAAATATGATCTAAGTGAATAAGCTTCGCTGACCTATAACTTTTCCTAATTGGTATGAATCACTTATGCCTTTCTTTCAGCTTATTGACCACATCACTTAGCGAAAGCCCTTGATCTTGGAGCAACACAATTAAGTGGTAAATAAGATCCGCCGATTCACAAATTAGCTCAGGCTTATCACCAGAGGTTGCTGCTAATGCCACCTCAACCCCTTCTTCACCCACTTTTTGTGAAATGCGTTTTGTACCTCTAGCATACAAGCTCGCCGTATAAGAAGATTCTGGGTCAGCGTTTTTGCGCTCAGCAAGCAATTTTTCCAATTGACTCAACCACACCATTTGCGACTCTTCTTGTGGGTCAGCGTCCCAACAAGTCTTTGTGCCTGTGTGGCAGGTTGGTCCAACGGGCAAAACTTTCACTAGCAGCGTATCGTTATCACAGTCGAGCGAAATGTTTTTTAGATTCAATACATTTCCGGAGGTTTCACCTTTGGTCCATAAACGTTGTTTGGTTCTGGAAAAGAATGTCACCATTTGGGTGTCGATTGTCTTGCTCAGAGCGTCTTGATTCATGTAGCCCATCATAAGAACTTGACTAGATTCAAAGTCTTGTACGATGGCAGGCACAAGCCCTTCGACTTTTTCCCAATCGATTCTTTCGCTGAGTTGTTCGTTGCTGGATTGGGTAAAACTCATACTCTAACCTCAATGTCTTGCTGTCTTAGATACTGCTTCAAGTCGCCAATATTGATGACTTGCTTGTGGAATACTGACGCTGCTAATGCACCATCAACGTTGGCTTTTTGATAGGCTTCGGCAAAGTGCTCCATCGCACCAGCACCACCCGAGGCAATTAAAGGAACGCGACACACTTTTCTCACCATGTTGAGCTGTTCAATATCATACCCATTACGCACACCATCTTGGTTCATCATATTGAGTACAATTTCTCCAGCACCACGTTTTTGCACTTCTTTCACCCAGTTTTCAGTTTCCCACTGAGTGGCTTTAGTACGCTCTTCATCGCCGGTAAATTGATAGACTTGATACTTACCTGTTTCCTTGTCGTAGTAAGAATCTATGCCAACGACAATACACTGGACACCAAACTTATCGGCAAGCTCAGTAATCAACTCTGGGTTCGCCAGCGCTGGGGAATTGATAGACACTTTATCAGCACCAAACTGTAATATACGTGCCGCATCTTCAGCAGATTTAATCCCACCAGCTACACAAAATGGAATATCAATCACTTCCGCAACCCGCGCGACCCAGCTTTTGTCCACCACGCGACCATCACTAGATGCGGTGATATCATAAAAGACCAGCTCGTCTGCACCCTCTTCCGCGTATCGCTGAGCTAAGGGAACGATGTCGCCGATAATTTCGTGGTTACGGAACTGAACGCCTTTCACCACTTGTCCATCTCGGACATCAAGGCATGGAATTATTCGCTTTGCCAGCATTCGAACGCCTCCTCAGCTGTAAACTTACCATCAAGCAGCGCTCGACCTACGATAACGCCTGCAACGCCTGAACCTTTTAAAGCTTCAATGTCTGCCAGAGAACCGATTCCACCAGAAGATTGAAATTGCACTTGCGGGTATTGTTTGCAAAGGTCTTGATAAAGCTCAACATTCGAGCCGGCTAACGTACCATCGCGCGAAATGTCTGTGCACAGCACATGCTTTAAACCTACTGTTAAATAGTCTTCGATGAGCTCTTCGATAGTAACGCCTGAGTTTTCTTGCCAACCAGAGGTAGCGACACTGCGGACACCGTTTTCATCAATATTGATATCAAGTGCCAGCACAATGGCCTCTGGGCCAAACTTACTCATCCACTCTTTAACCAGTGGTCTGTTTTTGACGGCAGTGGAGCCGACAACCACACGCTGAGCACCTGCATTTAGCAGATCAGATACATCTTGCTCGCTCCTAACACCACCACCAATTTGAATATTAGCTGGCGTGCTAGCAAGCAATTTGGCGATCAAGTCAAGCTGCCTAGCTTGTGTGTCTTTAGCACCTGTTAAGTCGACGAGGTGCAACCAATTCGCGCCTGCGTCATGGTAAAGCTTAAACTGCTCGGCCGGATCGACCTTGTATTCTGTTACTTTGCCATAGTCTCCCTGAAATAGGCGAACGACTTGGCCTTCAATTAAATCTAATGCTGGAATGATCAAAATGTTCGCCTTATAACTCTAAGAAGTTTTGGATGAGTTTTGAGCCTGCTTTACTTGAGCGCTCTGGATGGAATTGCACACCATAGAAGTTGTCTTTCTGCAATGCGGCCGTAAAAGGCTGTCCATATTGGCATTGTGCAATGGTATCTTCGCCTACTGGCATCGCATAACTGTGTACAAAGTAGAAGTAATTGCCTTTTTCTATTCCGTTAAAAAGTGGATTGCCTTGTTTTGCCTCAACGGTATTCCAGCCCATATGTGGCAAGGGTAGATCGCCTGTGTCTAACAAGCGAATCTCACCTTGACTGATCCCCAAGCAATCGACGGTTTCTGTCGCTACTGAGCCCTTTTCTTCAGACAGTTTGCCTAAAAGCTGCATCCCCAAGCAGATACCGAGTAACGGTTTTTCAACCTGCTTGATTAATTCGACTAAGTCACGCTGCTCTAGGTTGTTCATCGCTTCTTTCGCCGTGCCTACACCGGGTAAAAATAGCTTGTCTGCTGACAACACCACTTCTGGCTCCTTCGAGATAGAAACCTGATAACCCAAACGTTCAATGGCAAACTTTACCGAGGAAATGTTCGCACATCCGGTGTCAATAATGACAACTTTTTGTTCCGCCATTACAGCACCCCTTTACTACTTGGCAGATCGTTCCCTTCTACTTTTATTGCTTGTCTTAGTGTTCGACCAAACGACTTAAATAGGCTTTCAATAATGTGGTGATCGTTGTCACCGCTAGAAGAAAGGTGCAATGTACAAGCTAACGTATCCGTTAGAGAGCGGAAAAAGTGCACCACCATCTCAGTGGACAAATCACCGACACTTTCTCGACTAAATTTAGCGTCAAACTTTAGATACGGACGGCCAGATAAATCCAATGCACACTGTGCTAAGCATTCATCCATCGGTAGACTAAATCCAAACCTTCCGATACCACGTTTGTCACCCAATGCTTCTTTAATCGCTTGCCCTAGTGCGAGTGCCGTATCTTCAACGGTGTGGTGATCGTCGATGTGCAAGTCGCCGTCAACTTCAACCTGCATGTTAAATCCGCCATGAGTCGCAATCTGATCCAGCATGTGATCAAAAAAGCCCATTCCCGTCGAGATTTGGTTGTCTCCCGTAGAATCTAAATTGACGCGAATATTGATGTCGGTTTCTTTGGTTTTTCTTGAGACTTGTGCAACACGCTGTTTAACCGTGAGGTCTTTTAGGATCTTCTGCCAGCCCATAGTTTCTGGATTGTACTGGATGCCTCGAATTGCCATATTCTCTGCAAGCTGCATGTCTGTAGCGCGGTCGCCAATAACAACAGAGTGTTTAAAATCAATGAGCCCTTGTTGCAAATAGTCTTTTACTAGCCCTAATTTTGGCTTTCTGCACGAACAGTTATCTTCATCAAAGTGAGGACATATCAGCACGTCGTCGAACTTCACGCCCTGAGACTCAAATATATCCATCATCATCTGATGAGGCGCATCGAAATCTTCTTGTGGATAGCTATCAGTGCCAAGTCCATCTTGGTTGGTCACCATAACAAGCTTATAGCCAGCATCTTGCAGCGCTAAAAGACTTGGAATAACGAAGGGTTCAAATTTGAGTTTGTCTAAACGATCAACTTGAAAGTCAATCGGTGGTTCAACGATTAACGTCCCATCACGGTCAATAAATAATATTTTCTGTTGCTTGCTCACGGCGACTACCTTAAATCTTATATGTCACTCGCCGCAGGCAAAATCCTACAGCGAGTTTTATCGTTATGAATAGTAATTTCTAATGTACCCAAGTACTTTTTCGCACTCGTCACGGCTGCCAATACTGATGCGAACGCAGCTTTCCAATGGAGAATTTCGTAGAATAATGCCTGTTTCCCAAGTAGATTTGAACAGTGCATCTCCATCAGGGAATTGAATCAGCAAGTAGTTACCCCAGCCATCAAAAACCGCTAGTCCTTCCAACAACTCTAGCCCGGCTTTCAGGTAGGCTCGATTTGCATTCAGCTCTAACACCTGACTTTGCATTTTGGCTAGCCCAGCCTCTGAAAGTGCTTTAACGGCAATGTCACTGACAGGAAGAGGAACCGGATAAGGGGCAATGACTTTGAGTAGAACATTGATGATTTCTTCATTGGCAATAGTATAGCCGCAGCGCAACCCAGCCAAAGCAAATGCCTTCGACATGGTCCTTAAAATCGCCAAGTTAGAGTATTGGCCAAGTAAGTCTACTGAAGACGCTTCCATACAAAAGTCGATGTAAGCTTCATCAATCACCACGATTGCCTTGTCTTTGGTCATTTCTAACAAAGCGACAATGTCTTCTTTATTGATTAAGTTGCCTGTTGGGTTATTTGGGTTGCAGACAAATACCAACTTAACATCAGTCAGGTTTTCTTCTATTGAAGCTAAATCAAGCTGCCAGTCTGGCTTCAAAGAAACGGTTTTTTGCTCTACACCAATCGTCTCTGCACTTATCGCATACATGCCATAAGTTGGTGGACAATATAAAATCGCATCTTCACCTGGCTCACAATAAGCGCGAATCAAAAGCTCTATGCCTTCATCTGCTCCACGTGTTGTCAGCACTTGTTCTGGCTTCACTTTAGAGTAGTTTGCATAAGCTTCAATTAGCTCTTTTGGCTGGCACTCTCCATAGCGATTTAAACGGTTACAATCTAATTTATATTCATTATCAAACGGGGATTCGTTTGCGTTCAACCAAATATCACCTGAGCCACCTATGCGTCGAGCAGACTGATAAGGCGTTAATTCTTGGACTGTTTTTCTCGCTAACTTTTCCATTATGAGTTGCCCTTGTTAAGTTGTTCAACACGAATTGTGACTGCTCGTTTATGTGCATCAAGGCCTTCTGCCTCGGCGATTTTTTCAACGGTTGGCGCTAAATCTAATAACCCTTGTGGAGAAAGCTCTTGCACCGTCATTCGCTTAGAAAAATCAGCAAGCCCAAGGCTGGAATATGTTCGAGTGTATCCGTAAGTTGGCAGAACGTGATTTGTGCCTGAAGCGTAATCGCCTACAGACTCTGGAGACCAATCACCTAAGAATATAGACCCTGCGTTGTCTAGCAACGGGAGTAATTCTCTTGGGCTTTTCGTTTGTACGATGAGGTGCTCCGGTCCGTAGTAATTAGAAATAGAGACAGCTTGAGTAATGGAATCCGCGATAACAATAATGCTTGAAGAAAGCGCCTGTTCAGCAATGCTTGCACGTGGCAGTTGTGCTAGTTGTGCCTTCACTGCATCGGCCACATTATCAGCGACGATAGGTGAAGGCGTAACTAGAACAACCTGAGAGTCGGGACCATGCTCTGCTTGGCTAAGTAAGTCAGCAGCAACAAAATCTGGATTTGCTGTTTCATCAGCGATCACTAACACTTCAGAAGGACCTGCTGGCATATCAATCGCTGCACCATTGAAGTCGTTGCTCACCTGACGCTTTGCTTCTGTTACATAAGCATTGCCAGGACCAAAGATCTTATCGACCTTGGTTACGGTCTCGGTGCCATAGGCCATTGCAGCAACCGCTTGCGCTCCCCCAACACTGTAGATTTCATCGATATCACACAGTTTGGCAACGTAAAGAATCTCGTCTGCGATAGGCGGTGGAGAACACAACACGACTTTTCTGCAGCCTGCAATTTTTGCAGGAACACCTAGCATTAAAACGGTTGAGGGTAGCGGAGCGCTACCACCCGGAATATAGAGGCCTACTTTGTTAATAGCGCGAGTGATCTGTTCGCAAACTACGCCCGGTTGAGTCTCTACCTTAATTGGCTGAAATTTTTGCGCTTTATGAAATTTGGCTATGTTGCTGTACGCCACCTCAAGTGCTGATTTCATTTCTTCAGAAAGTCGGCTTGACGCGAGCTCTATTTCTTCTGATGTTATTCGCAGTGAGTCTAGCGCTACCCCATCAAACTTGCTGGTGAGGGATTTTAAAGCTTCGTCTCCCTCTTTTCTTACTTGATTAATAACGCCAGTTACTGCGCCAGAAATATCTTCCCCAGCAGAAATTGCTGGCCTTTGCAAAATCGTCTCTTGTTGAGACTCGCTGAGTGATTGCCATCCAACTGTACGCATTGCCGTTACCCCATCATCTTTTCAATTGGCAGAACAAGAATAGAGCTAGCACCTAGTTCTTTAAGTTGCTCCATAGTTTCCCAAAAGAGATTCTCTGTACTCACTAGATGTACCGCCACTTTTGTTTTGTCTGAAGCAAGTGGTAATACGGTTGGATCTTCAGCTCCAGGAAGCAAAGCTTTGACCTGTTCTAACTTTTCTAATGGCGCGTGTAGCATGATGTATTTTGATTCTTTTGCTTGCTGTACACCTTGCATACGAGTTAACAACTTTTCAATTAACGCCGTTTTATCCTCGTCAAACTCACCTTTACGTTGAATCAGAGTGGCTTTAGATTCAAAAATCACTTCTGCTTCTTTTAGACCGTTGGCTTCCAAAGTTGCACCCGTTGAAACGAGATCGGCAATCGCATCAGCAAGACCAGCACGTGGAGCGACTTCAACTGAACCCGTCAACATACAGGTACTGTATTCAATTCCTTGCTTTTCCATATAGGCTTTCACAAGCTGCGGATAGGTAGTCGCAATTCGCTTGCCCTCTAGGTCTTGTGGGCCAGAGTATGTTTCGTCTTTATTTACTGCAATAGATAGTCGGCAGTCACCGTAGTCTAAACGTCGCAGCGCGACAAATTCACACGCTTCGCCCGCGGCTTTGCGATCCAATCTGACTTCTTCTAACTCGTTCTCTCCGATAAAACCAAGATCGACAACACCATCCATAATCAAACCGGGAATATCATCATCACGAACGAGCAGCAAATCAATCGGCATATTAAGAGAATGAACAACCAAGCGCTCACCCATGACATTAAATTTAACTCCACATTTCTTGAGTAACTCTTGGCTATCTTTACTCAAACGTCCTTTCTTTTGGATTGCTATTCTTAGGCGTTGTGCTTGCATGATGTCATTCCTAGTTAACAGATTAATTTCTACTGTTTTGCCATAGTTTAAAGATATAAAAAAACCCTCGGGGCTGAATTTCCCGAGGGTTTGAATCTTTTTAATTGCATTCACCTCCGGGAGTCAAATCTCCCGGGTACGCGCTCATCTCCCCGAAAGATTATTCTGGGTGATGGTGGTGATGATTGTTCATTTTAAAATTGCGCATACTTCTCTATCTGTATTAGCTCAGTGGTACACCTAGACACTAACCAAGGCAGATTTGTTTTGCAACCCCTTTTTGAAATTTTCTTATTCAATAAAGGCTAAAGGGGGCGCAAAAAGCAATTTAGCTTGCTGTAACCATTCGAGCGCGAGACAAGACCGAAAATAACACACATACCAAAGCAAAAACGGCACTTGATATCAGTAGTGAAAGCATCAAAGAGCCTGTGACTCCAAGCACAATAAAGCCAATGCTAGAAATAAAGGCCACGGCGAGCGCATAAGGTAGCTGCGTAGCCACATGGGCAATGTGATTGCATTTTGCACCTGTAGAAGAAAGAATTGTGGTATCCGATATGGGAGAACAATGATCGCCAAAAACTGAGCCCGCGAGTACCGCACTCAACATCGGTAATATCAATGAAATATCAATAGTCGCCGCCATATCGCCTGCGATTGGTAACATAATGCCAAATGTTCCCCAAGACGTACCTGTTGAAAAAGCCATCAACCCAGACAACAGAAATAGAATAACTGGTAACCATTGAGGATTAATATTTCCTTGGGCCAGTGTAGAAAGGTAGGTTCCGGTTTGCATATCACTGATGACCTTACCTATAGTCCACGCAAACAGAAGTATTATAATCGCGCCTTTCATTGATTTAGCGCCAAGCCACAATGCTCGCACAACCTCTCGAGCTGGTAACTTTTGTTTCAACGTTATGGATAACGCGAACAAAACACCAACCAAGCTGCCGAATATGAGTGACATTCCTACATCGGTATTTTCTAATGCGGCGAAAACAGAGAATACTTTTCCTTGTTCTGCTAATGTTTGGCCGCCTGTATACAACATGGAAGAAAAGGTGGAAACAATGAGTAAAATAATTGGCGAAACCAAATAAGAAACTTTGCCATTGTCACTTTCTTTTATATCAAGTTCACTTTCCTGCGAAAGAGGTTCATTTTGGTCGCCATTCTCCTGTGCTTGAGAAGCAAGGATCTCATGTTTACGCATTTGACCAATATCTAGAGAGAACCACGCCACCACAAACACCATCAGAAGTGCAAAAATGGCATAAAAGTTCATCGGGATAATCCGCAGGTACGCACCAAGTGCCGAGTATTCAACCACCCCGTGAGAAATAAGAATCCCGCTCACGATAGTCATGATGTAGGCCCCCCAGCTAGAAACTGGAGACACGACACAGATTGGTGCAGCGGTAGAATCCAAGATATATGCCAATTTAGCTCTAGATACATAAAACCTATCGGTAACTGGACGCGATATAGAACCAACAGCCAAACTGTTAAAATAGTCGTCAATGAATATGAAAACACCTAGAAAAGCAGCTAAAAGCTTTGAACCTCTTTTGCTTTTAACTTTGCTTTGCGCCCAAAGAGCAAAAGCTTTGGTTCCTCCAGATAAGGCAAGTAAGGCCGTCATCATCCCTAATAGCAGCAAAAAGCCAATAATACTCATATTCCAGCTGTTCAACCCACCTTCTTCAACGAATACACCTGATATAGTTGAACTAAGGTAATAAGTCGATTCGGAAATGGAATAATTCGTTAATAAGAAAGCACCCAATAAAATGCCAATACCTAAAGAAACAATGACATGTCGAGAAATAATTGCCAGACTTAATGCAATAAGAGCAGGAAGTAAGGATATAGGAGAAGAGCTAAAGTCAATTAAATTCATGATCTGCAAAACCAGTTAATAAACGGTTGAAGACCTACTGCACAAACTAAATAGAATATCTACCCTAATTATTATTTAGATCGAAAAAGGGTATTCATCACCCAATTTTACAGCAGCGATCCTTCGCGTAAAATAGTATAAGCTACGAGTGAGCTATCTCAAATAGATAACTTTTCCAGCAAAATTTTGGATGAAACGAGCATTACTATGTGAAAAGATCTTTAACATATACTGGTCATTTTGTATCGAATATATGCAAAAGACCCCTGCCCCTTACAATGATACCAGTACTATTGTTGAGGCTAATCCAATAAATTAACCAAAGTCTAACTTAGTCAGTATCAAAAGGGTAGCTAATGTTACTTTAATCAGTACGTAGTGCAATATTAGTTACCTGTAAATTTGTTACAAATGTTAATCTGTAATTATCTTTTACAGTTTTATGAAAGCTCTTATAGCCCTAATATGCATTGAGTATTAGGACACCTATATAGCAAGCACCAATATTCATAATTGAACTTTATCTGAAGTACGAACTTTGAGCATCCTGGCATAATAGTTTTGATATACCAAGTTAAAAACTGTGGGGAATGTCAACCTTTCGGCAGTTCAGCTTATTTTGGGGTGTGAGACAAGCAACGTATGTTGTATTTAAAATTCGTTTTTCTTTTGCAAATCGATTAGATTTATTGACATCTTGCCACTAAACTTTGGCTACAGGGAAAAAATGATATTTTGCAAAGAAATTAATCACTATTTGCAACGATATTATTGTTTTCATCTTAAATGCAGTTTAATATTATTGAGTCGTTTGTATTAATTCATAGGAATAGTAATGTCGGAATTAACTAAAACTTTATTAAATATTCGCAGCCTACGTGCTTTCGGTCGCGAATTAACTCTTGAACAACTTGAAGAAGCGCTAGAAAAGCTGACTACTGTTGTAACTGAAAGACAAGAAGCGGAAGCAAAAGTGCGTGAAGAGCAAGCAGCTCAAGAAGCTAAGCTTTCTGCTATTGCAGCTCAAATCGCTGACGCTGGTATTGACCCAGAAGCGGTTATTGCAGCACTATCTGGTGAGAGTAAATCAAAAGGTAAATCTAAGCGCGCTCCTCGCCCAGCGAAATATAAGTATACAGATCCTGTATCTGGCGACGAGAAAACTTGGACAGGTCAAGGGCGTACGCCATCAGCAATTCAAGTTCAACTTGATGCAGGTAAGACACTAGACGATTTTTTAATTTAATTGCCTAGAAAAGAATTTATAAAAAAGCCGCAGATATTGCGGCTTTTTTATTTTTAAGCTTTATTGAAAGAGAATTATCTTTCCCAATATGCTTCTTCTAAGCTGTCTTCTCTCTCTGGCAATCCACGTGACAGCCTAGGGGAATGTTGAGCTAATACTTCATAACTCGCCCTATTTGCATATTTACAGACTTGAGAAAAAGACGAATATGTCAAAAACGTATGATTGTGCTTACTGGAATTGGGGACATTTTTCTTGTGGTATTTATTCGCAGCCATGTCATGTAATAAAGCTGAAAGTGCTGCATCTCCTGCCCCATTGGTATTCTTTATTTTTTCTGGCCCACCCATATAAGGAGATATATGTGAATATACCCTAATAGGGGTAGTACACATACTTTTCTTGGCTGGTCGACTGAACTCATATCGATTAAATTCTGCAATTCTACCTGGTAATAAGGGTAACGAAGTTTCACGCTTTGCCGAATTTTCCGTATAGCCTGCCATAAACAAACCTAATGGCCCAGCAGTACATAATACAATATCAACCCATTCTAGCGCGTTATTCGCAGCTAATAACGGATCACTTTCTCCCGTTAATGCTTCTGCTTCTTCTTCATTCATTGCCACAACAGTGACATTATCTCGCAAAAAGTTTTGCCAGTATTCTCGATCATCCTGAATAACAAATTTAGTACCAAGAGTTAATACAACAGGAACATCATATTTCTTTGCATATTCTATTGCTTTCATGGTTGCATCTGGCATCGGATCACCATCTTTACAACGTACTAAATAAGCAGTTAAGACTAATGCAGAAGCATTTTTAAATATGCATTCCTGTATACTTTCCGGTCGCAGTTGATTCATTTGACCTTCACTAATAGCAAAAGTTCGTTCACCGTCTTCAGTTATAAGGGTGAAGCAACGGCCAATTGGCCCATCTACTGCTTGCAGATAATTCAAATCCATTCGACTTGAGGTATTACACAAATAGCGATAGCCATAACTACCTATCTTAATATCTTGACTCATGACACCTAATAGTGTCGATTTATCATCAGCTAATACCGAGTAATTATGCAACGTATTGCCAATCGTACCGCCAGCAAACTCATTGGTAATCAAGCGATTTCTTACCAACTCTTGGTATAGCTTTTCTGCGGCTTCATCGTCAATAACTAAAGAGTGTCCTTTGCTCAGCTGAAATTTTTCTATCAAATCAGTCGTGACTTTTGCTTCTATATCTACCAGTGTCTGATCTATACCAATAATGTGGGTATGAGACATATTCTTATCTTGCTTATTTTGGCTAACCAGAAGGTCACGCTCATCCACAGGAAAGTAGTGTTTGGATTTTCGTTGTCCAGGAAATTTCATAGTACAGATTCTAAATTGGCGATAAAAACGGAAGAATGCGAATTTTACATACACTATCTTCTATCAGCAATATTCGATCGAATAGCAAACGTTTGCCTTGGAAATTAATAACACTTGAGATTTGGCTCTCAGACCTGTCCCCAAGCATAGCTTTCTGTTAGAATCTGCGTCCAGTTTATGTATGTGGTGTATTTTGATGTCGGACAATAGTCAAAAAAAAGTAATCGTCGGTATGTCTGGTGGCGTTGATTCTTCTGTCTCTGCTTATCTATTGCAGCAACAAGGGTATCAAGTCGAAGGCCTTTTCATGAAGAATTGGGAAGAAGATGACGGTGAAGAATATTGTACTTCTGCTGAAGACCTAGCAGACGCACAAGCCGTGTGTGACAAGCTCGGTATCGAACTGCACACTATCAATTTTGCTGCCGAATATTGGGATAATGTATTCGAATATTTCTTATCCGAGTACAAAGCGGGACGTACTCCCAACCCAGACATCTTATGTAACAAAGAAATCAAATTTAAAGCCTTCTTAGAATTTGCTGATGAGGTGCTCGACGCTGACTACATCGCAATGGGTCATTATGTTCGCCGCACATTCGACGAAGACAGCTCACAAGTAAAAATGCTGAGAGGTTTGGACAATAATAAAGACCAAAGTTACTTCCTTTATACATTAAGCCATGATCAAGTTGCACGTAGCCTGTTTCCTGTCGGTGATCTTGAAAAACCAGAAGTTCGCAAAATTGCCGAAGAACAAGGCTTAATTACAGCGAAAAAGAAAGATTCAACGGGCATCTGTTTTATCGGTGAGCGCAAATTTAGAGACTTTTTATCTCGTTATTTACCTGCGCAACCGGGTAAGATTGAGACGCCAGAAGGCAAAGTCGTTGGTGAACACCAAGGGTTGATGTATCACACTCTAGGTCAGCGTAAAGGACTACTTATTGGTGGTCAAAAAGGCGGTGGCGGAAACGAAGATCCTTGGTATGTTGCAGACAAAGACCTAAAACGTAATGTTCTTATCGCGGTTCAGGGCGCAGATCATCCGTTGTTGAAATCGAATGGTTTAATCGCTTCACAGCTGCACTGGGTGTCTCGAGAAACAATTACCAAGCCAGTAAAATGCACGGTAAAAACTCGTTATAGACAACAAGATATACCATGTACCATTACACCAATTGACGACACAAGCATTAAAGTTGAGTTTGATGAGCCGCAAGTGGCAGTCACACCAGGGCAATCAGCTGTCTTTTATGATGGTGAGGTTTGTCTTGGAGGCGGTATCATCGAGCAACGGATTTAAACGATTCAATTAAGGAGTATTTATACGTGGCTAACACAATTTATGACCGCACAATCGCATTTGCCGGTATATGCCAAGCTGTCGCTTTGGTTCGAGACGTCGCAAAAAATGGTCACTGTGATTCGCACGCGTTTGAAACTTCACTTAAGGCTATATTGAGTACCAATCCTAGCAGTACAGTGGACGTATTTGGCAGAGAATCTGACCTAAAAGTTGGTCTTGAATGCCTTATTGAAGGCATAGACAACTCGACGGCCGGCAGTGAAGTGACCCGTTATATTATTGGTATTCTTGCTCTTGAGCGTAAACTGAATGCTCGTCGCGATTCTATGTCACAATTAGGCGACCGCATTCAGATGCTTGAGAGACAAAGTAACCATTATGATTTACTTGATGATCAAATGATCAGCAACTTGGCAAGTGTCTATCTAGATGTCATCAGCCCTATAGGCCCACGTATTCAAATTACGGGCACGCCAGAGGTTTTGCAGCAAACTGGCAATCAACATAAAGTTCGCGCTTTGTTACTTTCAGGTATACGCAGCGCGGTCTTGTGGAGACAGGTGGGTGGTAAACGTCGACACCTCGTCTTCAACCGAAAAAAAATAGTCGAGCAAGCAAGAATATTGCTGGCTCGAATGTAGTCATCCCCAAAGTGTAATTATTATTCAGGAGAAAAACATGGAACTGTCAGCCTTGACTGCTGTTTCACCGGTAGACGGCCGCTACGGAAGTAAAACGATTGCGTTGCGCGAAATCTTTAGTGAGTTTGGTCTCCTAAAATACCGTACTATCGTTGAAATTCGTTGGTTACAAAAGCTTTCACAAACCGACGGCATCAAAGAAGTTCCTGCTTTTAGTGCAGAAGCGAACCAGTACCTAGACAACATTGCCGCAAACTTCGGTGAAAGTGATGCAGCACGAATCAAAGAGATCGAGCGCACTACCAACCACGATGTAAAGGCAGTTGAGTACTTCCTAAAAGAGAAAGTTTCAGCCCTTCCTGAGCTTGAAGCGGTCAGTGAATTTATTCACTTCGCTTGTACTTCTGAAGACATCAACAACACCTCTCACGCTCTTATGTTAAAAGAAGCGCGTGAAACTGTGATTCTTCCAGAAATTCGTAACATCATTGACGCTATCAGCAAGTTAGCAGAAGAATACCGTGATATTCCTCTACTTTCTCGTACACACGGTCAGCCAGCCTCGCCTACTACTATGGGTAAAGAGATGGCAAACGTTGCATACCGTATGGAGCGTCAGTACAAGCAGATCGAAAACGTTGAGATCCTAGCGAAAATCAACGGCGCAGTAGGTAACTACAACGCTCACCTTTCTGCTTACCCTGAGTTAGATTGGCATACATTCAGCGAAGAGTTCATCACTCAATCGCTTGGTGTAACGTGGAACCCATACACCACTCAGATTGAGCCGCACGATTACATCGCTGAACTATTCGACGCAATTGCTCGTTTCAACACAATTTTGATTGACTTCGACCGTGATGTTTGGGGCTATATTGCTCTTGGTCACTTCAAACAAAAAACGATTGCTGGCGAAATTGGCTCTTCCACTATGCCGCATAAAGTTAACCCAATTGACTTCGAAAACTCTGAAGGCAACCTAGGCTTGGCGAACGCAGTATTTGGTCACCTAGCACAAAAGCTGCCTATTTCTCGCTGGCAACGTGACCTTACGGATTCTACCGTTTTGCGTAACCTAGGCGTTGGTGTTGGCTATGCTATTATTGCCTATACATCTACCCTAAAAGGTATCAGCAAACTAGAAGTTAACCGTGAAGCGCTATTAGCTGAACTAGACCAAAACTGGGAAGTACTTGCAGAGCCAGTACAAACTGTAATGCGTCGTTACGGCATCGAAAAACCATACGAGAAGCTAAAAGAGCTCACTCGTGGTAAACGTGTTGACGGTGAAGCAATGCGCAACTTTATCGACGGTCTAGAACTACCTGAAGATGAAAAAGCTCGCCTAAAAGAGATGACCCCAGCGAACTATATTGGCCAAGCAATCGAGCTAACTGATAAGCTGTAATACTCTTTTCATCACGTTTAAAGCCTCGATTCAGTCGAGGCTTTTTGTTAAGCAAACATATAGTTAGCGAGAATTTTTCGTACTGGTATCACTTCTGAAAAAACAAAGTAATCCTTGCCACCTCGAAACCAAATTTCCTCACAGATGTAATGTTGAATACGTGGCGTTCATCTTGGCGATATAGCCAATCGTCGAAGGACACTTCATAGCTACTGTCGCCAACTTTAAGGTCAAAGTCATACTGCCAATGTAGCGCATTGCCCTGCTCTCTTCCTTTGGCAATGCCAATTATATCGTCCGCTTTTCCTTCATAGCTTCCATCAGTTAAACGAGTGATTACCCAAGTGCGCTGCGTTTTTTCACCATCATCAAAAACGAAGTCTTCTTTCAATGTGAGAGTATTTCCTTTGATTGTTCCATCTAGTGTTACTTCAAAGCGTCGGGTTTGCTTGTTTGAATAATCTTGCACCATTCCCCAAGCTTGAGACTGACCAGAGAAATACTCAAACAAATTGAAAGCAGGTTTAGTTTGATTGTAATCATCAATGTCACTCGAACAACCTGCAAGAAACACACAAAATACAAAGCACCATTTTTTAAGGCTAGTCACTTCGTTTCTCCAACTAATTGAGCTCTTAGTCGTGGATATTCACCCTTGGGCGACAACCAGATAGCGAGAAAAGCATCATTGAGCTGTGCTGACGCTATATTACCAATAATTCTGTCTTCATCACCCGCTTGCGAGTAATAGAATTGGCCTGTGTTGCCATCTGTGACGTACGTTAACCGCTCTTTATCTGAGATGTTTGGGAAAATATCCTTTAGAAATTGCAGCCATAGAGCAATTTGAGCTGGCGAGTAACCTAGTTTTATCCACTGCTTTTTAGTAGCGGTAAGCAAGTCTTCTTTGGCGATGTTTCTTTCATAATCGATTTGCAGCGCAAGTGGATGGGGTGTGATGTCTTGTTGTTGTACATATTGTCCATCAGGAGAAAGCAATTTCGCTTGGTAAATATCAAAAAATAGCCAAGAGAAATCAGCCTTACCCACGACGGACCAACTTTTCCACTCTTTATCCCAGCTTTGATTTTCTGTGGTCGCCTGTGCTTCATCTGAATATGGAAATACCATCAACAGAGCCAACATTATTTTTGCCGAAGTGCTTTGAGAATCCATATCTTTAGATGTGTTAAACATCTTAACGATAAACCAAGCTAACACACTCCACTCGATAAATAATACGCTGAGTGTTAGCCATAAGTTGTCTACGTGAGCGGCACCTAGTTTAGCCCCAGCGAAATAACTTAAAGCACCAGCTAATCCGACAATCGGTGCAAAAATCATCGTCGAGTATCGATTAACTATGGGCATTAGGTAGAATGCATACCAAGCAAACCCTAACCACAACCCCATCAGCCAAATAGGTAGATGTGACGTTGAAAATTCTAATAATCCAAAATGAATATTTGCACTATCAGTTGCGATACCCATTAACGCAACAGCAGCAAGTTTAGTTAACGGGAGGGATTTCCAGCTAATTGCGTAGGTTGCGGCAACCAAAAAAAGCAATAGCGACTGCCATTGATAAGTGCCCAATACAGCGATAAACCACAGTATTTGAAACCAAGTTGAGATAACAATTAGCCGAGTCATAGTTACAACCTCTCAAAGGTCAAATGGACGGTACTTATACTCTTCGCGTTAAAACCGCCTTCACAGTAGCAAAGATAGTAACGCCACATTCGAATAAACCTCTCGTCAAACCCTTGCTGACGAACCGCTGATTTCTGAGCCTCAAACCGTTCGCGCCACTCCTTTAAGGTTTGCGCGTAATCGAGGCCGATATCATATAAATCCCTTAACACTAAGCTAGTATGCTCGGTTGTCGTCGACAACAGGTTGGTCACGGACGGCAGCAAGCCTCCGGGAAAAATATACTTCTGGATAAAGTCGACACTGTTGGAATAGCTTAAGTAGCGTTGGTCTGCGATGGTTATCGCTTGCAACACTAATAATCCGTTCGGTTTCAAGAGCGAATAACATTTTGAAAGGTAGGACGATAAGTACTGTTTACCGACAGCTTCTACCATTTCTATCGAAACGATTTTGTCAAACTCTCCTTCTAGCAAACGATAATCTTGGTCAAGCAGTTCTATCTTGTCGGTCAGACCTTCTTCGACAATACGTTTTTCGGTATAATCATGTTGCTCTTGAGAAATCGTGGTCGTCGTGACACGGCAACCATAATTCTTTGCCATGTAGATTGCCATCGCGCCCCATCCGGTACCAATTTCTAGTACGTGGTCGCTTTCTGATAGCTTCAGCTGCTGACACAAACGCTCCATTTTGTTTATTTGAGCCTGCTCTAAATCGCAATCTTGAGAGTATATGCCCGATGAATAAAGCATATTTTTATCTAGGAAAAGCTGGTAAAAATCATTACCTAAATCATAGTGAGCATGAATATTCTCTTTAGAGTTTTTAAAGGTATTTCTCTTAAGCCAGTGGCCCAGCTTTTCAATCCATTTAGTCGCAAAGCCAATATTTCCGTCCCAGCGGTCAAGAGCATTTTGATTCAGTGCTACTAACTCAACTAACTCGGTCAACTCCGGACTATTCCATAAGCCTTCCATATAGGCTTCTCCGGCTCCGATGCTTCCTCTCCTTAATATGCAGGTATAAAATTCCGCATCGGTAATGTTTAATATCGCGTTTGGGTATCGCTCAGACTGCTCTCCAAAAGTAACGAAGCTTTGAGAGTCTGTAGATAAATCAACGAAAGACTCATTGACTGTCAAAGTGCCTTTTTTTATGCCCTGCATAAGCTTAAAGATAATTTTCCTGGCACCAAGCTGAACTTTTGTCAGCTGACAAGGGGCTAAAATAGTATCAGAGTTGATCATTTCCCTACTCCTTGAGAAGGCTCTTTCTGTTGAGCCTGTGTATCAGAATATTTTGGGTGACTATAAAAAGGCGCACCCTTAATCCACAATTTCGCCGCTTGCCAGTAAATACTCGCAACGACTTTGACTGTCATAATTGGTGTTTTTAATAGCTGGACAAATAAACGACCTGAAGAAAATCCATAAGATTTCATCGACAACAAAGCGTCAAACTCTTTACGCTCTCTAGAGCAGCTTAAGTGGACAAAGAGGTTTTCATCTAAAGGCTTTAACACCCAGTCGTATGTCTGGTCGATGGGATTGAATGGAGAGACATGAAATGCTTTTTTATGCTGCCATGTCACGTTGGTTTCGCCACTTTCGATCGGAATAGCGTAGTAATGACGTTCGTTCCAAGGCGTATTGCTCACTTCCGCAATCACATAGCGCCAGTTGTCGTCTTCATCATAGAGGTAGTAAAAGTTAACTGGGCTAAAATAAAGACCGAGATAACGCAGATGTACCACAGCAACAATACGCCCTTCAATTCTATCGCCAGTTAGCTCAAACAATTTGTCAAACAGAGCTTGCTTAATATCACCACTGCCGCAATAGTCACTCCTACGAAATCGCGCCCAATGCCACCAACGTTCTCCAAAACCCCAAATCTGCTTTTTTAACGTATCTAACTCGTCAAGATCGATACCTAGCATGAACATCTTATAAGAAAGAGAGTGCTTAACCGGACTAAAGCGGCGGTGATTTACGTAACCAATCAAAATCTTGCTATTCATGGCAAACCTCACACTGCTTTTTTATTTTCTTGGCTTAGAAAGCGAATGCCTTTAACTACATCTAAGGCGCTTTTTACGCCATCCTCATGAAAGCCGTTATACCAATACGCTCCACAGAACCAAGTTCGGTTTGCCCCGTTTATTTCGTGTTTTCGTACTCTAGCTTGGATAGACTCGATGGAAAATACTGGGTGGTGATAAACAAATGAGCGTAGCACCTTACTAGGGTCGATTCGCTCAGTACTATTTAACGAAACACAGAATGTATGTTGTGATTCTATGCCCTGCAAAATATTCATATTATATGTAACCGAAGGGAGCATCTGACGACTTTCTTGGTGCTCGTCTATTAGATAGTTCCAAGAAGCCCAAGCTGATCTGGATTGTGGTAGTAACGATGTGTCGGTATGAAGAACCACATCATTTGCTCGATACATCATTTCTTTTAAAACTTCATTTTCACCTGCCGTTTTATCTGAAATGAGCTCATAAGCTTGATCACTATGGCAAGCGAGAATGACATAATCAAAACGTTCAACGCCTTGAGAGCTTTCTATCGTGACACCAGCAATATCTCTTTTGACAGAAAAAACCGGGCAATTAAGTCTGATGTTATCTTTAAAGCACCGAGTAAGTGGCTCAATATAGCTTCTGGAACCACCCGGTATGACGTACCACTGAGGGCGATTAACAATATCTAAAAGACCATGGTTTAAGAAGAAACGGAAAAAGAATGTTGCGGGTAGCTTGCGAATATCCGACATACTCGACGACCAAATCGCAGCTCCCATTGGTAAAATGTAGTTATCACAAAAATAATGACTAAATGAATAAGACTGCAAAAAGTCACCCAAGGTATGTTGACTATTGTTGGTTAGCTTTTGGTTGTACTCTTTAGCAAGCTTGTTAAATCGCAGAATTTCAAGAATAAAGCGATAAAACTTTGGATTGAGTAGATTACGTTTTTGCGCGAACAACGTGGCTAATGTATGACCGTTATATTCAAGCCCCGACGCTTCGTTTTTGACACTGAAGCTCATTTCAGTTGGATTTCCTTGGATACCAATCTCTTCAAGCATCGCAATAAAGTTAGGATACGTTCTGTCATTGAACACAATAAAACCCGTGTCTACTGCGTACGATTCTCCATCGACGTTAACGTCCACTGTCGCCGTGTGCCCACCAATGTAGTTATTGGCTTCAAACAAAGTGACGTTGTGCTCTTTGGATAGGTGGTAACCACAAGTTAATCCTGAAATACCCGTTCCTATTATTGCTATATTCATTGTCTTTCCTTATTAACTTACCAGCTTCGACGTTATAGCCATCTGCCACTTATACGGCATTAACCCAATGACGCGCAGGACCGAAGTAAACAAGAAAGGAAAATAGATAAAGCTTTTGCCTTTCTTAATTGATTGCCTTATGGCGTCAGAAGCCTCTTCCACTGATATCATCATCGGCATTGCAAAGGTGTTCTTATCCGTTAGCGGCGTTTTTACAAAACCGGGATACACGACTGCAACATCAATCCCTTTCGGTTTCAAATCCAACTTTAACGCTCGAGCAAAGTAGCTAACCGCAGCTTTAGAAGCACCATAAGCTTCTGCCCTTGGCAACGCCACTTCGCTGGCGATAGAGCCTACAATCACTACCTTGTGCTTTTCCTGAAAGTGATGTTGCATCGCTTCCACACTGTTTGCTAAACCAATAACATTAGTGCTCATCACCCTAGCCATTAACGCAGCATCAACCACTCCGTCATCAATATATTCACAGTCTCCAGCATTCAGAATCCAGAGCTCTGGCTGGACGGGTAACTCAGATAAAACACTTTTCGCCTGATTGAGATCTGTAATATCAAACTTCACAGTGTGTATACGCGGAGAATAGTTAGAGAGTTCATCCAGCTTTTCAGGATTTCTTCCGCAAGCAACAACGTTCCAACCATTGCTCGCGTAATCCTTGGCGAGTTGCAAGCCAATTCCTGACGTTGCACCAGTTATGAGTACCGATTTCATGAGCCAAGTTTCCGTTTGATGGATTTGATGATTACTCCTAGGACTGGAATATGCTCATAAAGCATTTCTCCAAGGTCGAAGTAATCTCGATGATAAATGACTTTGTTATCATCCAGCTTAAGGTGGCTAATGCCTCGAACGTAAACCAATTCTCCACGATTGAGTTTTGAATGACGCAAAGACATGATCCACACTAAGAAGCCGGTGTCTCCGGATTGATAAGTTTCTTCGATTGAAAAATCGCACTGAATGACATTGGAGTACAAGTTCGCAAAATACTGCTCTAGATTCGCCCACCCTTCTATACGGTGCGCGGCGTCCTCAAATACAATATCTTGATGGTATACGTCTTTTAGGCTGCTTAAGTTAGCCTTGTTTAACTTCTGAAAAACTTCACCAACGCTCTCTACGTTCATCGATTTACAATCCTTTTCGTGATGCTCCATAAATTCGATACTTTTTATACGTAGGGATAAAAAGAAACGATCAGTGGTTTGGGAGACTTCTTAATCAAACAACTACCCGGCCACAAAAAACAAGTGAGTATTAGGACTTAATAGCTTAGAAAGGTGATATTTAACAAACTGTTTTGTCTGCAATTTTTAAGTAGGCATAAAAAAAGCTTGGCGGTTAGCCAAGCTTTCTTCTGTAATGGTATCTACTACATATTTCGTAGAGCATTAATTCGCTTATCTAATGGTGGGTGACTCATTAGCAATTCGGTCAGCGTCTTCTTACCGTTTATGCCGAAAGCCATCATAGAGCCTTCTAGGTGAGGTTCATAGCTCATCTTCAAGCGCTCTAAAGCTGCAATCATTTTATGTTTACCAACTAGCTGAGCAGCGCCAGCATCGGCATAAAACTCTCTACGTCTGCTGTACCACATGGTAATAAAGCTCGCTAGGAAACCAAACACGATATCCAAGAATATCGAAACGGCAAAATATACGAGTGTACTGCTGCCTTGACCTTCTTCATTGTCGTTAGACGCAACTATATTGGCGATAAAACGAGATAGGAAAATAACGAAAGTATTCACAACACCTTGCAATAAAGTCATGGTGACCATATCGCCATTCGCAATATGGCTCATTTCATGGGCCAATACGGCTTCCGCTTCATCGCGAGTCATATTGTGAAGAAGGCCAGTTGACACCGCAACTAACGAGTCGTTACGCTTCGCACCGGTGGCAAATGCGTTCATGTCAGGTGCATCATAAATTGCAACGGTTGGCATACCCACACCAACCTGCTGCGCTTGACGACGAACCGTTTCTAATAACCAATGCTCAGTTTCATTTCTTGGATTTTCAATGACAACGCCACCAACAGATCTCAATGCCATTCCTTTTGACATGAGCAATGAAATAAACGAGCCCCCAAATCCGAATACAGCAGCTAACACCAATAATCCAGACAAGCTTCCTTGTTGTATTCCGGTAACTGCATAAACTATATTCAAAACAATACCAAGCACGATAAGAACGGCTAGGTTAGTTGCTAAGAATAACAAGATTCGTTTCATTAACTTTCTCCCAATGAGCTGTCTGCTAACTTTACTAAACAATAAATTTTTGTAATATGAGCCTACACAGGTATAAAAACACTCGTAAGCTTTCCATTTTAATTAGCCTATACTTTTTATACATATAGTCCAGAGGCAAAACTTCAAGATTTCACGACAAATTGCAACAATTAGTGACCCATATAAAAGTCAACGTCTTTATAGTATTAGTTTAGACTTTAGTCGTATTGAGATCACATAATAAAACTAGTATCGTACTGGATATAATAACAATATTAGTATAACTAACACACACAAGGACTAGGCTATGGTGGAAATGAGCAACTATAAAATGGCTATCGACTTACTGTGCTGCCACTTAGGTCTTACTGAAGACGAAGCGAAGCAACAGTTAGGTATCTCAGCAGAACAACAAGCACAAAAGACAATTACGGAAAAAGACAGACAAGCAGCGATTGGTATGTCTGAAGAAAAGTAAATTGACGATAATTTTCTTTACGCTCCTATAAGGGCTGCAGTAGCAGCCCTTATTTTTTGCGTTACGAATTCAGAATAGCTTCAGGCTTGATGTATTTAGACAAATCTTTCCTTGTCACGCTTGGCAGATAAGGAATTTCACCAATTTTAGGCGCGGCAATTTTTTGCTCAAGCATTTTGATGATCTCAGCGTAATGTTCCGTACCAGGATTCACTCTGTTCGCTACCCAACCAACAATTTCTAAGCCGTCAGCTCGAATTTGCTCAGCAGTTAAAATAGCATGGTTTAAACAGCCAAGTTTAATCCCTACAACCAACACTACTGGCAGCTTTTCTCTCTTCACCCACGTTGACAAGTAATCTTCGTCAGAGACAGGGACACGCCAACCGCCAGCTCCTTCAACCAACACAATATCTGAATTCGTTTTGTGCTTGGCCAGCTTTTCACTCAGCACTTGATAATCGATCTCAACGTTCTCTTTCTTCGCCGCAATATGCGGAGAAGCGGGTAACTCTAGAGCATACGGATTAACGTCATCATAAGCGACTTTTTGAGTTGCGGCCTGTTGAAGGTGCAGGGCATCGGAGCTACGAAAGCCTTCATCTGTATTATCACATCCTGCTGCTACAGGTTTGTAGCCAATAGTCAGTAGTCCTTTGGTCGCAAAAGCATTTAATATTGCTTTAGATGCGACAGTTTTTCCAACATCCGTGTCTGTTCCCGCAACAAATAGTGCATCAATCATAGGTGAATAACCCCCAAACATACCTGATAACTAGCAGGTAAGAGACCTAAATGGTTCTTGAAAACTTCATACGCTTGCTCAACTTGCATAAGCGCTTTGCGACTTGTTAGCCCTTGTGAACGACCAACAACATGATTAGCACCAATCCCTTTTAAATCACGCATTAGATCAAATGCAGACTGGTACCAAACCGTAATTTTCCGACAGTCTAATTCATGGTCGACACAATGAGATTGCGCTAACGCAATTTTTACTTGATTGTTACTTATGAAGTCATTGACATGTTGATACGAATCAACGTTCGCCCACGCTTGTTTGAGTTCAGAGAGTGAACCATCCAGCAAGGTTGAAAAGAAAAGTGCCCCATTCCCCTTCGCAACGCGCTTCATTTCCCGTAAGGGTACGACTAAGTCTGCACACCATTGTAGTGCCAAACTAGAAAATACAAAATCGACGCTGCTATCCTCTAACGGCAGTTTCTCAGCATCTGCGAGTAAATAAGTTACGTTGATGTTGCCGCAACGTTGCTCAGCGGCAGTAAGCATACCAGCAGAGATATCAACACATAGGACATTTGCACCACGAGCCAATAGCTTTTGTGTAAAAAAACCTGTTCCACAACCTAAGTCGAGTACAACTTTACCGGACAAATCTTGTGGTAGCTTGTTGAGCAACTGCTGTCCAACATTTCGTTGCAGTTCTGCACAATTATCATAGGTGCTAGACGCTTTACAAAATGCACTGGCCACCGCTTCTTTATCCACGATCTCGCTACCAATATAAGTTTGGGCTGAGTTTGAAGTGCCAAGCATCATAAATTTATTTTCTCCATTGCACTTAGAACTGAATCGCACAAGTTGCCGACCTGCTCTTTGCTATGATTCGCTGTAAGTGTCAGTCTTATTCTAGCTTGGCCTTTTGGTACAGTAGGTTGACGAATAGCCGTGGCCCAAAAACCCTGTTTTCGCAACAGATCAGCGCATGCAAGTGCATTTTCGGCTTTACCAATAATCAAAGGCTTAATTGGAGTTTGAGTATCAATATAACCATTTATACCTTCAAGCTTTTCACGATAAACAGATTGCAATTCGGCGAGTTTGTCTCGGCGCCACTGCTGAGATTGAATCATTGTCAGAGCATGATGAAGTGCATGCGCTTGGGAAGGTGGAATTGCCGTCGAATAAACATGATGGCGAGAAAACTGAGTTAAATAGTCTCCTACCTGTTCACTGCACAAAATCGCTGCGCCCGATAAACCAAATGCTTTGCCGAAAGTGACAACCAAAATTTGTGGTTTCACACCTTGCAAGAAAGTACTTCCTCGCCCATTTTCACCTAGCACACCTATACCATGAGCATCATCAACGGCTAACCACGCTTTTCCTCGACAGGTTTGCTCAATCTTTTGCAGTGGTGACTGGTCTCCGTCCATGCTAAATACACCTTCCGTCACAACAAGAGAATGACTTTCTTCATCTAACAGATCAGAAAGGTGCTCGATACTGCCATGCCTAAACCGCTTCATAGTGGCTGGACACAAGCTGCCTGCTTCCATCAAGGAAGCATGATTGAGTTTATCTTGAATTAACAGATCGCCCTTTTTCATCAAGCTAAACAGCAAAGCTTGATTCGCGGAAAAGCCAGAGCTAAACAAAATAGCGCGATCATATTCAAGCCAGTCACAAAGTGCTTGCTCAAGCTTTTGATGTGCATGACTAAAGCCAGTGACGAGTGGAGATGCGCCACTACCACACCCATAAAGAGCCAACCCTTGCTGCCACGCTTTCGCTAACTCAGCATCCGCCGCTAGCCCTAGGTAGTCGTTGCTAGAGAAGTTGACGTATGGACGGTTTTGAGACACCAGTTCGGCAGTATTACCGTGTTCAAACGGCACTAACCTCCTTGTTAATTCCTCTTGCCGCCTTTTTTCAAGCGCTTGGGAAATTCGAGAATCAAACACTGGCATCGTAGAATAAATCGTCTTCCGCTGGTCGCGCCGCTACTTGTTCTACAACTTGGTCAAGCAATTCACTTTCTTGAATCACGTCTGGCTTCTGTACAACTTGCTCGCTATTGATACCTAACCTCTTAAACAGTTGCATATCACTGTCTTCATCTGGGTTTGGCGTAGTCAGTAACTTACAACCGTAAAAAATGGAGTTCGCACCAGCCATAAAACAAAGCGCTTGAGTTTGCTCATTCATGCCTTCACGGCCTGCTGATAAGCGCACTGCAGATTTTGGCATCATGATGCGTGCGACAGCGACTAGCTTAATAAAGTCGAAATGATCCACATCTTCTACTTCTTCTAAGGGAGTGCCCTTCACTTTGACCAACATATTGATTGGCACACTCTCTGGTTGAGTTGGCAAGTTGGCGAGTTCAACAAGCAAACCTGCACGGTCATTGGTGCTTTCGCCCATACCAATAATGCCGCCTGAGCAAACTTTCATCCCGGCATCACGAACATGGGAAAGCGTATCTAAACGATCTTGGTAGGTGCGGGTAGTAATGATATTGCCGTAATATTCTGGAGACGTATCCAAGTTGTGATTGTAGTAGTCTAAGCCAGCATCAGAAAGCTCTTTCGCTTGCTCTGAAGAAAGCATGCCAAGTGTCATGCAGGTTTCTAAGCCGAGATCTTTCACACCTTTAATCATCTGGATTAAGTGCGGCATATCGCGCTCTTTTGGATTTTTCCATGCAGCACCCATACAAAAACGCGTTGAGCCGGCATTTTTAGCTTTCTCGGCAGCATCTAATACACGCTCAACTTCCATCAAGCGTTCGCGCTCAACGTCAGTGCGGTAATGAGCACTTTGCGGGCAGTATTTGCAATCTTCAGGGCACGCACCTGTTTTAATAGAGAGCAACGTACTGACCTGAACATAGTTGTGAGGGTGATATTGCCTATGCACTTGCTGCGCTTGGAAAATAAGATCCATAAAGGGTTTATTTAACAGTTCACGTACTTCTTCTACAGTCCAGTTTTGACGCACTTCCACAGAGCTACCTTTTTATTAGAGGGATAATTTTGTTGGCTAGTCTACCGACAAGAGATAAACTGTCAACATATCATAAAAATCAAAGTTTACAATTGGTTAATTTTTAATCTGAGGGCTTTATGGATTTAGAGTTTGATCGTCAGCACATATGGCACCCTTATACTTCCACCATTGATCCACTCACCTGCTATCCAGTTGTTGGTGCTAGAGATGCCTACTTTCAATTAGAAGATGGCAGAGAAGTAATCGATGGTATGTCTTCTTGGTGGGCAGCCATTCATGGTTATAATCATCCCCACCTGAATGCTGCTGCTCATGGGCAAATAGATAAAATGTCTCATGTGATGTTTGGTGGCATTACCCATGAGCCCGCCATTAATTTATGTAAGCGACTGCTTAACTTGGTTCCTGATAACTTAGAGCATGTGTTCTTGGCGGACTCTGGATCCGTTTCTGTTGAGGTGTCTTTAAAAATGGCGCTGCAGTATTGGCATGCAAAAGGTGAAAAACGGCCAAAGTTTTTGACTGTTCGTGACGGTTACCATGGCGATACCTTTGCCGCTATGTCGGTGACCGATCCAAACAATTCGATGCACTCTCTTTACAAAGGCTTTTTGCCAGAACACATTTTTGCCGAATCGCCAAAAACTGGCTTTTGGGATGACTGGCAACAAAGTGATATTGACGATTTCAAGCAAAAGCTAACGGATCATCATAATGAAGTGGCAGCTGTTATATTAGAGCCCATTGTGCAAGGCGCTGGAGGAATGCGACTCTATCACCCTGAATTTTTGCGCCAAGTAAGAAGCTTGTGTGACGAGTTTGGTGTGTTGTTAATTTTGGACGAAATCGCAACAGGTTTTGGTCGCACTGGAAAACTGTTTGGTTGTGAACACGCTGGTATCAAGCCAGATATTATGTGTGTGGGCAAAGCATTGACTAGCGGCTACATGACATTATCCGCTGCTATCACTACCAAAGTAGTGGCAATGACAGTATGTGGCGGTGAAGCTGGCTGCTTTATGCATGGCCCAACTTTTATGGCCAATCCACTTGCTTGTGCTGTGGCCAACGCGAGCTTAGAGTTGATTGAAAAAAACGATTGGCAGGCACAAACAAAACAAATTGAACAACTGTTCGCAGAGCTTTTACCAAAACTGAATCACTATGAATTAGTCAAAGATACTCGCTGGCTTGGCGCGATTGGTGTAGTGGAAACCACCAAGCCCGTCAACATGGAGCCCATTCAAAAGCTGTTTGTAGAGCATGGCGTTTATATCCGGCCATTTGGCAGGCTCATTTATATGATGCCGCCATTTATCAGTAAACCAGAGCACATAGAAAAACTAGTGAGTGCAATTGAGGCTGCGTTAAATAGCCCTGAGTGTTTTCAAAGCTTATAACAAACGCTATTTTCTTCGCATTAATAAGGGAGCCGACACTTGGCTCCCAACATATAGCAATGAGACTATTATCTATTAAATCTTGTTCGATTCCCCCTAAATAATTAGGACTGGGATTTCACCCACTGCTCAAACTGTGCACGCTCTTCTTTGTTAGCGCGGCTATACCAAAGCTTAAGCTGAAGAATATTTTCGGTTTCACCAGTGACCGCTTTACCACCATTCGTTTGTTGGATTTCTTTTTTCAGCTCGCGGATTTTGCCCGACTCAAATACTAGGCCGTGTTCTTTGTTGTAGCTGGTGATTAACGCCAATACATCACGGTAAGGGAAGGCACCTTCTGGAGCAGGAAGGACGAATTGTTTACTATCGATCTCTTTGCCATCGGCAACAAACTTGTAAACCGGTTTCTTTGCATCGGAAAGTTCTTTTACTTTTGAGTAACGATTAGAAGCAACACTGACATCTACAGTTTTATAATCTTTACTGTTAATCACCACCACATAAGGATAAAAGCTCAAATACTCTCTTTGTGCTCCCTTTTGTAATCTAGCCCCAAACTCTAGTACTAACTGGTTCTCCCCTGGCTGCAACTCCACAGTTTTGCTTTCTACTTTTTCACCATTCAATATGGCAATTTCAACTCCTGTATTAGCTTTTAAAGTCGTTGCAGAAACCAAACTGGTAAAGGTCAATAAAACGAACCCCAAGAAAAACTTCTTAAATAACATACTATTCTCCTTAATAGCTCAAAAGAAAAAGCCAACGTAACACGTTGGCTTTAGATTTAATACTAAGTTTGTTAAGAACTTAGAAAGTGTAGTATGTACCTACTACCCATGAATAAGCATCTAGATCAGCTGTTGCAAAGCCGTTTCCTGAGTCTGCTGTAGCTGTTTGGTACTCCACGAATGCTAGAAGGTTGTCTGACACTTGGTGATCTACACCAATAAGCCATGTTGTAACGTCTGCGTTATTAACGTCAGCAGTAGTGCTTGAAGAAGAAGTAACGGTTGTTGCTTTATCGTTAGACAATAATGAGTACGTCGCATACACACGAGTGCTATCAATTGTGTACGCTACAGCAGCGCCAATTGAGTTACCTTCGTAGAAAGTACCTGTAGTGGCAGAGTTACCAGCATCCCAGAAACCAAAGTCAGATACACCTTCATATGCTACATAAGTTGCAGCTACATAGAGACCACCAAACGTAGCAGAAGCAGAAGCGCCTGCTTTGTAATAATCAGTACCTGCGTACGTTGAATCAGTAGTAGTAACGCCAGTAGCCTGATCACCAGACTGATATGAAGCACCTAGAGAGAAAGCACCCATAGTGTAGTCAGCTGAAACACCTACTGTAGGAGATACACCATCAGTTTGGTCAGTTGTCACGTCAGCAACAAGAGTAAGGTTGTCGACACCATAGAATTTAAACCCAATACCGTGGCCAGCAGACTCAGTGTGGTGGCCACCAGCATTACCTAAGTAATAACCTTCGTTAGTGATGTCGTCTTTCTCAGTAGCGTCCATTGAGTCCGCCCAATCACCATGTTCACCAGCAACCACACCCCAAGTGTCAGTTTTCACACCAGCATATAGGTCATCAAATGTAGCACTATAAGCACCGTTATCTTCAGGTAGCCAGCCAGATCCAGCTTCGATCTCAAATGAACCAAATGCTGTGTATCCGTTACCTAGGTCATGCTCAGCATCAACTTGAATTTTTGCCCATAGATCAACATCTGTGTTGTACTTATCTTTGGTTGTAGCGCTTGTATCGCGCTGCCAGTCAGAAATGTACGAGTCAATCTCACCTTTTAGAGACACTTTTGAAGTATCTGATCCATAGATTTGTGCTGCGTTTGCAGTACCAGCCGTAGCTAGCACCGCTAGAGCGATTAGCGTCTTTTTCATAGTAATCCACTGCCTTTTCTTAGCGGGAAGTCCTTATCCGGTTCCCTTTATGTTTCTGGTAATCACTCAAACTCTTAAATGGTCGGATGTCACTACCGTAAAATTCCGTAGCTAAGCTTGCTAGAGAATCCCCAAGCTGTCAAATAGCCTAAAAATTAATATATAAAAATAAATAAAATCCTTTAAAATCATACACTTTAATGTAAAAACTTGATTTATAAGTATTTACTTAAGTATTAGCACGTAAATCATTATTTTGTAACACAAGTTCAACATTCAAAGCTTTGTGCTGTTAAAATCAATAATCAAGATGGATAATCAGAATATAGTTCTAATTATTTATTAAATATTAGTTTTATAAACTAGTGACTTTATTTTTATTTACAGGTTTTTTACGGAATTTTATTTTGTGAGTTAGATCTATTTTTAGCTTAAAAAAAATCTAATTCGTGAACTCAATAGCATGTGTGAAAGTGTGTTAGTATCTAGTACGCGCTAACCTTTTTCGGTTAATGCGCCCTAGCCTTCAAATAACTCGGTCCCTTTATGCCAGCGAATAATATCCAATCCTCGATAAGAAACAGCTATCAAAACTTGCAAACTCAATTGGAAAACTTTGTGCCACGTAGAGCGCAGAATTATCTAGTGGCTGAAATTGCTAAAACCTTGTGCGGGGAGTATCACAAATCCAATCGTCTAATCGTGGCGGAAGCGGGAACAGGGATCGGTAAGTCGCTTTCTTATCTAATGGCGGCCGTACCCGTCGCGGTCCTAAACAATCGTAAAGTCGTCATTTCAACTGCAACGGTGGCGCTGCAAGAGCAGCTATTGGATAAAGACCTTCCTTTGTTTAGGCGCATCACTGATTTGGATTTTCGCTTTCAGTTGGTCAAAGGAAGACAGCGATACTGCTGCGCAGAAAAATTGATGGTGGCGAGTGGCACCGATGGCGGACAGCTAGCCATTTTCGAGTCGAAGCCTAAAGAAAACGATATCAAGCTATTACAAGAGTTGTATAAAAGCTTGGCGAATGGGAAATGGGACGGTGACAGAGACTCATGGCCCGAAACCATCAAAGATGAGTTGTGGTCATTGATTGTAAGCGACAAGCATAGCTGCAACAATAGTCTGCCCGCCCACAGGCAGTGCCCTTTTCAGAAAGCTCGAGCTGAACTGGATAAAGCCGATGTGATTGTCGCCAACCATAGCTTAGTGATGGCTGATGCTGACTTAGGGGGAGGCGTTATTCTGCCCGAGCCAGAAAATACCATTTACGTATTTGACGAAGCGCACCACCTGCCAAAGGTCGCACGCGACCACTCTTCAGCGGCGGCAAGCTTAAAAGGTGCAGCGAGCTGGCTAGAAAAACTCAACCAATCAGTCACGAAATACACTAACTTAGCTGACGAGAAGCGTGTCAGTCGTTTTCGCAATGAACTGCAAGACAGTATCCAGCAGCTTGTTCCATCACTCACTCAACTTGCAAGGCGATTTGACCCTGCGCATTTTGAAGAAAAGTGTTACCGCTTTGAACACGGAGATCTACCCAGTTGGCTAGAAGAAGAATCTCAAACACTAAAGCAGCTCAGTTCAAAAGGCTACCAAGCAATCAACAAAATTGCCGACTTAATTGCCGAGCGTATAAAAGATGGTGAAGTGTCCAATAAACTTGCAGAGCCTGCTTTGGCAGAAATCGGCTTTTATATACAAAGGATGGAAAACCTTACTCAGGTTTGGAGTTTGATGGCTGAACCAAAAAGAGAAAAAGGCGCACCACTCGCTCGCTGGCTAGAATTACACCCAGATAAAGAAGGCGACTTTATTGTCAACGTCTCGCCTTTAGAGGCAGGCTGGAAGCTCGACCAGCAGATCTGGAGCCGATGTATCGGAGCTGTGCTGACATCTGCAACCATGCGAGCGTTAAATTCTTTTCGTTTTTTCTGCCAACAAGCAGGAGTCAGTGATAAAGAAGAAGATGGTACACGCTTTTTGGCTCTCGCTTCACCGTTTGATTACACGGAAAATGGTGAACTACTTATCCCTAAAATGAAGCTTGAACCTTCAGCTGATACCTTCACTGACAGTTTATGTGAAATTCTGCCTAACCTCATTGCAGAGAACAAAGCTAACTTAGTTCTGTTTGCTTCTTATTGGCAAATGAATCAAGTTGCTGAAAGTTTGAACAAAAAATTTATAAAGAAAGGCTGGGCACTGCAAGTTCAAGGCGATGCATCGCGATCTAAAATTCTAAATAAACATAAAGCCCTCGTTCAGTGCGGTAAAACCAGCATCCTTTTTGGTACTGGTAGCTTCTCTGAAGGTTTGGACCTACCCGGGGAACAACTGGAGAACTTAATCATTACTAAAATTCCATTCGCAGTGCCAACCTCACCTGTCGAGCAAGCGCATTCAGAATATATCGAGCATAAGGGTGGCAATCCATTTATGCAGATCACTGTCCCAGAAGCGAGTAAAAAGTTAATTCAATCTGTGGGACGACTACTGCGCAAGGAGCAAGATTCTGGTAGAGTCGTCATCCTTGATCGACGCATCGTGACAAAGCGTTATGGCCAAGCATTACTCGACTCACTACCGCCATTCAAGCGAAATATTGAGTACTAGAGGTCAATCGCCTCTAAACTGTACGTAGCCTTTATAAAAAGAAAAATACCCTATGGAATATATCGAGCCAACCACGCTAATTATTTTGGCGTTGGTTGCATTTATTGCAGGATTTATCGATGCCGTTGCTGGCGGTGGCGGTATGTTAACAGTTCCTGCCTTGCTATCTTTGGGCTTGCCTCCACATATCGCGCTTGGCACCAATAAAGTAGCAGCATCATTTGCTTCTTCAACGGCAGCATTTACTTATTATAAAAAGCGCTTGTTCAAACCTAGATATTGGATGCGTTCTTTTATCGCCACATTTGTTGGGGCGATCGCAGGCGTTCTTTTGGTTAATAAAATCAGCACTGCCTTTTTAGATAAAGCGCTGCCGCTCATTATTTTAGCTGCTGCTATTTACACTATCTGGCACAAAACCCCTGATGCCCATAAAAATGCCATCCCGACATCGGATCCAAAATTCCATAAGAAACAAAAATTACAAGGTTTAGCGCTTGGCTTTTATGATGGCATGGCTGGCCCAGGGACCGGCGCTTTTTGGACGGTAAGCTCAATGGCTCTTTATAGACTCAATATTTTGCTCGCTTCTGGGCTAGCAAAAGCGATGAACTTCACCAGCAACTTTACCTCATTGCTGGTATTTGCTTATTTAGGGCATATTCACTGGGTATTAGGCTTAACAATGGGCGTTTGCTTGATGGGTGGCGCTTTTGTTGGTGCACACACGGCCATTCGTTTTGGCTCGAAATTTATTCGGCCTGTCTTTGTCTGCGTTGTCAGCATATTATCGATTAAACTGGCCTACCAAGCGTGGTTTTAACTTATGAGACAACTTAGCCAAATCGAGAACACGTTAGAAAGCTTAAGCAAACATGCTGCGCAAGTGGATAGAAAAAGAGGTGAACACCATCAGGCTTTGTTTGATGAGCGCCTATTTCATAGTAAAGCCCGCTTATTGGTGCCATGTGTTGAGGAAGCACAGGCTACATTATCGAGCCTAACTCGCGAGCAACAAGCCGAAAAACTGACACCTCAGCGGGCCGAGTTTTTAACCGAGCGTTTGGTAGCACAAATCGAAGCAATCCAACGCGAGCTATCCACTCTATCTATTCGTAAAGATGAACCCAAACATTATCACCATTTTCGGAAATCGATTAACCAACTCTATCAAGAATTGGCCCAGCACCAAGAGTGGGAACGACGTTTGAAAGATATGGTGCGCGTACAAGAGCTGGCTGTCGCTCAAGCGCCATTTAACCAACAAACACAAGCTCAGCAAACGCTAATAAAAACAGAGCAGCGCCTTAAGCGATGCCAAGATTCGAAACTAAAGTTAGAGAAACAAATTACCTTCAGGGAGAAAAACCAGTAGTTATGAGTTCCGATACCCCAAATAAACCCGAACCAAACCCTCTAGACAACGCACCCGATGAGATAAAACTCGCGGTCGATCTTATCTATCTGTTGGAAACCAATGAAGTCGAACTCGAAACAGCGCTAGCGGCATTAGAAATCGTCAAACATGATATCGAAAACAAGATAAGCGCAAGGAACAGTGATGTATAAACTGACTTTCTCTCTACAGGAGTTTATAACAGAATACTGGCGGAAACAGCCCGTTGTGATTAAAGCGGGTTTTGCTAATTTTGTTGACCCAATTACTCCTGAAGAGCTCGCGGGTTTAGCTCTAGAAGAAGAAGTAGACTCTCGCTTTATATCAAACGCAAACGAGCAATGGGCGGCAGAACATGGCCCGTTCGAAGAGAGTAAATTTACCTCCCTGCCCGAAACCCATTGGCAATTAGTCATCCAAGCCGCCAATCACTGGCATTCAGGAGCGGCTGAGCTCGTTCCCCCATTTGCGCAAATTCCGCAGTGGATATTTGATGATGTAATGATTAGTTACTCAACACCAAATGGCGGTGTAGGCCCTCACATCGACCAGTATGATGTATTTATTATTCAAGGGCTTGGCAAACGTCATTGGCGCGTTGGTGCAGAAGATAAGGGCCAGTACGAAGAAGTGATTCAAGCGAATGCATTGAGGCAGATAAAACAATTCGATGCCATTATCGATGAAGTGCTCGAACCAGGCGATATTTTATATATTCCCCCCGCTTTCCCGCATGAAGGGTATGCGCTTGAAAATAGTATCAGCTACTCCATTGGCTATCGCACCCCAAAAGAGCAAGAGCTAGTAAGCCAGTTTGCGGATTTTTATTTAGCCGAAAACCTCGGCGATGCGCATGTCACTACTGACAATATTGTGCTACAAAGCAAGACTGGAGAGATCAGCAGTAAAGCCTATGATCAACTTCGCTCAATCATCGAAAAGAGTATCGACCAGCCCCAATTAATGAAAGATTTTTTGGCATCAATGCTTAGCCAATCTCGCCATCAGCTTGATATCGTAGAGCCTGAACCAGCCTATACAGAGCAGCAAGTTCTTGATGAACTCTGTTCCACTGAAACAAGGCTCGTTAAAGTTGCGGGGTTGCGCGCTTTTTATCACAGCGGTGATGAGCACTCTGTTTATGTTAATGGAGAAAAGTTTGATGCATCAGAAGATAACCAAATAGCCGATAAACTTTGTAATCGGCCTAGCTTTACTATTGACAGCTCAGAACTTGGCTTTAAAACAATAGCCTTGCTAACCGAGCTGGTTAACAAGGGCTATTGGTATTTTGAAGACTAAACTTTAAATTGATTAACGAGTTGCTGCTGCTTGCTCGATAGTGTGCCAATTTGCTCACCTACCGCTTCTGACTCGCCAGCTTGCTCAAGAATTTGCGCACTTAAATCGCGGATGTTGGTGACACTTTGGTTAACTTCTCCAGAAACAGCTTGCTGCTCTTCAGCAGCGCGAACGATTTGAGAGTTCATATCGTTGATCGCCGCAATGGACTCAAATATGTGGTTAAGTTCTTCGACCGCTTTGTTCACTTGATGCGCAGAGTCATTGGCTAGATCATTACCTTGGTTAATGGCTTCAACCACATCTTGTGTACCGCGTTGAACTTTTTCAATGACTTCTCGTATTTCACCAACAGAATCTTGCGTGCGGCTGGCAAGATTTCTTACCTCATCAGCAACAACTGCAAAGCCTCTCCCCTGCTCGCCCGCTCGCGCAGCCTCAATCGCTGCGTTCAAAGCCAGCAAATTGGTTTGCTCAGAAATGCCTTCGATAACCGTCAATATATCGGTGATATTGGCATTGTTTTTCGCCAGCTCTTCCACCACAGGCACTGCACTGGTCATGCGCTCAACGAGTTTGATCATCTCTTGCTCCGAGCGCTCAATGACTTCTTTACCTGAATTGGCCGCTTCGTTCGCTTCTCCCGCAGCATTTACCGCTACTTCCGCATTTTGTACCACCAGCCCCGCAGTTTGCGTCATCTCTTCACACGCTGTCGCCACAAGATCCACTTCTTTGAATTGCGACTCACTACTTGAACGAGTGTGTACCGCCGCCGTTTTCGCTTGCTCTGTAGTAGAAGCAACTTGGTGTGTTGTATCCACTACTTGACTGATGGTATTTTGCAATTTCTCCAAAAACAGATTGAAGCCACTCGCAAGCTGGCCAATCTCATCCTGAGATTTAACTTCCAAGCGTTGCGTTAAGTCTCCTTCTCCAGAAGCAATATCATCCAAACGAGCAACGACATCGCGGATTGGTTTAACTAAGCTGCGTGACATAAATGCGATCACCATTAAGCCAATGACAACCGTTATTGCACCAGTACCTAGTTCTACATAAACGCCTCTTTCCACTTGGCTACTGATCATTTGATCCAAGTGATCAGCGTCTGCCAGTACTGTGGTTCTTGGCATTTCAAAGATTACGCCCCAAGTTTGGTTGGCAACTTGTATTGGCGCGAACACCGTTAACCATTCGCCGTCAGTGCTCCACTTGGTCACAACGTCATTACCAAATAAAAAGTCAGTCACTGCTTCACTAGAAACATGCTTACTACTAAATTGCGAACCAATCGGCAATTCCGCATTGTCTGATGCGATTAAAGACCCGTCTAAGCTAATGATAAAAATGTTGCCCGAACCACTAAATAAACTCTGATCAGACTCCTGAGCGATAGCTGCAAGTGGATTCAGGTTCAAGTCAATACCAAAGAAACCTATGGTTTCTCCTTCTTGCTTGATAGGTACGGAGATAGATGAAGTGAGTAAAGCGCCGTTGCCGGATTGCGTTAGCTTAGGACTCGATACACAAGTGTTGCCGCTAGATAGAGGGCAGAAAAAGCGCTCGCTGTTGCCGGAATCTGCCAGAGCTGCTTCACTCAATACATTTTCCTTTGCATCCTCTCCAGCTTTTAGCCAGTAGGAGGCAAAACGCCCTTTCTCATTGGAGCCGACATAGTGTGCATTTTGGTAGTTGCTGTCTTCACTATCCAGCATATCCGGTTTAAAGACTAGGTATGCACCTTGAATATTCTTATAAGAGATGACTGCACTTTTCACCATGTCATTAAGTGCGGTTCGCAGCTCTTCACTGGAACCAAAGTTCTCTTCCGTGTTGATTTTATAAAACAAGGCGTTACTTGCTAGCATTTCAGAGCGATAGATAGCCTCATTTAAAAACTCCGCGACTAATGAGGCATTAAACAGGGCTCGAGTTTGCAAAAGCTGCTGAGATTTATTTATCACAGACTCTGAGCTTTGCTCTTTTATAATCTTTTGATTTCCCAACGCGTTATAAACAGAAAATCCTACTAACGAAAGTGAGGTAATCAGCAAGCAGCATCCCGCAAGAATGGTGATCTTCCACTGAACAGACAGGGTTCGCATACAATGTCCTTATAAAAAGCAAAAACTCATAAGCTTAGGCAATATCCGTTCCAATTAGAGCATATTTGCCATTTGAATCAATTGTAAGTTTAAAAAAATGTTAAATTTATTACTAAAGATAGCCAACTTTCGTGTTAAAGGGCACAAAAACTATTTCTTTCTAGTCTATTAAATGAGGTTGAGCGTTGCTTCAATGTCAACTAGAGATGTTCTTTCGATGCATTTGTCAGCTCAACTAATAAACGTGAAAATTTATATCGCTACCCATAAGAGTGATCCCTTTTAAAATAATAGCTACGTTTTATTTTGTGGGTAGAAGAACCATGAATAGCAATATAAAAGCTTCACTATTGGTCGTGATTTCAACATTTTTTCTAGCGATTCAGAGTGCGGCAGCAAAGCAATTAACCAATGAAATGTTGCTTGGCTTTTTACTTTCCGTGAGATTCTTCTCTATCGCGGCTATTTGTTTCGTAACCATGTATCAAGGTGGGGTTGAGTTTCCTAAAGGAGGTGATTTAAAAGCAATCATTTTGAACGGTATTTTGATCATGTTTACCCAATTAATGCTGCTACTAACTTTAGCTAACATGAGCTTGATTGGAGCGACATTAATGATTAGCCTCGCCCCCCTTTTGATTCCATTTTTAGATTGGTTGGTCTACCGACGTGCGATAAAAATAAAAAATATTGTATCGTTACTTATTTCATTTGCTGGGGTATCTTTGCTGACTGAAGACGGCAGCATAAGCTTGCATCATGGTTTTGTATACGGAGCCATCGCTGCTATAACACTAGCGGTTACCCAAATCGTTGCTCACCGCGTTTCAAAGTCTGATTTAAGAGTTAGCTCTCAAGTCAGCTGGACGTTTTTAGTATCGGGGATCGCTAGCCTACCGCTATTGCTTTGGCAAACGGATCACGCTCCGATGATAAAACCTCATATTGATATATGGGTTTGGTTAATTTTAATTGTTTTTGTCGTCGCCTCAGCACTCAACCGAACTATTCGCAATTTAGGTTATAGAGCCGCATCAAATGCGACAGCTACCGCACCTTGGCTATACTCAAACCTAATTTTTGCTGCGATATTTGGCGTTGTATTCTTCCACGAACCTATCACCTATCTCACTTTAATGGGAATTTTAGCGATTATTATTGGCGGACTAACCAACACCTATAAAGCTCAGCCACAAAAAACAGCCCGCCCCAAGCATAGATCCTGTTGACCTTTTGAGCTTATTTTAGTTCTACATCCTCAACTTTAACAAACTGATATAAATCAATAAAAGATCAGATAATTCCGATTGAAGATAGCTTCCTTCTCAAAATAACCACTTTTTAATTGTGGAATTATTAGTTAACACTAAAATTATCAATCAGGATGATATTCAGTAAATACAATTGAACCTTTCACTGATAAATTGAGGCCCGATATGGATATAAACCGAGGCAACCTGTCAACATGGATGCTGCTCTTATTAGCATCACTATTTATCTTAATAATTGCTTTTCCCGTTACGGCGAATGCTAAGCCGGAAGCCTTGGTTTTAAAACCATTTGCACAACTGAGCCCTGAGAGTAAACAGTGCGCCGCTTGTCACAAGGAAAAGAACCCTTCTATTTACGCACAATGGGGACGTTCAAAGCACTTTGGTGCTAATGTCGGGTGTTATGAATGCCACCAAGCCGATCCTTCCGACAAAGACGCCATTAAACACCAAGGCTTTGATATTGCAGTTATTGTATCGCCTAAAGATTGCAGTAACTGTCACTCAAAACAGGTTGAAGAATTTGCTAAAAGTCATCACGCAAAAGCAGGACAAATCATTGGTTCTCTCGACAACTTCTTAGCGGAAGTCGTTGAAGGGGCACTAACCTTCAACGGTGAATCCCCGGCAGCGGTCAGTGGCTGTTGGCAGTGTCACGGTTCAGAAGTCAAAGTGCTAGAAAATGGCGATTTAGACCCAACCACTTGGCCAAACACCGGAATTGGCCGTATCAACCCAGATGGCTCGATCGGCGCTTGTACTGCCTGCCACCAGCGTCATGAATTCGATATGGTGCAAGCCAGACGTCCTGAAGCTTGTGGTAAGTGTCACCTAGGCCCAGATCACCCACAAAAAGAAATTTACGAAGAATCGAAGCATGGTATCAACTTCTATGCTCATGTTGATCGCATGAATATGGACTCCTCGAAATGGATTGTCGGTGAAGACTACGACGCCGCACCGACCTGCGCAACCTGTCACATGTCTGCGACCAGCGAGCTCCCCGTCACACATGATGTAGGTGATAGAATATCTTGGACATTACGCCCAGCCATTTCAGAGAAAATTGACGCGAAAGCAAAGGCATCAGGTATAGAGACGAAAAGTTGGCAAGATCGCAGAGCTGACATGCAAAATGTTTGTCAGTCCTGCCACACTAAATCAATGGTCAACAGTTTCTACCAACAATTCGATAATCTAGTCGAACTCTATAACGAGAAGTTTGCTCGGCCAGGTAAAGATCTGATGGACTTGCTTTACCAAGAGAATATGTTGACGGAAACCGCCTTCGATGAAGAAATAGAATGGACATGGTTCTACCTTTGGCACCATGAAGGCCGCAGAGCACGCCACGGTGCAGCTATGATGGCACCAGACTACGTTCAATGGCATGGTATGTACGAAGTCGCCGAGCGTTTCTATATTGAAATGGTTCCTCAATATATCGAAGTGGTCGAAAAAGCAGAACATAAAGGCAATATTGAAGGCGCTAAACGGGCAAGAAAGCTCCTCGAAGAGGTATTAGACCGCCCAGAGCATGCTTGGTTTACTGGCAAAGAGCCAGATTCGGTGAAGAAAGCTCGCAAGGATGCGCAAAAAGCATTTCAGTCTCGCTATCTGAACGAAAACAAATAATCTGCTCTGTGCTGAGGAGGATGACATGGGGAAATCCAAGTCCGATACTCAGGGCAGCAGTCGGCTCCACAAGTTGTGGAGCTGGCTTAAAACGCCCTTATTGCTAGGCATACCAATAGGCGTCTTTGTATTGTTACTCGCTATTGGTAGCTTCCAAGGAGTCATGGTACTGAGCAATCAAAATGCCTTTTGTTTTAGCTGTCACTTGAAAATGGATACCATCGTGCAGGAATACAAGGCTTCCGATCACTACATGAGAAATGACAAAGTCATTGCTACTTGTGCTGATTGTCATGTACCGCATGATTTTGTCGACAAAATGAAAGTCAAGATTATGGCGACGGCTGATATTTACTATATGTTGGTCGGGACGATAACTAAGGAAAATTTTGAACAGCACAGACCAGAACTCGCGCAAAAGGTCTGGGATACAATGGAAGAAGACAATTCAGCTAACTGCCGTTACTGCCATACAGGAAGTAATTTTGACCTTGCGGCGCAGCCTCAAAGAGCAAGGTTAAATCACGAACTAATGGAAAAAAACGGTGGGACTTGTATTGACTGCCATACTGGGATTGCACACAAGCGTATTGTAGTTGAATAACATCTAAAGTTAGACAGTCGCACCCTTCTCCCTACCAACATGATATTCAAACAGCCTGAAGGTGCTAGCTTCAGGTTGTTTGGTTATACTGTCTTTCTAAAAAAACTTATACTATTTCCAGCAATTAAGTGGGCAAAATATTGCTGGAATTGGTAGTACAAGCCTTAACGTTGGTTTAGGCCCCTCAAAGGATAAGAAAGATGAAAGTAGTTAGCTTCAATATCAACGGCCTCCGCGCTCGACTACATCAATTACAAGCTCTAATAGATAAGCATCAGCCTGATGTCATCGGCCTACAAGAAATTAAAGTTCATGATGAAGCATTTCCCATAGGAGATGTCGAAGCTATGGGGTACAAAGTTTATTACCACGGTCAAAAAGCTCACTACGGTGTCGCTATGCTGTGCAAGCAAGAACCTATTTCAGTGCAAAAGGGATTCCCGACTGATTCTGACGAACACCAAAAGCGCATGATTATGGCCACTTTTAACGATGAAAATGGCCAGAAGGTAACAATTCTCAATGGTTACTTTCCACAAGGTGACAACATTAGCCACGAGACTAAATTCCCATATAAACGACAGTTTTATAAAGACTTGATGGGATATTTAAATGATCATCACTCCAACGATGAGCAAGTTATAGTGATGGGTGATATCAACATAAGCCCAATTGACTTAGATATTGGTATCGGTGAACCGAATAGAAAGCGTTGGTTAAAAACCGGCAAGTGCTCTTTTCAGCCTGAAGAACGTGAATGGCTAGGCAAACTTTTAGACTGGGGTTTTGAAGACACGTTTAGAAATTTACACCCCGAAGTAGACGACAAATTTTCTTGGTTTGATTATCGCTCAAGAGGTTTTGATGACAACCGAGGACTAAGAATTGATGTCATCTTAGCAACGCCGTCACTAGCAAAAAAATGTACCGAATCTGATATCGATTACGAGTTAAGAGGGATTGAAAAACCATCTGATCACGCACCCATTTGGGCAAGCTTTTCTAATTAACTTTTGGCGAAATAATACTGAAAGGGCACCATTTCGGTGCTCTTTTTTCATTTCTAACTTAGCGGTTTTAGGTATGCTAAGAATCGTTTCTCTGCTTGTTTAAAGCACCATAAAATCATGAAAGTTAGGCACATATAGAACAAGCCTGCTGTTAAGAAAGACTCAAACGGTGCATAATAACGAGAGTTGACTAAGCGAGCCGCGCCAGTTAAATCCATAATCGTCACAATCCCAGCGACTGCACTGCCATGCAACATAAACACGACTTCATTGCTGTATGCAGGTAAAGCTCTTCTCAAAGCACTTGGCAAAATAATACGGTAATAAGTTTTCCATACACTCATGCCATAAGCTTTTGCAGCTTCCACTTCCCCTTTGGGCAACCCATTGATGGCACCGCGAATGATTTCAGCAGTGTACGCGGAAGTATTTAAGACAAATGCGACAAGGGCGCAAAACCAAGCATTCTCCCACAAGGTATCTTTTACGGGAAAAAATTGGTCCATACCGTAATAAATGAGATAAAGCTGAACGAGAAGCGGAGTTCCACGGAAAAAATAAATAAATGCCCACGAAGGCATACTCAAAACGTAATGTACACTGTTGCGAGCAACTGCAATAGGAATAGCGATAAATAGACCAATGACGAGAGCAGTCGCAACCAGCCAAACTGTGGTCCATAACCCTTCGAGGTAAATTGGAAAACTTTCTACAACTAAACTGAAGTCCATTCTTTACCTCGTATGAATACTAAACTTGCGTTCGACAACTTTTAACAAGCCAGTCGAGATACTGGTAAATAACAAGAATATAATTGCGACTGCCATATAAAACGTGAATGGCATTTTGGTTGAGCCCGCTGCTAACGTACTCACTCGAACCATATCCTCTAAACCAATAATCGACACTAACGCCGTTGTTTTGAGCAAAACGAGCCAGTTGTTGCCAAAGCCCGGTAATGCATGCCGTATCATTTGTGGAAGCAGGATCCGCCTAAAAGATAAGAATGGGCTCATCCCATATGCTTTTCCAGCCTCCAGTTCTCCACTATCGACAGCCATAATCGCTCCACGGAAAGTTTCAGCCATGTATGCGCCAAAGATAAAGCCGATAGTGATAACCCCGGCAATAAATGGACTAACGTCGATGTAGTCTGGCACGTATGGCACCCATACATGGCTTGGGTCTCTAGATACAAACCACTCATTCAAAGTTTCGTTTATATAGTAAAGGCTGTTGTTCACTAGTATCTGTCCACCAAAAAAAATCAGCATCATTAGAACCAGATCAGGAATACCACGAATAACCGTGGTGTATAACGTGGCAATATAGCGAGCAATGCGATATGAAGACAATTTGGCGAGTGCTCCCATCATTCCTAAAATCACGGCGAGCAATAGCGATAATAAAGCCACTTCAATGGTAAGCAGCGCACCTTTTAGTATAGAGATTTCGTAACCGTGTAAATCCATAACTTAGCCCACACAGCTATAGGCATTGGGTGCCAATGGGTAAGAACAAAGAGAGGCTTTCGCCTCTCTTTTCTGATACAAATTAATTTCCATAAACATCGTAAGCGAAGAACCTGTCTTGGATTTCTTTGTATTTACCATTATCACGTAACGCTTTTATCGCTGCATTTAGCTTGTTCGTTAAATCCTTGTCTTGCTTACGAGTCGCGATACCCATTCCATCACCAAACCATTTAGGATCAGTTAAAGATGGGCCAACAAACTCATACTCTTCTCCACCAGGTTTATTTAATACCCCTTCTTCAAGCGCTGAAGCATCACCTAACACGGCAACAATACGGCCACTTTTAAGATCAAGATAAGCATCATCAAACGACCCATAACGGACGATTTCGACAGAGTCACCATAGTTATCCGTTAGATATTTGTCATGAGTCGTCGCACGTTGAACCCCAATTTTCACGCCTTTAAGGCCTTCTTTTGTAAAGGTTAAGTTGGTGCCTTTTTTAGCAATAAATTTATTTGGAATAAGTGCATATTTGTCAGTAAAAGCAACTTTTTTCTTACGCTCTTCGGTGATAGACATTGCCGCTATGATTGCATCGTATTTACGTGCGAGCAGCGAAGGAATAATGCCATCCCAATCTTGAGGTACAATTTTACATTTCACTTGCATTTCATCGCACAGAGCTAGTGCCATGTCCACATCAAACCCTTTAAGGGAGCCATCAGACTCTGTCCAACTAAAAGGAGGATATGCTCCCTCGATGCCAAATCTTACTTCTGTCCATTGCTTAGCTTGAGCAAGCCCGGAAATTGTCGTTGCTGCAATAGCAACAGCGAGTAACCACTTCTTCATGTCCACACTCCTGTGATTAGTAATTGCTTTAAATACTGATTTAAATGTCATTTAAAGCGTAGATTATATTTCCCTAGGGTATTAATAAATCGATGAAATAAATTGTTGAAGCCTTTCCGATTCCGGGTTGCTAAACAGCTTCGCAGGATCCCCCTGCTCTTCAACCAAGCCTTGGTGAAGGAACATCACATGGCTAGAAACATCACGTGCAAAGGCCATTTCATGCGTGACGACCAGCATAGTTCTACCTTCTTCGGCGAGATCACGCATAACACCTAACACTTCTCCCACTAACTCTGGGTCTAGTGCTGAAGTTGGCTCATCGAATAGCATGACATCTGGCTCAACCGCCAATGCTCTAGCAATAGCAGCTCTTTGTTGCTGCCCGCCAGATAGATGCCCAGGGTAGTAATCTTTCCGCTCGTACAACCCTACTTTCTTCAGTAGTAACTCAGCGTTTTCTAAAGCTTGTTTTTTGGGAACACCTAGCACATGTACTGGAGCTTCGATCACATTTTCCAGAACGGTCATATGTGACCAAAGATTGAAGCCTTGAAAAACCATAGCAAGGCGAGAGCGAATTCGTTGTACTTGCTTTTCATTGGCAGGCTGAGCGTCACCATTGCGGCTGTGCTTCATTTTGATAAGTTCACCATTAACCCAAATTTCTCCCATGGTGGGTATTTCTAATAGGTTAATACAACGAAGAAAGGTACTTTTGCCTGATCCCGAAGAGCCAATAATGGATATGACATCGCCTTTATGGGCCTCTAACGAAATCCCTTTTAGTACTTCATTTTGGCCAAACGTTTTGTGAAGGTCGTTTATCGTCAACGCGGGGACGTCACTCATCCACTACTACTCCTTTTTATGCCCAATTTACAAAGTTTTGAGCTCATCCATTCATCATTACTATATATTGCTAGAAGTTAGCATTAGATACCAATTCAAGCAACATCTCATTAACACAAACATTGTTTGGATTCAGCTAAACAGTCATAAGTTTCGATTAGTCATGCAAAACTAGTTAAAACGATAAGTTATAAAAGCCTTGAAACTGCATAAAAATCACATTTCAAATACCAAAAATCGACCAAAGCTCACCATAAAGCTAGACATTGTCCCACAATAAATTTTGACAATAGTCACATTTAATTTAAATTGAGAGGGTTACACTTCGCAAAATTACAGATTCAACTTTCATAAACCTATCAATATTATTTGCTAGTACCATTTCGAGTATTGATAAAGAGACGCTAAAAATCAGAAACAAGCTAAGGGTCGAATATCTAGGCGATGTGAAGTTGTTTTAGTGTTTAGCCGTTGCCGCAACAAACGATCGACTTTTACGAGCAAATTTTAAGTTTTATTGATTTAGTTTAAGGTTTGCAAAAAAAATTTAGTTTAGTTTGAAGTCATATTGATTAGGTTAGGTTTATGACCGCACTGCGATAAACAGCATTAAAGTGTGTTGTCGCTTGCTTATTTTGACAAGGTGCGGAGTCAATAGATTTAAGAGGGTCATCAACAAGATGACCACTAATAGAAACAATAGTTAATGTTTTACCACTAATAAGGTAGGTATGTCATGGCAGAGCAATTTGCTAAAGCTTGGGAAGGTTTTGCTGAAGGTGATTGGCAAAACGAAGTAAACGTTCGTGATTTCATCCAGAAAAACTATACGCCATATGAAGGCGACGAATCTTTCCTAGTTTCTGAAGGTACTGAAGCGACCAATACGCTTTGGGCTAAAGTAATGGAAGGCATCAAAGAAGAGAACCGCACTAAAGCACCTCTAGATTTTGATACTGATATCGTGTCTACCATCACTTCTCACGATGCCGGCTATATCGAGAAAGATCTAGAAACTATCGTAGGTCTTCAGACAGACGCACCTTTGAAGCGCGCTATCATCCCTAACGGTGGCATCCGCATGGTTGAAGGTTCTTGCAAAGTGTATGGTCGCGAGCTAGACCCTCAAATCTCTAAAATTTTCCACGAGTACCGCAAGACTCACAACTCTGGCGTATTCGATATCTATACTCCCGACATTCTAAAATGTCGTAAGTCTGGCGTTTTAACTGGTCTTCCTGATGCTTATGGTCGCGGCCGTATCATTGGTGACTATCGTCGGATTGCTCTTTACGGCGTAGATTTCCTAATCAAAGACAAGCTAGCTCAATTCGCTTCTCTACAAGAAAGATTTGAGAACGGTGAAGATCTACAAGCGACTATGCAGCTTCGTGAAGAGATCGCAGAGCAACACCGTGCACTAGGCCAAATCAAAGAAATGGCCGCGAAATACGGATTCGACATCTCTCGTCCTGCTGAAACTGCTCAAGAAGCTATCCAGTGGACTTACTTCGGTTACCTAGCTGCTGTTAAATCTCAAAACGGCGCTGCAATGTCTCTAGGTCGTACTTCTACTTTCCTAGATATCTTTGTAGAGCGTGATATCGCTGCTGGCCTTATCACTGAAGAACAAGCTCAAGAAATGATCGACCACTTCGTAATGAAACTACGTATGGTTCGTTTCCTGCGTACTCCTGAGTACGATGAGCTATTCTCTGGCGACCCAATCTGGGCAACAGAATCTATGGGTGGTATGGGTCTTGACGGACGTACTCTTGTTACACGTTCAAACTTCCGTTTCCTAAACAGCCTATACACTATGGGTCCTTCTCCAGAGCCAAACATCACTGTTCTTTGGTCTGAGCAACTACCTGAAGGCTTCAAGAAGTTCTGTGCGAAAGTCTCTATCGATACTTCTTCTATCCAGTATGAAAACGATGACCTAATGCGTCCAGATATGGACTCTGATGACTACGCAATCGCATGTTGTGTATCTCCAATGGTTGTTGGTAAGCAAATGCAGTTCTTCGGCGCTCGTGCTAACCTTGCGAAAACTATGCTTTACGCAATCAACGGCGGTGTTGACGAGAAGCTAAAACTTCAAGTTGGTCCTAAGTCTGACGCAATCACTGACGACATACTGAACTACGAAGACGTGATGGCTCGCCTAGACACTTTCATGGATTGGCTAGCTAAGCAATACGTGACTGCACTGAACAGCATCCACTTCATGCACGATAAGTACAGCTACGAAGCATCTCTAATGGCTCTACATGACCGTGACATCAAGCGTACAATGGCTTGTGGTATCGCTGGTCTATCTGTTGCTGCTGACTCACTATCTGCAATCAAATACGCGACTGTTAAGCCAGTACGTGATGAAGATGGAATCGCAACTGACTTCGAAATCGAAGGTGATTATCCTAAATTTGGTAACAACGATGCTCGCGTTGATGACATCGCTTGTGACCTTGTTTCTCGCTTTATGGGTAAAATCCGCGAACTTAAAATGTATCGCAATGCAATCCCTACTCAGTCTATCCTTACTATCACTTCTAACGTTGTATATGGTAAGAAAACTGGTAACACACCTGACGGTCGTCGTGCTGGTTCTCCATTCGCTCCTGGTGCAAACCCAATGCATGGCCGCGATGAGAAAGGTGCTGTAGCTTCTTTGACTTCTGTAGGTAAACTGCCATTTGCTGACGCTCAAGACGGTATCTCTTACACCTTCTCTATCGTGCCAAATGCACTAGGTAAAGAAGCAGAGAGCCAAAAAGCTAACTTAGCTGGCCTAATGGATGGATACTTCCACCACGAGTCTGGCGTTGAAGGCGGTCAGCACTTGAACGTTAACGTTCTTAACCGTGAAACTCTTGAAGACGCAGTTAAGCACCCTGAGAAATACCCTCAGCTAACTATCCGTGTTTCTGGTTACGCTGTTCGCTTTAACTCTCTAACTGCTGAACAACAAGCTGACGTAATCGCACGTACATTTACTGAGTCTCTATAATCCACTGACTCATAAAAATGTTACTAAGCCTCGCATCTGCGAGGCTTTTTTTATTCATCTGAGCTTGCGCACATTTATCATTCATAAATTGAAAAAATGAACATCTTCCTGATAAGGTCTTGATATAAAGGATTCCTCAACAAGATGTTACTCAATGAAAAAGCTGTTCTGCCTATCCACTTTGTTCCTATTCACCCTGCCCCTATATGCCTCAGAACGATCAACGTTAAGCGTCGGTGTCGATAACGATGGAATATTTGGAACCGATAGAGACTACTCTAGCGGAGTATTCATTGATTACACTTCTGCCGCTACAACGCCTTCATTAGGTTTTAAAGCATTAAGTTTATCTCTGTGGGGGATATCATCTATGGACAAAGTAGGTATAACCTTGGGGCAGAAGATTTATACACCATCTGATATATCATCTTCCCAACCGCAGGTAGATGACAGGCCCTATGCTGGGTATTTATACCTCGAGACAAATTACATCAGCTTAAGTCCAGTCGCAGCACAAAGGTTCAACCTAACCTTTGGAACAACGGGTGAGCGCTCCATGTCAAAGGAGTCGCAAAAGCTAATTCACTCCATAATTGGCTCAGATGAACCACAAGGCTGGCAATATCAAGTCGACAATGAATATGCAGGTGGTATTGGCTATCTCGTTCATTTAAACCTGCTAAGAGATAAGTTTTGGAGTAACTCTAGCCTAGAACTATCCAACATAACGGAAGGTAACGCTGGCAACTTCAGAAGTAACGTGGCTACAGGCTTTATGCTTAGGTGGGGTTACAATTTGGAAGATAGCCTAGGTGCAGCGGAAATTACAACGGAAAACCCTTTCCGACCAGGCATGCTTGGCCCATCAGGGACAGGTTGGTTCGCATATACCGGCATAAAAACAGGCTATGTATTTAATGATATTACCATTGAAGGTGACCGTTCAGGGCTTCCTAGCCCGAGCTCTCAATATGATGTCACTTTAGAAAACGTACAAAGCAGCGCTATAGCCGGCTTTGCTATCTACAACGAGCGTTTCGGGGCAAATGTCAATTTAAGTGCAACAACCAAAGCCTATAAAGAATCGGCTCACTCTATTAGTGGAAATGGTGGGATTTCTCTTTTTGCCTTCTTTTAAATCTTAAATCTTTGACAATCAACGCTCAGGTTACTTGAGCGTTCGTCCACCAACTCACCGATCGATCTCAGCTGCTCATTATTTTGCTCAAGATCTTTCATCGCTACAGAGATTTGTGTCATGTTGTCAGCCATTGATTGGCTGGTTGTGGCCAATTCTCTAATAGATCCAAAGATAATATCCGTTTGCTGAGCTGCCTCTTGAGCCTTTTCAGTTATTTTAGACAGAGCCTCCATAGCAGCCATTCCTTTCTCTTGACCTACTTTCATCGTACTTTCCGACTGAGAAATATATTGAATGACGTCTGCACTCTCTTTTCTCATCGTTTCAATTGTGCCAGATATTTCAGTTATCGCATCTACAGTACGCACTGCTAAGTTTCTCACCTCATCAGCCACTACGGCAAACCCACGTCCTTGTTCACCAGCGCGAGCCGCTTCAATCGCAGCGTTTAGCGCTAACAAATTAGTCTGTTCGGCAATTCCGTTTATGATCTCCATCACCGAGTCAACTTTTGAAGATGCTTCTTCCAACTGTTTGGTATGCCCTGCTGCGGAGGTCAATATGGTGGCGACCTCTTCAAATGAATCTATTGCAGATGTAATAATTTTGCTTCCCTCATCTGCAGCATCCGTGGTGGATTTACTAATGTCGGCAACAAACTCCAGAGAATTAGACACTTCTTGTGTAGTAACACTAACTTGTTCTGTAGCTGAAGCAAGCAGCTGCGTTTGTCCAAGAACATCAGATTGGTTTTTCGCTAAACTATCGAGTCCCATGTTTAATTCAGCAGCGTTTTCTGACAGGTCATCACTACTGAGTTGAACTGCACTCACTAGCTCACCAAGGTTTTCACAACTTTGATTGATAGCATTAGCGAGCTGATTAAACTCATCTTTTTCATTACTGGATTTTGCCATTCTTATCGATAAATCTCCTTTTGAGACTTCAGAGAGCATTTCGTTGGTGGACTTCAAAGCTTTGTTTAAAGAAAGGCTAAACGTCATGAAAATGCTGATGGTAAATACCGCTAGCACTGCACAGGCAATAAGCACAGACCACACAGTTTGATCCGCGCTAGCGCGCGCAGCGTTAAGATAGGTTTCGTCAATTAAAGTGAGCTTTTGGGTCGCCTGTTTAACGACCGAAGTTACCACTTCTTCACTGGCAAAAAGCTGTTGTTCCATTGTGCCAAGTTGCTGAGATAACTCACTAACACGCTTGAAGGTGGTTTTAAACAACTCCACTTCCTTTTCATACAACTCCAGCATGGCATAGGTATTTGATATGTTTACAAACCCAAACATGGAACGATTAAACAGCTTTAGGTTCTGTTCATTCGGTTGCAATAAATAAGTTTGTTGCGCTTTAATCATTGCTTGAAAGTCGGAGTTAAGCGTGACCATCCCCGTTTCAGCAATTTTCTTTTCTATGGTATCGGCTAACGATTTAAGCTGACCTAATTTACCTTCGCTGACATCAAACCCTAACTCTGAACGTAGTTCTAACCAAGGTAACAGCGCTTGCTCAAACCGTTGAGTACTTTCTACCAACGAAGTGGCCTCATCTAACAATTCCAGTTTTTGCAAAAAAACCGCATTTTGTTGTATTTCTTTTGTAACAGAGGCTATTTCCTGCTTCAATTGTTCAACCTGAGCACCTGTCACTGAACCTAATTTTTTGGCAAGAGAAAGCAGTTTAACCTCTGTTTGATACATAGTGATTGAACCAGTTGTGATCTGGTTACTACTAAAATACTGCCGTTCCATTTCCGCTAGACGTGTTGAAGTAAAGACTCCAAGAAGCACAAAACCTAAGGTTAACAGCACTAGAAATAAAGCTATTTTTTGTTTTTGTGAGATAGCGATTGACTTCATAGCACATCCTTAATCGTCACCAAAAAAGTACAACTTTTCGCAAAAGTTGCGTCTAAGCCGACATTACTAATAACATCATTATTAATAACAAGTTTATAACACTTTCCAAACTAAGGAGGATTTTTTGATTTAGCGTAACTTCACCCTGATTGGCTCTATATAAGCCCTACTTTTTGTAATAAAATATTGGATAAATTTCCTTTCTGAGAAGCATTCATGTCAACAATCGGTCGTATTCACTCTTTTGAATCATGTGGGACAGTCGACGGGCCTGGTATCCGTTTCATTGTTTTTGTTCAAGGCTGCCTAATGCGCTGTATGTATTGCCACAATAGAGATACATGGGATACCCATGGTGGAAAAGAAGTGACTGTTGAAGAACTTATTAAAGAAGCAAAATCTTACCGACACTTTATGAACGCCTCAGGGGGAGGAATTACCTGTTCTGGTGGCGAAGCGATGTTGCAGCCTGAGTTTGTACGTGATTTCTTCCGAGCAGCCAAAGACGAAGGCATCCACACTTGTCTCGATACTAACGGGTTTATTCGCAAGTACACTGATGTAGTGGATGAGGTTCTTGAGGTTACCGATCTAGTCATGCTTGATATCAAGCATATGGATGACAAAATTCACCATGATTTTATTGGTGTCTCTAACAAACGAACCTTAGAGTTTGCTCGATACTTACAAAAAATCGGTCAGAAAACTTGGATCCGTTACGTGGTGGTACCCGGCTATACCGACGGTGAAGAAGCGGCTCGAATGCTAGGTGAATTTATCCAAGATATGGATAATATTGAAAAAGTAGAACTCCTTCCATACCACAAATTAGGCGCTCACAAATGGGAAGCCTTAGGCTACGAGTACCCGTTAGAGGGTGTTCAACCACCGAGTAAAGAAGTCATGGATAATATAGTGAATATTCTTAGCCAATATCATAACAACGTTAAATACTGAACTCGCCAAACTTCCTACCCGCAGCCGCACTAGGCTGCGGTTTATCACCTCTTCGCATAAAAACAATTTTATAAGTAGAACAAAACTTGTAGTAGTGCACATTATTAATTTCAATATTTCAGTTATTTTTGTTTAATTTGCATTAACACGTGTTCAGATCATATTTCAAAAGCAATAATTGCTCTTATACTAGTTTCAACCAAGTTAATACATTGTTAGTGAGGCTGGCATGGAAATGACAAATGCTCAACGTTTAATTTTATCCAACCAATATCTACTGATGGCAAAATTAGACCCAGATAATTCTCAAAAATATCAACGTCTTCAAACCATCGTAGAACGCGGTTATGAGCTGCAAATGAAAGAGCTAAACAAAGAGTTTGGCTGCCTTATAGAAGAAGAATGTCGTGAAATCATTAACATTATGGAGATGCATCACGCCATGCAAGAATCTCACAAAATGCTAAGTAATGACGAAGCGGAAAGAGTGGATCAACGACGATTACAATTTTTGGGCTTTGATTGTGCGAGCGAAGCTCAACACGTCAATTACGTGCGCTTCCTTGTCGATAGCGAGGGACTTTATCCGCAATTCGATAAGGGTGAACACTGTTTTAATAGTCAAGTTCCGATGTTAGACAAGTACAGAAGAATGCAAGCCACTTGGAGTGAATGTCCACGCCAATACCACCTAAGCTCTGCAGAGCTCAATCAGATTCTAAACGCATAAAAATTAAAGGCAGTGACACGAACTTCGCATCACTGCCTGTTAAGCTCTATATTCCAGTCGCCCTAGAAAACGTAGGATACTCCCAGCGCAGCAGTGGTATTTACACCACTTTGAATAATCGGGCTACTCTCGATATCACCTTCTAAATTCCTATAGGTAATACTTCCGGTAATTCTTACATGATCAGTCACATTTAAGTAACTTTGTACATTAATGTAGTAAGAACCATCAGCTCCAGCATCAAACTCATTGATACCAGATCTCTGTGCTTCTGAAGCACTCACACCGTAAAGGTAGTTATTGAGTGTTGCATCGTCATACACATAACCGACGCTAGGGATAATACCCCAACGTTTAAACATAAATGGCACTTTCCAAGATAATCGAGCATAAGAACCATCAGTCCGGCCTAAAGTATCTGTCATCCCGGTTAATTCAAACAAGCCCACTGGAGAGTATACTTGATAACCGACACCACCATAAACGGTGGCTTTTCGCTCATCTAGCTGCTGCATTTCCGAGTCGGTGGAATCTGAAGGGTCAAAAGACCTAGGATCATATTTCAGTCTAAACACGATGTTCTGGCCAAAACCATAACTGTTCCTTTCGACTGGAAATAGGCGGTAACCTGCATTTAATCCGCGAATGAAAAAGTGCTCACCTTCATAACCGATAAGCGGGAACACTCTTGTTGTGGATGGCGTATCTTTGTATACCTCAGGTGAATAAGAAGCAATCGCCCCTAGAGAAAAATCAGCGTTTGCGGTCATAGGTACTGCGCTAACCGCTGCCATAGCAGCAACCAACCATCTTGTCTTCACTTTACGTTCCTTACGTTTAGTTCTTCATCGGTGATGTTGCGCACAAGTATAAACTTCAACATATTTTCAAACAAATGCAATCCTTCATTTATTGGATTTTGGTTAATTAATATGTAATAAGTAACAGTAGAGACAAAATAATCCAGCTTTCGGTAATGTAACCCAAACATATTGATAGGAAAAATGAACAAAATTGAATAAGGGATTTTCATCACCGTTTTCGTAATTAAACACATAATTGTTAAGCAAAATGTACAAAGAAGAGCTAGGATTAAGTTAGAAAGGATTTGTACTTTAATGCGGGTTGTATGTCATTTTGACAGGTTCAGAGGGGATTTCGATATGAGTATTTTTGACCATTTCCAAGCACGTTATGAAGCCGCCAAGGATGAAGAGATATCTTTGCAAGAGTTTTTACAACTTTGTAAAGATGACAAAAGTGCCTACGCAAATGCGGCAGAGCGCTTGCTCATGGCTATTGGTGAGCCTGAAGTAATCGACACAGCGCAAGATCCACGACTAAGTCGTATATTTTCCAACCGAGTGATATCTAGATACAAGACATTTGAAGACTTCTACGGAATGGAAGACGCAATTGAGCAGATAGTTTCTTACCTCAAACATGCGGCACAAGGACTGGAAGAGCGCAAACAAATTTTGTATTTGCTCGGCCCTGTTGGTGGGGGTAAATCTTCACTAGCAGAAAAGCTAAAAGCGTTAATGCAGCAGGTTCCAATTTACGTTCTATCTGCGAATGGTGAACGTAGCCCTGTCAACGATCATCCGTTCTGTCTATTCGACATCAATGAAGACGGCGATTTACTTAAAAACGAATACGGCATTGAGAAGCGTTATATTCGCTCGATCATGTCTCCATGGGCAGCGAAACGCCTGCATGAATTTGGTGGAGATATCTCGAAGTTTAAAGTTGTAAAAGTTAGACCATCAATTCTTGACCAGCTTGCCGTCGCGAAGACTGAACCTGGTGATGAAAATAACCAAGATATTTCATCTCTAGTTGGTAAAGTCGATATTCGTAAGCTAGAGCATTTCTCTCAAGATGACCCTGATGCGTACAGCTACTCAGGTGCTTTGTGTAAAGCTAACCAAGGGCTAATGGAATTTGTCGAGATGTTTAAAGCACCGATAAAAGTCCTACACCCACTGCTTACGGCAACACAAGAAGGTAACTTTAACGGTACTGAAGGTCTATCGGCACTGCCATTTGATGGAATGATTCTAGCCCACTCTAACGAATCGGAATGGCAGACGTTCAGAAACAACAAAAACAACGAGGCATTCCTCGATCGTGTTTACATCGTGAAAGTGCCATATTGCTTGCGTGTTTCTGAAGAAGTAAAAATTTACCAAAAGCTTCTTGACCACTCTGAACTTTCGAAGGCCCCTTGCTCTCCTAGCACATTAGAGCTCCTAGCACAGTTCAGTATTTTGTCTCGTTTGAAAGAGCCAGAAAACTCTTCTCTATTCTCCAAAATGAGAGTTTATGACGGAGAAACACTTAAAGACACCGATCCAAAAGCGAAAAGCTATCAAGAATATCGTGACTACGCTGGTGTTGATGAAGGTATGTCAGGGCTTTCCACACGTTTCGCGTTCAAGATTCTGTCTCGAGTGTTTAACTTTGATCAGTCAGAAGTGGCTGCAAACCCTGTTCATCTTTTCTATGTTATCGAACAGCAAGTTGAGAGAGAACAGTTCCCACAAGAGATGGCCGAGAAATATCTTGAATTCTTGAAAGGCTACCTAGTTCCGCGCTACGTAGAGTTTATCGGTAAAGAAATTCAGACTGCATATTTAGAGTCTTACTCTGAGTATGGCCAGAATATCTTTGACCGTTATGTCACATATGCTGACTTCTGGATTCAAGATCAAGAATATCGTGATCCAGAGACGGGTCAGCTATTCGACCGAGCTTCTCTCAATAGCGAATTGGAGAAAATTGAGAAAACCGCGGGTATTAGTAATCCAAAAGACTTCCGTAACGAAATCGTTAATTTTGTACTACGTGCGAAAGCGAACAATAACGGCCAGAACCCAATTTGGACCAGTTATGAGAAGCTACGCACCGTTATCGAGAAGAAAATGTTCTCTAATACGGAAGAATTGCTCCCTGTTATCTCGTTCAACGCGAAAACCTCTTCTGAAGATCAGAAGAAACACGACGACTTTGTTGCGCGTATGATGGAGAAGGGCTATACAGAGAAGCAAGTCAGATTACTTTCCGAGTGGTATTTACGAGTACGTAAATCCTCTTAACCGCAACTAACAAAAGCCCAAAACAAAGTACTATCTGTCCTGCTGAGCAGGCAGATAGTCGGCTTATTGTGAAGTTTACTTAGAGGTGGCTCATGGCGCAATTTATCGATAGACGACTGAATGGGAAAAATAAGAGCGCAGTAAATCGTCAGCGCTTTCTACGTCGTCATAAAGAACAAATCAAAGAGTCTGTCGCTGATGCAGTGAACAGACGTTCCATCACCAACACTGAGTCTGGTGAAGACGTTTCTATTCCACACCGTGATATTAAAGAGCCTATCTTTCATCAAGGAAAAGGTGGTGTAAAAGAACGCGTTCACCCTGGCAACGATCAGTTTATCAAAGGCGATAAAATAGATCGTCCCAAAGGCGGCGGTGAAGGTGGTGGCTCGGGAGAAGGTGAAGCAAGTCCTGATGGTGAAGGCCAAGACGAGTTTATCTTCCAAATATCCAAAGACGAGTACCTCGACATTTTATTTGAAGATTTGGAGCTACCCAATCTTGATAAAACACAAATCAACAAAATAACTGAGTGGAAAACACATCGAGCGGGTTATCAAACCGCTGGTATCCCTTCCAATATCGCTGTTGTTCGTTCTCTACAACAGTCTCTTGCTCGTAGAACTGCTATGACAGCAGGTAAAAAAAGGCTACTTCATGAGTTAGAAGATGAGTTGGAGCGCATCAAGAAGATAGAACCCGCTCAGGCGCTTGAAGAAAAAAGACTCAAAAAGGAAATTAAGGAACTACGACAAAAAATTGAAAGCGTACCTTTCATTGATACGTTTGACCTTCGGTTCAAAAACTATGAAAGACGCCCTATCCCATCTAGCCAAGCCGTTATGTTTTGCTTGATGGATGTATCTGGGTCGATGGACCAAGCAACTAAAGACATCGCAAAACGTTTTTATGTTCTACTTTATTTATTCTTAACGCGTACATACGAAAATGTAGAAGTTGTTTTCATTCGTCATCATACTCAAGCAAAAGAAGTTGACGAGCACGAGTTTTTCTACTCTCAGGAAACAGGGGGCACGATAGTTTCCAGTGCATTAAAACTAATGAATGAGATTGTCCAAGATCGCTACCCTGTTGGCGAATGGAATATTTATGCTGCCCAAGCATCCGATGGAGATAACTGGGCAGATGATTCCCCTCGCTGTAAAGAGCTACTAATCAATAAACTGTTACCAAGTTGCCAATATTACTCTTACATCGAGATTACACGTCGCTCCCACCAAACGCTCTGGCATGAGTATGAGAAACTCGAACAGGCATTCGATAACTTCGCGATGAAAAACATCCGAACTGTCGATGACATATTCCCTGTATTTAGAGAGTTGTTCCAGAAAGAAACGGCTTAGGAAGGCGCATATGACAACAAAAGCAAAATCACGCTCAAAGAAAAAAACTAAGGCGCTACCAGATGGACCTGATTGGACGTTCGATCTACTCGACCGTTACCACAAAGAAATCAAACGAGTAGCAGATCACTATCGTTTGGATGCTTATCCAAATCAAATAGAAGTAATTACCTCTGAGCAAATGATGGATGCATACTCGAGCATCGGTATGCCCATTAACTATAACCATTGGTCATTTGGTAAGAAATTTATCCAAACTGAACAAGGTTATAAACATGGCCAAATGGGTCTTGCCTATGAAATAGTAATCAATTCCGATCCATGTATTGCTTATCTTATGGAAGAAAATACCGTAACAATGCAAGCCTTAGTAATGGCTCATGCGTGTTACGGGCACAACTCTTTCTTCAAAGGAAACTATCTGTTCCAAACTTGGACTGATGCTAGCTCAATAATCGATTACCTGTTGTTCGCGAAGAACTATATCGCTGAGTGTGAACAGAAATATGGTGTCTCAGAAGTTGAAGAGCTACTGGACTCTTGCCACGCTCTAATGAATTTCGGTGTGGATAGATATAAGCGACCTGAGAAAATCTCTATCGCTGAAGAAAAAGCAAGACAAGAGGAGCGCGAAGAGTACCTTCAATCTCAAGTCAATGAACTATGGAGAACTGTTCCGCAGGCTAAGACCAAAGAAGAAGACGTCAAAGTGCGCTTCCCTTCAGAGCCACAAGAAAACATTCTCTACTTCATTGAGAAACACGCACCACTCTTGGAGCCATGGCAAAGAGAAATTGTCCGTATTGTTCGTAAGATCAGCCAGTATTTCTACCCTCAAAAACAAACGCAGGTAATGAATGAAGGCTGGGCTACCTTCTGGCACTACACCATTCTCAATCACTTGTATGACGAAGGTTTAGTGTCAGAGAAATTCATTTTGGAGTTTCTACACAGCCATACTAGTGTGGTTGCACAACCTTCTTACAACAGCCCTTATTATAGTGGCATTAACCCTTATGCTCTTGGTTTTGCCATGTTTAGGGACATCAAAAGAATTTGTGAAGAGCCAACGGATGAAGATAGAGAATGGTTCCCAGATCTTGCTGGTACAGATTGGTTAGATGCGGTCCATTTTGCGATGAGAAACTTTAAAGATGAGAGCTTCATTAGCCAATACTTATCTCCGAAGTTGATCCGAGACTTCAAATTATTTGCTATCTGCGATGATGACCGTAAGAACTTCATCGAAGTGAGTGAAATTCACGATAGTCTCGGATATCGCAAGATTAGAGAAAAGTTAGCAGCTCAATATAACCTCAGTAACTTGGAGCCAAATATTCAGGTATATAGCGTCGACGTTCGCGGTGATCGCTCACTTACCTTGCAATATGTTCCTCATGACCGCATTCCTCTAGACGAGGGGCATGATGAAGTACTGAAGCATATGTATCGTTTGTGGGGCTTTGAGGTCGTGCTTGAGGAAGTAAAAGAAAGTGGTCGACGAGAAATACTCGGGACGTGCCCACCTCGCAGCACAGAATATGACACTAAAATATAACACTATTCGGAACTAGAAAGGAGCGCAGCAATGCGCTCCTTTTTTATTTCTTTTAGCTGGCACAAGAATACGTAAATAACCTAACCTGATAAAACTTTACGTACATGTTGTAGATCGGCTTCTGTATCAACGCCAATACCTGGAACTTCGCAAGCGATATCTACGTGAATTTTCTCACCATGCCAAAGGACTCTGAGCTGCTCCAAACCCTCAACTCGTTCTAAACTGGAGCTTGGCAACTTAAGGTATTCTTTAATAAATTCCGCTCGATAAGCGTAAATACCAATATGGCGAAATAGTGGCTGATGAATCAAATCCCTATTATTAGTGTTCCACTCTCGATTCCAAGGAATGGAAGCTCGACTGAAATACAGGGCGTATCCTTGCTTGTCGCATACAACTTTTACGACATGTGGATTAAAGGCCTCTTTTTCAGATGTAATCGGGGTTGCAAGTGTTGACATTGAAGCGCAAGAACTAGATAGGTTGCTTGCCACTTGATCAATAATTTTATGAGGTATTAACGGCTCATCGCCTTGCACATTGACGACTACACGATCTGCAGCAATACCCATTAAGTCAATAACTTCTGCTAGCCGCTCTGTTCCAGATTGGTGCTTTGACGAAGTCATACAAACGGTGGCTGAAAACGAATGCGCCGCACGTTCAACTTGCACATCATCAGTCGCAATAATGACTTCATCGGCACCTGAACAAATTGCTCTTTCATACACCCATTGAATCATGGGTTTACCGTGAATATCAGCTAGGGGTTTTCCCAGCAAACGCGTGGAATGATACCTAGCTGGAATAATCACAGTAAAAGGCACTATCTGCCCTCTTCCATAGACATTGTTCTTGCTTCTGATTCTAGCAGCACAGGAATGCCTTCTTTGATTGGGTATGCGAGTCTATCAAGCTTACAGACAAGCTCTTGACTATCTTTATCAAAAGTCAGTTTACCTTTACAGACAGGACATGCCACAATCTCAAGTAGACGATGATCCATAATTTCTCATAACCTCTTTAATTTTACCCAAAATCTTATTTTCATCTTGCTCGGAAATACTGGCAGACACAGGTAAATACCACCAGTTATTCTCAGCGTACTGTTGACACTTTACCGAGTCCTTTTCTGTCATTATGACATTGCGTCCTTGGCGAGCAAATGACATAAGCTCAGCCCGATCAAAATCTTTATGATCAGCAAAGCTTTTGTTGCTCTTTAGATCGGCGCCTAATTGGGCCAACGTATCAAAAAAACGTGGTGGATGAGCGATACCAGCGAAAGCAACTAACTCCTTAAGTTGGCTCACAGGGGCTTGATCAAGCGTATTTAGATTCACTGCTAAGCTTGGTGTTAGGCTCATTGCGATCTCATTGCTATGTGCGTCACCACCATTTGTGATGATGAAGTCAACCGATTCCAGACGAGATACATCTTCCCTTAACGGCCCCAGCGGTAATAATTTTTCATTGCCGAAACGCCTCACCCCATCGACAACCACTATCTCTATATCTCTGGCGAGGGCATAGTGCTGAAGGCCGTCATCAGTTATGACGATATCGACACCAGTATTCAAAAGCGACTTAACAGCTTCAGCTCGAATAGGGGAAACTGCGACTGGAACACCAGTGCGTTGATGAATTAATTTAGGCTCATCACCACAATGATGAGTTGGTGTATTCTTATCTACAAGCAAAGGGTATCTAGGGGCTTTTGCACCGTACCCTCTCGACACAACGCCGGGCTTGTAGCCGTTTCGTTGAAGTAACTCTACCAACCAAATAACGGTTGGTGTTTTTCCATTACCTCCAACGGTAATATTGCCAACCACTACCACCGGCAATGGCGGTCGATACACATCCTTTGTACCGTTAACGTATAGAGCCTTTCTACGTCGGGATATCAATTTGAACAAAAGACTGAGTGGCCAAAGCACTGGCCACAATAAACAACCAACTGGATGGCTCTTAAACCATATTTTGTCAATCAAAGGATTTATTCACCAAATTGCGTTTTATAAAGTTGAGCGTAAGCACCATCTTTTTCTAATAGTTTAGCGTGTGCACCGCGTTCTATTATCTCGCCTTCGTCAACCACTAAGATTTCGTCTGCTGACTCAATAGTAGATAGCCTGTGGGCAATCACCAGTACCGTTTTATCCTTTTGCAATTCGTCTAGCGCCGACTGAATCGCTTTCTCAGATTCAGTATCTAATGCAGATGTCGCCTCATCCAAAATTAAAACAGGTGCATCTCTTAACAATGCTCGAGCGATAGCTACGCGTTGGCGTTGTCCGCCAGATAAGCTCGTACCGTTTTCACCAATAACGGTATCAAGCCCTTCATCCATTGGCCCAATAAATTCCATTGCGTGCGCAAGCTTGGCAGCCTGTTCTATTTGCTCGCGGGAATAATCTTTCTCTGCCGCATAAGCAATATTATTAGCAATACTGTCGTTAAATAAGTGAACGTTTTGCGAAACTAAAGCGAAGTGCTTTCGCAGATTGGACAAGGTGTAGTCCCGGATGTCGTATCCATCCAAACTGATTGATCCAGAATCCACGTCATAGAATCGAGTAAATAAGCTTGCGATAGTACTTTTACCTGACCCAGAGCGGCCAACAAGTGCGACTGTTTTTCCTTGAGGTATGGTAAAGCTCACATCTCGTAGCGCGGGCTTTTCTTTGCCTTGATAGGTAAAGGTGACATTTTTGACTTCGATATCACCTTTGATTTTTTTAGCTTCATATTTACCATCATCAATCTCTGTGTCTAAGTCCATCAGAGTAAATAGTGTATGACTTGCCGCCATGCCACGTTGAAACTCTGCCGTAACACCAGTTAAAGATTTTAGAGGTCTCATCAAACCAAACATAGCGGAGAAGATAACCGTGAATGTACCCGCTGTTAGTTGTTCTCGTATCGAGTCAAAGCTTGCTAAAAACAAAACCGACACTAGCGCCATTGAAGCTATCATTTGAATCACTGGATTTGCTATTGCTTGGGCGGCCACTAACTTCATCGATTGTTGACGCATTTGATTACTTACATGGTCAAATCTTTTGCTTTCAACTTCTTGACCGCCATAACTCAAGACAACTTTATGCCCTTTAAGCATTTGTTCCGCGGATGACGTCATATGTCCCATGGCGGTCTGCATATTACGTGAAATTTTACGAAAACGTTTGGAAACAACACCGATAGCCCAAGCAACGATTGGAGCCACAACAAGTAATACTAAAGAAAGCTGCCAACTGTTCCAAAACATCAAGATCAGTAAGCCGATGATGCTGGCACCTTCTCGAACAATGCTCACTAAAGCACTACTTGTTGCTCCTGCAACTTGGTCAGAGTCGTACGTAATCCTGGAAAGCAAAGCACCTGTTGATTCTTTATCGAAAAACGAAACCGGCATGTGCATAAATTGATGGAAAATCTTGCGGCGCATTTTCATCACTACATTGCTCGATACCCAGCTTAAGCAGTAACTCGACACAAACCCACTGGTACCACGAATAAACATCATCACCAGAATGATCAGCGGCAGTATTTTAAGAAAATCTGATTTTGCGTTGCCAAACCCTTCATCAAGCAAAGGCTTAAGCAAAGACACCATATAAGTGTCTGATGCAGCATTAATAATCAGAGCCACCACTGCAACAGCCAACCCGGTCTTGTAAAGGCGAATATAGGCCCAAAGCCGCTTAAAGGTCTGCCAGTTTGTTTCGTCTGTGTTTTGTGACATATTTATGCTAGTTGTATTTCTAAAAATTCCGGCTATTCTACTCCGTTACGCAGCATCTGCCTATACCATCTGCTACTTTGTCTATTCCTGTATGTCGATATTTTGAAATTTTTGTTGATGAACGCTATTGAAACTTGCCCACTTTCTGCGGTGTCGATCCATTCTGCTCCAATATTTTTATAACGTTTGACGACATGTTCGTTTGGTAAGTGCCACCGACTGCTTTTTGTTACTGATGCTATTGCTACTTTAGGCTGCACTGCCGCAACAAATTGGTCAATTGAAGACGATTCGCTTCCATGATGAGGGACAAGAATGATATCACTGGCAAGTGCTTCGCCATTTTGTCTAACCAATAGCCATTCAGCGACTTTTTCGATATCACCAGTCAGTAATACATTAAAGGTATTCTCGAGATCGCTAATACGAATGACACACGAATGAGGGTTAAAAGCGCGAGAAACAGTGTTAGGAGGCCACAATACTTCAAACTTTACATTCCTCCACTGCCACGATTCACCGATTGTACAAGGTAATTCAGATTGCGTTGGAGCGCTTGAGCGTATCCAATTAATTGAGTACATCGAAGACAATACCTCTTTACCGCCAGCATGATCCGAATCTTGGTGGCTAAGAATTAATCCTTCTAACTTGTTTATACCTCGACTCTTCAATACCGGAATAAGCACAGACTGTGCCGCACTACCACCCATCCATACTCCTCCTGTATCGTAAATTATCATCTCCCCTTTTTGCTCAATTAAGATAGCCAACCCATGCCCAACGTCCATAACATCAACTCGCCAATCAGCTTGATGCTCAAATACGAATGCTAAGCCTAGGTTACTTGCGACAAGAAGGGAAAACAGCGGGAAAAAGCCAGATGATAAAATGCGATAAGCAATCACTAAAACAGTGAGAGCAATCAGAATCAATAAACTATCTTCTGAAATTGAAAACCAACTAGATGAAGAAAACTGGGTTGCGAAAATAATAGGGTCAAGTAGCCAATCACACCATTGCCACAATAAATGGCTCAGATTGGTTTCTAGCACAGTAAAAAAGCTGGCTGCAAATAAACAGGGAACGATAATAAAGCTAACCCAAGGTACGAACACAATATTGAAGATGGCCCCACTTAGGCTTATACCCTGAAAAGACAAAGCCCCAACTGGGGCCATTATCACAATGAGAGCAAATTGTACTTTAAGTACTTTCGTAAACACCGAATCACTTCGACTAATCTCAATTGCATAAAACAATATTGCCACTGCGACGAAGGAAAGCCAAAAACCTATGGACATAAAAGAAAAGGGATAAATAAGCAGCACAACGGCTAAAGTGGACAACCACCTCATCCACACACTGATTCGCACTCGAATAAAAAGCAGCAAGGAGTTAAACAAACACATGGTTAGCGCTCTTTGAGTAGACACGCTAAAGTCAGCGACCCAAGCATAAACAGCAGCTAAAATACAACCCATAATCACGGGCAACCAAATCATCTGTTTTGAAGCTCGAGAAAATACTGAGCCAACAATAAACCCCACTAAATACGCAATACCAATATGAAGACCCGATATAGCTAAAAGGTGCCCAAGACCACTTGTATGGAGGTTTTTCCACACGCTATATGGAATTTCATCTCTTAAGCCAAACAATAAGGCTTTGATTAAGCCTCGATTCTCTAGCCTCGTAATATGATGGGTGACTTCATTAAAAAATAAACGTTTTAGCGATTCGCTACTTCTGTCAATTTTAATCTCATCTATTGCCGCTGCCCGGGCGAGCCAGCCTTGGCTAAAATAGTAATTCTCACGATCAAAGCCAGCTTCATTGAGCCAGCCTGTTACTTTTTTTAATCGAACCTTGGCTGAGATTTCATCTCCAATTGCTAAATGAGCCTGACTAGTCAAACGTATCTTACCTTGCTCAAAATAATCCAACTTTCGACCATTAATCGCAAGAACCTCTACTGTTCCCTCATATCCATGATTAATTTTTCTAAAATAGCTGCCTACTTTTGCAGATATGGTAACATGCTCACCAAATTGGAAAATGGCACGAGATTGAGCATATAACTTATTCCCTTGTAGTAAGATAACGATTAACGCAATCCCTCCCCCAAAGAACCAATTTAACCTCCTATACTTAGTACAAACAGCGATAAGGACTACAACAGGTGTAACCCATATTAAACTCGGCAACGCTGGCCAGAGTGGCGCACTTAAGATTGTGAAAATAAATACAAGTAACGTCCAATATTTAGAAAAAAGAGCCATGTTTTCCTATGCCTAAAAAGTTTATTAAGCGTCTAATTCCTGATCATGAAGTCATAAAACGTCAGAAGGCATTGAAAGTTTTTGGCAACGTTTTGTACAACCCGAATTTATGGTGCCTGAACCGGCGCTCAGCGGCAGGTGCTTTTGCAATTGGCCTTTTTATGGCATTTATCCCTTTACCAAGCCAAATGATCATGTCTGCCGGCTTAGCCATCGCGTGCGGTGTAAATTTGCCACTGTCTGTTGCTCTGGTTTGGGTAAGTAACCCGATTACCATGCCCGTTATGTTTTATTTCGCCTATAAAGTTGGCGCATTTGTTCTTCACACCCCCCCACAACCTTTCCACTTTGAGTTATCGTGGGACTTCATCATGCAGCAGATGCACACTATCGGTCCCCCATTTGTACTCGGTTGTATTATTTGTGGTATTGCTTCAGGCCTGATTGGCTACTTTGGTATTAAAGGCCTTTGGCGCTATTCTGTCGTTCGTAGTTGGCAAAAACGACAGCTAAGATAATCGCTATCTTTATCGAATAAAACGTAGCATCGTTCAGTATGGAATGGACAACTCTTTGAAGTGTAAAACAGCAATTGAAAAAGTATGAAAAAAGGGCCATTGGCCCTTTTTTCATACTTTTCACATTAAGGTTAGGTTACTTAGAACTCAAGACGGTTGCAGGATTTAACTTACTTGCTCGTGATGCCGGATACCAAGTCGCAACAAAACTAAGAATCACTGCCGTCGCTGACACAACGAGCACGTTTGAGAAATCCACTTGAGACGGCAAAAAATTCACAAAGTATATATCACCTGATAGGAAACGATGCCCAATAAGGTCTTGCAATCCATCAACCAGTGAAGTCAAGTTCAGAGCAACTAAGACACCAAATACGCTGCCAACGAGACTACCAAGCACGCCAGAAAAAACGCCCTGCCAAACAAATATACGTCGTATCAACGAGTCCGTCGCGCCCATTGTTCTCAAGATTGCAATTTCAGATGAGCGATCTTTTACTGCCATCATCAAGGTCGATACAATATTGAAGCAAGCAACACCGATCACCAAAACCATCACTAAATACATAATGGTTCGAACCAACTGAATGTCACTGTATAAAAAGCCATATTTTTGCTGCCAGCTCCTAAGGTAGACATACACATTTAAATGACTCCCTACCTCACGAACAATCTGCGTTGCATCTAGGACATTCGAAACCTTTACCGCGACGCCTGTCACTGCATCTCCAATACCTACATATTTTTGCGCATCTTTTAAAGGCAATAGCGCCAATGTGTGGTCAATCTGACCTTCTAAGTTGAGTAAGCCCACCACTTTGACACGAACTCGCTTGGGAGCTTCAACTCGGGTCGTTTCATTGTTCTTAGGAATCATTAAGGTAATATACTGACCAACATTAACCTTCAATTCCGTCGCAACACCTTGACCTAAGATTATCTGATGTTCACCTGCTTTAAAGTTCTTCCAAGCCGTGGGTTCAATATATTTCGACATATCGGACACCGCTGACTCTTTCGAAGGATCGATACCTCGAACCGCAATCGCTTTCATTTTCAAGTCTTTTTCAGCCAATGCAGTAAATCCAACGTACGGCGCTGCAGCTTTAATCTGTGGACTTTTCAATACCTGTTTCACAACAGGTTGCCAGTTCTGGATCGGGCCACGAACACCAGCAAATTCGCCATGAGGTATCACGGACAGTACCCGGTTATTAAGCTCACGCTGAAAGCCATTCATGGCAGATAAACCGATAATGATAACGGCGACGCCGACAGCGATCCCTATTGTCGAAGAAAGGGAAATAAATGAAACCAGCTTGTTTCTCTGCCTAGCTCGGCTAAACCTGCTTCCGATGAGTAGTGAAAGAGAGGCCATCATCTATACTTCCCTCTCCCCAACCAGAAGGCCATCTTGCATATGGAACTGTCTATCCATTTTCCCGGCCAGCTCTCCATCGTGAGTCACAACAAGAAAGGCCGTATTGAATTCGTTATTGAGGTCGCGCATCAAGTCATAGATAGACAATGCTGTTTTATGATCTAGGTTGCCTGTCGGCTCATCAGCCAAAACTAAATCCGGCGTATTGACCAATGCTCTGGCAATTGCGACACGCTGCCTCTCACCGCCTGAGAGCTCAGAGGGCCTATGACTAAGCCGATGACTCAATCCAACTTTATCGAGCAAAGCGTTCGCTTCTTTCTTTGCTGCGGACATCTTCATACCGCCAATAAGAAGTGGCATCGCTACATTTTCTTCTGCACTAAAATCTGTCAGCAAGTGATGAAATTGATAAACAAATCCTAAGTATTTATTGCGCAACTTCGCTTGTTTATCACTGTTTAATTTAGACAAATCATGGCCAAGAAATTGAACATGCCCCTCACAAGGATCATCGAGCGCCCCCAACACATGCAAAAGTGTACTTTTTCCTGAACCTGACGTCCCTATCAAAGAAGCAAAATCTCCTTTGTTGAGGCTAAAACTCACCCCTTTTAAGACTTGAGTGGAAACAGAACCTTCTTGGTAGGTTTTGTATATATTTTGGCATTCTAGAAGGTTACTCATATCTCAAGGCCTCGGCTGGTTTAACTGAAGATGCGCGATAAGCAGGGAAAAGTGTTGCTAAGAAACTAAGGGCGATGGCCAATACAATAACGGCGGCGATTTGGAACGGATTGATCACTATAGGTAGCTGTCCTCCTATCGCAAATAACGACACTCCCATAGCTTGCAATATCTTATTGAGATTAAGCGCCAAAGCAATACCAAGAGCGCCACCAACAAGCGCGCCAATCGTACCACTACTCGCGCCTTGCACCATAAATATTCCCAATATTTGACGGTTTGTCATCCCTTGGGTTTTCAATATAGCGACTTCAGATTGTTTTTCCATCACAACCATAATCAATGCGGAAACGATATTAAAAGCGGCCACAGCCACAATGAGTCCTAGCATCAAACCCATCATGCTTTTTTCCATACCAACGGCTTGGAATAGCTGACCACGCTGAGCTCGCCAATCACTCCAGCTCCAGCCTTTTGGCATAGGTTGCTTGGCTAGCTCACTGACGACAAAAGGATCTTTGAAAAATAAGCGCCAGCCCGAAACGGTTCCAGATTTTAGTCGCATCAATCGAGCGGCATCTTGCATATTGGTGATGATTAACTGCCCATCGACATCTGAACCTGTATTGTACACTCCTGCTACAGTAAACAACCGCTGACGCGGTATCATGCCAAATGGTGTAAATTGGCTAGCACTAGTTACCATGAGCCGAAGTTTATCTCCTATTGAGACATTTAAGTTTCGAGCTAAAGTCTGACCAATAAGCACTCGGTATGAGCCTGGTGTCAAACTGCTCAACCTACCTGCCATAATATATTGCTGAATGGGGTCGTTATCTTTAGGCTCAACCCCAACCATCATTCCAACCGTAAGTTCAGAAGCGCTTTGAATGACAGCCTCACCACGCACTATAGGTTGCGCAGGATAGGCAGTAGATAAGCGTGAAATAAATGCAGGTGGAGTAGATTCTAGAGACGTGTCGCCATTTGTTTGTGATACAACAGCCTGAGGAAGTACGCCAAGAATGCGACTTTTAAGCTGTGATTCAAACCCATTCATCACTGACAACACTGTGACAAGGGACATCACTCCAATCGTAATACCTGCAGTAGAAATATAAGAGACAAAACGACTAAATCTATCCCCAGAGCGCCCTCTAAGATAGCGCCAACCGATAAATGCCGAAATGGATGGATACATAGAAAAAACCAATCATAAATAATTCGAGATACTGTAACGATTTACAACGTTTCGTTGTAGCCTTTTATTAACGAAAAGTGCATAAATTTAGCCACAATGCAGAAACTTATACTCATTTAATCTTTAAGTGACAGGCATATTACGCTTTAAGTTCCACTTTGTTTTTGCCTATTGACGACAAAGGCTAATCTTTTGCTTAAATTCTAGACAATCTAATCCAGCACCAGCTCTCACAGTCTCACCATTGTAAAGGAAATCACGGACAACAAAGAGTAAAAGGTCAACACACCCGAGTAATTTAGTTATAATCATAAAGATAGCAAAAAAGGAATGTTACCATGGCAGGACAAGAATATTTTAGTGTTCACCATTCAATGGCGATCAACGTACAACCGTTAAGTGACGAATTTGTTTTGCCTTCGATCAATGAGTTTGAGGCAGAAATTCCTCACTCTTTCATCATCGCCAGTGAGTTTAGTCAACTGGATCATCTGAATGACAAAGCCATGCTTGAGCTTAAACACAGTGACTTGCGCTATGTGACGGAGTTACTGGATCATCAAAACTCTAAGCTCAACTTAATTCTCACCTACATACTATCTCAGCAAGATGATAAACAATATCGCCATCATACTCTTTCTTTTGGGGCAAGCCAGTTTACCTACCAATCAAACGTTCCTCTTAAGGTTGATTCTCACGCACGAGCAAAACTTTTTTTGGAACATCCTGCAGCTGCGATATACTGCTACGCCAAAGTGGTAGAATGTGTAGAACATGAAAATGGTTACGCCATTTCCTTGGAATATGTCTTATTACGAGAGCAAGACCAAGACTTGCTAATTAAGGCCGCACTTCACCAACAACAAAAACTTTTGCGCGAACGCACTCTAAACCGAGAATAACTTAACGCTTTATCATGACTACATCTTCATTGCTATCTCTGGCTAACCCTACAGGTGCCGGAGACAAAAAACATGTCGGTAATTTACAAGGTGCAAGCCTTGCTCTTGCTATCTCAGAGCTAGCAAACACTCACAGCGGACATACTCTACTTGCGGTACCAGACCCACAAACTGCGTTGAAACTTGTCAGCGAGATAGAGCAGTTTAGCGAAGAAGATGTCACTTTATTCCCTGACTGGGAAACACTGCCCTATGATAGTTTTTCTCCTCACCAAGAAATTATCTCTGACAGAATCGCTAGGTTGTACCAACTGCCAAACCTTACCTCTGGCATTACCGTCGTTCCTGTCAGTACATTATTGCAAAGGCAAGCACCTAGAAGCTTTATGCTGCAACACACTTTGATGGTGAATGCTGGCGATCAACTCTCTCTTGAAAAGCTGAGAATCAAACTTGAAAACTCTGGTTACCGTCATGTTGATCAGGTATTTGGCCCCGGAGAATATGCCAGCCGAGGTTCGATACTCGACCTATTCCCAATGGGAAGCCAGCTTCCGTATCGGATAGATTTCTTTGACGATGAAATTGATACCATTCGTACATTTGAGCCAGAAAGTCAGCGCTCGATTGAAGAGATAAAAAGTATTCAGCTGCTTCCTGCACACGAATTTCCAACGACAAAAAGTGCCATTGAGGAGTTTCGAACTCGCTGGAGGCTGCGTTTTGAAGCTCGCCGTGAACCAGAATCAGTGTACTCTCAAGTATCGAAAGGAACATGGCCTGCAGGCATTGAATACTGGCAACCACTATTTTTTGAAAACACAGAAACGCTGTTCGACTACATCGACGAAAACTGCCAACTTATTGTGGTTGGGGATATTGAATCACCCATTGACCACTTTTTAGAAGATGTGGAGTTTCGATACGATCAACGTAAAGTCGACCCTTTGCGCCCACTATTGCCACCAGAAGAATTATGGCTAAAGAAAGATGAATTATTTGGTCATTTAAAACAATTCGCTCAGATAACCTTGAGCCGAGATCCAGTGCAAAAACGAGCTGGCCGAGTTAACTCAGATATCGAATCCTTACCAGACCTTGCCGTACAGCATCAAAACAGTGAACCATTAAATTTACTGCGCAAATTCAGCGAATCATTTAATGGCAAAGTTATTTTTTCGGTTGAGTCCGAAGGCCGAAGAGAGGCTTTAATCGAGCTTTTACAAGGCATTAAACTCAGGCCTGAGCAAGCTGAAAGCTTTCAATCAGCAGTCACCAGTGACAACAAATTTTCACTTGTTATTGGCTCAAGTGAGCACGGGTTTATTTTCGGCAAAGACAATGTTGCACTGATTTGTGAAAGTGACTTACTTGGCGATAGAGTTATCCAACATCGCCGCAAAAATAAAAAAGTAGTTAACAGCGATACTGTTATACGTAATCTCGCTGAGCTAAAACCCGGACAGCCTGTCGTTCACATTGACCATGGTATCGGTCGCTACTTAGGGTTGGAAACGCTAGAAGCTGGCGGAATGGCAACAGAGTACGTAATGCTTGAGTATCAAAATGAAGCGAAACTCTATGTGCCTGTATCATCGTTAAATTTAATTAGCCGTTACTCTGGTGGTGCTGAAGATGGCGCACCTATTAACAAACTTGGCAGCGAAAGTTGGGCAAAAGCAAAGAAAAAAGCGGCTGAAAAAGTAAGAGATGTTGCTGCTGAACTTCTAGATGTTTATGCGAAAAGAGAGCTCAAACCTGGTTACAAGTTTGCATTAGACAGAGGCCAGTACGCTACCTTTAAATCCGGCTTTCCATTTGAAGAAACAGATGATCAAGCCAATGCTATCAATGCTGTTTTATCAGACATGTGCCAAGCTAAAGCAATGGATCGTTTGGTTTGTGGTGATGTGGGCTTTGGTAAAACAGAAGTGGCAATGCGTGCTGCTTTTGTCAGCACGGATAATGGTAAACAGGTAGCGGTACTCGTTCCGACTACCTTGCTCGCCCAGCAGCACTTTGAAAATTTCAGAGATCGCTTTGCCAACTTACCCATTCGAGTCGAAGTGTTATCGCGATTCAAATCGGCAAAAGAACAAAAGCAAATATTGGCGGATGTCGCTGAAGGCAAAGTTGACATCGTCGTTGGTACTCACAAGTTGCTTTCCAGCGATATACAATTTAAAGACCTTGGCCTATTGATCGTTGATGAAGAACACCGCTTTGGTGTTCGCCAGAAAGAAAAAGTAAAAGCAATGCGCGCCGATGTAGATATCCTAACTCTAACCGCGACGCCAATTCCAAGAACACTCAATATGGCGATGAGTGGAATGCGTGATTTATCCATCATTGCTACTCCACCAGCTAGAAGGCTATCGATTAAAACGTTTGTCCGCCAACACGATGATAATGTGATTCGCGAAGCAGCATTGCGTGAAATCATGCGTGGCGGCCAAGTCTATTTTTTGCACAATCAAGTAGAAACAATCGAAAAAGTTGCTCAGGATCTTGAAAAACTGATTCCTGAAGCTAGGGTTACGGTCGCTCATGGACAAATGCGAGAAAGAGAACTTGAGCGTATCATGAACGACTTTTACCACCAGCGCTTCAATCTCTTGGTTTGTACCACCATCATCGAAACAGGTATTGATGTACCTACCGCCAATACCATCATCATGAATCGTGCAGACAATTTAGGTTTGGCCCAGCTTCACCAATTACGTGGTCGCGTTGGACGCTCACACCACCAAGCTTATGCGTACTTGCTGACCCCTCACCCTAAAGCCTTGACTAAAGATGCGATAAAACGTCTAGATGCAATTGCTTCCTTGGAAGACTTGGGGGCAGGTTTTACCCTAGCAACTCACGATTTAGAAATACGTGGCGCTGGAGAACTACTTGGTGACGAGCAGAGCGGACAAATACAATCTGTGGGATTCACTTTGTACATGGAAATGTTAGAGCAAGCCGTAGAGGCAATGAAAAATGGAAAAGAACTTTCTTTAGACGAGCTACTTAGAGAACAAACTGAAGTTGAGATGCGCATTCCAGCTCTTCTTCCAGATAGTTACATACCAGATATAAACACACGCTTGTCTATGTACAAGCAAGTCGCAAGTGTCCAAAGCTTAGAAGAGCTTTCAGAAATAAAAGTAGAGCTCATCGACAGGTTCGGCCTATTGCCAGATGCGGCGAAAAACTTACTATCTATATCAGAACTAAAAATCGCGGCAGGCGCATTAAAAGTGAAGAAAATTGAGGCACATGAAAAAGGTGGCTATATTGAGTTCTATCCAAATGCTGACATAAACCCGGCTTATTTAGTTACACTCTTGCAATCTCAACCACAAAAATTCGCTATGGAAGGACCCACTAAACTTAAGTTTGCTGTACCATTAGCTGACAGACGTAAACGAACTCAGTTCGTTACCGATATGCTAGCTGAATTTCGAAGTAATGTAATAGCGGCAACGGCATAATAGTTTATGTTTTATTGGCGAATCGATTTCTATCTGATGACGGAGTCATAATGAAAAAACTGCTCCCACTGCTACTGCTCATTGTTGTTTCTGCCCCCGTTTTTGCGGCAAAGAGACAATTCGACATAGAAGTGATTATATTTAAGCGCGACGTCAACCCACAAAGCGTCAATGAGTCTTGGCCAAATGATCTGCCTCCGATTAACATGAAGAATGTTGGCAGTTTCTACAATAGCGCATACCTTGCTAAGAAAGGAGTGACCATGCTACCTCCTTCCGCGTATAAGCTAGATAAACAGGTCAAGGCTTTACAAAACCATGCTGGATTCCAAGTACTGATGCATGTTGCTTGGCGTCAAGGAGATCAAGGCCGATATTCTGCTCCTGTGTTTAGAATTCAAGCAGGGAAAAATTATGCTTCGCAATTTGACCCTGATGGTACAGAAAAAAAAGCAGTGGTTGGGCAGCAAGTCATGGACGGGGTGACTGAGCACTCTGTACCAAAGCCACTATATGAGTTAGATGGGAAGCTGCAAATTTATGTAGAGCACTACTTGTACGCAGATACAACATTGGATTTAAGAGAGCCTAGCACCAAAAAAACGATTATCAGTGACCCTCAGATTGGCTTAAATTCGACTCTAGACCAAGGGCAAGATAACTCTAGTGTACAAATTGGCCACATGGAGCAAATAACACCTCCTGTCAAAATCGAAACGATACTCAAGACTTATCAAATGAAGCAAAAACGCCGTATGAGAAGTTCTGAAACCTACTATCTTGATAACCCACTTATGGGAATGATTATTCAAGTACGTAAAGTAAAATAATTACTTGTTAAAAGTCGCTCGACACAGGCCCTCGTTAAACGAGGGCTTTTTTGATCACAGAGCTGCATAACATTCCAAGCAAGTTTCATATCTGCCAATATAATTGATATAAAAGATAAATATTTTTGTATAGCTATGGTTGTTGACCTCCAAATTGTCACTCCCCGTTTAGTGCTTAAACTCGTAAGATCAGAGGATGTACAAGCGTTAACAGACTGCATCAGACAATCGCCATCATTACATCAGTGGGTAGATTGGTGCGAACCAAATTTTACCGTTGACGACGCAGATGATTTTGTATTGAACACTCGCTTGAATTGGATTCAGGCGAAATCATATGGGTTCGGAGTTTATAAAAAAGCAGATGGTTCACTCGTCGGGATGGTGTCAGTTAATGAGCTATACCATACCTTCAATATGGTCAGTGTCGGTTACTGGATAGCAGACAAATACCAAAACAATGGATTTGGCAAAGAGTCTTTAGAGGCTGTGATTGAGTTTTGCTTTGATAAGCTAAAGATCACACGTGTAGAAATTGTTTGCGATCCTGACAATATCCCGAGCCAAAAACTCGCCCTTTCCTGCAAAGCAACTTTCGAGGCCATCGCTAAGAACCGCTATCTGCATCAAGGCACTCCAAAAGCGGGAATGGTATTTTCCGTTATACCAGAAGATGTTGTGTAACGAAAAAGAGCTCAGTTAAAACACTGAGCTCTTGCCGATTTCATGTATTAGTGGAGTTTCAGCTTAGGGCGCAGTAACCTATTGATACGGCCCATCAACATGATAAGTAGTGTTTTAAACATGCCATGCAATGCCATTTGGTGCATTCTGTACAGCGATATATAAACCACACGAGCGATTCGACCTTCAACCATCATTGAGCCTTTGGTCAGGTTCCCCATTAAGCTACCCACCGTAGAGAAGCGGCTGAGCGAAATTAAAGACCCTTTATCCTTATAGATGTATGGTTTTAGTTCGCGATTGTTGAGCTTCGCAACAATATTACTAAAAGCGCGACTAGCCATTTGGTGAGCTGCTTGAGCGCGTGGCGGAACAAAAGAACCATCTGGTTGCGTACATTGCGCTAAATCACCGATGACGAAGATATCCTCATCACGTGTCGTTTGCAGTGTATCTTTAACTACCAACTGATTGATTCTATTAGTTTCTAGCCCTGCGATCTCTTTCATGTAATCTGGGGCTTTAATTCCAGCCGCCCACACCATAATCTGCGCAGGGATTTTCTCACCTTCTTTAGTGATGAGTCCATCCTCTTCCGCACATGTAATCATTGTAGAAGTACGAACATTCACACCTAATTTGGTTAACTCGGTGTGTGCGGAGCCAGAAAGGCGTGGAGGAAGAGCTTGTAAAATGCGCTCGCCAGCTTCAATCAAGTTAATGTTTAGCTTGCTTGAATCAAGGTCTTTAAAGCCATAATTATGCAGTTCTTTGATTGCGTTATGAAGCTCTGCAGAAAGCTCAACCCCTGTCGCACCACCACCAACGATTGCGATATCAACGATTCCTTCACCATGTTTGGCATGCAAACGTAAGAATTCATTATTCATTTCCGTACGGAAACGACTAGCCTGCTCAGGACTATCTAGGAAAATACAGTGCTCCTTCACACCCGGTGTGTTGAAGTCGTTAGATTTTGAGCCAATGGCTAAGACTAAAATATCATACTCTATTTCGCGGCTTGGCATGAGTAGCTGGTCTTGTTCATCTCTCATCTCTGACAACGTAATAGTTTTACGTTCTCGATCAATATCGCACAAGCTGCCAATACGGAAATCAAAATGATGGTTTTTAGCGTGTGCTCGATAGCTTAACGCATCAACCCCTTCATCAAGTGAACCTGTAGCTACTTCATGCAGTAATGGCTTCCATAAATGGCTCGCCTTACGATCAACTAGGGTAATATGGGCACGCTTTTTACGGCCTAGTGTACGGCCAAGTTTAGTAGCCAGCTCAAGTCCACCGGCACCACCGCCAACGACGACAATTCGTGTCACAACAACAATCCTCTAAGAAATGATAAAAATGGCTCGATACGACAGAGTGCTATTTAAAGAATATGCGGCAAATGGAAAACTCGCTAGACTCTATAAGCTTTGATCAAATCATATCGATAAATTCTTTTTCTTTTACATACCGTATATATTGGTACTGCACGTCCTTCTTGCCATCTGAGCTTCACGAATAATTTGGATAAATAGGCTCTACAGCCCATAAGTTTTAAATTTACGGTAAGTTATTACTTACTCTTACTTTTTTGACATGTATCAAATTTCTATGTCGGTCACATTATATAGCGCTAAATCAGTCACGCAACTTTTGATTACTGCTGGGCAAGGGAGTTGGAGTTATCAGAAGTGAAGATGATATGAGCGTGATGGAAGGGAATACACGCTCATCGATGCGTTCGTGCTACTTAAGAGCTCTTGAATTCGTTGATTCGTTGTAAATGCTGAGAGATTTTTTTGAATTTATGAGTTTCATTTTCATCCCATACTACTGGGTAATATGACTCGAGCTCAGAAGCAGTTTTCTTGTTGTCTAAAACTTCATCTTCCACAGATAAAATCACTAAACAATTATTTTTATTTTTTATTCTAAACTTTTCGACACATTTGGTTGCGATATCTTCATATTCTTCTGGCCTATCAATTCGCCCAGACATATTCTCCTCTGGGTGCAGGTTAGGGTTAAAGATAACTTGCTTAATACCGCTTAGAAAACCTACTCTCTCAGACCAATACCCACCTAACCCAACACCACAAATCAATACTGACGTATCTTTTGTCTCCTCCAACAGCTTGTGCACTTCTTTCAAAATATGCTGCATATCGTGCTTAGGATGTAATGTGCTGTAATTTATAAATCGAACATCCTCATCAATAAATTGAAGTTGAAGAATTTTCTCGTGATTCCCTGGGCTCGAGGAGTCAAACCCATGCAAATATATAATCATAAAACCTCCACGATCTACCTCTCGTTAAATCTAACATAGAAAGTAAGGTTTTAATGCTTGGAAAGCGGATATATAACACAATTTTGGTATTCAGTTGCTTTGGTCGCTTTGGTCGCTTTGGTCGCTTTGGTCGCTTTGGTCGCTTTGGTCGCTTAGAGTTTGCTGTAACTCTTCAGCACTTTGCAAATAGTTCTCACCGCCTTTTAACTGGTAAGCCAATAAATACCAAAGCATGGCCATTAATTTCGCCCGAGGCAACCATTGAATAACACCTTCTACCCAATCGTCGACTCCATCAATATGGCGCAGCAAACAATATTGCTGAACAGACGCTTCAACTTCTTGCTGACAAGCGACAATAGTGAGTGTTAGATCGAACCTAGGGTCAAAAAGAGAAGCGTATTCCCAATCTATGATCTTATATCCATCTGAGGTGTTCACAACGTTATAGGGACCTAGATCGAAATGGCACAAAGTCTGTTCGACTTCCGGGATAATGGGGGCCTCTCTCCATTGCTGATATAGCGCCTCTAGTTCAGCCGTTTTAAGAGGTTCATTAATTTGTATCCAGTAATGATCCACTCTGGCTGTATAGTTAAATGGAGCAATCGCAATGGATAAAACGTTGCAATTATGTACATTGGCAAATAAATGCAACAACGACGGAAAATCTATTGGCTCAGCTTGTTCTTCATCAATCCATTCAACCAATAAACCATTGGCATTAATAAGATAAGGCTTGGGAGAGAGGTTTTCAGGTTGGATTGAGGTTAGTATTCTATGTTCTTGATATCGTGAAATGGAAAATGCTTTTAATACTAGGCTATCTGGCCGCCATACATATTGTTCACCGTTTGTAAGAACGACTTTCCAACACCTGTTAGTCAAACCTCCAGACAAAGTTTGAGCATAATCTGGAGGGCTTTTAAAGAAGTGATCTAAGGACGCTAAAGAATTGTCTAACCGACAAGCATCTCGCCACGGCATTCTCGCCATAAATCACTCCTGAAGGTTATACCGATTCCAGCAACTATTTAGTCATTATTGCTGGCTAAAATCGTTCATCACTTTGTTGAAATTTCCATAATTAGAATAAACTAGTTATAAAAATTCTGCCTTGCTCTGAACGATTTTTCCCATGCAATATTCTGATCACTTAATTGCTGACATTGGTATTAAAAACCGATCAGCGCTCGCGATTCTTGCTTGCGGATCTGAGTTTCATCTGCCCACTCAATAAGACCTGTTTTAAGATCCATCAAGCGCATAGTCATTTTGTAATATACATCTTTATCACTACCGTTGCTTTGAACGATGCTAGACAAGTTTCCGTATAGCATGTACTGAGCGCCTACCATATTACCGAACTTGATCGCAGTGTTTTGATCGACTAGTTCATCATGATTTTGGAAGTTCAATTGCTTACGAACATCATTAACACGACTCATATCAACAAAACGGAACTTGCCCGAGTTGAGCAGTTTCGTACTAATAGAATCAGTGATGGACTCCGTATCAATATGTTGACTCGTTTTGTTCTTAATCCCGTCAACAAAAACGATTGGGCGATTATTACGCGTGATCGCTGCAATAGATGGCGACATCAACATACTATCAACCATATTGTTGGCTATCTTTTGCAGATCGGTTGAGTTGAAATCTACTGATGTGGTGTCAACGGCATTTGGATCTTCGTAAGTGACTTTGTTTGTACAGCCACCAAGAAGAACAGCCAAGCCAATTAATGCAATCGCACTTTTTTTCATATTGGTGGTTCCTCAGTTTACTAATTTGGTTGTTTAAATACTCAGTCACCAAAAACGTTAAGTTTCTAGTTCCTTGAATATAAAGATTTAAATCACTTACTTACAGTGTGATATCAGTACGCACCCTAGGGTTGTAAACCTAGTCATTATTTTCACGGATCTGCAACCGGAATTGGGTGCCATTTGGGTTTAACGTCACTTCAGAAAGTGACACGGTTTCGTCACCATATACAATCGCTTGACGCCATGGACCAGAGCTCGTGTTCACTTCCAAGCCTTGGTCATTATACCAAGAGAAACGATACAGGATATTCAAATTACCTTGATACTTACTGGTTAGGCGAACCACACCTCTAGCACGTCCATCGACTTGAGTGGTGGTAATGTCATTAACGATAAGTCTCGAACCAAGTACTTTATCTCCAAAAAGGACTTTATGGGACTCACCATCAATTTGCAGCCCAGCGGTATTTTGAGCACACCCCGTCACAAATAAGGCAACGAATATAAAAATCAGCCACTTTTTCATTCCAATCTTCCTAGTTGTTTATGCCAAATAACGGCGCTTCCACCTTGGCGTGAAATCCAAACTAATGCCGTATGGCCCGCTTTCACATTAAACTCATAATCGTGCCCAGCAACATTAATGTTTTGCTCGCCTGCATTCACAAACTGGCTCGCAGTATAAACATTTCGTGGTAATGTTTGCCAACTACGAGTGTCGGCTTGCTCGGTAAATGTATTCCATAAGTTTAGAATCAAATTGCTAATTTCCCCTCCCTTCGCTGCAGCTTCGCGCCGAATTTGGTCTTTAGCGTAAATTCTCAACACCTGACGAATAATTATGGTTGGTAAACGTTCAGCCAGATCATTCTCCGCCATAGCATTTACATTCGCTAGTTTATCAGCGGCTAACTTTTTACCATTGATACGCAGTGGCGCAAATCGTTCAGGCTCATCTTTTGGATAATATGGCAATGACAATGAGTAAATCGCACCACCACTACTACTAGCAAGAGGAATAGAAAGCTTCCACTCTTGTCGTGCTTCTACTTCACCTTCTTCTTCAATCACAATGACTCTAGCCTGATCTTTTTTCATCTGTTTAGGCTGGCCGTATCGCTTAAGCAATAGCTGCAAATCCTGATTCATGCCTAGCATATTTGCGACTCTGATTGTGCCGTTTATAACCTGTTGGTTGTCAGGCATAACCGCAAGCGCTCGGCGATAGTCAACATAAGCATCATTGAGATCGCCAGATGTCTCATATAGCAATGCGGATAAGTAAAAGAGATAGGCATTTTGCACTTCGCCTAATACCTTACCTGCATTCGGGTAATTCGCCAGTACTGCACCTAGATTTGGTGAAATACCTTCAGTGTTCATCTGTTTTTGCGCAGATTGCAATTCGCTTGCTCTGTCTTGTCGGGCTTTCATTTGCACTTGATTTGCCTTGCGCATTTCGACTAATGCGCCCGTTAAATCATTCTTGTGTAGATAATTGAGCCCTAAATATAAATGCAAAAATCCTAGCTCATAATCAGCCGGTTTATATTGGTTCAAATTATCATTTGCTGCAAGAGAACCTATATCCGTCGCGGTATCGGATATAGAAACAATAGGCTGATTTTGCCACTTATCTACCGCCTGATTACTTTTTTGAAAGCTGGCCATACTGTCAGCATACTTTTGATCTAAGTAGTACACTCGCCCTCTTTCCATATTGTCGAGAATATTCCCAGCAATATTATTATCAGGTAATGCTTCCACCGCTTTACTGTATCGGCCTGCTTCTACCGCCTGATAAACTCCTCTATTCTGAGCACTATAGTGACTAAATAGATTTCCTGTAGACATGTTGGCACAAGACGTCAGCAAAGAAAGAGTAGAAATTGCCACTACGAGTCTAATGTGTTTTCGCACTTACGCTTTCCGTTAAAATGAAAATTAATCGTTTTGCCTCCAAAACTTTCTATACCTTGAGTTGAGTATAAAACACAGTGTTTGAGGCTAGATATTACTTACAAATACTGAATTTAGCTTACTTGGATATACAACAAATGGGCAATATGCCCATTTATTTTTTGTCGGTTTGACGGCAAATTTCTCTTGAATATTAGCCAGCCAGCATTGGTCCTAAAGGACGTCCACCCACTAAATGCATATGGATATGATAAACCTCTTGGCCACCGTGAGTATTGCAGTTCACGAGCAACCTATAACCATCTTGTGAGACACCTTCTTTCTCAGCAAGTTTCCTCGCAACCGTAAACATTCTTCCCATTGTCGCTTCGTCTTCGACAGTCACATCGTTAACGGTTGGTATTAACTTGTTTGGAATAATCAAAATATGCGTTGGCGCTCGGGGATTGATATCTCTAAACGCTGTCACTAAATCGTCTTCATAAACAATATCTGCAGGAATTTCTTTGCGAATGATTTTACTAAAGATGGTCTCTTCAGCCATAAAATGCTCCGTTACATTTTTATTTTATCTCGGCCCAGTATGCGTTAAGGAAATAGAAAGCTCAATATTATCAGAGAGCAATAATTCCTATTTATCGTCACTTTGTGTAAACAAACTCAGCGCACTGCCATGCCCATATCCAAATATCGGACATGTAAATACCTTGTAAATAATAATTATTTACGGTGAATATCTGGCTAACCACCTTGTTTTTGTGAAATTCATCGCTATATCGTAGTAATAGGTTGTGGGCTATCACATTTGAAGTAGCCCGCACATCAGAATTTCTATAGCACCGCCCCAAATAAGGGCATAACGTCCGACATGAGGTAACGTTATGACAGTTCACGTAGGCATCATAGACTCAGATCCTATTCGATTAGTGACTCCATTGCTGGATAATCGAGTAGTCGATGCTCATATGGTTTTTATTGGCGACAGTAGCCAAGAAAAGATGTTTCAGCGACTGAGACAAGTTCTAAACAAGAGAAACATTGAATCCGAGTTTTTTGAAATTACAAAAGCCGCAAATACATTATCAATCAAGCAATCCGTTCAAGAGCTGGCCAACAAGCTCGACAAACAGGGAGAAAGAGTCATTCTCAATGCAAGTTGTGGGTTAAGACATCGACTTCTGTCTGTCTACGAGGTTTTTCGTGACTATCAGTGGCCCATTTTTGTTGTAGAACCAAATAGTGACCGCTTTTGTTGGCTTTACCCTGAATCCAAAGCTGATGGTCAGGTTCAAGACAAAATAACGATATCCGATTATTTGACCATTTTTGGCGCACGAGGAGAGTTCAACAATGAAGAACTATCTCAAAGCCTAAATGAAAACTTACATGAAATAGGTAAGAGATGGGCCAGCCAAGCACTAGAACTGGGACCCGGTTTAGCAACACTTAATTATCTCGCGACAACATGCCGCAAAGAGCAGAAGCTTGATGTTGAGTTGACCGAGAAACAACAAGGTTATCGAGAACTAAGTCAGCTTATCAATGATCTAGCCAATGCAAACATCGCCACCTATGAAAACGGTGTTCTAACTTTCGCCGATGAGAACGCACGAAGGTTTTCCAATGGTGAATGGCTCGAAAATTTAGTTCATAACACCGTACGGAAAATTCAAGATCAAATGCCAACCATACAAGATCACTCACTTAGCGTTCAGGTATATCGTCAATTAGGCGAGCGGGAAGTGAGAAACGAATTAGACGTCGCTTGTGTAGTGAACAACAAGCTGCACATTATCGAATGTAAAACTAAAGGAATGAGAGATGATGGTGACGATACCTTATATAAGCTTGAGTCGCTCCGAGATCTCCTAGGTGGTTTGCAAGCTAGAGCGATGCTAGTGAGCTTCCGACCACTTCGATACAATGACATTACCCGAGCAGAAGATTTGGGACTGGCATTAATTGGACCTGATGAACTGCACGATTTGGAACAACATCTTTCTCAGTGGCTTTGGGCTGCTGGCGGACACGAAGACAATATATAGTTCTGAAACCCAAAAAAGCCTGTACTAACAGGCTTTTTGTGAATCATTTAAACATTATGTGCTAACTTTCGTCTTCTGTAAAACTGGTCGGCAATGTGGTTTTCATCTTGTTCCATATCTGCGAACTTTCCAGCCCATAATGACGCACAACCAAAGGCAGTTTATCTCGCTCTCCAGAACGACATACTTCTAGCAACTCACGATAGAATGTCATCGCTAACTCACGTGCTGTTGCGTTCGAGAAGTAATAGCTACCCACTCTATCATAAAGCTTCTTCAGACCATTAAATATCAAACCATAGATCTGATTTCCTGAATGAAATGCCAATCTTTGAAACAACATGTAATCGTAAAAGTTGAACGTTTTAGCGACTAAAGTAGCTTGACGTTTTTCTGGATCTTTTTCATTGTCGTCGCTGATATGCTGGGAGATTTTCTCAGCATAGGGAGAGGATTCCATGAATGCATCCCAAGAGTCTGCATTCAGTAGAGCCTCACAAGACTCAATAACGTTAACAATAGTCCGCTCAGAGCTTTCTTTATTCGCTTTGAATGCATATCGCATAAAAATAGGGCTGATATTGGCACGTGCAGCGAGTAAATCTTCGACAATAGCAGTCGCATTTTCAGCATCTAATGTCATCAGGGTATCAAGGATATGCAGCCCTGAAGTTTCCATAAACTGGTTAACTTGAGTTGGTTTCCCATGCCGAATAGTGAGCCAGCCATCACGAGCCAACCTTTGCAATACTTCTCGTAGAGTTGTACGTGTAACACCAATAAGTTCAGAAAGTTCTCGTTCAGCTGGTAAAATGGAACCGGGAGGAAAACGACCATTCCATATGCTTTCGATAATATACTTTTCTGCAAATCCAGCTGGACTCTTTGCCTTAATGACCATTAATTACTTTTCCAGTTTGTTATATACCCAATCAACCTGGGGATTCGAGTTTCAGATTGTTTGTTATAAGAATCTAATACAACTCATCATACCACTAGTTTGGCACGATAAAAATAAAATGCATAAAACTTCTAGAGTATCACTTCACTTAAATACTCCTGATATTCTCTATCAGCTCCTTTAGACAAAAGTATTCGCGAAAAACCCAGCAAACTAATTTTCCATAAAAACCAGAATAATGCCAAGTTGAGCAAAATAACCTTCATTATAAATTTTTATACACACTCTTTTTAAGAAATAGGCTCGTAATACACGTATTTACAATAATTTAAAAAATTCAAAATATGAATACAATTACCCATAAAGCTTTACATTTATGCATACATATTGGAATAAAATGCAAATAATGAGCACTTTCAATAATTTCACCAGCAAGAGCCAAATTTATCCAAGAAAAATTACTAAAATCGCTGCACTGATCTCGTTTCGAAACAAAATTACAAATACCTAAGCAGCTTAACGTTGACTCGACAACATTGATGAGTAGAGTTTGCTGTGAGCATGGAGCGCTTGCTATTAATATTCAGGGAGAAGCTGTGCAAAGTTACCCTAAAACGCTCACTTTCAATAATAAAAGCCTCAATTGCGCAGCGTGAATCTAAGTCATTGACTAGGTATTACCCACTAATGAATGCAAGCCACTAGTAGTTTGGTTTAAAACAATAAGAGTATTACTTATGCCGATGTCTCTCGGAAACGCTTTTGTCAAAAACTTTCTTGGCAACTCACCAACTTGGTACAAAGCGGCAATCGTCGCTTTTTTGATAGTTAACCCCATCGTATTTCACTTCAGCCCGTTCGTCGCTGGTTGGTTGCTTGTCGTTGAGTTTATTTTCACCCTTGCGATGGCCCTAAAGTGCTACCCTCTGCAACCAGGAGGACTATTAGCGATTGAAGCAATAGCGATTGGCATGACGAGTCCTGAACAAGTTAAACATGAACTCGTGACGAATATAGAAGTGTTGCTATTGCTTATCTTTATGGTGGCAGGCATCTATTTCATGAAGCAGTTACTGCTTTTCATTTTTACTAAAATACTGCTTGGAATTCGCTCTAAAGTACTGCTTTCCCTTTCTTTTTGTTTTGTTTCTGCATTTCTGTCCGCCTTCTTAGATGCGTTGACCGTTATTGCTGTGGTCATCAGCGTCGCCGTTGGGTTTTATGCTATTTATCATAAAGTTGCGTCCGGAAAAGGGGCTAACTCAACCCATGATCATACCCATGATGAAGGGCTTTGCGACCTAACACGCGATGACTTAGAGCACTATCGAGCGTTTCTTCGTTCATTGCTTATGCATGCAGGTATAGGCACAGCGCTAGGCGGCGTAATGACCATGGTAGGCGAACCTCAAAACCTAATTATTGCTGATCAAGCTGGTTGGCAGTTTGGTGATTTCATCATTCGTATGGCACCCATTACCATTCCAGTATTCTTTTGTGGACTGCTTACCTGCGTACTTGTTGAGAAGTTTAAAGTATTTGGCTATGGCGCTGAACTACCAAACAGCGTAAGAAAGATTTTGGTTGATTTCGACAACGCAGAAAAAAAGTCACGAACTAAACAAGACGTGGTAAAACTTTATGTTCAAGGCATCATTGCGATATGGTTGATGGTTGGCTTGGCTTTCCATCTAGCCGCTGTCGGTTTGATCGGACTTTCTGTCATCATCTTAGCGACATCATTTACCGGAATTGTAGAGGAACACCAAATAGGACGAGCATTTGAAGAAGCTCTCCCCTTCACTGCATTGTTAGCGGTTTTCTTTTCCATCGTTGCTGTTATTATCGACCAACACCTGTTTGCTCCTGTCATTAATGCTGTATTGAACGTTAAAAATGAGAGCACCCAGCTCGCTCTATTTTATGTTGCCAATGGCTTGCTATCGATGGTGTCAGACAACGTGTTTGTTGGGACAGTCTACATCCTAGAAGTGAAAGATGCGTTGGCTCAGGGTATTATCTCACGCGAGCAATTTGATCTATTAGCTGTGGCAATCAACACAGGAACTAACCTTCCGTCAGTAGCCACACCCAATGGACAAGCAGCTTTTTTGTTCCTTCTCACTTCAACACTAGCACCACTTATTCGACTATCATATGGCCGTATGGTGCTAATGGCATTACCTTACACTATCGTACTATCAATCGTTGGACTACTGGGCATCATGTTCTTTATTGAGCCTATGACAGCCTATTTTCACCAGCTTCATTGGATCTCTGATGCCACAGTACAGGCAGTAGACACTGCTAAAGCTGCGGCGCACTAGAAAAATTGGTTGAATATGGAACCAATACAAGATAAAAAGCTCTGATACGTCAGAGCTTTTTCTATCTCAATAGGGTCATTCTGTGAGTTTACTGTTCTCAATAAAACAATTTTCTAAACGTCGGTTATCTTGGTTTTTATTGCTACTTTTCGCGCTGTTTTTTGAAGGCTGTGCGCTGTTCTTCCAACATGTAATGAAGTTAGATCCTTGTGTCATGTGCGTCTATGAACGTGTGGCTATGTTAGGTATCGCCATAGGAGCGTTGATGGGTTTGATTAATCCTAAAAGTCCTGTGTTTGTATGGTTAGGCATGATCGTTTGGGGAATTAGTGCAGCTAAAGGGCTGTCTTTGGCTGTAGAGCACGTCGGCATGCAGCTTCATCCAAGTATCTTTTCCACATGTAGCTTAATTCCAGAGTTTCCAAGCTGGCTACCTTTGAGCCAATGGTTCCCTTGGATATTTACTGCCACTGGAGAGTGTTCAAAGATCTCATGGCAATTTTTAACATTGTCCATGCCTCAATGGTTAGTTGTTATATTTGCTGCTAATCTCGTGGCACTCGTTATCGTATTTGTTAGCCAATTTACTCGTAAATCAGAGCTAAGCTTCCGATAAAAAAATCCCCCGCTACTCATAGCGGGGGATTTTTAGAACGCGCGCAAATTCTACTTCTACCGATTATTCAACTAGTTCATATCTCGACCTGGCGCGGGAGCCAATACTTCACGATTGCCATTATGCCCCGGCGCACTCACGATACCCTGTGCTTCAAGCTGCTCGACGATTCGCGCGGCTCTGTTGTAGCCTATTTTAAATCGACGTTGCACGCCCGATACCGAGCCCCGGCGAGACTCGACGACATGCTCTACAACTTGGTCGAATAAAGGATCCATCTCCTCTTCCGATTCCATTTTTTCACCAGGAAGCAACATCTCCGGAGACTGATCACCACTGGTAATTTCTTCGATATACTCTGGCTTGCCACGCGCTTTCCAGTTGTTAACTACTGCGTGAACATCGTCATCTGAAGCAAACGCACCATGAACACGAACCGTGTGGCTAGAGCCCGGAGGTAGATACAACATATCACCCATTCCAAGCAAAGACTCTGCACCACCCTGATCCAATATTGTTCGAGAGTCAGTTTTCGTCGATACAGTAAATGCTACACGGGTTGGGATATTCGCTTTGATCAAGCCAGTGATGACATCAACGGATGGCCTTTGAGTAGCTAAGATTAGATGAATACCCGCTGCACGAGCCTTCTGTGCAAGCCGTGCGATAAGCTCTTCCACTTTCTTGCCCACAACCATCATCAAGTCAGCAAATTCATCTACGATGACGACAATGTAAGGTAAGTTGGTCAGTAGCGGCGCTTCCTGATCCATACTATCCCCCTCTTTCCAGAGTGGGTCATGGATTGGATGTCCCGCTTCAGCGGCCATTTTAAGCTTGTCGTTAAAGCCTTTAATGTTTCGAACACCGAGAGCAGACATTAGCTTGTAGCGACGTTCCATCTCTCCAACACACCAGCGCAATGCATTGGAAGCATCTTTCATGTCAGTCACGACTTCAGACAGCAGATGAGGTATCCCCTCGTAAACTGACAACTCCAGCATTTTCGGGTCAATCATGATGAAGCGAACTTCTTCAGGAGTCGCTTTATAAAGCATACTCAAGATCATCACGTTCACACCAACCGACTTACCAGAACCCGTTGTACCCGCAACCAGTACATGTGGCATTTTTGATAAATCCGCTACCACCGCATCACCGGCAATATCTTGTCCAAGTACCACTGTTGTAGGAGAGGCCGCATTTTCAAACTGAGGGCTCCCCACAACGTCAGAGAAATATACCGTCTGACGGCTCATATTTGGCAGTTCTAAACCAACGTATGGCTTACCAGGAATAACTTCCACCACACGAACCGCCATGGCAGATAGTGAGCGCGCTAAGTCCATAGAAAGGCTTGAGATTCTACTAACCTTAACACCGGGAGCCAAATCCAGCTCAAATCGGGTAATGACTGGGCCCGGGAAGATATCGACGACTTCTGCCTGAATTTTATAATCAGCCAGTTTCGCTTCAACCAAACGAGCAATGTTTTCTAGCGCTTCCCTATCGATAAAGTTTTCTCTTTTTTCAGGGTGGTAAAGCAGCTCTAGTGTTGGCATTGGCTCTTCAGGCACAGGGAGGTCGGTCTCTTTTTGCACCAAAAATGGGTTTTGTTTCTCTTTGGCCGCTGATTTAGCATCTGCAACCATATCTTGGAATGCTTGTACGTCTTCATCAACGTTTTCAGGCACCGGTTCGTCAATGTCATCTTCAATATCAAACGACGAAATAACTGGCTGTTGATGTTGTTCGTCCGTTTCAATCTCATCAAAGACTTGGTTGAGTTGCTCTGTATCTAAAGCCGGGTCCAATGGCTCGACATCAATATTCCAAGGCGTATCTTCAACCACAACAGACTCACTATCAAGTGACAAGGTGTCCGTCGTGTCCGTTGTTTCACGGTTGATTGGAGTCACACGGTCTTCTGTCGTTGTATTTTCAACGACAGTAAGGTTGTCTTGAACACCAACGGCTTGTTCTAGCTCTTCAATGGTTGAGTTTAGATTTTGCGGTTGAAAATCAACTTCTGGCTCTGTCACTGTAAAGTCTTCAGAAACAGCATCGGTACCTGTTTTTAGGAAGTTAGGGACAGGTTCTTTTCGCTCCTGCTTTGATTTCTCAGGAACGTGTATATTGAACTTGCGCTTGCTTGTTTTCGTGTCCATGAGTGGGTCGCTGATCTGCGCGTCCTCGATGGTATCAGACTCAATAATTCTTTCCTGTGGATGGGATGTTTCCAACAAATGGTCATCTTTCACCGCAAAACTGGTTGGCTGAATTAGCTCATCTTCCTCTCCACGAGTGCGATTAACAAGTGAGGTCAATCCACTGATGGCTTTTTCACCTAGCCACTCTACAACCCTTAACCAAGAGATTCCAGTGAGGAGTGTAAATCCAGCCCCCCAAAGAAATAGGAATACGAGAGTGGTTCCTAAGACATTCAATGTAGGCAAAGCGAGATTCGTTAGTACATCACCTATCACACCACCAGAAGAAAAATACCATATGTCGTTGGCATTAATATTGGCTAAGCCACAACTGGTTAAAATCAGTATGACTAAACCTAAGACACGAGTTCCCCAAAGCATGAAGTCGATAGGTTCACCGCTATCCTTCTTGCGATAATAAACCCAAGAAGAAATGACCAATAAGAAGGGAACTAAATAGGCAAGCACCCCAAAGGTAAAGAAAAGTGTATCTGCAATATAGGCTCCGACGAAACCGCCAGCATTATTGATATGCATGCCCCACGCTGTTTGGGACCATGAAGGATCGGCCGGACTGAAAGTGATAAGCGCCACAAATAACAACATAGAGACAAGTACGGCTAGAATTAACCCGCACTCTTTGAGGCGTTGCGAACCATTTAAACGGAAAGAACGAGGTTCTTCACCCGTTTTAACGATAGTTTCGACTTTATTCTTGCTCTCTTTGAACATAAGTTACTGAATCATCCGCTGACACTATCCATTTTAGGATAGGCACTGTTAAATACAATTTGAGCGGTTCAGGCTCGTCTTTTATAGTTTAGTCATTTATAAACAAATGATTAAACCAGAAACACAACAAGCCATTACACCACTCATAAAGATTTAAACATATCGAGGTCCAAAACCCAATTGCCGAAAGTCAGAATATAGAAAGGTCTTTCCGCTAACGAGTTTTAATCACTAACTGATTGGTCTGCTTAACTTCTTCCATAACAACGTAAGTCCTAGTGTCATTTACACCTGGTAAGCGTAGTAAGGTATCCCCTAGCAGTTTCCGGTAAGCGCTCATATCAGACACTCGAGTTTTCAATAAATAGTCGAAATCACCTGAGACCAAGTGGCACTCTTGAATATCATCTAACTTTTGAACGGCTGTATTAAATTGTTCGAAGACATCCGGTGCACCGCGATTTAACGTAATTTCAACAAACACCAATAAAGATGCATCTAAATACTGCGGGTTGAGCAATGCAGTATAGCCCAAAATGTATCCTTGACGCTCTAGTCGACGTACCCGCTCTAAACACGGGGTTGGAGACAAGCCGACTCGCTTTGACAATTCTACGTTAGAAATTCGACCATCTTTCTGCAACTCATTTAAGATATTGCGATCGATTCGGTCGAGATCTTTGGACGGCTTTTTATAGTTGTCTACCATTTTTTATTCCACCTTATAACTTCCTTGCAAAAAAATATACTACAATTTTTTAATATTCAGTATCAAATATCGCCTATCTACTACTATACTAGATATTAACTCGATAAAAATACAACAAACACAGTTAATATAACCACGAAACATTAAGGAGTCAGGATGATCATTGGCGTACCTAAGGAAATTAAAAACCACGAGTACCGTGTAGGAATGATCCCCGCAAGCGTAAGAGAGCTTGTCTCACTTGGCCACCAAGTCTACGTAGAGACCAAAGCCGGTTCTGGCATTGGCTTTTCAGATGATGATTACATATCCGTAGGTGCATCCATTCTTCCCACCGCTTCCGACGTATTTGCCAAAGCGGATATGATTGTAAAAGTTAAAGAACCGCAAGCTGTTGAGCGCGCTATGCTGCGCGAGGGGCAAATTTTATTCACTTATTTGCACCTTGCACCAGATCTTCCGCAAACAGAAGACCTAATTAAAAGCAAAGCTGTCTGTATAGCCTATGAGACTGTAACAGATAATATGGGAAGATTGCCACTTTTAGCACCAATGTCTGAAGTTGCTGGCAGAATGTCCATTCAAGCTGGTGCTCAAACACTAGAAAAGTCTCACGGTGGACGTGGACTGCTTCTGGGCGGCGTACCGGGTGTTGAACCAGCCAAAGTTGTCATTGTTGGTGGTGGTGTTGTGGGGGCTAACGCTGCAAGAATGGCAGTCGGCCTTCGAGCAGATGTCACCATTTTAGATAGAAATGTCGATACGTTACGCAAACTAGATGAAGAGTTCCAAGGACAAGCTAAAGTTGTTTACTCAACAGAAGACGCTATCGAAAAGCATGTCTTAGCTGCTGACCTTGTTGTAGGTGCCGTGCTTATCCCTGGAGCCGCAGCTCCTAAGTTAATCACTAAAGACCACATCAAGCGAATGAAAACAGGCAGCGCTGTAGTTGATGTTGCTATCGATCAAGGTGGCTGCTTCGAAACTTCTCATGCCACAACGCACGCAGATCCAACTTACATTGTGGACGATGTTGTTCATTATTGTGTAGCTAACATGCCAGGCGCGGTCGCACGCACTTCAACTTTCGCGTTAAATAATGCGACTCTGCCTTACATTATCAAGCTAGCAAACCAAGGTTATCGCGAAGCTCTGCTGGACGATAAAGGCTTCCTAGAAGGCTTGAATGTCATTCACGGTAAAGTGACATGTAAAGAAGTTGCAGAAAGCTTCAACCTAGAATATGTCGACGCTGAGAAAGCAATCGCAATGTTCAACTAAGCGACTATACAGCACAAAAAAACCTCACATCTAAATGTGAGGTTTTTTCTTTATTCAATATAACTTTTAAACTAAAACCAGCGCTCTAAAGCTGTTTTATCTAGCTGCCTAAATGCACGATTTAAAATATTAGCTAGCTCTTTGTAGCGAGGTTTTGATTTAGCCGGTTCCAAGGCAAACCCTGACTCGGTAATTTTCTGATGAATTTCGCGGTACCAACCCGCGAGCGCAGGAGGCAATTGCGTATTGGCACGATTACCCAACCACCAGACTCCTTGTAAAGGAAGGCTTATAGCAAACAATGCAATAATGACAGCTTGCGGCATCGCTTGCTCATTATGGAATACCATTTGAGTCAAAACGCTAATCGCAGCAATTGCAGGCATCACTTTTATGCCAAATCGTGTCGCTTTGATAATCCGTTGTTCTGGAAAGAGCAGATTGAGTTCCTTACGCATAGGCCAAGAGTCCATATATTTTTGGCCACTCTTCAAGCTACGTACTAAACCAGCTTTATTACTCATAACCACCCCCACCACTCGTCTGGTCTGTCTTTAAAAAAAGTTGAACATCTAAACAAATGACGCAATTGATTACCTTTTTTTGTAATTGATCAAATTTTTTTAATTCGAACAATTTTTTGTTATATTAACAAATCTAATATTCACCGTGAACGGTGTCTATTTCTCATTGTTGCTTATTTTATCAGTATGAGCAACTTTACGTTAGATATGTTAGGAAAACTCCGGGTTACACCGATAACAGTAACCTTTTTCTATAGGGAAATTGAAGTTTTTTTGACCGAGATTAAGTACACGCTCACAAAGCTGCTTACTATTTCTCGGATTTATTTTTTTGTTAGAACCGATAATCATAGGTAGTCACTCATGTCTAAGCTAGTTTTAGTTTTAAACTGCGGTAGTTCATCACTCAAGTTCGCTGTTGTCGATCCAAGCAATGGCGACGAATACCTAACAGGCCTTGCTGAATGTTTATATCTTACTGATGCACGCATCAAATGGAAACTTGATGGTAAGCACGAAGCTCAATTAGGTGAAGGCGCAGCTCACGACCAAGCACTGGCTTTTATTGTAGAGACTATCTTGGCATCTAAGCCAGAGCTAGCAGAACAAGTAAAAGCAATTGGCCACCGCGTTGTCCATGGTGGTGAAAAATTCACTCAATCAGTACTGATCAATGATGATGTTCTGCAAGGTATCGAAGATTGTGCGACACTCGCACCACTTCACAACCCAGCAGCGATTGTTGGTATCAAAGCGGCTCAAAAAGCATTCCCTGGACTACCAATGGCTGCTGTTTTCGACACAGCTTTCCACCAAACCATGTCAGAAGAAGCATTTTTATACGCTCTTCCGTACTCACTATATAAAGAGCATGGAATCCGTCGCTATGGCATGCATGGCACTTCACATTTATTCATTGGTCGCGAAGCTGCAGACCGTCTTGGCAAGCCAACTGATGAAGTTAATATCATCAACTGCCACCTAGGTAATGGTGCATCTGTATGTGCAATTAAGAACGGTAAATGTGTTGATACTTCTATGGGTCTTACACCTCTAGAAGGTTTAGTGATGGGTACTCGTTGTGGTGACATTGATCCTGCAATTATCTTCCACTTACATGACAACCTAGGTTACTCCGTTGATCAAATCAACACTATGTTAACGAAGGAGTCTGGCCTGCAAGGTTTGACCGAAGTAACTTCTGACTGCCGCTTTGTTGAAGACAACTACGGTGAAAAAGAAGAAGCAGCTCGAGCAATGAATGTGTTCTGTCACCGACTAGCAAAATACATCGCAGGCTATACCGCAACGCTGGAAGGCCGCCTAGACGCTATTGTATTCACTGGTGGCATCGGTGAAAACTCAGCGCCTATCCGTGAGCTTGTATTAAACCGCCTAGCTATTTTAGGTATTGAAGTGGATAGTGACGCTAACCTTAAAGCACGTTTTGGTGGTGAAGGTGTCATCACAACTAAGGATAGCCGTGTTCCAGCAATGGTTATCTCAACAAATGAAGAGCTAGTTATCGCTGAAGATACAGCTCGTTTATCAGAATTATAATTTTCTTTTCTTGGCCAGTAATTCTTGCTGGCCAGATTTTTCAGGGGCTCAACTTCTGATTTTGTTACACCCCCCAACTAAACTAGAAGTTGAACATTATTTAAGTTTAATAGTAAAGGTACTATACAATGTCCCGTACAATCATGCTCATTCCAACCAGCACTAGTGTAGGTTTAACTAGTGTCTGCACGGGTGTACTGCGTGCCATGGAACGTAAAGGTGTCGATGTTTCTTTTTATAAGCCAATTGCGCAGCCGAGGTTAGATAATTCTAATCACCCAGATCTAACGTCTGCAATTATTCAGGCAACCAGTGACATCAAGATCGGTGAGCCTACATCGATTGCCGAAGCTGAGCACCTTATTGGCGCAGATAAAACTGATATATTGCTCGAAACAATCGTCGAGAGATACAACGCCGTAAATAAGAATTCTGAAGTGACGTTAATTGAGGGTATCGTTCCGACACGTAAGCACCCTTTTGCCAACCAAATTAATGCTGAAATCGCTGCTACGCTTGGTGCAGAAATAGTGCTAGTTGCGACACCTGGTACAGACAACCCAATGCAACTTAAAGAGCGCATTGAAGTTGCGTGTTCCCACTTTGGTGGAATCAAGAACAAAAACATTTCTGGCGTTATCATTAACAAATTGAACGCTCCAGTCGACAGCGCTGGCCGTACTCGCCCAGATCTTTCTGAAATCTTTGATGACTCGACTGCTGCTATTCATACAAATCTAGAAGTGATGCAAATCTTCAATTCGAGCCCAATCAAAGTGCTTGGATGTGTGCCATGGACACTCGACCTTATCGCGACTCGTGCCATTGACATCGCAAATCACCTTAAAGCAGAAATCATCAACGAAGGCGATATTAATTCACGTCGTATTCGAAGCATCACGTTCTGCGCGCGCTCCCTGCCACATATGCTGCAACACTTTAAGCCAGGTTCATTGCTCGTGACTTCGGGGGATAGACCTGACGTAATCGTGGCAGCTTCATTAGCAGCAATGAACGGCGTTGAAATCGGTGCGATTCTTCTTACCGGTGGCTACGAGCTTCCTGCAGAAATCCAGCACCTTTGCCAACCTGCTATTGACACAGGTCTGCCTATCATTCGTGTTGAAGGTAACACTTGGCAAACGTCGCTTAACTTACAAAGCTTCAGCCTAGAAGTTCCACCAGACGATAAAGAGCGTATTGAGCTTATTAACGAGCATGTTGCAAGCCATATCGATGTTCCTTGGATTGACTCACTCAGTGAAGGTTCTCAAGGTACTAAACGTCTAAGCCCACCAGCTTTCCGTTACCAACTTACTGAGCTGGCAAGACAAGCACGTAAGCGTGTTGTACTGCCAGAAGGTGATGAGCCACGAACTGTTAAAGCTGCGGCAATCTGTGCTGAACGTGGCATCGCTGAGTGTGTGCTGTTAGGTAACCCAGAAGAAATCCGCCGTGTTGCTACTCAACAAGGTGTTGAACTAGGTGCAGGCGTTCAAATCATCGACTCAGAGAAAGTTCGCAACAATTACGTAGCACGCTTAGTCGAGCTTCGTGAAAAGAAAGGCATGACAGAAGTTGTTGCTCGCGAAAAACTAGAAGACTCTGTATTCCTCGGCACTATGATGCTTGAGAACAACGAAGTTGATGGCTTGGTTTCTGGTGCTGTTCATACCACTGCGAATACTATTGTACCGCCATTCCAAATCATCAAAACTGCACCAGGTGTATCGGTTGTTTCGTCAGTATTCTTCATGCTGCTACCAGACCAAGTACTTGTATACGGTGACTGCGCGGTTAACCCAGATCCAAACGCTGAGCAGCTTGCTGAAATTGCTATCTCGTCTGCAGAATCGGCAGCAGCGTTCGGCATTGAGCCTCGCGTTGCTATGATCTCATACTCAACAGGCGAATCTGGCTCTGGTGCGGATGTTGACAAAGTGCGTGAAGCAACTCGCATCGCTAAAGAAAAACGTCCTGACCTTATCATCGACGGTCCTCTTCAGTATGATGCAGCAATCATGGAAAGCGTGGCAGCTTCTAAAGCTCCAAACTCTCCTGTTGCAGGTAAAGCAACTGTATTTGTCTTCCCAGATCTAAACACTGGTAACACAACGTATAAAGCGGTACAGCGTTCTGCGGATCTTGTCTCTATTGGACCAATGCTGCAAGGCATGCGTAAGCCAGTAAACGACTTGTCACGTGGTGCACTAGTAGACGATATCGTTTACACAATCGCACTAACTGCAATCCAAGCATCTCAAGCTGAAGCATAATTAAGCTTATAAAAAGATAAATCAAAGGCCCTCAGATTTGGTTGAGGGCCTTTTTCGTTTTTGCTTATACGTTTTTATAGTTCAAACTTCTGTGCTCGATTATGGGGACTATCTAAATCCAACTCAGGCCCCACTGGCACAATTTGTGTTGGATTGACATTGACATGGCTAAAGTAGTAGTGACGCTTTATGTGATAAAAATCGACGGTTTGCTTCACACTTTCTACTTGGTACAACTCTTTTAAATAGTTCTGAATATTTGCATAGTCAGAAATTCTCTTCTTATTGCATTTAAAGTGACCAAAATACACAGCATCAAACCTTATTAAGGTGGTAAATAAACGCCAATCGGCTTCTGTTTTTTGATTACCAGCCAGATAACGATTTTTGTCGAGGTGCTGCTCAATCTCATCTAACGCGTTAAACAAAGATTCATAGGCTTCCTCATAGGCACTCTGTGTGGTGGCAAAACCACAGCGATAAACCCCATTGTTCACATTCGGATAAATGAAATCATTCCATTTATCTATTTCACTTTGCAGTGATTCAGGATAGTAGTCATCGTGGTTACCAGTAAGCTCGTTAAACGCAGAGTTAAACATACGAATGATCTCAGAAGATTCATTGCTCACGATAGTATTGGTTTTCTTGTCCCATAAAACGGGTACTGTTACTCGTCCGGTATAATCAGGCTTAGCCTGAGTATAAATTTGATGCAATCGAGTATGACCAAATAGAGGTTCTGGAAGCCCTATTTGCCAACCTTCTTTGATGACATCTGGACAGACTACGGTCACGTCAATGTGAGAAGTAAGCTGCTTGAGCTCGCGAAAAATTAACGTCCGGTGCGCCCAAGGGCAGGCAAGAGAAACATATAAATGATAACGTCCTGATTCAGGTTGGTACTTGGCATCTGGAGAGTTTACAATCCAGTTTCTGAAGCCAGCATCTTCACGGACAAATTTCCCGCCACTTTTTTTTGTGTCGTAACCGACATCACTCCAAACACCTTCTACAAGTTGTCCCATTTTGATCACCTATATTCAACCAGTTAACTTAGTATTCATTATAAATATCAAGCTTGGTGGCATAAGCAGAAGAAGTTGACCTTGATGTTTGAAATAGTTGAAGTAGTGAAAAAAAGCGCGGCCCGATATCGCGACCACGCTTAAGCCTGTCACAGGCCAAATTGGAAAATTATATGTTTACTTGCAAACACGACACCGCATGAATGGCATCACCTTTCATCACTGGCTTGGTCTTAGCACAGTCTTCTGTCGCTTGTGGGCAACGAGTGCGGAACACACACCCTGAAGGCGGACTGATAGGAGAAGGTAAATCCCCTTCCAGCATTTCGATGTGCTTGTTGCGCTCCAGTTTCGGATCAGGAATGGGTACCGCCGACATCAATGCTCGTGTGTAAGGGTGCTTGGGATCGGCAAATAAAGGCTCAGCTTCACCCAGCTCTACTGCATTGCCTAAATACATCACCAACACGCGATCTGAGATATGTTTCACTACCGATAAGTCGTGAGCAATAAAGACCAAACTCAAGCCCAACTCTTTTTGTAGCTCTTTAAGTAAATTCACCACCTGCGCTTGTATCGAGACATCCAGTGCCGATACCGGCTCATCACAGATGATCATTTTCGGTCTGAGTATCAGTGCTCGTGCAATACCAATTCGTTGACATTGTCCCCCTGAAAACTCATGTGGGTAACGGTTAATCACATTCGGCAATAAACCTACTTTTGCCATCA
>NZ_JBLNLI010000099.1:0-267 GCF_059777565.1 Vibrio sp. A37 | reverse complement strand
AGAGTTTTTACGATAACTTGGCAGACAAACATAGTGATGAGTGTTTCGTGGTCTAGTACACCGCTAAAAGCGATAAATATGAAGAGTGCGCTATCAATCAATGATGCAAAAAAGGTGCTGCAGAAGACACGAATGAATAACCACTTAGATTGGGTTAATTGTTTGATTTTATGCAGTAAGTAAGCATTGACGTTCTCTGAAATAAAATAAGAGAGCATTGAAGCCATAAAGACAGAGTTAATCGAATGTACGATTGTTTCGTAGCTC
>NZ_JBLNLI010000098.1:0-274 GCF_059777565.1 Vibrio sp. A37 | reverse complement strand
AAAGGATTCAAAGACTAAGAATCTTGAATGTGTAAGAGAACACAATTAGCTTTCCGAATTTATTTAGACTTTCCTTAGCACCGATAGAGGTAGCGCTGGGAGAAAGTTCAGTGGCAAGGCAACTTGTGAGATGAGTGAAGGAGTTTACGAGTGTAAATGACTGAGCGAATAAGCAAGTTAACACAGCCAGTGGGCTTTATCACAAGCGGGAAGTCTGAGACAGAATTTGCTTGGCGACCATAGCGTTGTGGACCCACCTGATTCCATGCCGAAC
>NZ_JBLNLI010000097.1:0-282 GCF_059777565.1 Vibrio sp. A37 | reverse complement strand
GGATCACCTCCTTATACGAATAGATTATTGCGATGAGTGTTCACACAGATTGATATGGTTTGTATGTAAGAGTAAAGACTACCAGATGGGGCTATAGCTCAGCTGGGAGAGCGCTTCGCTGGCAGCGAAGAGGTCTGCGGTTCGATCCCGCATAGCTCCACCATCTTTAAGGGTTTTTTCTTAAGAATCTTTAAAGATGGTTTTTTATTCCCTAAAAAGAATGAAACCTTGCTCTTTAACAATTTGGAAAGCTGACGAATAGCTTAATGGTTTTCACTTTTG
>NZ_JBLNLI010000096.1:0-282 GCF_059777565.1 Vibrio sp. A37 | reverse complement strand
ATGATTACAGCCTTGAGCTGTTTTGTTTCACTTTTTCAAAAGTGAAAACCATTAAACTATTCGTCAGCTTTCCAAATTGTTAAAGAGCAAGATGTATAAAACATCATTCAAATATTCTCAAATGAAAACATTCTGATGATGTAATAACTTTTTTCTTAGACGAGGCAAGTTATGAGGCTGTTTACTGGAGTAAACAACGAATAACTTAACGAAGTATAAGGAGAAAGTGGTGGGCGATACCGGGCTCGAACCAGTGACCCCCTGCTTGTAAGGCAGGTGCTC
>NZ_JBLNLI010000095.1:0-282 GCF_059777565.1 Vibrio sp. A37 | reverse complement strand
TCGATGACTTCTCGGCCGACGTAGATATACGAAAGCACTCGCTTCCGCTTTTCCGTATTCGCCTGCAACAGCCGACTTTGAGTGAGTTGTACACTAGCAAACCCAACACACCAGAGTAAAAAGAGTATTAATGACGCGATGAGCAGGAGGTTGTCGAAACGCTCCGCACTTTTTGAGTTCGCCTTTTCTAACCCTAAGCCTAGATGGCCATTTTTGGTGTCTCTGAACCCTTCTTCAATCTGCATGCGTTGTGCGTACAGTTTGACGACCTTATGCGCGTTG
>NZ_JBLNLI010000094.1:0-288 GCF_059777565.1 Vibrio sp. A37 | reverse complement strand
TTCGCATTAGAAATGACCAACGGCAACAAATCGCGGTAAGGCTGAATAGAATGGGGAATAGTGTGACCCAAGTGTGTCGTTGTTTATCTATTGCTGCTAGTTCATTTTATTATCGAGCTAAACCAAAACCTATTTGCAGTGAGCGCGTAAAGCTTGATGCTGCTATGAAGAAAATCCATGTTGATATGGATGCTACATACGGCAAAGTTCGTATGCATGGCGAATTACGAGCGCTAGGCTTTAATGTCGGTATGCACCTTGTCCGTACTTCGATGAAACGATTAGGGT
>NZ_JBLNLI010000093.1:0-292 GCF_059777565.1 Vibrio sp. A37 | reverse complement strand
CCCATCGTTGAATGGATGACAGTCCGACATTCATTGCTGCGGCAGCATCTTTGTGCTTGTAACCGTGACTAATAACTAGCTCCGCACATTCACGTTTAAATTCTGCGGTTAACATTTTCTTTGGCATTTGTTGACCTCGTTAGCTCATCTAATTTTACCTCTAACGAAGTCTCTAGTTAAATCATACCGTTGCAATGAGGATACGCAGCGGCGATATCGTTTTTGAGTGTGGTAGAAGCCCCATCAAGATAACTCTTTTTTATCAATCAGTTACCTTGATTAGGGCTAAGGT
>NZ_JBLNLI010000092.1:0-298 GCF_059777565.1 Vibrio sp. A37 | reverse complement strand
GCGAGCAAAGGGGCATGACTACATGACGGTGGTGTACAACATGGAGTCGGGTCAGCTGATTTGGGTTGAGCACGGTAGGACAACACAAGTGCTGATGACCTTTTTAAAGGGCTTATCTAAACGCACTGCACTCGGGATTCAAGCGGTCGCCATGGATATGGGTAAAGCTTATCAAAAAGCGGTCAGAGCCTGTTTACCCAACGCTGATATCGTGTTCGACCGTTTTCATGTCATGCAAAACTACAGCAAAGCCCTCCGTCGCCAACGTATGCACGAGTTCCGAAAAGCCAAGACTCGA
>NZ_JBLNLI010000091.1:0-318 GCF_059777565.1 Vibrio sp. A37 | reverse complement strand
GCGTATGTGGTGATGCGTGACGGGCAGAGCCTGGAGGAGAGAGGGCAGGTTGACGCGCTGCGTTGCGCGCTCCATGAGACGTTGCCGGAGTACATGGTGCCCGCAACCTTTGTGGTGCTGGCGTCGTTGCCGCTGACAATAAATGGCAAGTTAGACCGTCAGGCGTTGCCCGAGCCGGAGTGGGTGGATGACCTTGGTTATGTGGAGCCGCGTACAGAGTTGGAGGTGCAGCTGTGTGAGACATGGCAAGCGGTACTGGGTCTTGAGCGAGTGGGGATAGAAGATAACTTCTTCCGCATCGGTGGGGATTCTATTGTC
>NZ_JBLNLI010000090.1:0-322 GCF_059777565.1 Vibrio sp. A37 | reverse complement strand
GAGGAATCACCCCACATTTGGCCTCAGCTTTAGCAAGTGCTACTTCTATTTTGATATAATAATTGACTAGAGACTTATCACTGAATATGTTTCTCATTGCTTCTGTGCTAAATGAGTCTTTAAACAAGAATGAGTCGTAAATTGTACAAGATTCACGGTTCACTACACTACACATATAAATGTCCCCTTTATAATCGTTAATTTCAATAGATTTAAAGCAAAAATATTTATCTGGTTAGGCTATATCTACGATATTATTTTTTTTTTGCTCCAGAGCGAAGTTTGACAATCTTTTCTTTGGTTCTTTTCTGCTTAAGTGAAC
>NZ_JBLNLI010000008.1:0-231561 GCF_059777565.1 Vibrio sp. A37 | reverse complement strand
CCGATGGTAGTGTGGGGCTTCCCCATGTGAGAGTAGGTCATCGCCGGGCTTTAATTGTAGTTTGTTCCTGTCGCTTGAATCTTTTGATAGCTGCGATGCTCATGTACTAACGTACACTGCGCTTCTCGCTTTAAAATCTTCTAACCCACAGAAACAAATTCCTAATTAAAGCAATAATATATAAGACTTTAATTAGAACAATTTGAGAGCCCGTCTTAACGGGCTTTTTTAATCCCTAGGATTATCAGTGCTGATATAGCTCAGGTGGTAGAGCGCATCCTTGGTAAGGATGAGGTCCCCAGTTCGAGTCTGGGTATCAGCACCAGTTAACAGAATTTTGCTTGGCGACAATAGCGCTGTGGACCCACCTGACTCCATGCCGAACTCAGAAGTGAAACGCAGTTGCGCCGATGGTAGTGTGGGGCTTCCCCATGTGAGAGTAGGACATCGCCAGGTTCATATTTGTAGCCCTGACCTTTGGTCGGGGCTTTTTCGTATCTACTTAGTAGTATTGGAAAAGTAGTGTGTGTCTTGCGGATCGCCGCACCGCCCATGTGAAAGTAGGACATCGCTAGGTTTATATGTTTAGCGCTGATCTTGGGGCTCGGCTTTTTCGTTTGACTACTTTAACTCATTTAATTTCCAGTTATAGTCGTATTCAATATCCTTACCTGAAAATTGGATGTCTGGTTTGTATTGTAGCAAGTGTTTCTTAACTCCTTCCTTTCCACCAAAGTCACTCGCAAACCACTTGTAAATAGAAGATAAAACAATCTTGCTACCTTCTTGATCGACACCTTTGGGGCTGTTTATGAATGTTATTGCTGCTTGATTTAGTAACTGCTCCGTGTTTTGGGCAGTGAAAGCTGTATTCTGTAAGTTTGGGCAGCCTAAGCTGGCGCAATTTACGGCATAATGAGTACGAGGATCTTTCCAAATTGGGCGCAAAATTCGGTGCTCAATATCGTTGAGTGTCAGCTCTTTTCCATTGATGGTGATGACTTTTTCATCCCATGGACCAAAGCTAAAAAATCCACCCAATTTTGTAATCGACTTTAAAGGGTAGTTCTCCAATATTAGGTTCACGGTGATAGCGTTATACAAGTTAACCCAATAGGCATATTGTTCTGCTTTTGAGTACTTCAACGGGTCTATTTGTGACATGTTTGATAAAAACTGTTTTAGCTTATCTTTGTCTTCTCTAGAGACTTGATTGTACTTAAATAGATTATTTTCGCCTTTAGCAACAAGGTACTTGTCTAGTAAAGTTTGCCAGTCTTGGTAGGAAATAGTCGAGGTGTTCTGTTCATTGCTGCTATTCCAATAAGGCCAAAGCTCAGATTTGGGTGCGGCTAACAGGGGAAAAGAAGTGAAAGCTATCAAAAAATAAATTAAGTATCTCATTTAATTTGCTCGAAAAAGTAACATTAACTTTTATAGACCGAGCTTTTAGCGACTTACTTTCACAAAAAAGCTGGCGAAGAGGTGCCAGCTTAATTGTTCATAAGAAGTGATAGTTTTCTACTTCAAGAAGTTCGGGATTTTCTGCTCGTAGTCATCGATTTTGTCAGCGTGTTGAAGAGTTAAGCCAATATTGTCTAAACCGTTCAGTAGACAGTGACGGCGGAACTCGTCAATTTCAAAGCTGTATGATTTACCATTAGCAGTAACGACCATTTCCTCAAGGCTGACAGTTATTTCTGCCCCTTCTATAGATTCGATGTACGAGAAGATTTCGTCTACCTCTTGTTCTGTTAATCGAACAGGGACAAGTTGGTTATTGATCGAGTTGCCATAGAATATATCAGCGAAGCTTGGAGCTATCATTGCGCGGATGCCATAGTCTGCTAGTGCCCACGGAGCATGTTCACGTGAAGAGCCGCAACCAAAGTTTTCTCTAGCGATTAGAATAGACGCATCTTTATAGCGAGGCGCATTCATAACAAATTCAGGGTTTGGCTGTTCACCTGCATCGTCTAGGAAACGCCAGTCATGGAATAGGTGTTTACCAAAGCCAATGCGAGACACTTTTTGCAGAAATTGCTTTGGAATAATAGCGTCGGTATCCACATTTGCTGCATCTAGAGGAACAGCAATACCAGTATGTTTTTTAAATCCAGTCATGATAATGGCTCCTTAGTCCAACTCTCTGATATCAACAAAATGCCCTGCAATTGCAGCCGCTGCTGCCATGGCTGGACTAACAAGGTGAGTCCTACCGTCACGACCTTGACGGCCTTCAAAGTTGCGGTTTGAGGTCGAAGCGCAGCGCTCTTTTGGACCTAAGCGGTCATTGTTCATGGCTAAGCACATAGAGCAGCCAGGCAAACGCCATTCAAAACCTGCTTCAAGGAAGATTTTATCCAGCCCTTCAGACTCTGCTTGAGCTTTCACTTGCTCTGAGCCAGGGACAATCATTGCTTGTACATGCTCTGCTACTTTCTTGCCTTTCGCAACGGCAGCAGCAGCGCGAATATCTTCGATTCGAGAGTTAGTGCAAGAGCCAACAAAGACTTTATCTACTGGGTAATCAGACAATGACTTGCCAGCTTCTAGACCCATGTAAGCTAATGCTTTCTCAGCAGATGCTTTTTCGACTGGGTCGTTAAAACTCTCTGGTGCTGGAATTGGAGTATCAACAGAAATAACTTGGCCAGGGTTAGTCCCCCAAGTGACCTGTGGTTTTATATCAGCAGCGTTTATAGTGACTGTTGCATCAAAGGTTGCGTCTTCGTCTGTTTTTAGTGTTTTCCAATACTCGATAGCAGCATTCCAGTCACTTTCAGCTGGAGAGAATTTGCGCCCTTTAATGTATTCGAATGTGGTTTCGTCTGGTGCAATTAAACCCGCTTTCGCTCCCAATTCAATAGCCATATTACAAACTGTCATACGGCCTTCCATTGATAGGTCAGTAATCGCTTCACCACAGAACTCTACAACATAGCCTGTACCGCCTGCCGCTGTCGTTTCACCGATAATCGCTAGTACGATATCTTTTGCGGTGATACCTGGCTTAACTTTGCCTTTGACTTCAATTTTCATTGTTTTAGCGCGAGCTTGTTTCAATGTTTGTGTTGCTAAAACATGTTCTACTTCAGAGGTGCCGATACCGAATGCCAAAGAGCCAAATGCGCCGTGTGTTGCCGTGTGAGAATCGCCACATACGATTGTCATACCGGGAAGAGTGATACCTAACTCTGGTCCCATGACGTGAACAATACCTTGATACTTATGATTGATGTCATAAAGGGTAACGCCAAACTCTTCGCAGTTTTTAGCTAGTGTCTCCATTTGGATACGGGCCATATCACCACAAGCGTTGATGTCTTTGGTTGTGGTTGAAACATTGTGGTCCATCGTTGCAAAGGTTTTGCTTACTTGGCGAACTTTACGACCTTTTTCTCTCAGGCCGTCAAAGGCTTGAGGAGAAGTTACTTCATGAACTAGATGGCGATCGATATATAAAATTGGTGTTTCGCCTTCTGCTGCTACGGCGACGTGTGCGTCGTAGACTTTCTCGTATAATGTTTTGCCCATCTTAGCTTCCTGTAGCCCTCAACACTCAATTGTTGGTATAGGAGTTGAGGTACGTTGATTATAAATATTGTTATGATTGAGTAATATACTGAGCGATTTTGTCGCCCATTTCTGAAGTCGATAATGCAGGCTTATCACCAGCTAAGTCAGCAGTAAGTTCTCCTGCAGATAACGCTTTAGATACTGCTGATTCAATATCTTGTGCAGCCGCTTCTTCGCCTAAACTATATCGAAGCATCAGAGCAGCAGATAGGATTTGTGCCACTGGGTTAGCGATGTTTTTACCGGCAATATCAGGAGCAGAACCACCAGCTGGCTCGTATAGACCAAACTTGCTTTCGTTCAAGCTAGCTGAAGGTAGCATGCCCATAGAGCCAGTGATCATTGCACATTCGTCGGAGATGATGTCACCGAAGATATTTGAGCAAAGCATGACGTCAAACTGAGATGGATCTTTAATTAGCTGCATGGTCGCATTGTCGATATACATGTGTGACAGTTCGACATCTGGATAGTCTTTTGCCACTTCTTCTACGACTTCACGCCATAGGATTGAACTTCTCAATACGTTGGCTTTATCAATAGAGCAAACATTCTTGCGTCTTAGGCGGGCTGAATCGAAGGCGATTCTAGCAATTCTCTCGATTTCGAAGCGGTGATAGATTTCAGTATCGAAGGCTTTTTCATTTTCGCCTTCACCTTCACGACCTTTAGGTTGGCCGAAATAAATACCACCTGTCAATTCACGAACGACCACAATATCAAAGCCACGATCAGAGATATCTGCACGAAGTGGAGAAAAGGCTTCTAGACCAGTGTGGATTTGGGCAGGCCTTAGATTACAAAACAGTTGGAAGTGTTTACGTAGCGGTAGTAGAGCGCCACGTTCTGGCTGACTATCTGGTGGAAGATCTTGCCATTTCGGGCCACCAACCGAACCAAATAAAATAGCGTCAGACTCTTCGCAGGCAATTAATGTTGACTCTGGAAGAGGAGTACCGTGATTATCAATTGCAATACCACCTACATCGTGATGCTCGTAGCTAAAAGCCATGCCATGTTTATCTTCGATGGCTTTTAGTACTTTCAATGCTTGTTGCATTACTTCTGGGCCAATACCATCACCTGGTAGGACTGCGATCTTGTGTGTTTTAGTAGTCATTGTTTTCCTTGGTATTTATATCTTTATAGTCATATTCATTTGAAGGCAAAATTATACGGTTTCTATTTTGCCTGATTTTATTTCTTCTACACGATCAGCACGGTGAATGCTGTTGATAACATGTAATAGTGCTTGTCCTGAAGCTTCAACAATATCGGTTGAGACACCAGTACCGTGATATTTTCTACCTTTGTAATTGGCAATAATGTCTGCTTGACCCAAGCCATCTTCACCTTCACCTTTAGCAGTGAGATCGAATTTATCCAATACAATGTCATATCCAGTGATACGATAAATGCATTGGTACAAAGCATCGACAGGGCCATTACCGACAGCAGCTTCGCATTTTTCTTCTTTGCCACACTGCAGCTTAATGCTGGTTGTCGCCATAACACTACCAGATTGAACGCTTAGATAGCTCATTTTGTAAAAGTCATCTTCTTCACGAAGATTTGCGAAATGCATAAGCGCTTCTAAGTCGTAATCGAAAACTTGCCCTTTTCTATCTGCTAGTTTTAGGAAGTCTTCATACAGAGTATCCAAGTTATATTGATCTTCTTTGTAACCCATTGCATCCATATGGCTTTTTACAGCGGCGCGACCTGAGCGACTAGTTAGATTTAGCACTTTATTTTTAAGGCCAATAGACTCTGGCGTCATAATTTCGTAAGTATTTTTGTTTTTCAACATGCCATCTTGGTGGATACCTGACGAGTGGCTGAAAGCATTTGCGCCGACAATCGCTTTATTATCCTGTACTGGCATGTTGCATAGTTGACTAACTAATTTACTTGTACGGTGAATTTCGTCATGTTTGATTTTGGTTTCTACACCTAATAGATCCTGCCTCGTTTTTATGATCATTGCGATTTCTTCTAAAGAGCAGTTGCCAGCGCGTTCACCAATTCCATTTATTGTGCCTTCAATTTGGCGAGCCCCCGCTTGTACAGCGGCAATTGAGTTCGCGACTGACATCCCAAGATCATCATGGCAGTGAACGGAGATGATTGCTTTATCAATATTCGGTACGCGATTGAACAGGGTTTGGATGATTCCACCAAACTCGTTTGGTACGGTGTACCCTACAGTGTCGGGAATATTGATAGTATTTGCCCCAGCATCTATGGCTGCTTCAACCATTCGGCATAGGTTATCTATTGGTGTGCGACCTGCATCTTCACAAGAAAACTCAACATCGTCAGTATACTTCCTTGCATGTTTTACAGCATGAACTGCCATTTCTACAACATCGTTGTAATCTCTGCGAAGTTTATCTTGAACGTGTATTGTGGAGGTTGAAATAAAAGTGTGAATACGGAACTGTTCTGCGACTTTTAATGCTTCTGCAGCTGCGTCAATGTCTTTTTCCACTGCGCGAGATAAGCCACATATCCGACTATTTTTAATATGCTTTGCGATGGTTTGTACAGATTCAAAGTCACCGGGTGAAGAAACGGGGAAGCCTGCCTCGATGATATCGACACCTAGTCGTTCCAGAGCGTAGGCAATTTGTAGCTTTTCTTTAACGGTTAAGCTTGCTGATAACGCCTGTTCGCCGTCTCTTAGCGTTGTATCAAAGATAATTACCTGATCACTCATTTGTTGCTTCCTTTTTCCAGAGGCCATCTATAGTGGCCTGATAAGTATTATAAAAAAAGCCCGCATTTTAATGCGGGCTTTCGTAAATCTTGTGTGGTTATCTTTCGTCCACTGCCTACCCGCGCGATCTTGTCACGATAAGGAGGAGGCTCAGTAGTCGAGAAGTATAACGGTTCACGGAATTCTTTCCTTTAATTTTGTGCTGTACAAATTAGTACATGACTAACGTGAAGGCGTCAAGTCTAATCAGCATATAATTTGGTTCTGATGTTTTGCTTAAACAAAACGCCAAATCGTAAAATCAATCACTTTTGGGGAATATGAGTAATTATATCGATACCTTATTCAATAAGGAGAAAATACAATTAATCAATCGATTGAAAGTATTTGTAGTAATTATGCAACTGGAAAAACGTAAAGCTGGTAGACCTAATATAGAACTCAATGCTCGGGAAAAACTGATTCAAAGTTCTAGAGAGTTATTTACTGTGTTGAGTTATGGGAAAGTCTCTACTCGTCTTATTGCGAAAAAAGCGGGCGTTAACAGCTCTATGATTCGCTATTACTTTGGTAATAAAGAAGGTCTATTTGAGACTATGGTGCGTGAAACCCTAGACCCATTGAAAGTAAAAATGCAAGAAATGGTTGAGCAGAGCAATCATTCATCTCTTTTGGGGATGCTTCGCACTTACTACAAAGAGATGATCAAAGTACCACTTTTCCCTCGCTTGATGGTACAAACAATGTTACTGCCTCCATCGGATGTTCAGTATCAAATTATGAAGAGTGTCTTCACTGAGCTAAGTGAGCCAATGCGTGAAGTGATTTTTGATAAATTAGTTGACTCCGGGGTCATTAAAAAAGGCATGAATCCCGTACTTTGCCGTTTATCCTATATCAGCTTGATGGTGTTTCCATTTATTACTCCTCCTGCAATTTATTCAATTCATAACATCGAATTTACAGAAGAGTTTCTAATTGAGCTCTTTGAGCACAATATCGAGATTATGAAGCATGGTTTTTTGGCAGTAGAAGAAGCGTAGATCTCGAAGACATATTTTTCACGCCTACTGAAGTAGTTTGTCTGAAGCTTTCATTTTTTTGTCAACAAAGCTTCACAGTAATGCCACCTGACATAACTATGTTGCTATCGTACAGCAAGCTATATATTGGGGAGGCAACTATGCGTACGTTAGATCCTATAGTAAAGTTTGACTTCGCATTTTCATCATTTTGTTTACGTCACCGGTTTAACCATCAGGTCGCCAGTGTATGTAAAGCAATTTCCCATACTGGGGACGGCCACCTATATTTAGTGATGGCTTTACTTGCCAGTCTAGTGGACAAGTCTCATGGGGCGAGCTTTTTTGCTGCGGGGCTACTAGCGTTCGCTTTTGAACTCCCAGCCTACACTGCGATAAAGAAGTTATTTAAACGCCGTAGGCCTGGACAGTTTTCCTCATTGCTTCCTTCATTTATTACTCCGGCAGATCAGTATAGCTTGCCTTCTGGTCACACTGCGGCTGGCTTTTTGATGGCGACTCTCATTGGTCACTTTTATCCTTCTATATTTGTTTTCGCATTAGTTTGGGCTGTTAGTATAGGAGTATCTAGGATATTGCTTGGAGTTCATTTTTTCTCAGATATTTTGTTAGGAGCGGCTCTAGGCGTTTTGTGTGCTTCAGTGTCGATAGCATTACTGGGTTGAAAGTGAATGAGAGTATTGTATGGAGTACAGGGAACTGGCAACGGACATATTGCTAGAGCAAGAGTTATGTGCCGTGCGTTAAAAAAGAAAGGTGTAGTCGTCGATATGTTGTTCTCTGGTCGCCCTAGAGAAAAGTACTTTTCTATGGATGACTTTGGTGACTATCAAACTTGTCGAGGCCTAACTTTTGCGACAGAAAAAGGCAGGGTCGACTATGTACGCTCGGCACTAAACAACAGTGCTTTCCAGTTTAGAAAAGAAGTAAAACGACTTGATTTAAGTTGCTACGATATCGTACTTAACGACTTTGAACCAGTCTCAGCTTGGGCTGCGAAACGTAACAATGTTCCTTGTATCAGTATTTGCCATCAAAATGCTTTTCGTTATGCGGTGCCTACCAGAGGGGCCGGGTGGTTTGACAAGCAAATTCTTCAATATTTTGCGCCTTCGAATCATCATATTGGCTTACATTGGTATCACTTTGATCAGCCACTTTTGCCCCCAATTATCGATGACCAACGTGGCTTCAATAAGGACGATGATTATGTACTCATCTATTTACCATTCGAGAGCTTGGAAGATGTGATGGAGCTATGTCACCGTTTTGTTACCCGTACATTCGTGTGCTATCACCCGGAGATCACCATACCTCAATCGGTCGACAATATAGAGCTTAGGCCATTGAACTATGTGGGTTTTCAGAAACACTTGGATTCCTGCTTAGGAGTTATCGCCAATGGTGGATTTGAATTGCCTTCTGAAGCACTCATTCGTGGAAAAAAACTGCTACTCAAACCTTTATCGGGTCAATTTGAGCAAGTGAGTAATGCGGATACTTTAGAAACTCTCGGTTTAGCGAGCTCTATGGAGTGCCTTGACGCATCTAAAGTCAGGCATTGGCTAGATGAAGGTGGCGCTGAAAGTATCCATTATCCTGATGTAGCATCACCACTGGTTGATTGGGTTATAGCAAGTGATTGGGGTAGTACAGAAAAGCTCAGCCGCAGCTTGTGGGAACAGGTCGATTTTCCAAGTTACGTTTCCTATATTGATTGAATATTCCTTTCCTAGAGTCTTATATATACCATTAAAAGGACTTCTACAGGGCTATCCTGCCTTAAATGCTCAATAGTTTTTATACGAATCAGAACTCTGTTATTTTTTAGTGCAGTACAAATATTCAGTACTGATTACGGTATCCTTTCTGTCTAATCAGAGTTAACCTGCTTGGTCGTTTGAAAGGCCAGTTGTATGTTCTGAAGCCATCGTAAAAGAACAACACTCTCTAGACTCTTTACAGCGGTTTTACGTAGGTTTATTACTTCTCAAAGTAAATGTGGAGGTGGTACTACAATTCAAAAAAGCTGGCTCTCAAACAATGTTCAACTTCAACGCCAACAGATACGAGTTAGACAAGCAATAAGACTAAAGTCTAAATTCGTTTCTTTGCTTTATTACCAATTTAGATATCTTGTGCTCATTTTTATCCTATTCTGAAATATTCACCTTTACACATAAATTAAGTGTTTTTATTCTACTTGCTCATTGATTATCTTTTGCGCATGCTTTTACCTAAATATATATGTGATTTTTATAAATGATGTATTTATATATTTTTATAAATTGACTAACTATATGAAAGATAAATAGAATGGTGAATAGTAAGTAAAAAATACTGATTAATTATCAATCTTGTTGCCAAGCTGCAATTGATTAGTTGATAGTAATGAATATCTCAGAAGTATCTGGGTGATAAATATAAAAAATGCAGGTTATCTATTCCTAACCAAACACGCTATTTATAGCGAAAATGAATTGTTAAATATTGTTATTGATTACCATGAAGAGGCGTAACCAATGTTGGACAAAAAAGATGCAATGAGTGCTATTGCTAGTTATCGAATGGAAAGCACATTACGTGGAGTAGACTTAAACCTATTAACTGTATTTGATGCAGTTATGCAAGAACAAAACATTACCCGAGCAGCTCACAATCTCGGTATGTCTCAACCTGCGGTGAGTAATGCAGTTGCTCGACTGAAAGTGATGTTTAATGACGAGCTGTTTATGCGTCAAGGTCGTGGTATTCAACCGACTCAACGTGCGAGACAGCTATTTGGTCCAATTCGTCAAGCCTTACAATTGATTAGAAACGAGCTACCTAGTTCTATCTTCTCTCCAGAAACATCAACTCGTTTATTTAAACTCGCTATTTGCAGCCCTTGCGATATGCGCTTCGCTCCAAAAATCATGTCAACAGTCCATGAGCAAGCTCCGAATGTTCAGCTTCATTTGGATGCTGAGTTTGATCGCTTGTTAGCAGAAAGAATGCGCTATCAAGAAATTGATTTCGTTATCGACTATGCACGTTTTGACGAGCAAGGCTTCTCAAGTACTGAAATTTTCCAAGACGAGCTAGTCGTTGTTGTCTCTAAAGGACACTCACGCATTCAGGGCTCAGTTACTGCAGAAGAGCTGGCGGCAGAAAAGCATGCCAAACTTTCTAAAGTTCACGGACAGCGAAGCTTCTCAGAGCAAGCTTACAGTGAAATTGATGTTCAGGCATATTATGAAGGTACAAGTTTAAGTAATGTACTGTATGTTGTTGGACAATCAGAGCTTGTCACTATTGCACCACGTTGGATGGTCGAAAATGCTGCGAACAAGGATCAACTACAAATTTTAGATTTCCCATTTGAAAATTCTTGTATCAGTGGTTACCTAAGCTGGCATGAATCTAGCGAAAAAGACAAAGGCCACATTTGGCTGCGTGATCAGCTAATGATTATTTGTGGTGAAGTGGTTGCGCTTAACTAATTTGAAGTAATAGCAGTCCTGATTTACTGAATGAGCTCTGAAAACAACGTTTTCAGAGCTTTTCTTCTTTATGTTTGTAAAATATATAACCTTATTTCTTCCGTTTCATTGTTTATTTAACTATTCTTGATTGCTTTTTCTAGTTTCTAATTCTATGTAATTAGAAATTTTGGGTTTTTTATCCTTTTGTGAGGGATATGCAATTAGACCTAAATCAAATTAAGCGTTAAAGTTACTCCGTTAGCTTACCTCGATATCTAGGAGGTAAGTACATAGCCGAAGACTCATTGTCGTTACTATGGTTTCGATAATAGGCTACGAATAAGACCTACGACTATGTACGCCAGAATAACTTATTTATCCGATAAACTTATTGCTGGTTAAGGAGAAAATATGGAAACGCTATCCGGCGCAGAGATGGTTGTGCAATCTCTGATTGAAGAAGGTGTAGAGCAAATATTTGGTTATCCAGGCGGCTCTGTTTTGGATATTTATGACGCTCTGCATGCAAAAACTGAGAAAATCAAACACGTACTTGTTCGTCATGAGCAAGCTGCGACCCATATGGCTGATGGTTATGCCCGAGCGACAGGAAAGCCGGGAGTTGTGCTAGTGTGTTCTGGCCCTGGGGCCACGAATACAGTTACTGGTATTGCTACCGCTTATATGGATTCCATTCCGATGATTGTCATTTCTGGCAATGTACCAAATAACCTTATCGGGAACGACGCCTTCCAAGAGTGTGACATCGTTGGTGTTTCTAGACCGATTGTCAAACACAGTTTTCTTGTTAAAAAGGCTGAAGATATTCCTGAAACCGTCAAGAAGGCGTTCTATATTGCCTCGACAGGAAGACCAGGCCCTGTTGTTATTGATTTGCCAAAGGATGTGATGAATCCATTGGTGAAGTTTCCATATCAATATCCAGAAACAATTAAAATGCGTTCTTACAACCCAACGACCATAGGACATAAAGGGCAAATCAAAAAAGCACTGAAAGCCCTGTTCGAGGCTGAAAAGCCTGTTTTGTATGTTGGTGGTGGTGCGGTTATCTCTGAATCCTCTGAATACATCACAAAACTTGCAGATGCGCTAAATCTGCCAGTAGTTAGCACGTTAATGGGGTTGGGAGCGTTTCCTGGTACCCACAGAAATTCATTAGGTATGCTGGGCATGCATGGCACCTATGAAGCGAATATGGCGATGCACAATGCTGACTTAATATTTGGTGTTGGCGTGCGATTTGATGATCGAACGACGAACAACTTAGAAAAGTATTGTCCCAACGCCAAAGTAATGCATATCGATATTGATCCATCATCGATATCAAAAAACGTCAAAGTCGACTTACCCATTGTAGGTTCGGCAGAGAAAGTACTTTCAAGCATGCTCAATTTACTTGTTGAGCATGGGGGAAGCAACAGTGAACAAGCGCTTAATAGCTGGTGGCAAGATATTGATGAATGGCGTAGCCGCAACTGTTTAGCGTATGAAACTTCTTCCGAAAGAATAAAGCCTCAGCAGGTCATTGAGTGCCTACATCGGTTGACTAATGGTGATGCTTACGTAGCTTCAGATGTGGGCCAACACCAAATGTTTGCTGCACTTTACTACCCATTTAATAAACCTCGTCGGTGGATTAACTCCGGAGGCCTTGGAACCATGGGGTTTGGTCTGCCAGCTGGAATGGGGGTGAAGTTTGCTAACCCAGATGAAGAAGTGATTGTTGTCACTGGAGATGGCAGTATTCAAATGAATATTCAAGAGCTTTCAACTGCTCTTCAGTACAATATTCCAGTTAAGATCATAAACTTGAACAATCGTTTTCTTGGCATGGTAAAACAATGGCAAGACATTATTTATCAAGGGCGCCATTCTAACTCTTATATGGACTCAGTACCGGATTTTGCAGCTATAGCAGAAGCCTATGGCCACGTAGGAATGCGTATCTCCTCTCCGGATGAATTGGAGTCTGGTTTAGAAAAAGCCTTAAGCATGAAAGATAGATTAGTCTTTGTTGATATCAGCGTTGATGAAACCGAACATGTCTACCCAATGCAGATCAAAGGCGAGGGAATGGACAAAATGTGGTTAAGTAAGACAGAGAGAACCTGATATGAGACATATAATTTCAGTACTAATGGAAAACCAACCAGGCTCTTTGTCACGTGTTGTCGGACTGTTTTCACAGCGCGGCTACAACATAGAGTCATTGACCGTATCGCCAACCGATGACGAGACGCTTTCTAGGCTTAATATCACCACCAAATCGACTGAAATGCAGCTAGAGCAAATTCAGAAGCAGTTACACAAGTTGATCGATGTGCTGAAGGTACAAGAAGTGACTGAGTTAGATCATATCGAACGTGAATTGCTGATGGTTAAAGTAAAAGCCAGCGGCCTATCACGAGATGAGGTCAAGCGTACCGCAGATATCTTTCGTGGGCAGATCGTTGATGTGACCGCGACTCAGTATACAGTTCAAATGGCTGGGACCAGTGAAAAGTTGGATGCATTTATTAGAGCACTATCTGAAGCAACTGAAGTGATTGAGGTGGCTAGAAGTGGAGTCGTCGGCATCGCGCGTGGCGAGAGAGCTCTAAAAGCATAAGCCGTTAACATACAGAAATATTAAGGCCACAGAAGTTTCTGTGGCCTTAATGTTTGAAAGCTTGTGAAGCAACTAGTGCAAGATACGCGCTCTGATGGTTCCGTCAATTTTTTTCAGCTTTTCTAGAGCTTCATTTGAGCGAGCTGATTCAACATCAATGACAACGTAGCCAATATCAGCTGAAGTTTGTAGATATTGCCCTGCAATGTTGATGCTTTCATCTGCAAAAATGGTGTTTATTTGCGTCAAAATACCTGGCTGATTACGGTGGATGTGCAGTAATCTTGAGCAGTCTCTATGAATAGGTAGCGATACTTCTGGGAAGTTTACACTCGATAGTGTAGAGCCATTATCAGAGTACTTCGCTAACTTGCCTGCCACTTCAATTCCAATGTTTTCCTGAGCTTCCTGTGTGGAACCTCCAACGTGTGGGGTAAGGATAACATTGTCATACTGCATTAGTGGTGACTCAAACGGATCTGCATTGGTTTTAGGTTCGACTGGAAATACGTCGATCGCGGCACCAGCAATTTGTTTCGATTCTATTGCCGATGCTAACGCTTGAATATCGACTACTGTTCCACGAGCCGCATTGATGAAAATTGCACCTGGTTTCATCAGAGCAAACTGCTCTTCTCCCATCATATTTTTTGTTTCTGCTGTCTCGGGAACATGCAAAGAGATAACGTCACACTGGTTTAAAAGCTCAGCCATTGAGCTAACTTGTGTCGCGTTTCCAAGAGAAAGTTTGTTCTCAATATCGTAGAAGTAGACTCGCATACCTAGGTTTTCAGCGATAATACCTAATTGAGTACCAATGTGTCCGTAACCGATAATGCCAAGTTTTTTACCACGAGCTTCGTATGAGCTGTCTGCACTTTTTTGCCAGATCCCACGATGTGCTAAAGCATTTTTTTCTGGTATCCCACGAAGTAGCAGTAAAAGCTGACCAAGGACGAGCTCTGCGACACTGCGAGTGTTTGAAAACGGTGCATTGAAGACAGGAATACCACGTGCTGCTGCGGCTTTTAGGTCAACCTGATTGGTGCCAATACAAAAACAACCAATCGCGACCAGTTTTTTCGCGGCATCAATGACTTCTTTAGATAAGTTAGTTCTAGAGCGAATACCAACAAAATGTGCATCTTTAATAGAATCAAGTAGTTCAGCTTCAGACAGAGAACCTTTGTGATATTCGATATTGGTGTAGCCTTCGGCCTTCAAGATTTCAACAGAAGAGGAGTGTGGCCCTTCAAGTAGGAGGATTTTTATTTTTTCTTTTTCCAGTGACACTTTAGCCATTGTTCTCGTCCTATTATGCAAATAAGGTATGTTGTGTTCGGAATGCGAGTTTTACGTGGATTTTGGCGATCTTACCCCGACGCAAACGTTTTCCTTGGTGTGTTGTGTTCATTAAAGTATCAAAATTTAATACATTTGGGTAAGAAAATTACAGGAAAAAAGAAAATATTTAAGAATAAAAGATAATAAAGCGCCATAAGGCGCTTTATGTAGTTTGATTACTACTTGGTGATACAAATGGATTATTCTTCGATTTTGGCACCTTCCGGAGTGCCAGTGATAACAACATCAGCACCACGGTGAGCAAAAAGGCCGACCGTCACTACGCCTGGGATTGAGTTGAACTTGTCTTCTAGTTCTTTTGGATTGGCAATGCTTAGACCGTGTACATCAATAATAATGTTGCCGTTGTCTGTCACTACACCTTCGCGATAGACAGGATCTCCACCTAGCTTTACTATTTCGCGACCTACTTGAGAGCGTGCCATTGGAATGACTTCGACTGGCAGTGGAAAAGTACCCAAAATGTCTACAGCTTTTGTGTCATCGATAATGCAGATGAACTTATCAGAGATGGCAGATACAATTTTTTCTCGCGTCAATGCGGCACCACCGCCTTTGATCATTTCTCGTGCTGGATTGATTTCATCCGCACCATCAACATAGACGTCTAACGAAGTAACATCATTGCAATCGAATACTTCTATGCCTAATTTTTTCAATCGTTCTGTAGAAGCTACTGAGCTCGAAACGGCACCTTTGATATCTTCTTTTATAGTATCAAGAGCATCGATGAAATGATTGACGGTTGAACCAGTACCGACACCAACTATGCTGCCTTTTTCGACGTATTTTAGCGCAGCCCAGCCTGCCGCTTTTTTCATCTCATCTTGAGTCATGCTCATCTCCTAAAATAATTGGTATTAAAGTGAATTGGCGCGATTATATACCCAATTAAGCAGAATTTGCGAGTATAGACGAGGAGAGTCGAAACAAAGTAAGACAATCGTAGAATTGTTTGGCTTATTTATCCCAATTCCAAATTTTGCTTGGAGTGACGAGCTTGGGGAGGGGAATATCCCAAGATTCCGTCGGTATGGATTCCACTTGCTGGCAATCGTGAGCGATGCCAATTGGAAAAGCCCCTTGGGAGTGGAGTTGCCAGCTTTCTAATGTGCGATCGTAGTACCCGCCCCCCATTCCAAGCCGGTTCCCGTATGCGTCAAATGCGACAAGAGGGGTACATATCATATCGAGCTTATTCACAGGAATAATGTTTAATTGATTCAGTTTTGGCTCGAGTATTCCGTATCGATTTGTTATTAGAGGTGTGGTTTTCTCGTATCCTAAAAATAATAAATTTCCCTTAGAGAAAGGGTGAAGGATCGGAAGGTAAATTTGCTTACCTTCATCCCACATCGCTTCAATGAGTGATTGTGTGGAAAGTTCTCCGTCATTAGCTAGATAGAGAGCTATATGTTGAGAGGTTTTTAATTCGGGTAGTAGAGTGAATGTATCTACTAAGGCTTGCGCGGCTTGTTGTTGTTCAGCTTTGCTTAATTGTTTACGTTTTTCGCGAATTGTCTTTCTTAGGGAGTTGCGGCAATTGGTCATAATTTGGCCCAATTTTATCGACGACTAGTTAGGAGAGAGAAGATACCCCGGGGTGCCGTTGAGGATATTGACCCTTGAACCAGCTGGTTCAAGGCGGATTGGCAATGTTAACCGTAGGCTTCTCGATTCAAGTCGAGCTTGCTCAATAGCTAGCAAGTACTAATCCTTAAGTATTGCTTATCGGCTCAGGGACTTAATCCCACAGACAAACACCTCAGGGTAAATATTGGCGCTTCAAAGTAAAGTTAACTTGCTGATCTTACTTTACTTAAAGCTTGTTCTAGTGAATCAGAAAGTTGTTCAACTTTTTCGCAAAGTTCTATTTGCTGGGTTTTAGATACCTTGCTTGATTGCTTTAATTCGTAGCAACAGTTAAGCGCTGCGATCGTTAAAAGCTGAACTTCATTAGTTACTTTCGTTTTTGAGGTCATTTCTCTCAAACGGTCATCGAGGTCTTGCGCTGCCTCAATAAGTGATTCTTCTTGTCCTTCGGGACAATTTACTCGAGTTAACTTTCCTAAAATTTCAACTTCTACCGCTTGATTACTCATTATCCATGAACTCTATACGCGCTGTTTTTATGGTGATTATCATACGTGACCACCGAGGTAGAAACTATAATTTAAACGCTCTATAAGATTCAAGCTTTTCTACTCGTTGGTTCTTAAATGATAGGTCAATTACACAGGAAATGGGCAAATTGGATACAAGCTATTCATATTTCGTGACGTGAATATTTCAGCGATGTCCTGGTAATGCTATTATTAGGAGCTGTCGACTTTAAAGGTCGGTCGCTTCACGAAACTTTTTTGATTTAGGCTCCCATATGACTAACAAGACACTTCCAGATTATGTCACTTTCTCTGAGGCATTAAATTCCTGCTCACTTTCAGTCACGCCAGCAGAATTGCACGGCTTATTGGTTGGAATGCTCAGTGGAGGTTTGAATCCAGATGAAGAAACTTGGAAGTCACTGCTATTTGATTATACCAATGATGGGATGGGTTGGCCTTTGAATGCTTTGGAAAAAGCGCAATCTTTATATGATTTCACAAAGAAAGAACTGACGGGAAAGGGGTTCGAACTGTCTTTACTTCTTCCTCCTGAACTTGATCAAAATAGTCTGTTTGATGTAGCTGATAGCTTTTCTGATTGGGTGAATCATTTTATATCAGGGCTAGGTCTAGCCGATGCTAAGTTGAGAAAAGCATCGAAAGAAGTCAAAGAGGCATTAACAGATTTAGAAGAAATTGCCCGCTTAGGTATTGATGAAGAAGATGACCTCGAAGAGCAAGCTCAACTATTAGAGCAAGTTATGGATCACGCTAAAATCTGCGTTTTGACCATTCATGCAGAGTTGGGGGTAAAGCCATCTCTTAGCTCAAACCAAAATCAAAAGCCAACAATCCATTAGAGAAATACTTGAGAAGTTGTTCAAATGACTAAATATGATGTTGTCATTGTTGGTGGAGCAATGGCTGGTATGACGTTAGCTCTTGCGTTGAGTAAAGCAAGCCAAAAAAAGCTAAGAGTTGCTGTTGTCGAGGCTTATCAGTTAGAACAGTCCGAGCATCCTGGTTTTGATTCTCGCTGTATCGCTCTTTCTTTTGGTACGGCTAAGGTCTTAGAAAAATACGGTTTGTGGCAAGCATTGGAGCCCATCGCAACTGCTATTGATCACATTCATGTCTCTGATAAAAATCATCTAGGTATGACCGACTTTCGGGCCAATGAATTAAACCTAGATGCTCTAGGTTACGTTGTTGAGCTAGAGCATGTGGGCTGGGAGTTTAATAAGCGAGCAAACGCTATAGATAATATCGATTATCTTTGTCCTGAAAGTGTGGAAGCGATAGATAGAACTTCTCAGTCTGTCACGGTAACTTTAACGAGTGGCCGTCAAATTCAATCAAAATTGCTTGTTGCAGCAGATGGTGCAGGCTCGACTTGCTGTGATCTTCTCGATATTCCCTATACTGAACACGATTTTGAGCAAACTGCTGTTATCGCTAATATTGCGACGAATGAAAAGCATGGTAACCGAGCATTTGAACGATTTACCGATCAAGGGCCAGTTGCGTTGCTACCTTTAAGCGAGAATCGAATGTCTCTCGTTTGGTGTATGTCACCCGAGCAAGCACAAAAGGTCTTGCTGTTGAACGACAAAGAGTTTCTTTCGCAACTACAATCTGTTTTCGGCTGGCGACTGGGAGTACTAACTCAAGTCGGAAAACGAGTCAGCTATCCGTTGACATTACGATCTCGAATGCAAAATGTGTCTCATCGTTTTGCTATTGTGGGTAATGCTGCACAAACGCTTCATCCTATAGCTGGACAAGGGTTTAATTTGGGTATACGTGATGTAGCAGGCTTGGTCGATGAAATCACAAAGGATACGAAAGATCCTGGCCAATATGCGTTGCTCTCTCGCTTTCGTTCGCGTAGACAAGAAGATCGTCAAAACACCATTCAATTAACTTCTTGTTTGGTGCATCTATTCTCAAATGACTTACCTACTTTAAAATTAGCTAGGAATCTGGGTTTATTTGCTATGGATACTTTTTCTCCCTTGAAAGCCCCTCTATTGAGACAAACATTGGGTTTAATTAACCGCTGATAATTATAAGGTTCGATGCATGATACAAAATGTTGATATTGCCATAGTAGGCGGCGGTATGGTTGGTTTGGCTTTGGCAGCAGCACTTGAAGATTCTGAGCTGCGAATTGCCGTTGTCGAAAGCAAGATTCCTAACGAAGACTTCTCTGACTTACCTGATGTTCGAGTTTCGGCTCTGAATCGTGCCAGTGAAAATATCTTACGCAAGGTTGGTGCTTGGAGGTTTATAGAGCAAAAGCGTCTATCACCATACCAAGCAATGGAAGTGTGGGAGAAAGACAGCTTTGGTAAAATTAGTTTTGCTGCTCAAGATATTGCCCAGTCGGACTTGGGGCATATCGTTGAAAACCGGGTTATTCAACTTGCGTTGCTAAATAAGGTACGCCAATGTGCAAACGTCTCCTTGTTTATGCCGACAACAATTCAATCTCTCAATGTAGGAGAGAGTGAAGCTTGGCTGTCACTTGAGAACGGACAAATGCTTACAGCCAAGCTTGTTGTCGGAGCTGATGGCGCGAACTCTTGGGTGAGAGAACACTTTAATATCCCTCTAACCCATTGGGACTATGGCCATAGTGCTGTTGTCGCGAATATCGAAACCGCTGAACCACACAAAGGTGTTGCAAGGCAGATATTTACTCCAGATGGTCCACTTGCTTTCTTGCCTATGCAGTCTTCGAGCACTTCGGGATCGGGAAGCTTATGTTCAATTGTTTGGTCTACTGAGTCTTTGCGAGCAAACTCACTAGTTGATATGCCAGATGAAGCGTTTAATCGAGTTTTGACGTCTGAGTTTGATAGTCGATTAGGGCTTTGCAAAGTGATAGGAGAGCGCAATGCTTTTCCATTAAAAATGCGTTACGCCAGAGATTTTGTATCTGATAGGGTTGCGTTGGTAGGAGACGCTGCACATACAATACACCCGTTAGCGGGACAGGGGGTGAATTTGGGTTTCTTAGATGCTGCGTGTTTAGCGCAGCAAGTTCTTTCTGTTTGGGAGCAAGGCCAAGATATAGGCATGAAGAAAAACTTACGCGTTTATGAGCGGTGGAGGAAGGCGGAAGCTGCAAAAATGGCAGCGACGATGCAGGCATTCAAAGATTTATTTGCAGGTGAGAATCCGATTAAAAAGCTTGTACGTGGTATAGGTTTAACTGCGATGTCTCATTTACCTGGTGCGAGAGATGAAGTGATGAAGCATGCACTTGGCGTAAAAGGAAATTTGCCTGATTTAGCTAAACAATAGTCGATGCTATGTACAAAACTGAGTGCTCTAAATCGATTTAGAAGTGAGGCTGGGAAGCAGCCAGTCTCACTTAAAGGTAAATTTATACATAAGCGCAGCGAAGCTTCATTATTTCTTGGTTCACTTCTTTTACTGCTTGAAAATGTCTCGGCTCTGCTTTGGCGGGTAATATTAATTTTCCGTTATCAAACTCGAATCCACCAATACCATAAATATAAATTCTTCCTTTAAATAGCCGACTTATATGTTTAGCAATCATACTTGGAATATAGCGCTTAAACAGTCTCATACGATATCCTTCCTAATCTCTAGCACCGCTGATTATACCAACACCCCATTTTATTTTTGTGATAGCACTGGGGAAAAACGTAGTAGTTACTGACCTTGTTAGATATTAATCCTGTCAATTTAGGAGAATTCAGCAAATACATTTGCAACTTGAATAAAATCTTACCTCTTATGTTGATGGTGGTCATAGTTTGCTATTAAAGCTAACTTCCCATGTTTAACTGTCATGGCAGTATAAATAATAGACTATTTTTTATGACTGATACCAATTATGGTTAAATTTTAAGCTGATTTGGTGCCTATATTGCTACATTTCTCAATGTAATTGACTGCTAGGTACAACGGAAGTTCAATATATTTATCTTGATGTTTTTACGTAATCTATTATTGATTTTATGTATGTAAAATATTGGGTTTACGATGTGCTATCTTTTATTTAGTCGCGAATTATATCAGCCCAAATCGGGGAGCAAAGGGAGAGTAAAGATTGGCAACTTAGCTCTAAACCAAACATTTTGTCACCACTGCTTATAGTAACTTTGTCTACGTTAGATAATGCTTTGTCGAACAGAATTGTAATGTTGCTGGGAAGTAATAAAGGGGTAATTGTACCTACTTCGAATCCAGTGATAGTGAATACTTGGTCTCTTGGTACACATGTCACTCTTCTACATGAAAGGTGAGCTCGCACTTTAATTGGAGAAATCGACTGATTTCCGGGTACGCAAGCTAGAAGGTAGTTGTTGTCCATATCTCTTAGCAATATCGACTTGACCATTCTACTGGCATTGATACCACGTTGTGCAGCTGTTTCTTCAATGGACGTAGTTGGTTTTGATTGCGATAGCACTTTGAACTCAATACCTCTATCGTAGAGGTATTGAGTGATTGGCGTAGAAAGGTTACTCATCACTAATTGAGTAAGGAAGGGTTTGAATCGACCAGATAGAATTTGGTTGGGAGGTCATTCTTAATTCAGTCTCAGAGTCTAAATTGTTAGGCAATACGATAAGTCCAATAACTTGGTTGTCGGAGTACTGATAATAGGCCATTAGCGAGCCAGCTTTACGCCAATTTTCTCCAACAGAGCGTTCCATTTCAATTTGAGGCTCAGTCAGTGGTTCGCTGAGTTTTCCTTTTACAATGAACATCGCACGTTTGTTGATGCCACGATACTTGGCTCTGGCGACCATTTCTTGTCCTGTGTAACAGCCTTTAGTAAAGCTCACACCGTTGAGTGCTTGAAGGTTAAACGCTTGTGGGATGTACTCATTTTGTGCGTTTTTGGTGACAATAGGCATACCGTGTTTTATTTCATACAGACGCCACAAGTCTTCGTTTACTTTTTCCGCATTGATATCAGCAATCAAAGCTTCAGCATTCTCTGACTCTATCAGTAACAGCCAGCGTTGTTCGCTGTATTTTACCGCGGTGCCATTGGCTAACTTTCTCACATCCCCTGTTGTATCGCTAATTGAGTCAATATAACTGTCGGCGTTTTTCCCCATGACGCCAAGTAATATATCGCTAGATTGCGCTATGTCTACTTGTGAGAAAACGGCGTATTTCTTAATTTCAGTGAGCTCTTTCTCAATAGCAGAAACAGGCTGAACCATCGCATAGCCATCTTGGTGGGCAAACAATCGAAATATCGACCAAACTTTGCCTTTAGCGTCGCAGTGGGCTCCAAGGGTACTTTGATCTTCTGGTAACGTCACAACATCACAGGTTAATTGCCCCTGTAGATAGGATTTCTTGTCATTTCCGTTAACGGTAATGATTCCCCAAGATGTTAAGTGTGAGATCATCAGCTCAGGGAGAGTGTCATTTTCGGTGATTTCTAGCGATGAAAACTCACTTTGCCAGCTCATTTTTTGTACCTTTGGTAGTAGCTATTATTTGCCTCTCATGGTAAGGCCAATAGACCAAAAACTGCAAGTGGCTTTAGAGGGAATTTTAGCGACATCAGCATAGCAAATTATTGGCTTGGTCACGGAGTGTGATTTCAACACTAGTTGGAAAGCAAGCTGCTTGTTACACTTTGCCAAATATCAGGATAAGTCTTGTGAGGGCAGTATGTACACAGATGAAGAGAAAGCGCGAATTAAATGGGCTTGCCGTAGAGGTATGCTAGAGTTGGACGTTGTTATTATGCCGTTTTTTGAAGAGTGCTTTGATTCTTTGTCCGAAAATGAGCAGAAAGATTTTGTATCGCTATTGGAGTGTGATGACCCTGATCTATTTACTTGGGTTATGGGACACGGAAGAAGCGAAAACTTAGGTCACGCTTCCATGGTTGACAAAATTGTTGCCTATAACCTCAGCAAAGTCCGTTAGTTTATTTGCTAAACCTTCCCTTAATGCGCACATTGCAAACTTACTGATTTTAAACATTGCAATGTGCGTCTGTGTTGTTTCTCCTTTACCATTACCCGCTTCGCTTTATTTACTAGGCCTGCTGGTTGCTTACGCTTTGCGTGATACTTTTATTCCGCAGGTGATATCGGGTTTTTTACGTATTTCTCAAGGTAGAGTGCTTACTTTTTCTAAAAATAATCATAAGGTTAGCAATGTGTTGCTGGCTTATGCTTCAGTGTTCATTGTATTTACAGATATGAAGGGAAAGAAAGTAAGTGTTTGGCGAGATAGTGTGAATGATACCGATTATCGTAATTTGATCATTTACTTACGTTATGAAAGAGAAAATCGCGAGTAGAGAGGAGGTGCTCCCTACTCACTGGCATCACTATTGTTTTGGCGTCAGGATGGTCGGTCCGCTGTTTTCGATTAAATTTGGGTAGTCTAATGTGTAGTGCAAACCTCTGCTTTCCTTCCTTTGCATTGCACATCGCACCATTAATTCTGCAACTTGCAGCAAATTTCTAAGCTCTAACAAGTTATTGGAAACTCTAAAGTTGCTGTAGTACTCATGAGTTTCCTGCTGGAGGAGTTGAATACGCCGCAATGCTCGCTCTAGTCGTTTATCAGTTCTTACAATGCCCATGTAATCCCACATAAATAGTCGAAGCTCATGCCAGTTGTGTTGAATGATCACTTCTTCATCGGAATTAGATACCTGGCTCTCATCCCATGCTGGAAGTGAGCTTGGTAAAGTGGCTTCTGGTAGTTTTTCCAAAATATCTTTTGCTGCTGACCAAGCATAAACCACGCACTCTAGTAGAGAGTTTGAAGCCAAACGGTTCGCGCCATGCAAGCCGGTGTAGCTTACTTCACCAATAGCATAGAGTTGGTTTAGATCCGTCTCTCCGCTTTTGTTTACCACCACACCACCACAGGTATAATGAGCAGCAGGAACAATAGGTATGGGTTCCTTAGTCATGTCGATATCGAGATCTTGCAAGCGCATGTGGATCGTTGGGAAGTGCTTTTCAATAAACTCAACGGGTTTGTGGCTGATGTCGAGGTACATGCAATCAACACCGAGGCGTTTCATTTCGAAGTCGATTGCGCGCGCGACAATATCCCTAGGTGCGAGTTCTTCTCTTTCATCAAAGTCGGGCATGAATCGAGTGCCGTCTGGACGAAGTAAATGAGCGCCTTCTCCACGGAGAGCTTCTGTTAATAAGAAATTTCTTGCTTCAGGGTGATAAAGGCAAGTGGGATGGAACTGATTGAATTCTAAATTGGCAACTCGACATCCTGCCCTCCAAGCCATAGCAATGCCATCTCCGGATGAAACATCAGGGTTGGAAGTATATTGGTATACCTTAGATGCGCCTCCTGTTGCGAGAACAACAAACTTAGCTCTTACCGTTTCAACATGTTCGTCAGCCCTGTTCCAGATGTAAGCACCAACAATTTTGTTCTTATTCCCACCAATTTTATCTTCTGTAATTAAATCCAATGCGTTGTAGCGTTCGTAAATCTCGATATTTGGGTGGTTGTTTACGTTGTCTTGGAGAGAGGTTTGCATTGCCATACCTGTGGCATCAGCCGCATGCAAAATGCGCCTGTGGCTATGGCCGCCCTCTTGATTGAGGTGATATTTAGGTTGGCCATCATTATCGTTGCCTTCTAAGTCAAATGGCGCTCCACCATCGATTAACCACTGTACACACTCTTTTGCATTTTCAGCGATAAACTTTACCGAGTCTTGCTCACAGATGCCGGCGCCAGCGATATGGGTATCTTGAATGTGTGATTCGATACTGTCTGACTCGTCAAATACAGCAGCAATGCCCCCTTGGGCATAATAGGTAGCTCCTTCGCTGCGAGGGCCTTTACTGAGTACGATAACTTTGGCATGCTCTGCGATACGAAGGGCAAGTGAGAGACCGGCCGCTCCGCTCCCCACTACTAATACGTCACATACATGTTCACGGTGTGCGTTCATAATACTGTTCGGTCCTGAGCTGATGAAATAGCATTCAGCTTATATAAAGAAAATCTATAAATACAGTTGAAAAGAATACAATTATTTTTATCTCCCATTGCATTTCACCGAGTTCGACTTTAGATTTGTGTTAAGCGAACCCATAAAGATTACATCATAGTGATGAGTGCAGTGGGTAAAAAATTTACGAAAGTTTTGAACTTTTTTTGCATTCCTAGGTCACAATACTGCTCATGTTAGCGGTGGTGTCAATACTACATTTTGCATAATTAAAGCTCATGTCTAGAACTAGATGGGGTAAATAACAATAGGAGTACACGCTCGAATGAACGAGCAACTGACCGATCAAGTATTGATAGAGCGAGTACAGAGCGGAGATAAGCAAGCATTTAATCTTTTGGTTTTACGATATCAAAACAAAGTATGCAATCTTATTTCTCGATACGTGAGCAATTCTGGAGACGTTGCCGACGTCGCCCAAGAAGCATTTATTAAGGCGTATCGTGCAATCCCCAGTTTTCGTGGTGAAAGTGCGTTCTATACTTGGTTATATAGGATAGCTGTCAATACCGCTAAAAATCACATTGTTGCACAGAGCAGGAGGCCACCAGCAAGCGATGTGGATGCTGAAGAAGCAGAGTATTACGAAACGAGTAGTGCGTTGAAAGAAATATCGAACCCGGAGAACTTAACGTTGTCCAAAGAATTGAAAAGCGTTGTTTTTAGTTCTATCGAGGCACTACCAGAAGATTTGAAAACAGCAATGACTTTGCGAGAGCTAGATGGCTTAAGTTATGAAGAAATTGCTGAAGTGATGGATTGTCCAGTGGGAACAGTACGTTCCCGTATATTCCGTGCTCGCGAAGCGGTGGAAAAGAAAATCAAACCTCTTTTGCAACGCTAGTAGCACTAATGAAAATGGTGGAAATAATGGCTGACAAAGAAAAGCTTTCAGCACTCATGGATGGAGAGATGATCGATAAGTCTCTAATCACTGAATTAGAGAATGATCATGAAGGCCTTCAATCGTGGAAAAATTATCACTTGATCGGTGATGTTATGCGCGGTGAAGCTCCTGAGCAACCAGAATGGAATATTGCTGAAAGTGTTGCCTTAGCGTTGGAAAGCGAACCCGCACACAACCCTTTGCTGTCAGATAAGGTATCAAATCTGCATGATGCAAAGTTAGAGTCTCAGCCTAATCCAGTTTCGGCTCGCCGACGCTTGCCAAAATGGCTGTCTCCGTTTGGTCAAGTTGCTGTCGCAGCGAGCGTGACACTTGCAGTAGTCTCCGCGGTTATGATTTACCCAACGACGTCAAATCAGTCAACAACAGATGGAACTGGCCAGTTGAAGACATTAGCTTTTGGTACAACATCACCAGCAAGCTTTACTTTAAACAATAGTGAACAGTCAGATTCTCAATATAAGTTGAATGTTATTCGAGGTTACAACAGTGATTTGGATAAACAGAAACTAATGAGAAGCCAATCTGAGTGACGTTAACTCTGCGAAAAGGAAAAGCGCATTATAATTATGAATACACTAAACTGGTAGCCGAATGAAGAAGCCTTTAATTTGTGCGCTCGTTGTATATTGCTTAAGTTCAGTAGCAGCCTACGCTGCTGACAAACCTTCGGTTCAGGCTTTATTAACTGAAATGAATAAAGCCAGCCAGCAACTCAATTATCAACTGTCATATATCGTTATAAACCGTAATACTATTGAGCCTCTTCAGTACAGCCATGCTATCGATAACAATATCCAATTGGCTCACTTGGTTTATTTAAGTGGACCAATGCGAGAAGTTATCCGCCGAGGTGGTGAAGTGAGCTATATTGATTCCAGCTCAGAGCCATTTACTATTCGTGCAAACTACATGGTTGCGCCAACGATCCCTCTACTAAATAGCGATATCAAACAGTTGAGTCAGTATTATGATTTCATTCCTTTAGGTAAAGCTCGTGAAGCTGGGGCGACATGCCAAGTTCTACGAGTGGTTTCTAAGGATGGCATGCGTTACTCGTATATTTTATGGGTGGACGAAAAAACAAAACTGCCGCTGCGGGCTGATTTAGTCGATAGGGATGGCGATATTTTAGAGCAGTTTAGAACTATTTCTCTTGCAGTCGGAGACAGTGTTGCAAAAGCGTTGAGTAGTTTGCAAACCGTTCGATTACCACAAGTTTTGTCTTTGCCAAGAGGTAACCTCAAACATACGTATTGGAAAGTGACTTGGGTTCCTAATGGTTTTAAACCTGAAGAGCTCAACCGTTATAGACTCTCTGGTACCGATAATATGGTAGAAAGCCAACTCTACTCCGATGGGTTATTTGATTTTTCAGTATATGTTTCTGATCGAAATGATCAGTCTTTAAAAAGCCAATTGGTTAGGCAGGGTCGTAGAACTTTGCAAATTTATGCCAATGGTAAAAACGAAGTGGCAGTGATTGGGGACATTCCACCAGAAACAGCGCTGAGAATCGCTCGCTCTGTAACATTTTCTCCAGTCAGTACCACGAAAAAGCTGACTGATTCAAATTCTACCAACTCAGTAGAGAAAACGACGACAGAGACTAGTGCCCAATGATGACCGCTCTGGCAACAGTCAGCTCGGTGAATTCGACTGGCAAAGAATACGAGGTTGAGTTGAGTTGTGAGCAACAAACCAGTTGCACCAGTTGCTCGTCACAAAAAAGCTGTGGAACCGGTATCGTCAGTAAGGCTTTTGGCAATAAAACCCTATTTTGGCAGCTTTCTACAGATAAAATGCTTAAAGAAGGGCAAGTGGTTGAAATCGGTTTTCCAGAAAAAAGCCTGCTTTGGTCTGCTTCTATCGTTTATATCACTCCTCTCGTCATGCTGTTTATTGGTGCATTAATTTCCCAATGGTTTTTAGTACCCTTGTTTGCAACCGGTGAGGGTTTGACTATTTTAATATCTGCACTGTTTCTTTTCCTAGGTATTGTGCTTGCGAAAAAGTTATCCCACAAAGCGGAGCAAGATTCAGCTAGAGAAGTGGTATTGCTTCGTGTACTCGGTGAGCCAATTAACTAGTGTATTGGACAGAAATTGGGTAGAATCTGCCAACCTGTGTAAAATGCCGCATGATTGCGGCATTATAGTTTCTTTTAATGCAACGAGTTTAGTCACGCCAAACCTATGAAGCACATTCGCAACTTTTCGATTATCGCCCATATTGACCACGGTAAATCCACTCTTTCCGATCGCTTAATTCAAGTCTGTGGAGGACTTAGCGATCGCGAGATGGAAGCTCAAGTATTGGATTCAATGGACCTAGAGCGCGAGCGCGGTATTACTATCAAAGCGCAGAGTGTGACGTTGGATTATAAAGCCAAAGATGGTGAAACGTATCAGCTTAACTTTATCGATACTCCGGGACATGTGGATTTCTCTTATGAAGTGTCCCGATCGCTTGCTGCCTGTGAAGGTGCGCTGCTGGTGGTTGATGCCGGTCAGGGTGTAGAAGCACAGACTCTTGCCAACTGTTACACCGCCATTGAAATGGATTTGGAAGTGGTGCCAATCCTGAACAAAATCGATTTACCTGCTGCTGAACCTGAACGTGTTGCGGAAGAAATTGAAGAAATCGTTGGCATTGATGCAATGGAGGCGACTCGTTGCTCAGCTAAAACTGGTTTAGGTGTTGAGGATGTTTTAGAAAACATCGTTTCTTCAATACCAGCACCAGAAGGTGACCCAGAAGCGCCACTCCAAGCACTTATTATTGATTCGTGGTTTGACAACTACCTCGGTGTTGTATCTCTAGTCCGAATTAAAAATGGCGTGCTAAAGAAAAACGATAAAATTAAGGTGATGAGTACCGACCAAGTATGGGGTGTTGATCGTCTTGGTATTTTTACTCCAAAACAGCAAGATACCACTGAGCTTAAAACTGGCGAAGTAGGTTGGGTTGTATGTGGCATCAAAGACATTCTCGGTGCACCAGTTGGCGATACGTTAACGCTAGCTAAGCATGGTTGTGAAGAAGCCCTTCCTGGATTTAAAAAGGTTAAGCCGCAAGTTTATGCTGGCCTCTTCCCAGTTTCTTCAGATGACTATGAGAACTTCCGTGATGCTCTCGGTAAGCTGAGTTTAAACGATGCCTCGCTATTTTATGAGCCAGAAAACTCAGCAGCACTTGGTTTCGGTTTCCGCTGTGGCTTCTTAGGTATGCTGCACATGGAAATTATTCAAGAGCGTTTAGAGCGTGAATACGATCTTGATTTAATTACTACTGCACCCACGGTAGTGTATGAAGTTGAAAAGAGTGATGGTGAGCTACTTTATGTTGATAGCCCAGCCAAGCTTCCAGCAGTTAATGACTTAGAAGAAATTCGTGAGCCAATAGCACGTTGTAATATTTTGGTGCCTTCGGATTACTTGGGCAATGTGATTACTTTGTGTGTTGAAAAGCGTGGTGTGCAGGTAGACATGGTGTATCACGGTAACCAAGTCGCAGTCACTTATGATATTCCGATGGCGGAAGTTGTCTTAGATTTCTTCGACCGATTAAAGTCGACATCTCGCGGTTACGCTTCTTTGGATTATAACTTCCAACGTTTTGAAGCGTCGAATATGGTGCGGGTTGATGTACTGCTTAACGGCGATAAAGTGGATGCACTAGCGATTATCACTCACAAAGATCAAGCTCAAGGCCGTGGTCGATTATTGGTTGAGAAAATGAAAGAGTTCATCCCTCGTCAAATGTTTGATATCGCAATTCAAGCAGCGATCGGGAACCACATTATTGCTCGTTCAACGGTTAAGCAGTTAAGAAAGAACGTGATTGCGAAGTGTTATGGTGGTGACGTGAGCCGTAAGAAAAAACTGTTGAAGAAGCAGAAAGAAGGTAAGAAGCGTATGAAGCAGATCGGTAACGTTGAACTGCCTCAAGAAGCTTTCCTTGCGATTTTACACGTAGGTAAAGATTAAAATTTCCGTTAGATATTACAGACCTTTTCACAATGAAAGTGGCCAGATTACTGGTGCACTTTCATTTTCATATTGAATGTAAGGACAATCGATGGCTAATACTTTTTCAATCATACTTGTCATTGTCACGTTAGTGACTGGTATTGTGTGGGCGTTAGAAAAGTGGGTATGGAGTAAAAAGCGTTTAGAAAAGATCAAACAAGCAGAAGAAGCGAAAGATCTTGATGAAAGTGCAGCGAAGAAACTGAAAACTCAGCCATGGTGGATTGAAAACAGCGTTGCTATTTTTCCTGTCATTGCATTTGTGCTGATATTACGTTCATTTATCTATGAACCTTTTCAGATCCCTTCAGGCTCTATGATGCCAACTCTGTTAGTTGGTGACTTTATCTTAGTGGAAAAGTTTGCCTACGGATTAAAAGATCCAGTTTGGCACCACCAGCTAGTTAATACTGGTGAACCGAAGCGTGGAGACATTGCCGTTTTCCGTTATCCGCCAAACCCTAGTATCGATTACATAAAACGTATCGTAGGTTTGCCTGGTGATGTGATTCGTTATAACAGCAATAAAGTTTTATGTATTCAGCCTAAAGGTGCCACTAAGTGTACGAATGTGGTGGATACCAATGTGCATCAAAGCCGTTTTGTTCAAAATGGTGTGCATTTAATAGAGAAGACTGAGCACCTTGGCAAAGTTGAGCATCATATTTTGATTAACCCTCTACGTAGAGATCGAACATATGAATACCAACCACGCCCGGGTGTTGATGAGTGGGTAGTACCCCCAGGCGAGTACTTTGTTATGGGCGATAACCGTGACAACAGTGCTGATAGTCGTTACTGGGGCTTCGTGCCCAAAGCAAATTTGGTTGGAAAAGCAGTGGCGATTTGGATGAGCTTTGAGTTTGACCGTAGTCCTAATAGTGTTCTACCTTCTTGGGTTCCAACAGGTGTTCGCTTCAGTCGTATCGGTAGTATTAAATAGTCTATGAACAAAGTGTGCTGACCTATGTGGTTAGCACATTCTAGACAGTAACAGTTGAGAGAGTATGAATACTCCTATTAGTAAGTTAGAAAAAAAGCTCGGCTATCAATTTGATGATGCTGAGCTTATTCATTTAGCACTGACTCACCGCAGTGCCGACAGTAAACACAATGAACGTCTTGAGTTTCTGGGCGATTCAATTTTAAGTTTTGTTATTGCAGATGAGCTTTATCACCGCTTTCCTAAAGTGAATGAAGGGGATATGAGCAGGATGCGCGCAACTTTAGTTCGAGGTCATACGTTGGCAGAACTAGGTCGTGAGTTTCAGTTAGGAGATTACTTAAAATTAGGTCCAGGTGAACTTAAAAGTGGTGGATTTAGGCGCGACTCGATTTTGGCCGATGCAGTGGAAGCCATTATTGGTGCGATATACTTAGATAGTGATATCGAGGCCGTACGAGCCATCATATTGAGTTGGTATGCCAGCCGATTAGATTCTATCAAGCCTGGCGTATCGCAAAAAGATCCGAAAACACGTTTGCAAGAATATCTGCAAGGACGGAAAAAACCACTTCCTGTCTATACAGTGACCAAGATAAAAGGTGAAGCTCACAACCAAGAGTTTACCGTCTCTTGTGATGTAGTCGACTTAAAAGAGGCTATTATTGGTATAGGAACTAGTCGCCGTAAAGCAGAGCAAGCGGCGGCAGAATCGGCGTTAGAGAAGTTAACCAATGTCTGATAAAGAATTTGATATCGATGCTTATTTCGCATCTCATGGCGAGGCCACCTCTCCAGAAAACCAGCACTGTGGATTTATTGCCATAGTGGGCCGCCCAAATGTGGGTAAATCGACACTGCTGAACAAAATTCTTGGTCAGAAAATTTCAATCACATCTCGCAAGCCACAGACAACACGACATCGCATTATGGGCGTAGACACTGATGGCGACTATCAAGCCATTTATGTTGATACACCGGGCCTTCATATCGAAGAAAAGCGCGCAATAAACCGTTTAATGAACCGTGCGGCTAACAGCTCGCTGAGCGATGTGAACCTTGTATTCTTTTTGATTGACGGTACGCAATGGACTAAAGATGATGAAATGGTCCTAAACAAGCTCAGTAAGTCTAACTTTCCGGTAGTTCTTTGCGTCAACAAAGTTGATAACGTAAAGGATCGCAATGACGTGATGCTACACATGTCGGAGATGTCGAAAAAAATGGAATTTGTCGATGTAGTGCCAATTTCGGCTAAGCACGGTAAAAACATTGATGTTTTACGTAAGCATGTTCGAGAGTATTTACCGAAAGCAACCCATCATTTCCCAGAAGAGTATGTGACAGATCGTTCACAACGTTTTATGGCCTCAGAGATTCTTCGCGAGAAGCTTATGCGCTTTACTGGCGATGAATTACCGTATTCTGTCACCGTTGAGATTGAGCGCTTTGACTATAACCCAGAGACAGATGGCTTCCATATTAATGGTCTAATATTAGTTGAACGAAGTGGTCAAAAGAAAATGGTCATTGGTAAAGGTGGCGAAAAGATCAAAACCATTGGCCGTGAAGCAAGACTTGATATGGAAGAGTTGTTCGGTCGCAAAGTGTACTTAGAAACCTGGGTAAAAGTGAAATCAGGTTGGGCGGATGATGAACGAGCCCTTCGCTCACTAGGTTACATTGACGACATCTAAGGAAATGACAGTAAAAAGAGAGTCTTATAGACTCTCTTTTTATATAAATTGAGGAAAAGTTATTGACTGAGGATTTGCAGCGCTGCTTTATATTAAATCGACGCCCATACAGCGAAACTAGCTTGATTCTCGATGTATTCAGCGAAGAGCAAGGGCGAGTTTGTGTGCTATCGAAAGGGGCGAGAAGCAAACGTTCAGCGTTGAAAGGTGCATTGCAGCCATTTACTCCATTGTTAATGAAGTGGTCAGGTAAAGGTGAAATGAAAACCCTACGTCAAGCCGAGCCAATCAGTTTAGCAATGCCTCTCACTGGTATTAACTTATATTCTGCTATGTACCTCAACGAACTGGTAGGGCGAGTATTGTCTGTTGAAGTTCCTATGCCAGCTTTATTTCACGACTATTTAAATGCATTAACCGAACTTGCTCAGAGTGAGAACCCAGAACCTGCTTTGCGCCGTTTTGAACTGTCCTTGCTTCATGTTCTAGGGTATGGTGTCGACTTCTTCTGCTGTGCTGGAACAGGTAACGCCATTGAACCGGAAATGACTTACCGGTACAGAGAGCAAAAAGGTTTTCTTGCGTCTGTGAGGAAAGACCATTTAACTTTCCTTGGTGATGAGCTTATCGCAATGGGAGAGCGGCGTTTCGTTAGCAAAAACCAATTAAAAGCGGCTAAACGCTTTACTCGTATAGCCTTAAAGCCGTATCTTGGCGGCAAACCATTAAAAAGTAGGGAGCTGTTTAGCACGTATTCCACAGCTTCTAAATTACGGAGTAACTAAAATGAGCCCAATCTTTCTTGGCGTTAACATCGATCACATTGCTACTTTGCGTAATGCTAGAGGGACAAAGTATCCCGATCCAGTGCATGCAGCTGAGATAGCAGAAAGAGCAGGCGCAGACGGGATCACAGTTCACCTACGCGAAGACCGTCGTCATATTACCGACAGAGACGTCCGCATTCTTCGTGAAACGCTGCAAACACGAATGAACCTAGAGATGGCTGTTACCGATGAAATGGTTGAAATCGCGCTGAACACTCAGCCTGAGTTTGTCTGTCTCGTTCCCGAAAAGAGGGAAGAACTGACTACTGAGGGTGGTCTCGATGTCGTCGGACAATTAGAAAAAATTAAAGCTGCCACTGAAAAACTGACCGCTGCAGGAATTCGAGTTTCATTATTTATCGATGCTGATAGAGAGCAAATTGATGCAGCCAAAGCTTGCGGGGCACCGTTTATTGAACTTCACACCGGGCATTATGCGGACGCGGAAACAGAAGAAGATATGCAGGATGAGCTGAAGAAAATCGCTGCTGCTGCCAGTTATGCGCGAGACTTGGAAATTACCGTTAACGCAGGTCATGGTCTAACCTATCATAATGTAGCCCCAATTGCGGCGCTGCCAGAGATTTATGAATTAAACATTGGGCATTCGATTATTGGCCGAGCTGTATTTGATGGGCTTGCCAAGGCGGTTTCAGATATGAAAGAAACGATGGATGCCGCACGGAGATAAGAACTATGGCAATTGTTGGGATAGGTACTGATATCGCTGAAATTGAAAGATTCGACAAAGCACTGGAAAGGTCGGGGGAGTCTTTTGCTCGTCGGATTCTGACGGACTTTGAGTACGCTACCTATATAGATTTGAACAACAAAAGCCGCTTTTTAGCTAAGCGCTTTGCCGCCAAAGAAGCTGCGTCAAAAGCTCTAGGGACAGGTATCGCTGGTGGGGTGACTTTTCAAGACTTTCAAGTCTCAAATGATGCCAAAGGTAAGCCCATATTGACTCTTAGTAATAAGGCTAAGGATATCGCAGAGCAGCAAGGTGCAATAAACTTTCATTTATCATTGTCCGATGAAAGGCACTACGCTGTGGCAACCGTGATTTTTGAGTCTTAAGCTAAGTATTCCACTGAGCTTTCACTCACTTTATCAATCTCATCTTGTAGTTCAAAAAGCTCAGGCTCTATATCTTCGATACTTGAGCCTGAACGTAGAGCCCTCTCTATCGTTGCACAAACAGACTTCAGGCGAGGAACACCGCTATAGGCACAGCTGCCGTGCAGTTTGTGGATATAATGCAACAGGTCGTCGATGTCCGCTTCTTTTGCATTAGACAGTGACTCTTCTATTACTGGCACAACTTCAGGGAAATAATCAATCAACATTTTCAGCATATCTCTTGCCAAGTCTTCTTTAAATGCTGATTGTTTCAACGCGAGTTGCCAGTCGATTACCTGATTGGGATTCGCTGATTCAGTTTCATTTTGTTGCGTATTTTCTGGCTCATTTTCTACAGGCATTGGTTCAACTTCATTGTCGCCAATATTGCTGGATTGGTTGCTCCAGTAATCTAACGTTTTCTGTAGGCGGCTTTCCTCTATAGGTTTAGTTAGGTAATCATCCATTCCCGCATCAAGTAACCGAGTTCGTTCCCCACTCATCGCGTGCGCAGTAACCGCAATTACGGGAGTATTGGCATTAAATTCTGTCTGCTTAATATGCTTACATGCGGTGACACCATCCATTTGAGGCATTTGGATATCCATCAGTATCACGTCAAACTTTTGCTCCTTTGCCTGTTCTATGGCTTCTGGGCCACTGGTACATACCACAACAAGATCAACGCGCTCCTCAAGTAGAGCTCCAATTAGCTTGAGGTTTGCTTTATTGTCGTCCACGGCCATAACGGAAATTGGCATTTTTTCTAGCTTTTCTTGCTTCACCTGCTTAACAACGGCTGGTGGAGGTATGATGGGTTTGTCTGAAACCAATGCTTGAAGCAGTTTTTTCTTTGGCAAAGGTTTTGTGACACAAGGAATCTGGTAATTCTGTACTAAGTGATCGGCTAAAGCTAAAGTCGTACTTGGTGTACTAACAATGACGGTTGTCGCAAGGCTTTGTGCCCATGCAATTTGTTTTTCTATATTGTCTGTTTGGTGGTCTGTGGCAGGAGACAAACATAGTAAGATGTAGTCGAAGTGATCTTCAACTTGAGTAATAGAAGATATATGAGTAACACGCAGTCCAAACTGATCAAGCTGCATTCGAGTTGCTAGAGCGGCTTGGGTATTGGGCTCAATCAGAAGTAATGATCTATCCTTTAACGTTTCAGAGTGAAGGAAATCACTCACTGGCATGTCGGTTGCCAGCATTCGCACAGTAAACCAGAACGTTGATCCTTGGTGTAAACGACTGGTTAAGCTGATTTCACCTCCCATTTGCGTCACCAATTTTTGCGTGATTACGAGTCCTAGCCCTGTACCTCCGTAGCGGCGCGAAATACTGGCATCTGCTTGACTAAAGGCTTGGAATAGCTGTGCTTGTTGGCGCTCTGAGATACCGATCCCTGTATCTCGAATCATAAACTGTAGCTCTACAAATTCGTCTTTTTGCGAACGCATTTCCACGCTGATATCTACATTACCATGCTCGGTAAACTTAATAGCATTGCCGACTAAGTTGGTCATGATTTGCTGGATACGTAGTGGGTCGCCAACCAAGCCAGAAGGGATTTTTGGATCCACTTTTAAGGTGAGCTCTAGGCCTTTTTCATGTGCGCTAGTCGCTTGTAGGCTAATGACTTCTTCTAAGTTATCTTGGAACTCAAAAGGTATATTCTCGAGGGCTAACTTTCCTGCTTCGAGCTTAGAGAAGTCTAATATGTCATTGATAATGGCTAACAGGTTATTTGCTGATTTTTCAATTGTAATAAGGTAGTCAGTTTGGCTGTTAGTCAGGCTGGTTTTAAGCATCTGCCGAGTAAAGCCAATCACACCGTTTAATGGGGTTCTTAATTCATGAGACATATTGGCCAAAAACTCTGATTTGACTCTTGCCGCTTCTTGAGCGCGCTTTTTAGCAATATCGAGCTCAACGTTTTGAATCTCCAACTGTTCTAATGTTTCGCGAAGATCTGACGTTGCTTGGTCAATGCTGTGCTGCATTTCAATATGGTATTCCGACAGTGACACTGCCATTGCATTGATACCATTTTTAAGTGCATCTAGCTCACCATGTAACTTACCTTCTATTCGAACATCTAAATGACCACGCCTGATCCTGTCCACCATATTTTTCATGTGTGTGATTGGTCGGGTTACATCATGAAGCAGCCTAAAGGCAAAGATACTCGAAAGCCCTAAACCCGCTAGTAATACCAAGAATGCAAAGAATATTTCTTGATATTGTTGTAATCGCAGCGACGAAAGATCGAGTTCTACTGCGATATAACCCAACGCCTGATTTGGTCCTGCTTGCCCAGATAGGTTGGAAATATAGCCTCCTTCTGCCAGTATCGGAGCTCTTAATATTAGCGTGTTGTCGTGTAGCTCAGAGGTGCCTACCAAAGGTATAGGTTTGTCTTTAGGGAAGGTTAATTCCTGAAAATTTGGATGAAAATTAGACGTTACGAATAAATCGTGGTTGTAATCAAAAACAGCAATACTGCGAACAAATTTAGAGTTTTTGCGATGAGCGTAGCTGATCAACCGGCGTACGGACTCTCGGTTCTGAGTTTTTAACCCTTCGGCACTGGCAATAGCCAAAGGTTCGATAATGCTTAGGCCTTCATTGATCACTTGCTTTTCTAGATCGTGATAACGACTGAAGGAAAAAAATGCACTCAGAAGCAAACCAATGATTAGGGTTGGCGCAAGGGTTAGAGTAATTACGCGGGCACGTAAGCCGTATCTTGTCATTATTGTCTAAACATCATCTCTTGGATATGGGAAAATAACGCTCTATGCCCAAACTTTCTCTACAAAGGAGATTGGAGGGTCTATACGAAACATTAAATTAGATGCTTAGCTTAATCAAGTTAGGGTTGTGCGACAATCAACCTAAGACCAGTAGCAGTTCGCAGATGATTTAACCAAACTTTATGACAATTTCAGGCAAAACCATGGCTCAATTTTTTCAACCTAAAAAAGCGCAGTTAAACACTAAACATCAACAAATATTAGTTGAAAAATTGGATCATCATGGAGCAGGTATTGGTTATCTGTCTGGAAAACCAGTTTTTATTGAAGGAGCATTACCAAATGAGCAAGTAGTGATGCAGCTCACTGAAAGTAAAAAGAAGTATGCGAGAGCCAAGCTGATTAAGCTTCTAAAACCAAGTGTTGAGCGTGTGAAGCCTTTTTGTCCACACTATAGCCAATGTGGTGGATGTAACATGCAGCATCTCGACCATAAGTCTCAAATCGAATACAAGCAAGCTTCCTTAAAACATTTAATGGATGTGCCTTCTTTTTCCTGTCAGGATTTGGAACCTACTATTTTTGATGAAGATAAAGGTTATCGTCGCCGCGCTCGTATTAGCGTCTTTTTCAACAAAAAGGTGTCAACACTCCAATTTGGCTTTCGAAAAAAATCGAGTAACCAAATTATTGAAGTTACTGATTGCCCTGTTTTAGAACCATCACTGAATGCACTGTTGCCCGGTTTAAAACAGACCCTGGTCCAATTTAGCAAGCAAGAATCGCTAGGACATGTTGAGTTAGTAAAAGCAGACAATGGTAATGTACTGATAGTTCGACATACCAAAGCACTTACCAATAAAGATCTTAACCTACTGACACTTTTTGCTGAAACCCATCAGCTATCTCTGTTTCTTATTCCAAATTCTGGCGAGTTGACTCAAATAACTGGTGATGAACCATATTATCAAGAGAACAGTTGCAAAGTTGCTTTTAGCCCAGACAGTTTTATTCAAGTAAACCAAAGAATAAACCAAAAGATGGTAAACCGAGCGATGGAATGGCTTGCATTGACAGAGCAGGACAAGGTACTGGATCTATTCTGTGGTGTGGGAAACTTCAGCTTGCCAATCGCTAAAGTAGTGGAAAAAGTAGTGGGAGTGGAAGGCGTCCCTGAAATGGTCAAACAAGCAAGTGCCAATGCAGAACTTAACCTTATTACTCATGCTAAATTCTTCCATGCAAACTTAGAAGAAAATATCGACACAGCCGAGTGGTCGAAAGAAAAATTTGATAAAATACTGCTCGACCCGGCAAGAGCTGGCGCAAGTGGTATTGTTGATTCAATTGGCAAACTAGGTGCTTCAAAAGTCGTTTATGTTTCTTGTAATCCTGCTACATTGGCCAGAGATAGCCAGACTCTATATCAGCAAGGTTTTCAACTGAAAAAGCTTGGTATGCTGGATATGTTCCCACATACCAGCCACTTAGAATCGATGGCCTTGTTTGTTAAAAATAATACCCAATAATATATTTGAACCAAAACATTTGGTTGGCTATGAAAACGAACTATGACACTAGGATAGAACAATGGTCGCGGTACGAAGTGCGCATTTAATCCAAGACGAACAATTTGAATTAGAGAAATGGATCTCTAGTCTCGGGCAAGATAGTAAAACAGCGAATAAGCTAACGGCGGTATATCGTCAATGTGAAGCTATGGTAGAAGGCCTTGAACAGGGAGCGGTATTGCTTTGGCGTGGTCGAGAGATGATTGAAATTTTAATCACCTTGTCGATGGATAGTGCAACGCTAATTGCAGCGCAATTGTTTCCTATCGTGACCAGTGGTATTTACGACCGAGAGTTGCTTGAAGAGCGTTTTAGTAAAGAGATCATCAAACTCATTGATGGTGTTGAAGAGATGGCCGCTATCGGTCAGCTCAATGCGACATTAGAAGGATCTGCCGCTTCTGGGCAGGTGGATAATGTTCGTCGCATGCTACTTGCCATGGTGGATGATTTTAGGTGCGTGGTAATTAAACTCGCTGAACGAATTTGTAATCTGATTGAAGTTAAAAAAGAGCCTGATGAGGTTCGCCGAGCAGCAGCAAAAGAGTGTGCCAATATTTATGCTCCTCTTGCCAACAGACTAGGTATCGGTCAGCTTAAATGGGAAATTGAAGATTACGCGTTTCGCTACCAACAGCCTGACACTTACAAACAAATTGCCAAGCAACTTTCTGAGAGGCGTATTGTTCGTGAGCAGTACATCGATGACTTTGTAGATGATCTTTCTGCCGAAATGAAGGAGTCGCATATCCAAGCGGAAGTCAGCGGCCGGCCGAAACATATTTATAGCATCTGGCGTAAGATGCAGAAGAAAAGCTTAGCGTTTGATGAGCTGTTTGATGTGCGTGCAGTAAGAATTATTGCCGACCGCTTACAAGATTGTTACGCCGCTTTAGGTATTGTCCATACCAAATATAAACACCTTCCTGATGAGTTTGACGATTATGTGGCGAACCCCAAGCCCAATGGTTATCAATCAATTCATACTGTGGTACTAGGGCCGGAAGGCAAAACCATCGAAATCCAAATCCGCACCAAACAGATGCATGAAGAATCTGAACTTGGTGTTGCGGCACACTGGAAATACAAAGAAGGCAGTAGCAGTCGAAGCGGTTACGATGAGAAAATTACTTGGTTACGTAAGCTGATTGATTGGCAAGAAGAGATGTCAGACTCTGGCGAAATGCTCGATGAACTTCGCAGCCAAGTTTTTGATGATCGTGTATACGCCTTTACGCCAAAAGGTGATGTTGTCGATTTACCGATGGGCGCAACGCCGCTCGATTTTGCTTATCACATTCACTCTGAGGTAGGGCATCGCTGCATTGGTGCTAAGGTGGCTGGCAGAATCGTTCCATTTACTCACAAACTGTCGATGGGCGATCAAGTTGAAATTATCACTTCGAAAGAACCCAACCCTTCTCGTGATTGGCTAAACCCATCAATGGGGTTTGTTCATTCTGGTCGTGCTCGGGCGAAAATTAACGCTTGGTTTAGAAAGCAGGGCCGCGAGAAGAATATTGAAGCTGGGCGAGAAATCCTCGAGACCGAATTACAGAAGATTGGTGCTACGTTAAAAGATGCTGATGAATATGCATTGAAGCGCTTCAATGTAAATACACCTGATGAGTTGTATGCGGGTGTAGGCACTGGCGATTTACGTATTAACCAGATAGTTAATCATATTAATGCGCTGGTGAATAAGCCAACAGCCGAAGAGGAAGATCAGCAAGCCCTAGAGAAACTGCAAGAGTCCGAGCAAAAAGCGGCGCCAGTCAGTAGACCTAAAAAAGACGCGGTTGTGGTTGAAGGTGTCGATAACTTAATGACCCACTTAGCAAGGTGTTGTCAGCCAATTCCAGGCGATGATATCAAAGGCTACATTACCCAAGGGCGCGGCATTTCTGTACACCGCAGTGATTGTGAGCAGCTTGAAGAGCTGAGTCATCATGCGCCAGAGCGAATCATTGATACAGTGTGGGGCAGTGGCTTTGTTGGTTCTTATATTCTGACTATTCGAGTGGAGGCGATGGAGCGTAGCGGGCTGTTGAAAGATATCACCACTTTACTAGCCAATGAAAAAATGAAGATCACTAGCATGCGCAGCCGAACGGATTATAAGCGCCAACTGTCAGTGATGGACTTTGATTTAGAAGTGACCAATGTGGAAGTGTTATCACGAGTCACTAAGCGCGTTGAACAAATCAAAGACGTTATGACAGTCAAAAGGCTTGGTTAGCGTCATCAACAACCTGAATTAAGTGTAAAGACGAGTGAAAGCTCGTCTTTTTTCTAGGAAATTTATATGAATCACCCTATCGAACAACTAGAAGAAATTATGTCCCAACTCCGAGACCCAGAAAGTGGGTGTCCTTGGGATAAAAAGCAAACCTTCGACACCATTATTCCCCATACTATTGAAGAAACTTTTGAAGTCGTTGACGCCATTTGCAATAAAGATTGGCACAATTTAAAAGAAGAGTTGGGTGATTTGCTGTTTCAGGTAATTTTTTATAGTCAGCTGGCAAAAGAAGAGCAACTGTTTAACTTTCAAGAGGTTGTTGAGACAGTCAATGAAAAGCTGACTCGGCGTCATCCGCATGTGTTTGCTGATCTGAATGTACAAAATGAAGAGCAACTAAATGCGAACTGGGAACAAGAAAAGCGGAAAGAAAAACAGCGATTAGGTCAGGTTGAAGAGAGTATCTTAGATTCGATTCCTCAGTCGCTTCCTGCGCTTTCAAAAGCAAACAAAATCCAAAAGAAGTGTGCCAAAGTAGGTTTTGATTGGGCTGAACTGCCTCCGGTTGTCGATAAAGTCAGAGAAGAAATTGACGAAGTGTTGCAAGAAGTGGAGTCAGATGACTCGGACAAACTAGAAGAAGAGCTAGGTGACTTACTGTTTGCCACGGTGAACTTAGTTCGTCATTTAGGTAAAGATCCTGAAGTCGCTTTGACCAAGGCGAACCAGAAATTTTCGCGTCGCTTTCAGTCTTTGGAGCAGTGTGTCAAGCAAGATGGCAAACAATTACAGCAGCTCAATCTACAAGAATTGGACGAGATTTGGGATAAGGTGAAGAGCCAAGAAGATGTTAACGCTGTGAAACATAAAGATTAAATATGTATTGAGAAATTTACCTTGCTTGGGTTGATTGACAAATTGATTTGAAGCAAAAAATAATTAACAGCAGTGTGATAGATTTCACGTTGTGGCGATAAAGGGCTTCTGGTATAGTTACATCCCGTCCAGAAGAAACCCATTTCCCTCATTCAACCAATTTCAGGTTAAACATGACGACAAATTACATTTTTGTTACTGGCGGGGTTGTATCCTCACTAGGTAAAGGTATTGCAGCAGCATCGTTAGCAGCGATCTTAGAAGCTCGCGGTCTTAAAGTGACCATGATGAAGCTTGATCCTTACATCAACGTTGATCCGGGTACAATGAGCCCAACTCAGCATGGTGAAGTTTTCGTGACCGAAGATGGCGCAGAAACTGACCTAGACCTTGGTCACTACGAGCGTTTTATTCGCACCAAGATGACTAAGCGTAACAACTTTACAGCGGGTCGTGTTTACGCAGATGTACTACGCAAAGAACGTCGCGGAGACTATTTAGGCGCGACTATTCAGGTTATCCCTCATATTACTAATGCGATCAAAGATCGTGTGATTGCTGGCTCCGAAGGTCACGATGTGGCTATCGTTGAAGTAGGCGGTACAGTTGGTGATATCGAATCTCTACCATTTATGGAAGCTATTCGTCAGCTAGCCGTTGAGCTAGGACGTGAGCGTGCAATGTTTATGCACTTAACCTTAGTTCCATATTTGGCAGCAGCCGGTGAAGTAAAAACTAAGCCGACGCAGCACTCTGTAAAAGAACTTCTTTCTATCGGTATTCAACCAGATATCTTGGTTTGCCGTTCTGATCGCATGATCCCTGCGAATGAACGTAAGAAAATCGCGCTTTTCTGTAACGTATCAGAGAAAGCCGTTATCTCGATGAAAGATGTCGACTCTATCTATAAGATTCCACAGCTAATCAAATCACAAGGTCTTGATGACTTAGTTTGTACTCGCTTTGGTATCGACGCTCCGGAAGCTGATCTTTCTGAGTGGGAACAAGTTATCTATGAAGAAGCGAACCCGACAGGTGAAGTCGTTATCGGGATGGTTGGTAAGTACATCGAACTTCCAGATGCATACAAATCAGTTAACGAAGCGCTAAAACACGCAGGGCTTAAGAACCGTCTAAACGTGAAGATCAAATACGTTGATTCTCAAGATGTTGAGAGTAAAGGTGAAGAAGCGTTAGCGGGCTTAGATGCAATCTTAGTTCCGGGTGGTTTCGGTGATCGTGGCATTGAGGGTAAAATTCGTGCTGCACAGTATGCTCGTGAAAACAAAGTACCTTACCTAGGTATCTGTTTGGGTATGCAAGTTGCCCTGATTGAATATGCTCGTAATGTTGCGGGAATGGAAGGCGCAAACTCATCAGAGTTTGATAAAGAGACAAAATACCCAGTGGTTGGTTTGATCACTGAGTGGGTTGATGGTGAAGGTAAAGTTGAAGAGCGCACAGAAGCGTCTGATCTTGGTGGCACAATGCGCCTAGGCTCTCAACTATGTCACTTAGTTAAAGGCAGCAAAGCGCATGAGCTTTACGGCAATACTAAGATTCATGAGCGTCATCGTCACCGTTATGAAGTGAACAACATATTACGTCCGCAAATCGAAAAAGCGGGCTTGAAAGTGTCAGGCTTATCCGCGGACAAGAAACTGGTTGAAGTAATTGAGAACCCAAACCACCCATGGTTTGTTGCAGCTCAGTTCCACCCAGAATTTACTTCCACTCCACGCGACGGACACCCGTTATTCGCAGGCTTTGTAAAAGCGGCAGGTGAATTCCAGCGTGATGAGATGGAAAAATAACTAGATACAGGTAGCCGCATCTTATATGCTGCTACCCAATTGAATTGACATTTATAGAACGAGAGGAAACATTGATGTCTAAGATCGTTAAAGTTTTAGGTCGTGAAATTATCGACTCACGTGGTAACCCAACTGTAGAAGCTGAAGTTCACCTAGAAGGCGGTTTCGTAGGTATGGCTGCTGCTCCATCTGGTGCATCAACAGGTTCACGTGAAGCTCTTGAGCTTCGTGATGGCGACAAGTCACGTTTCCTAGGTAAAGGCGTACTTAAAGCAATCGCTGCTGTAAACGGTCCAATCGCTGAAGCTTTAGTTGGTAAAGATGCGAAAGATCAAGCAGCAATCGACGCTCTAATGATCGACCTAGACGGTACTGAAAACAAATCTAACTTCGGTGCTAACGCTATCCTAGCTGTTTCTCTAGCGAACGCTAAAGCAGCTGCAGCTGCTAAAGGCATGCCTCTATATGAGCACATCGCTGAACTAAACGGCACTCCAGGCCAATTCTCTATGCCTCTACCTATGATGAACATCATCAATGGTGGTGAGCACGCAGACAACAACGTTGATATCCAAGAATTCATGATTCAACCAGTTGGTGCTTCTACTCTTAAAGAAGGTCTACGTATCGGTTCTGAAGTATTCCACAACCTAGCTAAAGTTCTTAAGGCTAAAGGTCTTAACACTGCTGTAGGTGATGAAGGTGGTTTCGCTCCTAACCTAGAGTCTAACGCTGCTGCTCTAGCTGCAATCAAAGAAGCTGTAGAAGCTGCTGGTTACGTACTAGGTAAAGACGTTACTCTAGCTATGGACTGTGCTGCATCTGAGTTCTATGACAAAGAAGCTGGCAACTACAACATGAAAGGCGAAGGTAAGATCTTCACTTCTGAAGAGTTCAACCATTACCTAGCTGAACTAGCTAACCAATACCCAATCGTTTCTATCGAAGATGGTCTAGACGAGTCTGATTGGGATGGCTTCAAGCACCAAACTGAACTACTAGGTGACAAGCTTCAACTAGTAGGTGATGACCTATTCGTTACTAACACTAAGATCCTAGCTGAAGGTATCGAGAAAGGTGTTGCTAACTCTATCCTTATCAAGTTCAACCAAATCGGTTCTCTAACTGAGACTCTAGCTGCAATCAAGATGGCTAAAGATGCTGGTTACACTGCTGTAATCTCTCACCGTTCTGGCGAAACTGAAGATGCAACTATCGCTGACCTAGCGGTAGGTACTGCTGCAGGTCAAATCAAGACTGGTTCTATGAGCCGTTCTGACCGTGTTGCTAAGTACAACCAACTAATCCGTATCGAAGAAGCACTAGGTGAGCGTGCTCCTTACAACGGTCTTAAAGAAGTTAAAGGTCAAGCTTAATCATCTGATTTAGCTACCTCATACTAATTGATAAGCGTCCCTTCAAGGGGCGCTTTTTTTTGTGCCAGTAATTTTTGCTGGCATAGGTCCAATACCAATCGAGAAAAGCATTGGTCTGTGAAGCTTATTCACTTAGATCATATTCTTACTTAGAATGGTATAAATTTGTCGCACAGTTCAATTCCCCAACAGATACCGAATGTAATTCGACTGCTTTTAATTCACCTCAATATTTTACCTTTTTGCATGTAGTGCAATGAATCCGTAGTAATGGGTTGATTGGCTTTTACAACGTGGAAGGTGAAATTATGAAAAATCTATTGCAGTTGATTTACCGTTTTGATTTTAAGAACAAATCGCAAGATACACTTAATGATTTAGGTCTACTGTGTTTGAGAGTACTACCTGGGCTGTATCTTTTTACTCATGGTTGGGATAAATATTCACACTATGCGGCAAAGGCTGCAACGTTCCCTGATCCGTTAGGTATTAGCTCACCGGTGTCACTTTGGATGGCTGCATTCTGTCAGACAGTGGGTGTGGTAGCGGTTTTACTTGGTGTGTTTACTAGGCTTTCTGCGATTGCAGTGACGTTTACCATGTTCATCGCAGTTTGGTTCTCGATAGGGAAAGGTGGTTTAATGGGGGCTGAAGACGCCGCGATTTATATGTTTGTTTATTTATCGGTGTTGTTGTGTGGCCCAGGGCGTTTTTCAATTGATGCTTGGATTTACAAGCATTTAGTCAACAAAAAAACGCCAAGTAATGCACCAATGTCTAGTCATGGTCACTCGGCCTGACGCTTGTTTGCTTCTAAAAGAGAGATAGCTTAGGTGCTTTCTCTCTTACATACCTGCACTTTTACCATCTAGGTTTGCCATACAGTAATCGAGTACTTTTCTTGCCATTGGAGCGGCAGATTGAACACCATAACCTGCGTGCTCAATGATAACAGTGACAACGAACTTAGGGTGTTTGAAAGGTGCGAAGCTTTCGAACAATGAGTGGTCTTGTAGGTGAACATCTATTTTCTTCGCGTCGTAGTTTTTGTTGTTCAAACTAAACACCTGAGAGGTACCCGTTTTACCACCACTCGAGTATGGTGCGCCCTTAAATACTCTTCTCGCTGTACCTAGTGGTCCCATATCAACTAAACGCATGCCATTTAATGCAATGTCCCAATCTTTAGTTGGAACGTTTTGCATCAGATGTAATGTTTTATATTTAGTCATGGTTAAGTCTTTAAACTGAGCGCCGTGGTTGATGGTAGCACGCAGTAAATGAGGCTCTTCGATGTTGCCATGGTCAATTAAAGTGACGAGCGCTTTAGCTAACTGCATGTTTGTCGCAGTCCAGTAGCCCTGACCGATACCAACTGGGATCGTATCCCCTACATACCATGGTTTGTGGTGTCTTGCTCGTTTCCAAGCCTTTGTTGGCATGTTCGCACTGCTTTCTTCGTCGATATCAAGCCCAGTGTTTTCACCAAAGCCAAACTTGTTCATCCACTTAGACAGTCGGTCAATTCCCATATCATAAGCGATTTGGTAGAAGAAGGAATCGACAGACTCTTCTATTGCCTTAGTCACATTTACTTTGCCATAGCCCCATCTATCTGCATCGTGGTAGATGTGTTTGTCTTTCGAGTGTGGTATGCGCCATTGACCATGGTCATCACGTGTTGTTGATGGTGTAATGGTTCCCGTATCGAGAGCTGCTACCGAAATATATGGCTTAACCGTAGAGCCAGGAGGGTAAATCCCCAAAGTCGCTCGGTTTAAAAGTGGATGTTGAGGGTCATCTAATAGCTTGCGGTACGCTTTACTCGAAATGCCATCTACAAACGGATTAGGGTTATAACTTGGACTAGAAACCATAGCTAATACACTATCGTCGCGAGGGTCTATTACGATGGCACTACCGGGGTGCTTCTTCTCGTGAATCAGTTTGTAAATATATTCCTGAAGGTTGATATCGATATTCAGCACGATATCTTTACCTGGAACGGGCGGCACGTATTGAAGTACACGAACAATACGACCATGGCTATTTACTTCGACTTTCTCATAGCCCTTTTTGCCGTGCAACATATCTTCATAGTACTTTTCAATACCGATTTTACCGATGTATTTGGTGCCTTCATAATTGTCAGCTTTGCCCTCTTTTTCGAGCTCAGCTTCCTCACGGTCGTTAATTCGTCCTACATAGCCAAGTACATGAGTAAGCACTTCACCATATGGATAATAACGTTTTAGGCCCGCTACGATAGATAGACCAGGGAATTCGTATTCGTGTACAGAAAACTCAGCGACTTGTTTATCCGTTAGATCGGTTAAAAAGTCTTTTTTGCTGAATCGGCGATGCCAGCTGTGGGTTAGAGTATAAAACTGTTTGACCTGATCAGGCGTAAGGGTCATGTATTTTTGTAAGCGCTGAATAGTTTCTTTTGCATTGACCACTTTATCTGGGATGACGTCCAAATTATAAACCGTTATGTTTTTCGCTAATACATGGCCATTTCGGTCATAGATCAGACCTCGTGGAGGAGGTACGGGTAAAATCTGAATGCAGTTATCGTTTGACTGGGTCGTGTAACTTTTGAAGTCATCAACTTGTAATTTATATAGGTTGCTGATGAGTGCAACAACTAGCAAGATCAAACCGAAAAATGCCATGAAAGCACGTCTGCGAAAGAGCCTCACTTCTTGCTCATGATCGCGCAGCTGTTCTCGACCTTGGTTCATTATTTGATCTCTGTTACAAGTTTATTGAAAATTAGCCGAAGGAGTATACATTGATTCATTGTCATAGAGAGGGGTTATTTATTTTTATTTATTTTTTTATACCTAGATAAAATATAAATTAAGCCTAACGGATTGAATCTATTTAAAAATAAAATGAGCATTTAAGTTTGTTAAGCTCGTATAAAAATCTCTTTTTATGTTGAAAAAAGCAAAATACAAAGAGGTAGAAATCTTTTACATTCTTAACATTGAATGATGATTCACCAATTTGCTTTATTTGACTGAATAGCTTTTGCTCGCCTTTTGTCCAATTCTGTACGTATTTCAGAGCCACTAACCCCATCCGCAATGATTTCTTTGGCGGTAAGCGAGTTAGCCGTTTGATAAGCATTTAAAAATATTTGTTTTTGTGGGTAGGGCAAGTCTTCTAAACCGAGTCTGCCTGCATGATCAGCTTGACAGCAAGTCAACACTTCTTCTAAACGTTCGGGCTTGCGCCAGACATCGAGTTTATTAAGGACTTTGACTATGGTGGTGGCTTTAAGCTCTTTTGCACGATGTATATTGGTGTGTTGCTCGCATACAAGCAATGCGAGCTGCTTGTGATCTTTCGGTACGCGTAAACGTTCGCAGAGCTGCTTTATGATTTCTAGACCACGTAATTCATGCATTTTGTGGCTTGGCCATTCCGCTTGAGGGGTAGCAGCCTTGCCTAAGTCATGCATCTGCGCTGCAAAGCGAACGGTGGTGGATTGGCTCAATTTTGCCGCTTGTTCCGCAACCATTAATGTATGAATTCCTGTATCGATTTCTGGATGCCATTTCTCAGGTTGAGGAACACCAAATAGCCTATCTAATTCTGGCAGAATGGTAGACAGAGCACCACACTCTCTAAGGACCGATAGAAATATTTGGGGGGCAGGCGTTAATAGAGACTTGTGCCACTCTTGCCATACTCGTTCAGCGGTTAAATGGCGGAGTTCTCCACTTTGATTCATAGACCGCATTAACGACATTGTCTCGTCAGCGACCTTGAAACCAAGGTGATGAAGCTTTGCAGCGAACCGAGCGACTCGAAGTACTCTTAAAGGGTCTTCACTAAAGGCTGTGGAGACGTGGCGTAGCACTTTATCCGCAATGTCTTGCTGTCCATTATATGGGTCATAAATTTTTCCGGATGAGTCTTGAGCAATGGCGTTGATGGTCAGGTCACGTCGAAGTAAATCCTCTTCGAGAGTGACGTCTGGAGAAAAGTAGCATTCAAATCCGCTATATCCTTTCCCAACCTTTTTTTCTGTGCGGGCAAGGGCATGTTCTTCTTTTGTTTCTGGATGTAGAAATACAGGAAAGTCTTTACCAACAGATGAGTAGCCAAGTGATTGCATTTCATCAGGTGTACTACCTACGACTAGCCAATCTCTATCATGGCTACTGAGGTTGAGAAGTTTATCCCTAACGGCTCCACCAACTAAATACGTTTTCATACTGTCTCCTGAAATTGCATGGAGCTAAAGGTACTTCAAGTATAGGTAATACGTAAATTCGACCTAGCGAGAAAAAGAGGTAAGCTAATTAAAATAGGCCACGATATTGTAGCCTATTCGATGGTTTGTTCTTTCTAAGATTAATTCCAGCCTGGGTGCTTCTTCTTGCGACGAGGAATCAAGTGCGGAAGAAGTAAGCCAAAGAGTAAGCCACCACCAGCAACACCGCCGCCATACATAAAGTACTTCATCAACAAGTCTTCTTTTTGTGTATCAATTCGTGCGCGTAGTTTGCGGATTTCAGACTGAGACGCAGTAAGTTTTTGACTGATATCACTGTAGTTTTGCTCTAACTCAGAAATTTGTTGGTTACGAGCATCTAAGGATTCAATTAAGCCTGCTTTTTCATTGTCAGAGTTGGTTTTCGCATTGGCTAGCTGAGTTTTCACATCTGTTAGCTCTTTTTCAAGCTTAGGCAGACGGACAGCCATACTTTCTTGAGTAGTAACAAACCGACTTTCTACCCAGCCAGTACGACCTTTCTCATCGACAATTTCTGTGTAGCCAGTATCTTTATCGGTTTTAAGATATTGCACTTTTTGCCCAGCATCAACACTACCAATGATTCGATATTGGTTACTCGGGCCTGAGTGTATATAAGTAAATAATTTGTCTGCGATATATCGGTCCTGAGCGAATGCAAGAGGGGCAGTTAGCATTGAGACTAAAACGACGCAAATCAGCTTGTTCACGGTAAATCCTTTAACTTTTCTTCAAATTTTATATTCGAGGTACTTAATCTGCCTTGTACTTTAGCAGCGAAAAGAGTTTTCGAATAGTGCTAGCCATACCTTTATGTTACTTAGGTATATTTCTTATTTATTTGGGTGTTGAGTTTGTGCAGAAATAGTAAGAAGTTTCTTGAGGTTGTGCAACAAAGAAGGGAGGCAAAACCTCCCTTTCTGTGCGTTTGAGTCAATAATGACAGTGTGTTTACACTGCATTGACCTGATTTATCCAAATACTGCGCGAATCGCGTAGAAGAAGATAACGGACAATAGAGCTCCGGCAGGCAGTGTAATGATCCACGAAGCAACAATGTTGCGCACCACGCCAAGGTTTAGAGCCGCGATACCGCGAGCAAAGCCCACACCCAAAACAGCACCAACGAGTGTTTGAGTGGTTGAAATTGGCAATCCAGTACCTGATGCTAATACAACGGTTGAAGCTGTTGCAAGCTGAGCAGCGAAGCCTCGGCTTGGCGTTAGTTCAGTAATACCAGTACCTACTGTTGCCATAACACGGTGCCCCATTGTTGCTAAGCCAACAACGATACCGAATCCACCTAGTGGTAGAATCCACCAAGCGATAGAGCTTTTTGCTGCCACAGCGCCAAGTTGAGTAACAGTAGAAACAACCGCTGCTAGTGGACCAATCGCGTTAGCCACATCGTTTGAACCATGAGCAAATGCCATCGCACAAGCGGTGACAACCATAAGAATACTAAAGATGCTCTCTACACCAGCGAAACCATGATCGTCTTCACGGTGCGCAAATTTCTTATGGATGTACAGGTAGCCACCAAGCATCACGAGTGCAGATATACCAACCGACCAAATCCAAGCTTCTACATTAGTAAGGTGCAAGCCAACATGGGTTAGACCTTTCTTTATAGTAACTAATGCGATAACCATCGTAGTGATGAACATGTACACAGGTACAAATCTTTTTGCGTTTTGCAGAGGCTTTTCAGTATCAAATATTAGTCGTTGGGCACTGACAAATATTAGATAGGCGAGGAAACCAGAAATGATAGGCGTCACTATCCAGCTGCCTACAATGCCTTTAAATGAGCTCCAGTTGACTGCGTCAGAACCCACAGAAACACAGGCGAAACCAATGATGGCGCCGATGATTGAGTGAGTCGTTGATACAGGCCAGCCCATATAGGAAGCGATAAGCAACCATGCGCCGGCGGCAAGTAGGGCTGCAAGCATTCCGTATACAAGAACTTGAGGTTGATGAGCAAAAAGAGAAGGTTCAATAACACCCTTTCGGATGGTGTCGGTGACTTGGCCGCCTGCGAGATAAGCTCCCGCAAATTCGAAGACCATTGCAATTAAGATCGCTTGTTTTACGGTTAGTGCTTTTGAGCCCACTGAAGTGCCCATAGCATTCGCCACATCATTTGCACCAATACCGATAGCCATTAAAAGACCGAAAATTGCTGCCAATGAAATCAGGACAGAACCGTAATGCGCAAGGATTTCCATCGTATTACCTAGTTGTTAAAAACATAAATAGCAAAACTGGGCACGAATAAACCACGAGCGAAGTTTTCCTCACTCTAATTACTGATTTAGGCCAAGCTGTTGCTTAAGTGGTTAATTTACAAAAATTAAGAACGAGAAAGCATTACTTCCAAGCGAGCGCCAACACGCTGTGCTTGGTCGGCAATACCACCAACCCATTCCAAAATTTTGTACAAAAACATGACATCGATAGGGTTATACTTTGATTCAATCGCCATCAGTTGCTGACGAAGCTCAATTTGCATAGCATCGGTGTCGTCTTCAATCACGTCCAGTTGATGGATCATCTCAGCCACAAGCGTTACTTCACGGCCTTTAAATCCAGTTTCCAATAATTCATCGAGCTCGTTGATCACTTTCTGAGCTTGATCCGCTGCATCTAGGCAACGCTTTACATAAGCAATAAAGTTTTCTTGAAGTGGCTCGGGGATCACCAACTGACGACCGAATACTCGGCCTGCAATATCTTTTGATAGGTTGGCAAGTTTGTCTTGTTGAGTAAGAAGTTCAAGCATGTCGCTTCTGTCTACGGGCATAAATAGGCCGCGAGGAAGCTTCAAGCGAATCTCACGTTTTAGGACGTCAGCTTCTTTCTCTAAATGAGAAATTTGTGCGCGGATCTCTCCAGCTTTTTCCCAGTCACCTTTTGAACTCACTTCAAAAAAGTTAACTAGGTGTGAAGCACATTCATTTACGCAAACAATGTGACGTTGCAAAGGCTTAATAGGGGACTTTGCAAATAACCCCAAAATTGTATTTACTGGCATGGTTGTTCAACCTGATAAATATAACCTTAAAATAACATACACCAACTCATGGCGAAATGTTGAGCGATGGCTATAAAGGCGCGCATGGTAACCTATAAAATCGATCATTAAAATAGTTTTAAATCATCTTATCGAAGATATTTCTCTACTTGCTCACTGGCAAGATTGGCCATATCCTGTTTTTAACTGCTTGGAAAGGTATGACTATGGAAACTGAGATAGAGCTAAAGTTTTTGGTCTCTGAGGATTTTTCTCAATATTTACGCAACAAAATTTCTCAAAAAAAGCTATTACAGCATAGTGTCAAACAGCTGGAAAACACCTACTTTGATACGCCAGAGCACTGGCTACGTCAACACGATATTGGACTAAGAATCCGTCGCTTTGATGATGTATACGTGCAGACAGTAAAAACCTCTGGTCGAGTGGTGGCTGGTTTACATCAAAGGCCTGAATATAATGCTGAACATAGTAGCAATATCCCAGATCTCTCATTACACCCTGAAGACATTTGGCCCGCAGGCAAGCAAGTGGATTCGATTAATGATGCACTACTTCCGCTATTTACGACCGATTTCACTCGTGAGCAATGGCTAATCGCGATGGAAGATGGCAGTCAAATTGAGGTGGCGTTCGACAGCGGAAGTGTCGTGGCAGGTGACAAGCAAGTTCCAATTTGTGAGGTTGAATTAGAGCTAAGATCGGGCCAAACCGATGCACTATTCGCATTAGCAAGATCGATATGCGATCAAGGTGGTGCTCGACTGGGTAGTGTCAGCAAAGCGGCCAAAGGTTATCGCTTAGCATTAGGTGCTAAGCCAAATGAGCCCAAAGCCATCGGTTTAGTGAATACCCAAGAAAGCGATAGCATTGAAAAATGCTTTATCAATTCCTTAGAACATGGGTTGAAGCATTGGCAGCAACACGAACAGTTGTACAGCGATAAACCGACAACTGAAGCTCTTTTACAGGTTCGCCATTCGGTCAGTTTTATTCGGCAAATCTTATCGACTTTTGCCTCTGTTGTGCCGCGTAAAGCCAGCGCTATTTTGCGCCAAGAGCTTAAGTGGTTAGAACGAGAGTTTGAGTGGTTAGATGAGCGTGTTTATTTAGAACAACTTACTGCAGAAAAGGGTCATACCTTGCGTAAGCTTGATGCTCGTAAAGGCATACTTGCTTCTTTGAGCGAGCAATCTTTACGGTTCCCGCCCGAAGAAGATATTCTGGAACTCATGAGCTCAGCACGCTACACCGGTTTACTTTTAGATCTCAGTCGTTGGGTTTTAACGAGTGGTTGGCGACCATTTTTAGACGATCGTTCTGAATTTGAGATGTCGAGTAATGTTTACGTATTTGCGATTCGTCAGCTTGATAGAGCGTGGGGCGAACTATCTGAGAAGTTTGCTCCAGAGCTCAACCTTTCGAAGCAGGATTATATTGAGCAAAAAGAACTTCTTCGACGTAATTTGTATACCGGAATTTCATTTGCCAGCTTGTTTGATGTTGAAGAGCGTGAGCAGTACCGTTTACCTTGGGCTGACTTATTGCAAGGTATTGATGATCTTCTTATGCTCGAGCCAATGGAGCAACAAGTTCCCAATTTAGAAAGTGATGATCAGATGCAGTTGGAAAAGTGGCTGGAGAGAAAAACGAACTCGATTCTTCATGCAATGGAGCAAACTAGGCAGATTTGTTTAGAAGCGACTCGCTATTGGCAGCACTAAGAACAGCCAATTTTGGTAGAGTAGAAATTCTAACTGCGATAGAAAAAAATTGACGATAGAATAGTTAGAGTAGCGCTGGTACTTTGATCTAATAATCAATGTTTTATTGCATATCTTACTCAAGTTTCCGATTTATTGCCGATATACCTAAGTAGCAAGATTAGAGAGCATCTATTTACGTTCACTATAAAATAGTGTGACTGGTGTTTTTTGGCTTGAAGTCTCACCTTACTTTTTTAGTACATCAAAGTATAATTTATATCAATGGATTATCAGTGTAAGAATGAAGCATTGAATCTCAGCTACTTGGAGAAAAGCAATGGCAACGATGTCATTTAAGCCATGGGAACGGTTGATCACAGATATTCGGTTAGTTCCCAAAATGGTTATGTTAATGGTCTTTAGCACAATCCTTATTATTATTAAACAGCTTTGGGATGCCAGTACTTTTTACAGTTCGCTCCTTGCATCGACACAAGATCCTGAATTAGCACAGAAACATTATGAAGCCTACCTCATCCAAGGAGCTTGGCAAACGGTTTTCTTAATCGTTATCTTTGTTGTTCTACTCATGGCCGCCGCCAACATTATGCTGAGGCAAACTCGTTATATCAGTGAATCTATTCGTCAAATGGCGAGCAAAAATTTGTCTGTTCCAATTAGTATGGAATGTAAAGACGAATATGGTGATGTTTCGCGTGAGCTTGAAAAAACTCGTTTGCAGCTACAAGAAATGATCAAGATGCAAATTGACGCTTCAAACCAACTTGCTGGCCTGACGGAAACGATGACGATGAGCATGTCGGAAACAAAAGAGTCTGCTCAGGAAGAATTTAACGAAATCGACCAACTTGCTACGGCCATGAGTGAAATGAGCTCAACGGTGCAAACTGTGGCCGATCACGCAAACAACGCTTCGTCCCTGACAGAAAATGCTTCACAGCAAGCACAAACTGGTCAGGAGTTTGTGCAAAGCACTGTCTCAAAAATTAGTGAGCTCTCAGACGATATATCGTCTTCTGCCAATGCGGTTAATCAAGTAGAAGAAAGTGTAGAGTCGATCGGTAGTGTTGTTGGAACAATTCAAGGTATTTCCGAACAGACCAATTTGTTAGCACTCAATGCCGCAATCGAAGCTGCGCGTGCAGGTGAAGCTGGTCGCGGTTTTGCTGTTGTTGCAGATGAAGTTCGTAACTTAGCCCAACGTACTCAGCAAGCGACGGTCGAAATTCAAGAGATGATTAGTCAACTGCAAGCGAGCGCTAAGTCTGCAGTATCTTTGATGGAAAAAAGCGTTGAAGAGGCGGCGGAGGGTGTAGATTTGGTTACCAACGCAGGCAATGAGTTGGATGGTATCGTTAACCAAGTAAATCAAATTAACGATATGAACTTCCAGATAGCGACGGCCGCAAGCCAGCAAAGTAGCGTCGCAGAGGAAATGAACCAAAACCTAACCAATGTGAGAGGGCTGGTTGAAGCTTCGGTGACTGTGGTTGGGGAACTTCTCGAAACGTCAGAGATCATGCAGAGGAATGCCGAAGAACTCGATCAGAAAATTACCTCCTTTACCGTCTAAACCCTCACCTAGAGATAGTTTAATCAAATTGTAAAAGAAACAAACGCTCATAGCATTATGGGCGTTTTTTAATGCCTTTTATTTGGGTATAGTGCTTTAATACTCTCACTTACTCAGGCACGACGGTGCTTAGAATCAAGGATAGAAAATGTCACTTCCGAAGCCACTCCTTTCTGATTCAGAAGCTGCCCTAGAGGCTATCATGCAAACTCACAGCCAATCGATATCAAATTGGTCAAAAGTGCGTTTACAAGAACTAAAGTATGTCCTGGGGCTTAGCAAATTTGTTGGCGATACGTTAGTCAAAGATGATGAGTTATCCATATTGCTGCCTCAGATGTTGGAAGATGAATCAAGAACAGTACAGTATCGATGTCGATTAGAAGAGCTACTTAAGCAGTGTAATAATGACGATGAAGCGTACAGAGCTCTGAGGCGATTCCGTAATAGGGAAATGGTATACATCGCTTGGAGAGATTTTACCCAATCTTGGTCACTCAAAGACAGCCTGCAACACTTATCACTGCTGGCTGAAGCGCTGATATTTGAAACCTATCAATGGCAATATCAAGTTTGCTGTCATGAATGGGGAACACCGACTAATTCATCAGGCGAAGCGCAGCCAATGCTCATTATTGGCATGGGAAAACTTGGTGGTGGCGAGCTAAATTTTTCCTCTGATATCGATCTCATTTTTACTTACCCTGAAAACGGCGAAACGATAGGTGCTCGTCGTAGCATTGCCAATGCGCAATTTTTTACAAGGCTTGGTCAGCGGATTATCAAAGCGCTTTCTCATCATACAGTGGATGGTTTTTGCTACCGGGTAGACATGCGCTTGCGTCCATTTGGTGAGAGCGGTCCTTTGGTTATGAGTTATGCCGCATTAGAAGATTACTATCAGGAGCAAGGAAGAGACTGGGAAAGATATGCCATGATCAAAGCTCGAGTAATGGGAAAAGAAATGTACTCTCAATACCAAGAGCTCAGGCAACTACTTCGCCCATTTGTTTTCCGGCGTTATATTGACTTTAGTGCCATTCAATCCCTTAGAAGAATGAAGTCGATGATCAGCCGCGAAGTTCGCCGTAGTGGTATGCAAAACAACATAAAGCTCGGAGCTGGTGGCATACGAGAGATTGAATTTATCGCGCAGGTATTTCAACTGATTCGAGGCGGACGAGAGCCAAGCTTAAGACAACGAGGTTTGCTTGAAACATTAGATGGAATCCAAACCCTTGCGTTAATTGAAGACCAAGAGTTCGATACTCTTAAATCCGCCTACTTTTATTTGCGCAAGTTAGAAAACTTACTTCAAGCGCTCGATGACAAACAGACTCAAACACTACCCGAAGATTCTCTAGAACAGCTTAAATTAGCCACTGCAATGGGCTACCAAGGTTGGTCTCAATTAGCAGAAGAAACAGCAAATCATATGGCTGGTGTACATAAGGTTTTTGAGCAATTAATTGGCGAAGAACCTGAAGAAGGATCAAATGTTGATTCAAAATTCCACGATTTGTGGGATATGACAGATAAGCTAGAAACCATTCGACAGGTGTTGGAACACGATATCGCAGTTGCTCAAAGTGAAGCACTTGCCGACCAAATCGTCCAATTTAAGCGAGATTTAGCCAAGAAAACGTTGGGCCCTCGTGGTCGAGAAGTGTTAAACCACCTAATGCCTAAGGTGTTTGCGGCTATTTTTAGCAACCAAGATGCTGAGTTTGGCCTTGAGCGCGTACTACACCTGCTCAATAAGATAGCGACTCGAACAACCTACTTAGAGCTGTTAGATGAACATAGCGCTGCACTTGGTCAACTTGTTAAGCTTTGTACTGCTAGCCCTATGATTTCACGTCAACTTGGCCGATATCCAATTCTGCTCGATGAGCTGCTAGACCCTCAACATCTTTATAACCCACCACCTTTTTCCGCCTACAAATCAGAACTGAGTGACTATGTAGCTCGTATTCCCGCAGGTGACATGGAACAGCAGATGGAGGCACTGCGACAGTTTAAGCAGATTAGTATGCTCCGTATCGCTGCTGCTGACATTGCAGGCGTGCTACCGATCATGAAAGTAAGCGACCATCTTACCTATTTAGCCGAAGCTATCGTTGGAGAAGTCGTTCAGCAAGCTTGGTCGCAAATGGCGGAAAAGTATGGTGAGCCAACGCATATAAAAGATCGCGAAGGGCAAGGGTTTGCTGTTGTTGGGTATGGAAAAGTAGGTGGGTGGGAGCTTGGTTACAAATCTGATTTAGATTTGGTATTTATGCACGATTGCCCATCCAACGTATACACCGACGGTAAGAAAGAGATTGATGGGAAACAGTTTTATTTGCGTTTGGCTCAGCGCATCATTCATATATTTTCTGTTAGAACGTCTTCTGGGATATTATATGAAGTAGATACCCGATTACGGCCATCAGGTAGTTCTGGGTTGCTAGTCAGTTCAGCACAAGCCTTCGATGAGTACCAAAAACAAGATGCTTGGACATGGGAACATCAAGCTTTGATCAGAGCGCGAGTGATTTGGGGCGATAAGCAACTAGCGGAAACTTTTGAAAAGACGCGAAAAGATGTCTTAACTCAACAACGTGATCAACGTGAGTTAAAAACGCAAGTGGTGGAGATGCGCGAGAAAATGTACAAGCACTTAGCTTCTCAAAAACCGGGTCGTTTTTTACTCAAGCAAGATAGTGGTGGTATTACTGACATTGAATTCCTTGCCCAGTATTTGGTGCTTAACTTTAGTGCTGAAAAGCCGAAGTTAACGGAATGGTCAGACAATGTTCGTATATTTGAAAGTTTGGTCGAGCAGGACGTTATGGAAAAAGGCCAAGCTACCGATATTACTCATGCCTACACGACCATGCGCGATCAAATCCACCGTAGAAATTTATTAAACCTAGACGCCGACGTCGCAGAAGATAAATACCAAGCAGAGCGCAAAGCTGTTCAGCTGGCATGGAATGAATGGTTAGGTGAGTAAACCGAGCATAAAGTAGCTTTAAGGCTATTTTCTGTTAAAATTCTGCGCAACAAAGTGACAGCCTGTCGTTATTGAACATATAGAAGGCTTAAGGTCAATTGACCCCATATGGAGAACAAGAATGAAACCGATCCTACCAGATTACAGTGACTCTGGCGTTCTGATCATTGGCGATATCATGCTAGATAGGTACTGGCATGGCCCAACTGGGCGCATTTCACCAGAAGCCCCAGTCCCTGTCGTTAAAGTTGAGAGCAACGAAGAGCGACCTGGTGGAGCAGCAAACGTTGCGATGAACATTGCTTCTCTCGGTGGGCATGCGCACTTGGTTGGTTTTACCGGAATCGACGAGCCAGCCAAAACACTCAATGAAATTTTGAGTTCTTTAAAAGTGACCTGTGATTTTGTTTCTCTGCCGAATTACCCGACGATTACTAAGCTTCGAATTCTAAGCCGTAGCCAACAGCTTATTCGTCTCGACTTTGAAGATAAGTTTGAAGATATTGACGAAGAGCTTGTGCTTTCACGCATGGAACAAGCGCTGCCGAAAGTAAAATCGGTGGTGCTTTCAGATTATGCCAAAGGCGCTTTGGAGCATGTTCAACGCTTTATTCAAAAAGCGAGAGAAGCTAAAGTTCCTGTCTTTATTGACCCGAAAGGGGCGGATTTTGAACGTTACCGCGGAGCTACTTTGCTGACGCCAAATATGGCTGAATTTGAAGATGTGGTGGGTAAGGTTAGTTCGGTTCAGGAGTTAGTTGAAAAAGGCCTAGAGCTAATTGAAGAATTCGATTTTGAAGCGTTGTTGGTGACTCGCAGTGAACACGGAATGACGTTACTCCAGCGCGATAAAGAACCACTGCATTTGCCTACTCAAGCTAAAGAGGTTTACGACGTGACGGGTGCAGGTGATACCGTTATATCTGTTTTGGCGGCGTCTGTTGCTTCAGGTAAAGCATTGGATGAAGCTTGTGCATTAGCCAATGCGGCTGCTGGTGTGGTCGTGGGCAAGGTTGGTACGTCTACCGTGTCAACGATTGAACTTGCTGAAGCGGTGCATGGTAGCCAAGATACTGATTTTGGTGTGGTCGAAGAGCATGAGTTGATTGCAGCGGTAAAACGCGCGCAAGAAAAAGGCGAAAAAGTCGTGATGACCAATGGTTGCTTTGACATCCTCCACGCTGGTCATGTTTCGTATCTTAACCATGCTAGTGAGTTGGGCGATCGCCTAATTGTAGCAGTAAATACTGACGAGTCAGTGAAAATGCTTAAAGGGCCTGGTCGTCCAATTAATCCGACCGATCGTCGTATGGCTGTATTAGCGGGGCTTGGTGCCGTCGATTGGGTGGTTCCATTTAGCGAGGAAACCCCGCAAAGGCTGATTTCAGAAGTGCTGCCTAACCTATTGGTGAAAGGTGGTGACTATAAACCTGAAGAGATCGCTGGTGGAAAAGAAGTGATTGCGGCAGGTGGTGAAGTGAAAGTACTGAACTTTGAAGATGGCTGTTCAACTTCCGAAATTATTGATGCGATCAAAGGCGGTCGAGGCTAACAGCTCAACTTTTTTGTTTACTTATAAAGAAAAGCGCTTGCCGTTAGGCAAGCGCTTTTTTAATCGAGGTCTAAACAAGGCTTATTTTTTATGTGTGGTTTTCTTCGCAGCTTTCGCTTTGGCTGCTTTTTCTGCTGCCAGCTTTTGCTGAGCCGCTTTTGTGGCAGACTCAAGGCCAGCATTGATATCTAGGACATCTTGCTCACTTAGAATACCGACGTACTCTTTTAGCTGAAGAACGTTAAGAATGTATGTGTAGCGAGCATCCGCCAGGTTCTCATTTGCTTCGTACAAGCTTTGCGTTGCGTTTAATACATCAACGATAGTACGAGTACCTACTTCAAAACCCGCCTCTGTTGCTTCAAGTGAAGACTTAGCAGAAACGACAGCTTGTTTATAAGCGGCGATAGAGCCAATCGAAGCATTGACGTTGTTGTAGTATGCACGCACGTTCGCTACTACTGAACGATAAGTGGACTCTAGGTCTTGGCTCGAAGCGATGTAATCGTATTCAGCTTGTTTCGTGAGTGAGTTAACGCTGCCACCAGAATATATTGGTACGTCTAAGTCTAGTCCAACACTGAATTGCCCAGTTGTAGAATTCTGAGTTCCTGAAGTGGAGCTTGCGTCAAAGTTCTCTGCTTTTGTATAGCCACTACTTAGAGATAGTGTTGGTAAATGACCCGCTTCTGCATTTTTAATATTATCACGTGCTATATCTTGTGTAATGCGAGCAGCCAATAGGCTTAAGTTTTTCTTTTTCGCTTGAGCAAGTAATTGGTTAAGACTCTCTGGTAACTTGCTTGCAGAAAAACGTTTAGTATCCAGCACAGCTAAGTTAGTTGGCTCTTGGCCTGTAATCTCACGTAAGCCTTCATAGCTGTTTAGTAAGTCATTTTTAGCCGTTATCTCGCTGGCTAATACGCTGTCATAATCAGCCTGTGCATTTTGAACGTCAGTAATGGCGGATAGCCCTACATCAAAACGTTGCTTGGTTTGTTCTAATTGGCGACCAACCGAGGCTTTTTCTGCTTGCACAAAGGCCAAGTTATCTTTGGCTTTTAGAACATCAAAATACGCAGTTGCGGTACGCATAATTAAATCTTGCTGCGCGGCTGCATAAGTTGCATCGGCTTTACGAGCATTTTTTTGCGCCGTAGTTAAGTCAATCCAGCTAGAACGATCGTATAGAGCTTGAGTTAATGTAAGAGATGAACTCCATTGGTTGTAATCAGAGTCAGCTCCACCAGAGGTACCTCTATAAGCGGTTGTACTACCAGTTAGATCGATTTGAGGTAGTAATGCGCCACGCGTCGAATTAACAGCTTCCACAGTCGAATCACGAGTTGCAGCTGAGCTAAGTAATGTAGGGTCGTTCTTTTTTGCTTGGTTATAAATTTCAGTAAGATTCTCGGCCCAAGAAGAAGTACTGACGGTACCGATGGCTGCACTGATTAATAATGGAAGCAGTTTTTTCATATGTCCTATTCCTGCCAAATGTATTTAGAGGTCACACCAGAAGTGTAACCGAAATTGATGCTATTTTATCCGCAATTTTGCACTTTTTGCAATTAATTGTCCGCTTGGGCAACAAATTTTTTTGTTAGATTTAAATATTTCTACAATATTTGTACAAAAAGTTGAGCTACGTCCTTTGTTGTCTTACCTTTATCTCAGTAGACTATACCAAACATTTTCCAATATGCTGGTTATCTTTACACTTGGAATCACGCACAATACGGTGGTTTGGTCGTACATATATATGAGGTAAAAATGCGTCATTCTAAAGAGCAACGTCCTACCTTTGGTCCGCAAGATATCAAAATAGTGTCAAAGGAACCGCTTTTTACAGGATTTTTGAAAATGGTGAAATGCCATTTTCAACACAAATTATTTAATGGTGGCTGGAGCGCTCTAATAGAAAGAGAACTTGTTGAGCGAGGTCATGCGGTTGCCGTGTTGCCCTACGATCCTGAGAAAGATCAAGTCGTCATTGTGGAGCAAGTGAGAGTCGGCGCTCTTGATGACATAAGCCCATGGCAGTTCGAAATTGTAGCTGGAGTGATTGATACTGCCGAGTCGTCTCAGCAAGTTGCAATTCGTGAGGCAAAGGAAGAAGCGGGAATTGAAATTGACCAACTTCACAAGATTACCTCGTTTTATCCTTCTTCTGGAGGCTGCTCAGAAAAAATTGATGTATATATCGGTAGAGTCGATGCAGCTACAGCACATGGCGTTCATGGTTTAGACTATGAAGGAGAGGATATAAAAGTCCATGTGATGAGCCGCGTCGAAGCATACGAGGCCATTGAAGCTGGAATTATTGAAAATGGAGCATCAATTATTGCTTTGCAATGGTTACAAATGAACTATGAGTCAATTCAAAAACAATGGCGAACACAGCAGTAAATAACTCATATCACGTTGATCTTGCTGAGCTGATGCGTGTATATGAGACAAACTATGCAAAACTTAATGCGCTTGTTCCACGCAATGCGCCAGTGGGGCATGTCTGCAGTTATCAGGCTGCAAACATGACTTACCAACTGCAAGTGGGCGAAATCACAAAGTACACAACTCTTGTCGATATCTGTCAAAGCGATGACGTCCCAGTGTTCCCATTGCCAAAAATGTCTGTCAGGCTTTACCACGACGCCCGTGTGGCAGAGGTGTGTAGTAGTGAACACATCCAGCGTGTGAAGCCTGTTTATCATTATCCTAATGACAAGATGTTACAAAAAGACGAGAAAGCTCAACTGAATCGTTTTTTAGGTGATTGGCTCACCTTTTGTTTAAAGCACGGAATTAGCAAAACAACAATATTATAAAATTAAGCATTAAATTTAGGTTTCTAAATTATGAAATTGCCGTTTAGGTCAGCACAACAAAGCAGCATAAAGTTATTGCAGATTACGGATACACACCTTTTTGCATCTGACGACGACTCTCTTTTAAGTATTAATACTGAGCATAGCTTCAAAGCTGTTGTCGAAGCTGTGCAAAACGATGGATACGATTTCGACGCCATTATTTCCTCCGGTGATATTTGTCAGGATCACAGCGAAGGGGCCTACCAAAAGTTTGCAGCGGGTATAGCTTGCTTAAAGCAACCGTGTTTTTGGTTGCCGGGCAACCATGATGAAAAAGCAGCTATGAGCTCCGTGCTCCCTTCAGTACAAATTAAGCAAGAAAATCATGTGCTTTTAGGTGATAGTTGGCAGATGATCTTGCTAGATTCTCAGGTGACTGGAGTTCCTCATGGTCGATTGAGTGATAGTGAGCTTGAGCTGCTGGAACAAAAGCTTACTGAGCATTCAGATAGACATAGCATAGTCTTGCTTCATCATCACCCAATTCCAGCAGGCAGTGCTTGGTTAGACAACCATATCTTAAAAAACAGCGCAGATTTTTGGCAAATCCTTGAAAAATACGCAATGGTAAAAGCTGTGATATGCGGTCATATTCACCAAGAAATGGATCAAATGGTCAATCAAGTACGTGTGTTAGCCACACCGTCCACTTGTGTTCAATTTAAACCTGTATCCGATGATTTTGCTCTAGATGATCTTGCTCCAGGCTGGAGAGAGTTGGAATTGCATGATGATGGTAGAATCACAACGCAAGTAAAAAGATTGCCAGCAGGGCAGTTTTTACCTGACTTTAACGCGGCAGGTTATTAGTATTAGGCTCAACTCAGGTCTTAGTAATCGAAGTAGTCGCAATATGAAAAAGCCGTTGTTGTTGTATATCCATGGGTTTAACAGCTCACCGAAGTCTCTAAAGGCGAATATGATGACTGAGTTTTGTCAAACTCATCGTCCAGATATTAAGGTGGTTGTTCCTAAGCTTCCTAACTTCCCGCAACAAGCTGCCCAGTTATTGAATGATTTGGTCGAAGAATATCAACATCAATATAACATTGGTCTTGTGGGTAGCTCGCTTGGTGGATATCTGTCTGTTTGGTTAAATAGCAAGTTTGGCTTGAGAGCTGCTGTCGTTAATCCGGCGGTGAAGCCCTATGAACTGCTCGCTGATTATCTAGGCGAGCAAACCAATCCATACACTAATGAAACCTATCTTTTAGAAAGACACCATATCGAAGAGCTCAAGCAACTGGATATCGCTGCTATAAATAATCCAGCAGATTTTTGGTTGCTTCAACAAGAAGGCGATGAGGTACTCGATTATCGTCAGGCGATTGAGCGATTCCAAGGTGGTAAGCAGACAATAGAAAAAGGAGGAGATCATAGCTTTGTTGGCTTTGATCGTTACCTTGAAAAAATCGTTGAGTTTTTGAAGCTGTAGAGTGGCATAGATTTATTTTTATACGAGCAGATCGCTATAAACGCTTTTCTAGCCAAGTAAAACGGTAAATACTGACCGAGTATATACATTGCAGAGTAAATTTGTGATGATAATCTCTGCTTCTAACATTGTCGGTACTGTTTTGTTTGCTTTTGGCTATAACTAAAACTCGAACGCAGTGCCGAATTGTGCCCAGTATCGCCAGAGCTGCTGGGTATAGCTTAGCTACATACATTTTCTAATTAAGCATTCCGTATTATGACAGAACAATATAATGCTGGTGCCATTGAAGTTCTTAATGGCTTAGAACCAGTGCGTCGCAGACCAGGGATGTATACGGATACAGCGCGCCCAAACCACTTGGGACAAGAAGTGATCGACAACAGTGTCGACGAAGCGCTTGCCGGATATGCTTCCAAGGTTCAGGTGATTCTTCATGCCGACCAATCCCTAGAGGTGATTGACGACGGTCGAGGAATGCCAGTTGATATTCACCCCGAAGAAAACGTCTCAGGCGTTGAATTGATTTTGTGTAGATTGCACGCTGGGGGCAAATTTTCCAATAAAAACTATCAGTTTTCTGGTGGTTTGCATGGTGTTGGTATTTCGGTCGTTAACGCACTTTCAAAAAGAGTAGAAGTGACGGTGCGCCGAGATGGTCAAGTTTATGAAATCGCCTTTGAGCATGGTGACAAAGTATCAGACTTAACTGTTACTGGGACTTGCGGAAGACGCAACAAAGGAACCAGTGTCCACTTTTGGCCAGACAGCAAGTATTTTGATTCCGGTAACTTCTCGGTTACTCGTCTTCTCAATAACTTACGTGCGAAAGCCGTACTGTGTCCGGGGCTAGAAATTACCTTTAGCGATAAAGTGAATGCTAATGAACACCGTTGGTACTATGAAGACGGCTTAAAAGATTACCTAGCCGAAGGTGTTAAGGGCTATACCTTAATTCCTGAGCAGCCTTTCACTGGAGAATTTTCAGCTGAAACAGAAGTGGCGAATTGGGCGGTGGTGTGGCAGCCAGAAGGCGGTGAGATGATCACCGAAAGTTACGTTAACCTGATTCCGACCGCGCAGGGCGGTACTCACGTTAATGGGCTTCGCCAAGGCCTACTTGACGCTATGCGCGAATTCTGTGAGTTCCGTAATTTACTTCCTCGTGGTGTAAAACTGACTGGTGAAGATGTCTTTGAGCGTTGCTCATACGTGTTATCAGTTAAGATGCAGGATCCGCAATTTGCTGGACAAACTAAAGAGCGATTATCTTCTCGTCAAACTTCAGCGTTTGTTTCTGGCGTTGTCAAAGATGCCTTTAGCTTATGGTTAAATGAAAAACCGCATCTTGCAGAGCAGCTCGCCGAAGTTTGCATCGCCAATGCTCATCGTAGAATGCGTGCAAGCAAAAAAGTGGTGCGTAAGAAAGTCGCTTCAGGCCCTGCGTTACCAGGTAAACTGACTGATTGTTCGGTACAGGACCTGAATCGAACTGAATTGTTCTTGGTTGAAGGAGACTCGGCAGGCGGCAGTGCTAAGCAGGCTCGCGATCGCGAGTTCCAAGCTGTCATGCCCCTTCGCGGTAAAATCCTCAATACTTGGGAAGTGTCTGCTGACCAAGTTCTTGCGTCACAAGAAGTGCACGATATCTCGGTTGCTTTGGGGATTGACCCAGATAGCAGCGATCTCAACTCTTTGCGTTACGGTAAAGTGTGTATCCTTGCGGATGCGGATTCCGATGGACTTCATATCGCGACTCTTCTATGTGCGTTATTCACTAAGCACTTCCGAGCGTTAGTTGAAGCAGGGCATGTTTATGTCGCTATGCCACCATTGTTCCGTATCGACTGTGGTAAAGAGGTATATTACGCGCTTGACGAACAAGAGAAAGAGGGCGTATTAGAACGTTTGAGTAAGAAGAAAGCCAAGATCAACGTGCAGCGCTTTAAAGGTTTGGGTGAAATGAACCCGCTACAACTTCGCGAAACAACCATGGATCCAAACACTCGTCGTTTGGTTCAGTTAACCATTGATGACAATGAGGCGACCATTGAAATGATGGATATGCTACTTGGTAAGAAACGCGCCGATGATCGTCGCAGTTGGCTGCAAAACAACGGCGATATGGCGGAGGTGTAATGCATGTCTATTGAAATGTCTTTTGATGGGGTCGAACAATTACCGCTGCGTAAGTTTACTGAAGACGCCTACCTCAATTATTCCATGTACGTAATTATGGACCGCGCTCTGCCGTACATCGGTGATGGGCTTAAGCCCGTTCAACGCCGTATCATCTACGCGATGTCGGAACTGGGTTTATCTGCAGCGGCGAAATACAAAAAATCTGCACGTACTGTTGGTGACGTATTAGGTAAGTATCACCCACACGGTGATTCTGCTTGTTACGAAGCCATGGTTTTGATGGCTCAGCCGTTTTCTTACCGTTATCCGCTTGTGGATGGGCAGGGAAACTGGGGCGCGCCAGACGATCCTAAATCTTTTGCTGCGATGCGTTATACCGAAGCTAAACTGTCCAAGTTTGCAGAGGTATTATTGGGTGAACTTGGACAAGGTACTGTGGAGTGGCAACCTAACTTTGATGGCACGATGAAAGAGCCACAAATGTTGCCTGCTCGCTTACCACACATATTGCTCAACGGCGTAACAGGTATCGCTGTTGGTATGGCGACAGATATTCCACCACACAATGTCCGTGAAGTTGCTGATGCGGCTATTCATCTTATCGATAAGCCTAAATCAGAACTTGCCGATGTGATGGAGTATGTCAAAGGTCCAGACTATCCAACAGAAGCAGAAATTATCTCTTCGAAGACAGATATCGAGAAAATCTATCGCAGCGGCAAAGGCAGCATAAAAATGCGAGCTGTTTGGCAGCGCGAAGGTGGAGATATCGTCATTACTGCGCTGCCTCATCAAGTATCTGGTGCCAAATTGTTAGAGCAAATTGCCAATCAGATGCGAGCGAAGAAGTTACCAATGGTCGATGACTTGCGTGATGAATCGGATCATGAAAATCCTACTCGTATCGTGATTGTTCCTCGCTCTAACCGTATCGATTGTGAACAGTTGATGGATCATTTGTTTGCGTCAACCGACCTTGAGAAGAGCTATCGTGTTAATTTGAATATGATTGGCCTAGACAATCGCCCTCAAGTAAAAGGCTTGGTGCAAATCCTTTCTGAGTGGATCGAGTTTCGTCGTGCGACAGTTCGTCGCCGTTTACAACATCGTCTAGATAAAGTACTTTCTCGGTTGCATATTCTTGAAGGTTTGTTGGTCGCTTTCCTAAACCTCGATGAAGTGATTGAAATTATCCGCACCGAAGACGACCCCAAAGCGGTATTGATGAGTCGTTTTGGTATTACGGACATTCAAGCGGACGCGATTCTTGACACGAAACTTCGCCACTTAGCGAAGCTTGAGGAGATGAAGATTCGAGGCGAGCAAGATGAACTAGAAAAAGAGCGCGAAAAGCTTGAGTTGCTTTTAGGTTCTGAACGTCGCTTAAACACACTGTTGAAAAAAGAGATCAAAGCAGATGCTGATAAGTATGGTGATGATCGCCGTTCACCTTTGATTGAGCGCTCTGAAGCTAAAGCATTAACAGAAAGAGATCTTGTTCCAAGTGAACCGATTACGGTAGTGCTATCGGAAAAAGGCTGGATTCGTCATGCTAAAGGTCATGAAGTCGATGCCTCTGGTCTGAATTATAAATCTGGCGATAAATATCTCGCCCATGCTCGTGGTAAGAGCAATCAGCAAGCGATATTTTTAGGCAGTGATGGTCGGAGCTACTCACTTGAATCGCACTCTTTGCCTTCTGCTCGAAGCCAAGGAGAGCCAATAACAGGCCGGTTAAACATTACCGCTGGTACCAATATTCGCCAAGTAGTGATGGGTGAGGATGAGCAGCTTTGGTTGGTTGGTTCTGACGCAGGTTATGGCTTTGTTTGTAAGGGTTCTGACTTACTGTCGAAAAACAGAAGTGGTAAAGCACTAGTTAATTTGCCGCAAAGCTCTGAGATAATGTCACCTAAAGCGATTAGAGATCTCGATAGTGATGAGATTCTCGCTATCACTAATTTAGGTCGAATGCTGTTGTTCCCAATTAAGGATTTACCTCAGCTCGGCAAAGGTAAAGGGAATAAGATCATCAATATCCCTGCGGCTAAATCAAAAGAGCGTGAAGAATACTTATCGCACTTGCTCGCGTTGCCTAAGGAGAGCACTTTAACTCTCTATGCAGGTAAACGTAAACTTGGTCTGAAGTCGAGTGATTTGGATAACTTTAGAGGAGAGCGAGGCCGTCGTGGTTCTTTGCTTCCAAGAGGCTTACAAAAAGTGACTCGAGTTGAAATCGAACTTGGTGTCTACGATTCTGAAGCAGTAGAAGAAGAGTAAGCCCCAAGGTATACCCAACTAAAAAACCTGCTTTTAAAGCAGGTTTTTTAGTCTCGGTTTCCATCCTAGATAAAGGCTGTTTAACCTCTCGGATCTTCAGCAACGGTCACTGGCAGAGTCATCTTTTTACCAGCACGCATAATTTCCACATTAATCGTTGTGCCCGGACGTAAGTTTGTCACGGTATCCATAACACTTTCACGGCCATTGATTTTGTGCCCATCAATCTTAAGAATAATGTCTTGAGGTTTAAAGCCAGCTTGCGCTGCTGGACTGTTTGGATCAACGCCCATTACAACGATTCCGCCTAGATGATCGCTTCCTGATAATCTAGAAGTCAGAGTATTAATATCCTGACCATCAATGCCAATATAACCACGGATTACTCGGCCATCAGCGATGATTTTTTGCATTATTTTGTTGGCTAGTGAATAGGGGATAGCGAAAGAGATACCGTATGTTTCTAAGTCGGTACCCTGTTGGAAAGAGGCTGTATTTATACCTACAAGTTCACCACGCGTATTCACCAAAGCACCGCCAGAATTACCTTTATTAATTGCCGCATCGGTCTGAATAAAATCTTGGCGGCTTCCTGCATTAATCGAAGAGCGCCCTACTGCAGAGATAATTCCGAATGTTGTCGTTTGACCTAAGTTGTACGGGTTGCCGATAGCTAGGACGACATCCCCGACTTTAGGTTTGTAATTCGGATTGAGAGGAATAACGGGGAGATCGTTCATCTGAATACGCAAGATAGCGATATCCGTTCTTCTATCCGTACCAACCAGTTGGGCAGCGGCGACACGACCGTCTTGCAGCGCCACGACAATTTGGTCTGCATTGGCAATGACGTGGTAGTTTGTGATGATGTAGCCTTTTTTGCTAACAATAACACCTGAGCCCAAGCCCTGTGTTGAAAGCTTAGTGCGGTCATTTTCAGTATATTTTCGACTATAGATATTAACGACAGCAGGTGCTGCTCGTCTAACCGCGTCATTAAATGAAAGTTGGACAGTATCGACGTTGTCGGTCGATGCTGTTGAAAACTCTGGCAAAACTTTAGAACGCAGAGAAGGGATAACTAATAATATTATCAACGCTGTTATTAAGCCAAGCGCGACAGATTGTAGAAGTTTTTTTAGCATGCCTTCGAGTCACTGTAATTACTTCGATAGAGTGGCAAGAATAGCATTAGTTGAATAAATAACAAAAGAGGCATACTTGAAAGTATGCCTCACTGTTGTGTTGCTTTTGAGTAAAAACTCGTTGGCTATCTAACGACTAGATAGATCATTCTATCGCCTCGACGGACATTGAGCGCAAGTACCGCTGGTTTGGTATCAAGGATCTTGCGGAATTCTGCAAGGTTTTTAACTCGTTTACGGTTGACGCTCATGATGATATCGCCTTTTTCAATTTGATATGCCTCAGCAGGAGAGCCTTCTTTGACTGAGTCAACTTTTACTCCCTGTACTGGGTCGCTCTTCGTTGTGTTAGTTAGTTCGGCCCCAGTCAGCCCTTTGTGGAGCTTGTCGGCATCAGTCTTGATGTTGGTTTGTTCGCCTAGAGTCACTTTAAATGATTTCTCTTTGCCATCGCGAATCACGCCAATGCTGACCTGTTTGCCAGCGCCAAGCGTTGCGACTTTGGCTCTCAGCTCACCAAATGTGTTTATCTTCTTACCGTTGATGGAGACGATGATATCACCAGCTTTGATACCCGCTTTGTCCGCTGCGCTGTCTGGGACAACTTGGCTAACAAAGGCACCTTTGCTGGCTTCATAACCTAATGCTTCAGCTAGCTCAGAAGTGACTTCTCCACCCTGAACCCCTAACATGCCACGTTTCACTTCACCATATTCTAAAATTTGGTCGGTGAGGTTTTTCATCATATTAGACGGAATAGCAAAGCCGATACCCACGTTTCCACCATTGGGGCCCAAAATAGCAGTATTGATACCGATAAGTTCTCCGCGTAAGTTCACGAGTGCACCGCCAGAGTTTCCGCTATTGATTGCTGCATCGGTTTGAATAAAGTTCTCGAAGTTTTCGATATTTAGGCCGCTACGACCTAACGCAGAAACAATGCCGGATGTCACGGTCTGGCCAAGGCCAAACGGATTGCCAATTGCGACTGCAAAATCACCAACGCGCAGTTTGTCTGAGTCTGCAACTTTAATTTCAGTGAGGTTTTTTGCTTCTTCAAGTTTTAATAAAGCAATATCGGACATTTGATCCCCACCGATGAGCTCAGCGTCGTATTCTCGACCGTCGTGCAGTTTAACTTTTATCTTCTTAGCACCATTAATAACGTGATAGTTAGTAACGACATAGCCTTTCTTAGCATCAATAATGACGCCAGAGCCTAACCCTCTAAACGGGCGTTCTTTCAGCTGTTCTGTGGGAAAGTCAGGTCCGAAAAAGAAGCGGAAATGCTCGGGTACTTGTTGTTTCGACACCTGTGTGCCTTCAACTGAAATACTCACGACTGCAGGTGTGACTTTTTCTAGCATTGGGGCAAGGCTTGGAACTTCACCACCTTCTATTGCAGCTGGAATAGAGGCGGTAGCGTATAAGGGGGTTAGAATTGAACTTAAAGATAGAATCGCTATAGCTAATAAAGGCTTTTTCATCTTACAACTCCTTTTTCGATGGCCTTTTGTTATTTATTTATCCATCCAAACACAAATTCAATTGGTGTTGGTGAAAATTCTGACTTGGGAATGATAGTAAAAGTTCACCCTCTCATACTGAGAGGGTGCAAGACTTAACGCAATGTCACAACTTCAGCAGATTTTACAAACTCTTTTTCATTATCTTCGTTCATAAGTCCACTGGCACCGCTGGCGTAATCTTTAGGTGCTTGTTCATCGCTGGAGGAGGGGGTGGTTGGCTTTTGCTCTTCAGTGTCGAGCTGAGCGGTTTTTTTAGAAAACGGATGATCTTGTTCTGGTAAGTGAGCCAGCATCTCAGAAGAGGTGTTTTCCATATGCTGATACAACTTGGTGTAGTCTTTACCCAAGGTATCCAACATTTCTGCTGTTTGAGCAAAATGATCGGCTATTTCCTGCCGTTTTTGCTCTAATTCATATTTGGCGGCGTCTAAGTTTTTTTGAATGACTTTATGTTTTTTGTAGTCAGGGGTGGTTAAACGTGTGATGAGAACCCCAATTACGATACCAACAATCAAGCCTACAAGCGCAAAGATCCAAGGCATAGTCACTCCTTCTCTTTTGTTGTGCTACATATCTAATAAGCGAGTTTGGTTAGACAAGTACAAATCACATGGTACTATGTCAGCCCTTTGTAATAAAGCAATATACAGTGGTTGTAGTTTCCACTGCAAATTTATCGTCTGTGAGCAGTTTAGCAATGACACCTAAACGTAAATATCAAAACGACATTGAACAACTTGGGTTTAAAGAGGATGAAGCTCAATTAAAAGCAATTGAAGCCTTAGATGAATTGTACGTAAACCTAATTGATTACCTAAATGCGCCAATCGAAAACAAAGGAAAAGCTTGGCAAAAATGGTTTAAAAAGACGGACAATGCAGTACAGACTCCCAAAGGTTTGTATCTGTGGGGAGGAGTTGGTAGAGGAAAAACTTACTTAATGGACTCATTCTACGAGTCTCTACCAACCAACAATAAGATGCGTACGCACTTTCATCGCTTTATGCTTCGAGTTCATGATGAACTACGCGAACTTGGTGATATTAGTGATCCACTTGAGTCTGTCGCTGACAAGTTTAAAGAAGAAGCCGAAATTATCTGCTTTGATGAGTTTTTTGTCTCAGATATTACAGATGCAATGATTCTGGGAACTTTGTTTCAGGCTCTGTTCAAACGTGGTGTCATTTTGGTTGCGACGTCAAATATTCCACCTCAAGATCTATACCGCAATGGTCTTCAACGGGCGCGTTTCTTACCTGCGATAGAAGAAATCGAAAATAACTGCGTGGTACTCAATGTTGACAGTGGAATAGACTATCGTTTGCGTACTCTGACGAAAGCAGAGATCTATCATCACCCTTTGGACAAAGCGGCGAATGAAAATCTTGAACATTACTTCGAAAAGCTTTCAGGTGAAGATAAGCACATTGAGAGCAGTATCGAAATTAATCACAGACAGATAGATGTTCTAAAAGAGAGTGATGGTATCCTCTATGCTTCTTTTGAACAGCTATGTCAGACTGCTCGCAGCCAAAACGATTATATAGAGCTATCTCGAATCTACCATACTGTTTTACTATCCGACGTTAAGAGTATGGGCAGTAATTTAGAAGATGCAGCGAGGCGTTTCATTGCTTTGGTAGATGAGTTCTATGAACGCAACGTAAAACTGATTATTTCAGCTGAAGTACCGATGGAAGAGCTATATAGCAACGGTTTACTTGAGTTTGAATTTAAGCGTTGCATCTCTCGTCTGGTGGAAATGCAAAGCTGTGACTACTTATCTAAAGAGCATTTATCTTAAGCGACTTGGTTAACAGCCTCTAAAGCTAAAAAAATCACCTTTTTGCCTAAAAAAAAAGGTGATTTTTTCGTCTTACTTCACTATAATCCTGCGACCCACCGTTACTGCAGGCACATTTCTATTGAAATGCCGAGAGTGCCAACCACTCGAAGGGGTGATGAATGGGCTCTTAGACAGTGGGAGCAATGCTCCTTTAAGTTTAAAATTAAATTAACGGGTTATTATTAGCATGAAAACTTTCGTTGCTAAACCAGAAACTGTAAAACGTGACTGGTACGTTGTAGACGCAGAGGGTAAAACTCTTGGTCGTCTAGCAAGTGAAATTGCATCTCGCCTACGTGGCAAACACAAAGCTGAATACACTCCTCACGTTGATACTGGTGATTACATCATCGTTGTTAACGCTGAGAAAGTTGCTGTTACTGGCAACAAAGCTAAAGGTAAAGTTTACTACCGTCACACTGAGTTCCCAGGTGGACTAAAATCAATTACTTTTGAAAAGCTAATTGATCGTAAGCCTGAAATGGCTCTTGAGCTAGCGGTTAAAGGTATGCTTCCACGTGGTCCTCTTGGCCGTGCTATGTACCGTAAGCTAAAAGTTTACGCTGGCGCTGAGCACAACCATGTTGCTCAACAACCACAAGTACTAGACATCTAATTGGGGATTTCGAAAATGGCAGAGAATCAATACTACGGCACTGGCCGTCGCAAAAGCTCAGCTGCGCGTGTTTTCATCAAACCAGGCAGCGGCAACATTGTAATCAACAAGCGTAGCCTTGAAGAGTACTTTGGTCGTCCAACTTCTTGCATGGTTGTTAAACAGCCACTAGAGCTAGTTGAACTTACTGAAAAATTAGACCTATACGTTACTGTTAAAGGTGGCGGTATTTCTGGTCAAGCAGGTGCTATCCGTCACGGTATCACTCGCGCGCTAATGGAATACGATGAGTCTCTACGTCCTGCTCTACGTGCAGCTGGTTACGTTACTCGCGACGCTCGTTGCGTTGAACGTAAGAAAGTTGGTCTACGTAAAGCACGTCGTCGTCCACAATTCTCTAAGCGTTAATCTCTTTTTACTTTTTGGGATTACGTTTCAGTTTTTTGCTGAATTGTGTGTTAAAAGCCTGGCATTTTGCCAGGCTTTTTTGTTTTCTGTCCCTTCATTAATCCTACGAATGCCGAAGGTTAGCTAACCTTTGTTTTTCTTTTATCCCTTTTGTGACCTTGCGTCTGACTTGCTTCACAATTGTTACAAAAAGGTAGCTTTATCTTGTCAAAAAGTAAGGATTTAATTATGATTTCCAACCAAATAGATACAAAAAAATTCGTATTTTATTAGCCATGCTCTTTAATAGGAATTAAAGATTAAATCCAAAGGGAGCAATTTGGAGAGTGTTTGGATGAGCAATGTGCCTTTAAACAACGGACGTAGGCGCTTTTTAACTGCTACAACTGCGGTTGTTGGTGGGCTTGGAGCCGTCGCGGTTGCCGTACCTTTTATCAAATCATGGAATCCCAGTGCTAAAGCGAAAGCTGCGGGAGCTCCGGTCGAAGTCGATATCAGTAAACTAGAAGATGGACAAATGGTTCGCGTCGAATGGCGTGGTAAGCCAGTTTGGGTCGTTCGTCGTGCTGCTTCTGTAGTCGAAAACTTACCTAGTCTTGATAATCAACTTCGAGACCCGAAATCGGAGGAGGAACAACAACCCGATTACGCGCAAAATGAATATCGTTCAATAAAGCCAGAGTACTTTGTTGCTGTTGGAATTTGTACCCACTTAGGGTGTTCACCTACCTATTTACCAGACAGTTTTAGTGATCAAGTTAAGGGAGTGAAATCTGGCTTTTTCTGTCCTTGCCACGGTTCAAAATTTGATATGGCAGGGCGTGTTTTTCAAGGAGTACCGGCTCCTTTGAATTTGGTTGTGCCCAAGTATATGTACTTGAGTGAAACCAAAATCATTGTCGGTGTAGATGAAACGGGAGAAGCATGATGCAAGCTCTACTTGATTGGGTGGAAAAACGCCTTCCCGCAATGAATGCGTATAAAAAGCATCTTTCTGAGTATCCAATGCCAAAAAACTTTAACTTTTGGTATTTATTTGGTTCTCTAGCAATGTTGGTACTAGTCAATCAGATCTTGACGGGGATCTGGCTGACAATGAACTATGTACCATCAGGAGAAGGTGCATTCGCCTCGGTTGAATACATCATGCGTGATGTGGATTATGGTTGGCTACTACGGTATATGCATTCCACTGGTGCATCTGCCTTTTTTGTCGTTGTTTATCTTCACATGTTCCGTGGTTTGATCTACGGCTCTTATCAAAAACCAAGGGAGCTTCTTTGGTTGTTTGGTATGTTGATATTCTTGGTGCTGATGGCTGAAGCCTTCATGGGCTACCTTCTACCTTGGGGGCAAATGTCCTATTGGGGTGCTCAGGTTATCATCTCACTTTTTGGTGCGATTCCCGTGATTGGTGATGACTTAACACTTTGGATTCGTGGCGACTACGTTATCTCAGGCGCGACGCTAAACCGTTTCTTCGCATTGCACGTTATTGCTCTACCAATCGTTCTACTGCTTCTTGTTGTTTTACACGTTCTAGCTTTGCATGAAGTTGGCTCGAATAACCCAGACGGTATTGATACTAAGTTACCTAAAGGCAGCCAAGGCGACGATTACAAAACACAGTTTAAATTCCACAAATACTACTCGAAGAAATACGACATTATCGATTCGATTCCTTTCCATCCGTACGGCACGGTGAAGGACTTGGTCGGAATCGCCGGTTTCTTGTTCTTCTTCTGTTACGTGTTGTTTTTCAACCCAGAAATGGGCGGCTATTTCTTAGAGCCACCGAACTTTGAAGCGGCTAATCCACTTAAAACACCTGAGCATATCGCGCCAGTTTGGTACTTTACGCCGTTCTACGCAATCTTACGTGCAGTCCCTGATAAGCTGCTTGGTGTTATTGCGATGGGTGCATCAATCGTCGTGCTATTTGTTTTACCGTGGCTTGATCGCTGTAAAGTACGCTCATACCGTTATCGCAGTAAATTCCATTTATTCAATATCATCCAGTTCACTATTTGCTTTATCGCTCTAGGTATTTTAGGTGCGCTACCAGCTACCCCAACTTATACCTTAATGGCGCAGATATTTAGCTTGGGATATTTTATGTTCTTCGTTTTGCTGTACTTCTACAGTAAAAACGAAAATACCAAACCGTTACCAGAGAGGGTGAGGTTCAAATGAAAAAATGGATTTTAGTTTTATTTGCAATCTTCCCTTCGGTAGTTTTTGCCGCAGGTGCAAATGTGCCGCTAGACAAGGCGAACAATGATTTGTCGGATAAGGCTTCGCTGCAAAATGGCGCCAAATTATTCATGAACTACTGCTTTGGCTGCCATGCGACTCAATATCAACGTTATGAGCGCGTAGCGACGGATTTAGACATCCCATTGGATCTGATGAAAGAAAATTTAGTCTTCAATCCAGAATCTAAGATCGGTGATTTGATGACTAATGCGATTCCTGAAAAAGCGGCTGCAAAATGGTTTGGTGCGCCACCACCAGATCTCACTCTCGTTGCTCGCGTGAGAGGTGTCGATTGGTTATACACTTATTTGCGTTCTTTTTATGCAGACCCTAGTCGCCCATTTGGGGTGAACAATATCGTTTTCCCAAGCGTCGGTATGCCACATGTGTTGGAAGAACTTCAGGGTATTCCAATTCCTGTCTACGGTAAGAAAGTGGTCAATGGAGAAGAAGTTGAAACAATCATGGGTATCGAGACCGACGGTACTGGTGAGTTGAATACAGAAGAATACGATATTGCAGTACGCGATTTAGTTAACTTCTTAGAGTATTCCGGTGACCCAGTTAAGTTGGAACGGCACACCATGGGTTGGTGGGTTATGGGCTTCTTAGTGATCTTGACCATTCTTGTGGTGCTTCTTAAGAAAGAGTATTGGCGTGATGTTCACTAATTGTGCTATCATGCCGTGCTAATATCCAAATTTTATGTTTTCAATGGAGGCTTAGCCTCCATTGATTTTTTATACCTTTAAGTGCTGGAGGGCTCCATGGCTGTAGCTGCCAATAAACGTTCTGTGATGACTCTATTTTCAAGTACATCTGATATGTATAGCCATCAGGTACGTATTGTTTTGGCCGAAAAAGGCGTAAGTGTTGAAGTTGAGCTGGTTGATGAAGCAAACTTGCCAGCAGAACTGATTGAACTGAATCCATATAAATCGGTACCAACTTTAGTCGACCGTGAGCTGGCACTGTATGACTCAAAAATTATAATGGAATACTTGGACGAGCGTTTTCCGCACCCACCATTGATGCCTGTTTATCCAGTGGCACGTGGTAACAGTCGCTTAATGATTTACCGTATCGAAAAGAACTGGTATTCACTGGCTGATAAAATCGTTCGTGGTAACGCTGAAGAATCAAATGCAGCTCGCAATAAACTAAGAAATGACTTATTAACTCTTGCTCCAGTTTTTGCAGAGTTTGAATATTTCATGAGCGAAGAGTTTAGCTTGATTGATTGCTACTTAGCTCCGCTACTTTGGCGTTTACCACAGCTAGGTATTGAGTTAGTAGGGCCAGGGTCAAAAGAGCTAAAAATCTATATGAACCGTGTATTTGAACGTGATTCATTCTTAGCTTCTCTAACTGAAGCTGAGCGTGAAATGCGTCTTACTCGATAATGGTTGATTAATGGACGTATCAAATATGACGCCGCGCAGACCTTATATGCTGCGCGCTTTTTATGACTGGCTAGTGGATAATGACCTAACACCGCATTTAGTGGTGGACGCTACTTTACCGGGTGTTCGCGTTCCCGAAGAGTTTGTTCAAGATGGTCAAATCATTCTCAATATCGTGCCTAGAGCGGTAGGAAACTTAGAGCTAGGTAATGAAGCGATTACGTTTAACGCTCGCTTTGGTGGTCGTCCTCACTCAGTTATTGTTCCTCTGTATGCTGTTCAAGCTATCTATGCCCGTGAAAATGGCGCAGGAACTATGTTTGAACCAGAAGACGCGTATACGCAGCAGGTGGAAAATGAAGACTTTGACTCGTTAGAGGAAGAGTCTCAGCTGAGTTCACCATTGAGTGTCGCTACTCAAGTTGAAGATGAAACTATCACGTCCTCAGAGCCAGAGCCTAATGACGAGCCACCTAGGCCTAAAGGTAAACCTAGCCTAAGGGTAGTTAAGTAGCTTGTTAATAAACGACTACAAAAAAGCAGCGCTTAAGCGCTGCTTTTTTTATACGTACCAACCTAACTGTTTGTATTGCTAGTAGTGCTGGCTTTGTTATTGTATTGGAAAGCTTGAACGACTCGCTTAACTCCAGAAATATTTCGAGCAATTTGCGTCGCGATATCTGCTTGCTTGTGATTCACATATCCAAATAGGAAAACTTGACTATTTTCTGTAATCACTTTGATTTTCAAGCCATTTAAATCATTGCTAGTCAGTAGCGCTGATTTTACCTTAGTGGTGATCCAACTATCATTGCTGACAGCAGAAATACTTAGTGGAGCCATAATCTGTACTTCACTGTGAACAGATTTAACCCCTTTTAGTTGGCGAACTTTGTCTTCAAATGATTGGCTTAATTGTTCAGTTTTGGCTTGGCCCATCAAGACAACAACACCATTGTAGCTACTGGCCGCAATACGAACATTGTTGCTGTACGGTGCCTTATTATTGATTCCTGCTATTTCAAACTCGATATTCTCATCAGTCCATATTTGTTGGCTTGAACGAGGATCTGTCGCAACAACAACGCCGGTAGCAGCCGCTCCAGCAATAATACCTACACAACCTGACGTTGATAGGATAACCATAGACATAAAAATTGCGTATAAATATTTCATAACTCTATTCTTCATGGGCAGGGAATAAAACTTGATCTATTAAATCGCAGAGGCAATGGAGTGTCACCATATGAACTTCATGTATCCGAGCAGTGCGATGAGAGGGGATACGTATTTCAACGTCATTTTCTCCTAACAGTCCAGCCATCTCACCACCATCTTTGCCGGTTAAGGCGATGATTGTCATATCTCTAGTTACTGCAGCTTCCATTGCTTTTATGATGTTTTTGCTGTTACCACTGGTTGAAATAGCCAACAAAATATCACCCGCTTGTCCAAAGGCTCGTACTTGCTTGGAAAAAATTTCTTCATAGTGATAGTCGTTAGCAACAGCCGTTAAAGTCGTATTGTCAGCAGTAAGTGCCATGGCTGGAAGGCTCGGTCTTTCTGTTTCGAATTTATTCAACAAGCAAGATACAAACTGTTGAGCGTTTGAAGATGAGCCTCCATTTCCACAACAAAGAACTTTGTTGCCATTGAGCAAACTCGTCACCATTGCTTGAGCGGCATGAGTAATGACATCGGGCAGCGCTTCCGCTGCTGCAATTTGTATTTGTATACTTTCTTTAAAGCTGTCTTTAATGCTATCTAGCATTGTTTATCCTTCGGTTATTGCATTTTTTATCCATTCGATATGATCACCATTTTGGTGGATGGCGACAACATCGAATCGAAAATCTGTCGAGTGAAGGCTTAATCTTTGCCTCTGTAACCACAAGTTAGCGGTATTTACCAACTTTCTCATTTTACTGGCTGTTACGGTTTCAGCAGCGTGGCCGAATCTTTGATTTGCTCGGTATCGTACTTCAACAAAAACAAAAGTTTGGCCTTCACGCATGATTAAGTCAATTTCACCACACTTCGCTAAGAAGTTTTGCTCAATGAAGCGCAATCCCTGCCGCTTCAAATATTTTCGAGCTTGTAATTCATATTGAGAGCCAATTTTCTTACGGCTACTCAGCACCATGCACTGCCCAACTCACTTCGCGCTGTACAACACATTGCTTGTTGATGCTAAGCACGCCTGTTTCACCATCGATGGTATAGCCATCAATAATTTTCATCTGTGGTAATTTCTCCATTAACTGATACGCGTCCATTCCCAATGCTTGTAGCCTTTTCTCTGAATTGGTGCTTTTCGGCCAAATCTTATTCATTTCTTCTGCTAGAGCAGGGTTTGGATTAACGATCATTGGAATATCGCTATAGGCGATGCCTGACAAATCTTCGTATCTAGTATTGCCGCTGTTACTTGTAGAGTTTGCAAATAATTTTGGCGGAGTCGCATCTGGGTTTACGGCGACTTCTATGAATGGTTTGATGAGCGTTAACTGACTGCTGTTAGCAACGATGTAGACAGCATCAATATCTCGGCGGCTTCTCGGTTGAGATTGTAGAGGTATTCCCATCAATCTGTCCATTTGCGCTATGCGTTGTTGGCTCGCTTGTAAGCCAAACACATTATTGATATTTTTCTGCAATTCACGCTTATCGCCAAACAGGCTAACCGCTACGTTGTCAGTGCTGTATTTTTTCCACTCGTTCTTGAAGGCTTGTACAACTCGGTCACCAAAAGCCCCTTGTGGCGCTAATATCAATGGATATTTATAGCCAAGTTCATACAGGTGTTTTGCTCCTTGAGCCACTTCTTGTTCTGGGGAAAGGGCGACATAGCAAGTATCAATGTTTGGATCCACTTGCTCTGGGATATTTAAAGCTAACGTCGGGATAGGTGTCGGCATTTGCTCTTGCAACTGCTGAAGTTTTTCAACGTTGCTTTTCAGCAGAGGTCCGACTATAAAGTCGATGTTTTTATTTTTCAGTGTATCCGCAATTGCTTGGCCATTGTCACTGTTGGTATCCACGATGGTTAGGGTTGCATTTGGATTACGATCTTTTTCGTTGAGCATCTCCAAAATAAAGCCATCACGTATTAGCTGAGCTTGCTTGGAGAACTTGCCAGTCAACGGAAGCAGCAATGCAGTGTGAACTGGTTTGATGAACTTAAGTGATAGAACATCTTTGATATCTTGTGGTGTATAAAGTGCGGCTGGGTGGTGACTGTTTTCTGCCAACCAATGCTTCAACGTATTTTGCAGTTGAGGAATGTTATTGGCTAGCGTTTTCATATAGATAGCGAGCTGCAACCACCCATCGAGTATATCTTCGTTAGGTTTTGTTGTTAGCTTGGTAATGTCTTGCGCAGAATATTTGTTGAGGTTGTGCCAAACCTCAGTAGCGATTTTCGCTTGATCGTCTTGAGGTAAATAGTCGGATAACAAGATTAATTCGCGGCTAGCTTGGAAATAATCGTTGAGCCCAGTGAACGCTTTCGCACGGTACTCATGGTATTCTTTCCACTGAACATCTTGCAGTTTCCACCATAATTTGAAGTTTAATTTGTCTAGTGCTTGTTGATACTCTTGATTACGAATCAGTTGATTGGCAAGAGTTAGATCAATTTCAGCCTGCTGCTTGTTGTTGAGTTGTTGCTTAGAAAGGCGATTCAACAGCAATCTGGTCTGGTCTTTGTTGTCCGCTTTAATGGACGCCTTCAAAGCCATAATCAACCAATCGTTTTGTAGTGTTCCGACGCTGGCGTCTGCTCGCATGATATAGGTTTGAGCAGATTCGGAAGCAGGAGGTGTAATATCGATATCGCCTTTGCCTGTCGGTACCGAAGAACAGGCAGCTAGTGTCATTGTTATTACAACTGGAGTGAGTAAGCGTGTTACACTAATTTTCTTATGGTTCTTTATAGCCATGAGTTCTTATGAGGTTCCATGTGAAATTGTTTCTATATTAATCGTTGAAGTGATAGTTAACAAATGACAGATAGCAAAATATTATCGGCTAACATCCCAACTCTTTATATTGTACCGACTCCTATTGGTAATCTGAGTGATATTACTCAGCGAGCCATAGAAGTCTTAACGGAAGTCGATCTTATCGCTGCGGAAGATACTCGACACACCGGAAAATTATTATCTTACTTCAATATTCATACTAAAACTTTTGCGTTACATGATCATAACGAGCAACAAAAAGCGCAGGTCTTGGTCGAAAAAATTTTAGCAGGAAGCTCCATTGCATTGGTTTCTGATGCAGGAACCCCTCTAATTAGTGATCCAGGGTACCACTTAGTAAAAAAATGTCGTCAAGCAGGCGTCAAAGTTGTCCCATTGCCAGGGGCTTGCGCTGTGATTACGGCCTTGAGCGCATCAGGTTTACCATCGGATCGGTTTTGCTTTGAGGGCTTTTTACCTGCCAAGAGTAAAGGCAGAATAGACAAACTAAGACAAATTGAGAAATCGACGGCGACCAGTATTTTTTACGAGTCAACACACCGTATACAAGATACTTTAAAAGATATGCTTGAGGTTCTTGGCCCGGATAGAGAAGTCGTGCTCGCGAGAGAGCTGACTAAAACCTTTGAAACGATTCAAGGTTTGCCTCTTGGTGAGCTAATAGTTTGGGTAGATGAAGACGACAATCGCAAGAAAGGCGAGATGGTGCTGCTGATTCATGGCTATCGAGAAGAAGTTAGCAAAGAAATTTCAGATGAAGCGGCACGTACCTTGTCTGTTTTAGCAAAAGAATTACCACTGAAAAAGGCTGCAGCGATAACCGCAGAGCTTCATCAACTGAAAAAGAATGCCCTTTATAAGTGGGGATTAGAAAATTTATAGGTCAACTACGTTAACAATTGATCGTTTATACCGTTTCTACGCCTTTTCACTATAGACAGGTTTCTCGATAATCTATACAATCGCGCCTCGGAGTTGACTGGGTAGTCGCTGCTTCATTGATGTCCTTTGGGAGACTGGTGAAGGGGAGGAAAGTCCGGGCTCCATAGAGCAGGGTGCCAGGTAACGCCTGGGGGGCGCGAGCCCACGACAAGTGCAGCAGAGAGAAAACCGCCGATGGCCTTATGGGTACAGGTAAGGGTGAAAGGGTGCGGTAAGAGCGCACCGTGCGTCTGGTAACAGTTCGTAGCAAGGTAAACTCCACCCGGAGCAAGACCAAATAGGCTTCCATATTGCGCTGCTCGCGTAAGGAAGCGGGTAGGTTGCTTGAGCCAGTGAGCGATTGCTGGCCTAGACGAATGGCTACTACCGCGAAAGCGGCACAGAACCCGGCTTATGTGTCAACTCCTCCCTTTTATTAGCCCATCATAACAACAAGTTATGATGGGTTTTTTACTTGTAACTGACGAAAATTAATTTCTAAATACTAGAATTAGCTCAATAACATGAGGTGTGAGCAGCGGCCCTCAATGCTATAGTCGTCAGTTAACTTGACGTTTTAACGTTATTATCAACAAGCTTTGGGCTGCGTGGCGAGATTATCATGACTGAATCGTTCCAACATGTATCTGTATTACTCAATGAGTCGGTAGACGGGTTAGCAATTAAACCTGACGGTATTTATATCGATGGAACATTTGGTCGAGGTGGTCATAGTCGAACGATCTTGTCGAAACTGGGTGAAGAGGGTCGACTGTACAGTATTGATAGAGATCCTCAAGCAATCGCAGAAGCAAATAAAATTGAGGATCCTAGGTTTACTATTGTTCATGGGCCGTTTTCTAACATCTCTCAATATGCTGAAGAGTATGGCTTAGCAGGTAAGGTTGATGGCGTGCTTTTTGATTTGGGAGTGTCATCACCTCAATTAGACGATGCTGAGCGCGGTTTTAGCTTTATGAAAGATGGCCCGCTAGACATGCGTATGGATCCGACATCTGGGATACCAGTCTCTGAATGGCTTGCGCACGCAGAGTTGGATGACATCACATGGGTCATTCGTGAATTTGGTGAAGATAAGCATGCACGACGAATTGCAAAAGCCATTGTCGCATTTCGAGAAGATGAACAGCAAGAGCCGTTGACACGTACTACTCAGTTAGCCAAATTAATATCAGAGGCTGCGCCAAAGAGTTTCAAAGAGAAAAAACACCCAGCAACGCGAACGTTTCAAGCGTTACGTATATATATCAATAGTGAGCTTGAAGAAATCGATGTAGCTTTAAAAGGTGCAGCAAGTATTTTGTCTCAGCAAGGACGTTTATCGGTGATCAGCTTTCACTCTCTGGAAGACAGAATGGTGAAGCGATTTATCCGCAAGGAGAGCCAAGGCCCGCAAGTTCCTCATGGCTTACCGTTAACAGAAAAAGAAATTCAAGCTTTAGGCTCTGCAAACCTAAAGCCTATTGGCAAAGCAATTAAACCTTCGCAAGAAGAAATAGATGCTAATGCTCGTTCACGCAGCTCAGTATTGAGAGTCGCAGAAAAACTGTAATGGAATTATGAAGCAGTCGTCACCCAACTTAGCCAAGATTATTGCCAAAGATTTAGTGACAGTCGGTCGATTGCCTCTCTTGTTGTTGTTTCTGATTTTATTTACTTCTATGGGTGTCGTATTTACCACCTACAATACACGGCTCGCGATCGCTGAAAAGGACAAAACGTTAGTGGCGCGAGAAAAGCTGGATGATGAATGGCGTAACCTACTTCTTGAGGAAACATCATTAGCGGACAGTAGTCGGGTCGAAACAATCGCTAAGACCGAACTTCACATGGTACGACCAGATTCAAGCAAGGAAGTGACTTTTTCAGCCAAATGAAATCAAAAAAATCCAAGTCAAACTCAAAGCCTGAACGCAAGGAAGATACTCACGCGCCGCTACTGATCCGTTGGCGCTTCTACCTTGTAATTTTCTTTGTATTCGTAGCGTTTGCAGCGCTTGTTAGTCGTATTGCCTATATCCAAGTAATAGAGCCCGGAAATCTTATTCATCAAGGGGACATTCGTTCCATTCGAGCCAAAGTTCTTCATTCTGCTCGCGGCATTATTTACGATCGTAACGGCGAACCTCTTGCTGTAAGTGTTCCTGTTGATGCGGTTTGGGCTGATCCAGCAACCATCATAAAAGATGGCGATTTGAAAGACCTTGAGCGATGGTACGCGCTTGCCGACGTATTGGATTTGGACCGCCACGCATTAGTCAATAAGATAAAGAAAAACGCTAAGAAGCGCTTTATCTATATTCAGCGGCAAGTCAGCCCTGCCATGGCGAACTACGTACGAGAGTTAAAAATTAAAGGCGTGGGATTAAAGCACGAATCTCGTCGATATTACCCAGCTGGTGAAGCCAGTGCTCATATTGTGGGTGTTACAGGTATTGATGGCCATGGCTTAGAAGGTGTTGAGCGTAGCTATGACGATTGGCTGACCGGTGAAGCGGGCAAAAGAGTAATACGCAAAGATCGTTATGGTCGTGTGGTGGAGAATATTTCGCTTGAAAAACGCCAAGAAGGTAAGCCGCTTACTTTAACCATTGATCAACGAATTCAAGCTATCGCTTACCGAGCAATTAAACAAGTCGTTGCTGATTATCGAGCAACGTCTGCCTCGGCGGTTTTGATTGACGTAAGAACGGGTGCGATTCTCGCTATGGTTAACGCGCCTTCTTATAATCCCAACAATCGCTCGGATTTAAAGAGCTTCAATATGCGTAACCGGGTCATTACCGATGCATTTGAACCTGGTTCAACGGTGAAACCATTTGTAATTTTGGCTGCACTTGATAGTGGCGCTGCGAAACCGAACACTGTGATTGATACTGGTAATGGCGTTATGCGAGTTGGAGGAAGCTTAGTTACAGATACTGAAAAAGTGGGCAAGGCTGATCTGACGACGATATTGCAAAAATCGAGTAATGTCGGTGTAGCAACGTTGGCCTTGAGAATGCCGATTCAAACACTTCTGCATATGTACAGCGCCGCCGGATTTGGAGAGCTTTCTGGGCTTAACTTAGTTGGTGAAACGACGGGTATATTCCCGAATCGTCGTCGCTGGTCGAAGATTGAAATAGCGACTCTAGCATTTGGTTATGGTTTAAGTATTACGCCTTTACAGCTAGCGCATGCCTACGCCACTTTGGGTAACTACGGTCATTATATGCCCTTGCATATTGTAAAAACCAGCCATCAGGCTGAAGGTCGTCAGGTGTTTGGCCATGAAAATGTTAAACGCGTATTGAAAATGCTGGAGGCCGTAACAGAGCCTGGTGGCTCGGCAGTAAAAGCGGCAGTACCTGGCTACCAAGTCGGGGCTAAAACAGGTACATCTCGTAAAGCAGAAAATGGTGAATATAGCGACGAGTATTTCGCTTATACAGCCGGTATTGCACCAATAAGTAACCCAAGGCTTGCTCTAGCAGTGATGGTGAATGAGCCACAAGGGGATAATTACTACGGCGGTACGGTTGCTAGTCCCGTGTTTGCAAAAATCATGAAAGGTGCTTTGCAAATACTGAATATTCCACCAGATGCGAAGAAATAATCCTAAAAGTAGGAAGCACAATTATGAAGACACAACATACACTAGCAACATTGCTTTCTCCTTGGGTTGAACTATCAAACACGCCATATGCAGCACTTCAAATAAAGGATTTGCAGCTCGATAGTAGGCAAATTTCACCAGGCGATACGTTTGTGGCAATGAATGGGCATGAAGTTGATGGCCGTAAGTTTGTCCCATCAGCGATAAAAAATGGCGCAAATTGCGTCATAGCTGAGGCGAGCAGTCGTAACGAGCATGGATTCATCAATATGGTCGAGGGTGTACCAGTCGTTAATATTGAGAATTTGTCTCACTACTTATCTGAACTATCTGCTCGAATTTATCCTACCGAAAATTGTCGTTTCATAGGTGTTACAGGTACAAATGGTAAAACGACAATTACACAGCTTATAGCACAGTGGCTTGAGCTGGTAGAAACAAAAGCTGCAGTAATGGGTACCACAGGTAACGGCTTTTTGTCGAATTTGCAGCCCGCTGTTAATACAACAGGTAATGCCATTGAAATTCAAAAGACATTACATGAATTAGAACAACAAGGTGCTCAAATTACAGCGCTTGAGGTTTCTTCTCATGGTTTGGTGCAATATCGAGTAAAGGCGACAGAATTCGAAGTTGGCGTCTTTTCAAACCTAAGTCGTGACCACCTTGATTATCATCATACGATGGAAGAGTACGCTAAAGCCAAGCAGTCTCTTTTTACAAAGCACAAAACAAAACATGCGGTCATTAACGCGGATGATGACGTGGGTAAAACTTGGCTCGATGAAATGCCGAATGCCTTGGCTATTTCTTTGCAACCACAGACTGGCGAACAACGTGCTTTATGGGCCAAGAAAGTCAATTACTCAACCAAAGGAATTGAAATACAGTTCGATGGTGAATATGGCAGCGGGAAACTCTCTGTTCCTTTAATCGGCCAATTTAATGCGTCCAATGTCTTGTTGGCTTTTGGTGCTTTATTGGAGTTAGGTATCGACAAAGATATGTTGGTTAATCAGGCGGCAAATATTACCCCAGTGATTGGCAGAATGGAGCTTTTCCAAACGGTAGGCAAAGCGAAAGTGGTTGTCGATTACGCTCATACTCCCGATGCGTTGGAAAAAGCTCTCAAGGCTTTAAAAGTTCACTGTAGTGGAAAGCTTTGGGCGATCTTTGGTTGTGGCGGAGACAGAGATACTGGTAAACGCCCTATGATGGGAGAAATTGCCGAAAGATTGGCAGACTGCGTAATTGTAACGGACGACAATCCACGTAGCGAATCCCCAGACATAATAGTGACAGATATTTTGCGTGGTACTAATACACCGAATGCCGTTTTGGTTGAACATAACCGATTCAAAGCTCTCACTCACGCAATCAACACAGCAAACCCTGAAGACATTATTCTTCTTGCAGGGAAAGGACACGAAGACTATCAGGTAATAGGGCAAGAGACCGTTCATTATTCTGACAGAGAGTCTGCCCAAACTTTACTAGGACTCATCTCATGATAAAAGTTTCACTTCAAACATTAACTCAAGTGCTCGATGCAAAATTGATTGGCCAGAGTATAGAAATAGATTCTGTTTCCACTGACACCAGAAATATCGAATCTGGAGCATTGTTTATTGCACTGGTCGGAGAGCGTTTCGACGCACATAATTTCGTTGAGCAAGCTATCGAGTCCGGTGCTTGCGCTTTGCTGGTTTCGTCTGAGCAAAAAGTATCGGTACCTCAACTTGTGGTAGAAGATACGAAACTCGCTCTGGGTAAGTTTGGCGCTTGGGTGCATCAACAATGTGAAACGAAAACGGCGGCAATCACTGGTAGCTGTGGTAAGACAACAGTAAAAGAGATGTTAAGCAGTATTTTGTCTCGGGCTGGAAAAGTGATGTATACACAAGGTAATTTTAACAACGATATTGGCGTGCCGTTGACACTGTTGCGTTCTGCTCCAGAAGACAAATTCGCAGTGATTGAGCTCGGAGCTAACCATATCGGTGAAATTGCTTATACCACGCAGCTAGTTAAGCCAGATGTGGCATTAGTCAATAACGTTGCAGAAGCACACCTTGAAGGGTTTGGCTCAATTGAAGGTGTGAAAATTGCCAAGGGCGAAATTTACCAAGGTTTATCTGCGGGTGGCAGCGCCATTCTCAACTTGGATAGTTGCGGTGAAGAGCTGTGGACAGATGTTCTAAAAGATAAAAAAGTCAGAACTTTTTCCGTGACCAATCCTCAGGCTGACTTTTTCGCCTCTTGTGTAATGATGAATTCAAAAGGTGAAGCCGATTTTGTATTACATACGCCACGCGGCTCTGCAGAAATCCAGCTTGCTATTGTTGGAGAACATAATATTGCCAACGCGTTAGCGGCATCCGCTCTAGCGTTAGAAATGGATGTTAGCCTTGAAGATATCCAAGCTGGTTTAGCGCACCTATCGAATGTGAAAGGGCGAGTGGAAGTTATCAAATTAACTGATAACATAACGCTCATTGATGATAGCTATAATGCGAGTGTTCCAGCAATGAAAGCAGCTGCGGATTTGCTTGATTGTTATTCTAGTAAAAAGTGGTTAATTCTTGCTTACATGGCGGAGCTTGGCAGTGAAAGTGAAAGCTTGCATAAAGAAGTAGCAGAACATGCTGCTCAGTATGGTTTTGACCATGTTTTAACATATGGTGACGATGCAAAAGTAATTAGCCAACTCTGTCACGGAAATCACTTCGAAAGCCATAACGACTTGATATCTTACGTAAATCATCATCTATCATTAGAAGAAAAATACCAACACACATTATTAGTCAAAGGGGCAAATAGCGCTCGAATGTTCGAAATTGCTGCGTCTTTGAAGGAGAAATATTCATGATTATTTGGCTTGCGCAGTTGTTACAGCCATACTTTTCTTTCTTTCGATTGTTTGAATACTTATCGTTCAGAGCTATTTTCAGTATCATAACAGCATTATCTTTGTCCCTTTGGATGGGGCCGATTGTCATTAGACGGCTGCAGAAGTTACAAATTGGTCAAGTTGTTCGCAACGATGGGCCTGAATCTCACTTTAGTAAGCAAGGCACTCCAACAATGGGCGGGATAATGATTCTCGCTTCTATTATTATTACCGTACTACTTTGGACAGATCTTACCAACCCTTATGTGTGGGCAGTACTAGCGGTGCTTACGGGTTACGGTATTGTTGGGTTTGTTGATGACTACAGAAAAGTCGTTCACAAGAACACTGATGGTTTGATTGCGCGATGGAAATACTTTTGGCAGTCAGCTATTGCACTTGTTGTTGCTTTCGCATTGTATGTTCACGGTAAAGATACCGCAGCAACTCAGCTTGTCGTCCCGTTTTTTAAAGATGTGATGCCGCAGCTTGGTTTCTTTTATATTATTCTCAGCTATTTCGTTATTGTTGGGACGAGCAATGCGGTTAACTTAACTGATGGCCTAGATGGTTTAGCGATCATGCCAACGGTGCTTGTGTCTGCTGGTATGGCAGCGATTGCTTGGGCAACCGGCAACTTCAATTTCGCTAATTATCTTCATATTCCTTATATTCCTCTTACCTCTGAACTTGTGGTGGTTTGTACTGCAATGGTCGGTGCTGGGCTCGGTTTCTTGTGGTTTAACACTTATCCAGCTCAAGTTTTTATGGGTGATGTGGGCTCGCTCGCGCTTGGTGGCGCACTTGGAACCATCTCTGTTTTGGTTAGACAAGAATTTGTTTTGGTCATCATGGGGGGTGTATTTGTGATGGAAACCGTCTCCGTCATCCTTCAAGTGGGTTCTTATAAGCTACGCGGGCAAAGAATTTTCCGTATGGCACCAATTCACCACCATTATGAGCTAAAAGGATGGCCTGAGCCGCGAGTGATTGTACGATTTTGGATTATTTCCATTGTGTTAGTTTTGATTGGTTTGGCAACGCTAAAAGTTCGATAGTAGGGTTTGGTTGTGACAGACATAAAAGCTGTAGATCCTTGGCTAGATATTGCCAATGTTGTTGTAGTCGGACTTGGTATCACAGGGCTATCTGTGGTCAACTTTCTGAAAAACCGTCCGAATAACTTATCCATTAAAGTCATGGATACTAGAGCTGAGCCTCCTGGAAAAGAGCAGCTTTCTAATGAGGTCGAACTTCATTCTGGTGGATGGCATTTAGATTGGCTTCTAAATTCAGACTTGATTGTACTCAGCCCTGGTATCGCTTTAGCAACACCAGAGATTCAAGAAGCAATGAAGCGTGGCATTAAAGTGGTTGGTGATATAGAGCTATTTGCTTGGCACGTGGATAAACCAGTACTGGCAATCACAGGCTCCAATGGTAAGAGCACCGTAACAGACCTGACGGGAGTGCTGGCAAATGCTTGTGGAATTAATACAGGAGTTGGCGGGAACATAGGGTTACCTGCTCTTGACTTGCTAAAGAGCGATCATGATCTTTATGTTCTTGAACTTTCGAGCTTTCAGCTTGAAACCACATCTAGCCTGCGCACAGCCGCATCTGCTTTTTTAAACCTGTCAGAAGATCATATGGATCGCTATGACTCTATGGAAGATTATCGTCAGGCGAAATTAAGAGTTTTCGACAATGCTGAGTGCTGCGTAGTGAATTCTGAAGACGTGGAAACCTACCCAAACAATCCCACTCAAAGTAAGATCGTCGAGTTTGGTCTTAACAATAGTGCCCGATATGGTGTGGTTTCTGTTAAAGGCGAAGAATATTTATCTGTAAATAGTCAGCCTTTAATTGCTACCAAGAACCTTTCTTTAGTTGGTCGGCACAACGTTGCGAATGCTTTGGTATGCCTCGCTTTACTTGAACAAGCTGGCGTTGACTACTCCCTAGGTTTTGATGCACTTAAATCTTACAATGGTTTGACGCATCGCTGTCAGGTAGTGGTTGATAAAAAAGGTATAAAGTGGGTTAACGATTCAAAGGCAACCAATGTTGCGAGTACCGCTGCTGCGCTAGCCGGTTTGGATTGTAAAGGTACGCTTTACTTGTTAGTCGGTGGTGAAGGTAAAGGTGCAGATTTTTCTGAGCTTGGTGAACATTTATCTTTTGTTGATGTAAAGCTTTGCTGTTTTGGCAAAGACGCTGCTCAATTTATGCCGTTGCACCCATCTGCTGAGCAATTTGACACCATGCACGATGTAATTAAATCGATAGCCCCGTTATTAAAGGAACATGATATGGTGATGCTATCACCTGCATGTGCAAGTTTTGATCAGTTCAAAAACTTTATGGTTCGAGGAGAAGCGTTTACCGAGCTCGCTCAGAAGTACGCTTAACAGGGTTGTTACTAAATATGCAAATAAAGGGTTCCGCAATTAGTGTCAAGCGGTGGCTGGCAAAGCCGTCCGCTGAAGCGTTGTTTGACAGGCAGTTAGTTTGGATCTCTTTAGGGCTAATGGCTTTCGGCCTGATTATGGTAACTTCCGCTTCTTTTCCCGTGAGTACTAGACTAACGGGGCAACCTTTCTATTTTATGACAAGACACGCAATATTTTTGCTTTTGTCACTTGGCGTCTCTTCCATTGTATTGCAAATTCCAACAGAGAAGTGGTTGAAATATAGCTCTTGGTTGCTAGCCATTTCTTTTTTCATGCTCATTGTGGTGTTAATTGGTGGTCGCTCAGTCAATGGGGCCTCCCGTTGGATCCCTCTTGGTTTTTTTAACTTACAGCCAGCAGAAGTTTCCAAGCTCTCTCTATTTATATTTATGGCGGGTTATTTGGTTCGTAAGCAAAGCGAAGTACGGGAAACGTTTTTTGGCGGCTTTATGAAGCCTATTATGGTTTTTGGCGCGCTCGCAGTGTTGCTTTTAGGCCAGCCGGATTTAGGCACTGTCATTGTTATGCTGGTCACCTTGTTTGGCATGTTATTTATCGCCGGTGCCAAGCTCTCACAATTTATTGCTCTGATGATGGCTGGTGTTGCTGCGGTGGTTGGCTTGATTTTAGCTGAGCCTTACCGTATTCGCCGGGTTACTTCTTTTATGGATCCTTGGCAAGACCCATTTGGTAGTGGGTATCAGCTTACTCAATCTCTCATCGCCTTTGGTCGCGGTGGGTGGTTTGGTCAAGGCTTAGGCAATTCCATACAAAAACTAGAATATCTTCCAGAGGCGCACACCGACTTTGTTTTTGCCGTTATTGCTGAAGAGCTCGGCATTGTAGGTGTGGTGTTGGTGTTAATGTTGATTTTTAGCTTGGTGTTTAAAGCGATAATGATTGGTAAAAGAGCTTTTGAAGAAGGACAAAATTTTGGTGGTTACTTAGCAATAGGTATCGGCATTTGGTTTGCCTTTCAAACGTTAGTTAACGTCGGTGCAGCCGCCGGTATTATGCCAACGAAAGGTCTAACGCTGCCTTTGATTAGTTATGGCGGATCGAGCTTAGTGGTAATGTCGGTCGCGGTAGCTATTCTATTGCGAATTGATTATGAGTGTCGATTAAAAAAACGAAATGACCAGTTAGCGGAACAAAGCTCTGATGACAAAGAATAAACGATTAATGGTGATGGCCGGTGGTACAGGCGGTCATATATTTCCAGGATTAGCGGTAGCTAAAAAACTTCAGGAGCAAGGCTGGGAAATTCGATGGCTAGGAACATCTGATCGAATGGAAGCAGACTTAGTGCCCAAGCATGGAATCGAGATTGATTTTATTAAAGTTAAAGGTTTGCGAGGGAAAGGTCCACTGCGACTAATAGGCGCGCCATTTCAGATTGCTAATGCGGTACTTCAGGCCAGACGACATATGAAAAATTGGCGTCCTGATGCGGTATTAGGTATGGGGGGGTACGTCAGTGGTCCAGGAGGTGTTGCTGCTTGTACGCTTGGAATTCCCATCGTTTTGCACGAACAAAATGCGGTGGCAGGATTAACCAATCGCTGGTTATCAAAGATTGCTAACAAAGTCTTTCAAGCCTTCTCTGGTGCTTTTCCTTCCGCTGAAGTGGTAGGTAATCCAGTACGAGAAGATGTCGTGGCTTTGCCAAATCCAGATGAAAGATTTAAGGGACGGCAAGGACCTATTCGTATTCTGGTCATGGGCGGTAGCCAAGGAGCAAGAGTTCTGAACCAGACATTGCCTAGTGTGATGGCAAGCTTAGGCGAAGGGTTTGAGGTTTTGCATCAAGCAGGAAAAGGTAGCAAAGAGAGCGTTATTCAAGCATATAAAGATAATCATGTTCAAAATGCTTCGGTAGTTGAGTTTATCAGTGATGTGGCGGAATCTTACGCATGGGCTGATTTATTGATATGCCGCTCTGGTGCTTTGACTGTATCTGAAGTTGCAGCAGCTGGAGTTGGTGCTATATTCGTCCCCTTTATGCATAAAGATAGGCAGCAAGCTCTTAATGCCGAACAGTTGATCGAATGCTCAGCCGCGAAAATGATTGAACAACCTGATCTTAGTGTTGAAAAATTGGCTGGAGAAATACGTCAGCTAGACCGAGAAAGCTTGCTTGATATGGCAAATAAAGCCAGAGAAACTGCAAAGGTTAATGCCGATAGTGTAGTCGCCGAAGCTATTGTCGCTATAGCGAATTAACGAGAATTATAAATGACTGTTAAACATACTCAAAATTTAGCTCGAATTCGAGCGGTTGTTCCTGAAATGCGCCGAGTGGAGTGTATCCACTTTGTTGGTATTGGTGGTGCGGGAATGAGCGGAATAGCTGAAGTATTGCTCAATGAAGGTTATAAGATCACCGGTTCTGATATTGCACACAATCTGGTAACTGAACGCCTTGAAAGTAAAGGTGCTAAGGTTTATATCGGCCACCAGAAGTCCAACATAGAACAAGCCAGCGTGGTGGTCGTTTCTACGGCTATAAATGAAGAGAACCCAGAAATCCTAGCCGCACGTGAGCTGCGCATTCCTATCGTGAGGCGAGCTGAAATGCTAGCTGAATTGATGAGATTCAGACATGGGATCGCTGTAGCGGGCACGCACGGAAAAACTACGACAACTGCATTAGTGACGCAGATTTATTCTGAGGCTAATCTCGATCCTACCTTTGTAAACGGGGGCTTGGTAAAAAGTGCGGGAACCAATGCACGATTGGGCTCAAGCCGAATTCTGATTGCTGAAGCGGACGAAAGTGATGCGTCATTCTTACACCTCCAACCAATGGTGAGCATCGTAACGAATATCGAAGCTGATCATATGGATACCTATGGTGGTGATTTTGAAACGCTAAAACAAACGTTTGTAGATTTTTTGCACAAGTTGCCGTTTTATGGTCAAGCGATTTTGTGTGTCGACGACCCAGTTGTACGAGAGTTGATCCCCCAAGTGAGTCGCCAAGTTGTCACTTATGGTTTTTCTGATGATGCAGATGTAAGAATAGAAAATTATCGTCAAGAGCGTCAGCAAGGTAAATTTACCGTCGTAAGGGAAGGCAAAGAGAGCTTATCTATAACGTTAAATATTCCGGGTCGGCACAATGCTTTAAATGCAGCAGCAGCCATCGCTGTCGCCACTGAAGATGATATTTCTGACGAAGCAATCCTGAAAGCGATGGAAAGTACACAGGGTACAGGACGGCGCTTCGAGCATCTTGGTGAGTTTGAAACAGGGAATGGTAAAGCTATGCTGGTTGACGACTATGGTCATCACCCAACCGAAGTTGATGTCACTATAAAGGCAGCCAGAAATGGATGGAAAGACAAACGTTTAGTCATGATATTTCAGCCCCATAGATATAGTCGTACTCGAGATTTGTATGACGACTTCGCCAATGTGCTTGATCAAGTAGATGTGCTAGTTATGCTGGACGTTTACGCTGCAGGTGAAAAGCCAATTTCTGGTGCCGATGGTAAGGCGTTGTGCCGAACAATTCGGGGAAGAGGTAAGCTAGATCCGATTTTTGTGCCTGATAGCAAGACGTTACCCTCAGTTTTGGCTAATGTTTTACAAGATGGTGATTTAGTATTAACCCAAGGTGCGGGAGATATTGGCAAAGTAGCGAAGTCGCTAGAGTCTCTGGAGTTAAATATCAATAAGATGAAGAATGCATATAAATCGAATTGATGCTGTGATCCAGTTAACTAAATAGTGAGTTTTACGTGTATTTTTGACGTTTTCATTGTTTGATAACTTTGACTTCCTCAGTATAATTCGAAAGTTACGGTAAATTGTCTTTTGAGAAACTGGTTTATTAGTGAGTGCAGGGATAACGGATTTTGGATGAAAGTGCTTTAGATAAAAGCCCGAAAGTATCAAAATATCCATTTTTAAAAGAGCACGCCGCTGGCATTAGCTTTTTGTTGGTAGTGTTACTGTTAGTCGGTTTTTTCCTCTATATAACGGTTTCTTGGATGTGGGATGAGCAACGTTTGCCATTATCCAAGATGGTTATTCAAGGGGACCTGCACCATGTAACGGCAAAAGATGTTCAGCAATCATTGGCCAAGTTAGGACATCTCGGGACATTTATGTCTCAGGATGTAAACTCTCTGCAGCAAGCGATGCTGACGATACCTTGGGTAGCTCGTGCTTCAATACGTAAGCAATGGCCGGATACGATCAATGTCTACCTAACTGAATATCAGGCGGTAGCTATTTGGAATGGCAATGAGTTGCTAAATAAACAAGGAAAAGTATTCAATGGCAATATAGGCCAATTACAAGGTAGCCGAGTGAAGCTTTATGGGCCTAAAGGGACTAGTGAGCAGGTTTTAGACTTATGGGAACAAATTAACCCAAAATTTAACCAGCTAGGACTCAATATTAGTTCGGTAGTGTTTAATGAGCGTGGAGCTTGGCAGATTATCCTTGGCAATGGTGTTAGGTTAGAGCTTGGTAAAGATGCACTGCACGAACGAATTGCTCGATTCATCTCTTTGTATAAGCAATTAGGAAATAAAGCTGACAAAGTCAGTTACGTCGATCTTAGATACGATACGGGAGCAGCTGTGGGATGGCTTCCAGACGAAGAATCAAAGCAAGAGAGTTAAAATGACAAAATCCTCTGACGACAACTTAATTGTTGGTCTAGATATCGGGACTGCAACCGTATCAGCTTTGGTAGGTGAACTTTTACCAGATGGTCAAATTAACATAATAGGTGCAGGAACTAGCCCTTCTAGGGGAATGGATAAAGGTGGAGTTAACGATCTGGAATCTGTCGTTAAGTCCGTGCAAAGAGCCATTGATCAGGCTGAGCTAATGGCAGAATGCCAAATTAGTAGCGTCTTCATTTCTCTGTCAGGCCGACATATCGCGAGCCGAATTGAAAAAGGAATGGGAACCATTTCAGACGAGGAAGTGTCCCAAGAAGATATGGATCGCGCGATACACACCGCAAAATCAATAAAAATTGGTGATGAACAGCGTATATTACATGTTATTCCTCAAGAATTTACTATTGACTACCAAGAAGGGATAAAAAATCCTCTTGGATTGTCTGGTGTGCGTATGGAAGTTAGCGTGCATCTAATTTCTTGCCATAATGATATGGCAAGGAATATTATCAAAGCAGTGGAGCGTTGCGGCTTGAAGGTAGAGCAGATCGTCTATTCTGGTCTTGCGGCAAGCAATGCTGTTATTACCGAAGATGAAAGAGAGCTTGGCGTTTGCGTGGTTGATATCGGTGCAGGAACAATGGATGTTTCTATATGGACGGGAGGAGCTCTTCGTCACACTGAGGTATTTTCTTATGCCGGAAATGCCGTTACAAGTGATATCGCTTTTGCCTTTGGGACGCCAGTCAGTGACGCTGAAGAAATTAAAGTTAAATATGGATGTGCACTCAGTGAATTGGTCAGTAAAGATGACGCAGTTAACGTTCCTAGCGTTGGCGGGCGTCCATCGCGCAGTTTACAGCGACAAACCTTGTCGGAAGTGATTGAACCTCGCTACACTGAATTAATGGGGTTAGTCAATCAAACGATTGATACTGTCCAAGAGAAACTGAGAGAGGAAGGTATCAAACATCATTTAGCAGCTGGTGTAGTGCTTACTGGTGGCGCTGCTCAGATCGAAGGTTTGATAGAGTGCGCGGAAAGAGTATTTCGCAATCAAGTACGCGTGGGAAAACCACTAGAAGTTAGTGGTCTCACAGATTATGTAAAAGAGCCGTATCATTCTACGGCTGTTGGTTTACTTCATTATGCAAAAGACGGTCAAGTTATTGACGACTCAGAATACAGAGAGCCTAAAAGGCAAGCTGTATCGAGTCTTTTTGGGCGCGTGCGTAATTGGATACAAAAAGAGTTTTAACCTGATAAGCAGGAAAAACGGAGATAACACATGTTTGAACCGATGATGGAAATGTCTGACGATGCTGTAATCAAAGTCGTTGGAGTAGGTGGCGGCGGTGGTAATGCTGTTGAACACATGGTGCGTGAATCTATCGAAGGCGTGGAATTCATTAGTGTTAATACGGATGCGCAAGCACTCCGTAAAACTAGCGTTAATAGTGTCATTCAAATTGGTGGCGATATCACCAAGGGCCTTGGGGCGGGGGCAAACCCTCAAGTCGGACGCGATGCTGCATTAGAAGATAAAGATAGAATTAAAGAAGTTCTTACTGGTGCCGATATGGTATTTATAGCAGCCGGTATGGGTGGCGGAACTGGAACTGGTGCAGCTCCAGTTATCGCAGAAGTAGCGAAAGAGCTAGGCATCCTAACTGTTGCTGTAGTAACTAAACCGTTTAGTTTTGAAGGTAAGAAACGGTTAGCTTTTGCTGAGCAAGGTATAGAAGAATTATCTAAGCATGTGGATTCGTTAATCACGATTCCAAATGAGAAGTTGTTAAAAGTACTTGGACGAGGCGTTACGTTATTGGAAGCATTTGCGAGTGCCAATGACGTTCTTAAAAATGCAGTACAAGGTATTGCTGAATTGATTACTCGTCCAGGAATGATTAACGTCGACTTTGCAGATGTAAGAACGGTAATGTCGGAAATGGGTCACGCAATGATGGGAAGTGGTATTTCCAAAGGCGAAGACAGAGCAGAAGAAGCTGCTGAAACAGCGATCTCTAGCCCACTTCTTGAAGATATCGATCTTGCTGGTGCTCGTGGTGTTCTTGTTAACATCACTGCTGGTTTGGATATGCGTCTTGATGAATTCGAGACAGTGGGTAATACTGTAAAAGCGTTTGCATCTGATAACGCGACTGTCGTAATTGGTACATCGTTGGATCCTGATATGTCTGAGGAAATCCGAGTAACAGTTGTCGCGACAGGCATTGGAAACGAAAGAAAGCCAGATATTACGCTTGTTGCAGGAGGGAAGAGCAAGCCAGCTCAGCCACAGCAGCAGGTCATTACCCCGCAACCTTCAGTAAAAGTTGAAGAAAAACCGGCACAACCTTTGCAGGGAAATAACCAGGTGACTCCTCAGCCGTCTTCACCTGCTACGCCTTCGACGGCAAGCAGTCAAAATACGGCACCTAAGACAGAAAAAGAGAGTGGTTATCTAGATATACCGGCATTTTTACGTCGCCAGGCTGATTAAATGTTAATCATAATTTGACACTGTTCATAATTATGGTAGGATGCGCGGTCGATGACGGATTTGACCGTGATTTAAAGCACTTGGGATTGAGGCAAGTAAATGATCAGACAACGTACCTTAAAAGAGATTGTCAAGACAACAGGCGTAGGCTTGCATTCTGGTCGTAAAGTCACTTTGACCCTGCGTCCAGCAGCGGCGAATACTGGTATCGTTTACCGTAGAACGGATTTGGAGCAACCTGTTGATTTTCCAGCGGATCCAGAATCAGTTCGTGATACTATGCTTTGTACAGCTCTTGTTAACGACGAAGGTGTTCGTATTTCAACAGTCGAGCATTTAAATGCTGCACTTGCTGGTATGGGAATAGACAACATTATTGTTGAAGTTGACGCTCCAGAAATCCCAATCATGGATGGCAGTGCTAACCCGTTTGTTTATCTTATTCAACAAGCGGGAATCGAAACACTTAATACGCCTAAGCGTTATATTCGTATTAAAAAGCCCGTTCGTTTTGAAGAAGACGATAAGTGGGCAGAGCTTCGTCCTTATAACGGTTTCCGTATGGACTTTGAAATCGAGTTTAATCATCCTGCTATCGATGCCGATCAGCAGCATCTTCTTTTCGATTTCTCGTCTCAAGGATTTGTGAAGGAAATTTCTCGCGCTCGTACTTTTGGTTTCATGCAAGATATTGAATATCTCCAATCGCAGCGTTTATGTTTAGGTGGTAGCTTTGATTGTGCCATTGTTTTAGATGAATATCGCATCTTGAATGAAGAAGGCCTTCGATTCGACAACGAATTTGTTACTCATAAAGTGCTTGATGCAATTGGTGATTTATATATGTGTGGTCATGCAATTGTAGGAGAGTTTAAAGCATTTAAATCTGGTCATGGCCTGAATAACAAGCTACTTCGAGCAGTATTGGCTGACCAAGAAGCTTGGGAGTGGGCTACATTTGAAGAAGAAGTAGGATCCCCAGTTGCTTTTGCCGATCCAAATGTAGTTGTGGCTTGATCGCTAATAACATCGAGTTATAAAAACCAGACTTCGGTCTGGTTTTTTTGTACTTAGTCTTTTTCGTGTGTTTTTTTATTCGCTAAGTTGGCAATACGCTCTAGCTGCTTTTTCACTTTATCTGGCGCTTGCTGTGAAATCATCAATAATGTTTGCGCTGTAGCCTCAGAAATAACTCGCGAAGAAGGTTTCTCTTTGCTTTTAATATTTTGAATCTGTTTATAAAGTTCTGGGTTTATTTTCACTTCGACAGACACCAAATTAGCAAACCCAGATCTTCTTAGCTGGTTTAAAATTGCCAGTCTTTCATATTCTAGTTTAAGTTTCATCGCGCCGCTGGCTACTTCTAATATCAGCATGTTGCCTCGAATGTTTGCTGCGCGGCAATGTTCTGCCAGTGATCGATTTAAGATCGACTTTAGACACGCGTTGATCTTAATGATCTCTTCTGTGTGACGTTGAATGTCTGCAAGCTTCGAATGAGCAATGATTTCATTCGTGGTGGTAGGCCGATGATCTCTCATGGATACCTCTAAAATTGTAATCTGATCTCATTTTATACTCTGGACTATTGATTTGCTAAGCTAAAATTAACCATCTAACTTGTCTCGTTGTCGTTTTTTCTTAAAAAACTAAAAAGAATCTCAAACAATTTGTATTGATAATGGTTGTTCGCCCTAAAATTCCTTACACTAGGACCTTTAATTTTTGAATTCGGCTTGAAATTCAGCGTCATCACCTCAATGTACCAGATACATGATGTATCTCAGTATCGTTAGTAAGAAATAGTTAGAGACTGAAGGCACGCAAGTGGACGGAAAAATGTCGAAGAAAAGAGAGATTCGCAGCAAATGATATCTAAGCTACTGACAATGTTAGTTGGCAGCCGTAACGAAAGAACACTACGCCGCCTTAAAAAAATTGTTAAAGAAATAAATAATTATGAGCCTTCTTTTGAGGCACTTAGCGATGAAGAGCTAAAAGCTAAGACAGTGGAGTTTCGCCAACGTATAGAAAAAGGCGAAACGCTTGACCAATTACTTCCAGAAGCATTCGCTACGGTTCGTGAAGCCTCTAAGCGTGTGTTTGGAATGCGTCACTTCGATGTACAGCTTATCGGTGGTATGGTTCTTAATGCTGGCCAAATCGCAGAGATGCGTACTGGTGAAGGTAAAACACTAACCGCTACGTTACCGGCCTACCTAAACGCTTTGCCTAGCAAAGGTGTCCACGTTGTAACAGTCAACGATTACCTAGCAGCGCGTGATGCCGAGACAAACCGTCCACTATTTGAATTCCTAGGAATGACAGTTGGTATTAACGTACCAAATATGATTCCTGAAGAGAAAAAAGAGGCTTATAAAGCAGATATTCTTTATGGCACAAACAATGAGTTTGGCTTTGATTATTTGCGCGACAACATGGCATTCAGAAATGAAGATCGCGTTCAACGCGAGCGCTTCTTTGCTGTAGTCGATGAAGTCGACTCGATTCTAATCGATGAAGCTCGTACACCGCTTATTATTTCTGGTCCAGCTGAGGACAGCTCTGATCTTTATACCCGTATCAACAAACTGATTCCTTATCTAGAAAAACAAGATAAAGAGGATGATGAAGAATACCGTGGTGATAAGCACTACACCGTTGATGAAAAGCAGAAACAAGTTCACTTGACGGAAACAGGTCAGGAGTACGTGGAAGAACTGCTTATTAAGAATGGCTTAATGGAAGAGGGAGATACGCTATATTCTCCTGCCAACATAAGCTTACTACATCACGTTAATGCGGCACTTCGTGCTCACGTGCTTTTCGAAATCAACGTTGATTATATCGTTGATGAAAAAGGCGAAATCGTTATCGTTGATGAACATACCGGTCGTACGATGCCTGGTCGTCGTTGGTCAGAAGGTCTTCACCAAGCTGTTGAAGCAAAAGAAGGCGTAAAGATTCAAAACGAAAACCAAACACTGGCTTCAATCACTTTCCAGAACTACTTCCGTCTATACGAAAAGCTATCTGGTATGACAGGTACTGCCGATACTGAAGCTTTCGAATTTAAATCGATTTACGACTTAGAGACGGTAGTTATCCCAACGAACCGCCCAATGGTTCGTGATGACATGCCGGATGTGGTTTATCGTACGGAAGCTGAGAAATTCAACGCCATTATTGAAGACATTAAAGGTCGCGTTGAGAAAGGTCAGCCATCTCTTGTTGGTACGGTCTCGATTGAAAAATCAGAACTGCTTTCTAATGCACTGAAAAATGCCAAGATTAAGCACAATGTATTGAACGCCAAGTTCCACGAAAAAGAAGCGGAAATTGTAGCAGAAGCGGGTGCACCAGGTGCTGTGACTATTGCAACCAACATGGCAGGTCGTGGTACCGATATCATGTTAGGTGGTAGTTGGCAGACTAAAGTTGAGCAGCTTGAAAACCCAACTGAAGAACAGATTGAGGCAATTAAAGCGGACTGGAAGGAAGTTCACGACAAAGTTCTAGAAGCTGGTGGTTTGCATATCATTGGTACTGAGCGTCATGAATCTCGCCGTATCGATAACCAGTTGCGTGGTCGTGCAGGCCGTCAAGGTGATGCAGGTTCTTCACGCTTCTATCTATCTATGGAAGATAGTTTATTACGTATCTTCACTTCCGATCGCATGGCAAGCTTAATCCAAAGCGGTATGGAAGAGGGTGAAGCAATTGAAAGTAAGATGCTATCTCGCTCAATCGAAAAAGCGCAGCGTAAAGTAGAAGGCCGCAACTTCGATATCCGTAAGCAGCTTCTTGAATACGATGACGTAGCAAACGATCAACGCCGCGCCGTTTATGAGCTTCGTGATGAGCTAATGGGTTCGGACGACATCAGCGAAATGATGGATCAAAACCGCGATGACGTACTCAACGCTATTATTGACGAATACATTCCACCTCAATCACTCGAAGATATGTGGGATATTCCAGCCCTTGAAGAACGCTTGAAAAATGATTTCGACTTGCACCTGCCTATTAAGCAGTGGCTTGAAGAAGATGACAAGTTATATGAAGAAGCACTGCGTGAAAAAGTGGTGGCTGAATCTGTAGCAATTTATCGTGAGAAAGAAGAAGCGGTTGGCCCAGAAGTTCTAAGAAACTTCGAGAAGTCAGTCATGCTGCAAACTCTAGATACTTTGTGGAAAGAGCACTTGGCAGCGATGGATCATTTGCGTCAAGGTATTCACTTACGTGGTTACGCACAAAAAGATCCAAAACAAGAGTACAAGCGAGAATCGTTTGAGTTATTTGAAGGTTTGCTGGAAGCACTGAAATTTGACGTTATTAGTGTTTTGTCGAAAGTACGTGTACAGCAGCAAGAAGAAGTTGAACGTATGGAAGCTCAGCGTCGTGCAGCAGCAGAAGCGGCAGCAAAATTGGCGCAAGCTCAGCACAGTCAGGCGCACAGCCAGTTTGATGATGGTGAGGCTCCTGAGCCGGTTCAGCAACAGCCTATGGTGCGTGAAGAGCGTAAAGTTGGCCGAAACGAGCCTTGTCCATGTGGCAGTGGGAAAAAGTACAAACAGTGCCATGGCAAAATAGCCTAAACAAACATACTAAGAGTCGCTAAGGCGGCTCTTTTTTTAGCCTATCTTCCCGGCTTTGATAGAGCTTGGGGATTGTTCAAGTAGAGTCAGAGATTTTGATATTATGAAAAGAGTTCATATTGTCGCTGCGATTATATTCAATACCGATAAATCTGAAGTGTTCATCACTAAAAGGCCCGACAAAAAGCACAAAGGTGGTTTGTGGGAATTTCCTGGTGGAAAAATAGAGCAGGGAGAAACTCGTGAGCAAGCACTTAGTAGAGAGCTACATGAAGAGATTGGCATTGTCGTCACCGAATGCGCTCACTTTGAATACCTCACTCATGACTACCCTGAAAAGAGTTTGCAGTTCGATTTCTTCACCGTAACAAGTTTTGATGAGAAACCATACGGCAAAGAAGGCCAGCAAGGTTGCTGGGTTGAGTTGGAAAACTTATTAGATTACCAATTCCCTGAAGCCAACATTCCGGTACTACAAAGGGTTATCCGTGAGTTCTCATGCTAGAAACTAGAGCGGAATACTGATAACTTAAGCCGAACAAAAAATAGAAATTGGAGAGTTTAGTGTGGTTAGAATAGCGATTGCAGGTGCAGCAGGTAGAATGGGACGCAACTTGGTCAAAGCCACTCTACTCAATGAAAATGCTCAAATGGGAGCGGGTTCTGAAAGGCCAGGATCTTCACTTGTTGGTGTCGATGTTGGAGAACTGTGCAACGAGAACAAGCTTGATATAGCGTTAGTTGAAGACCTGAATCAAGTCATTGATGATTTTGATGTCATCATCGATTTTACTGCGCCAGTTAGTACACTTGCTAATCTCGACCTATGCAAGACTCACAATAAGAAAATTATTATTGGTACAACAGGCTTCAGTGAGCAAGAAAAGCTAGCAATTGATGAAGCGGCTACACATATCCCAGTAGTGATGGCTCCCAACTATAGCGTTGGTGTGAATCTTGTTTTCAAGCTTCTTGAAAAGGCCGCTAAGGTAATGGGGGATTATTGCGATATCGAAGTCGTTGAAGCTCATCACCGCCACAAAGTGGATGCGCCGTCAGGTACAGCAATCGGAATGGGTGAAGCCATCGCAGGCGCTATGGGCAACAACCTCAGTGATGTTGCAGTCTATGCACGAGAAGGCATCACTGGTGAGCGCACTAAAGACGAAATTGGCTTTGCGACTATTCGAGCTGGCGATATTGTTGGTGAGCATACTGCAATGTTTGCTGATATTGGTGAAAGAGTTGAAATTACTCATAAAGCGACAGATCGGATGACCTTCGCCAATGGTGCTGTCAAGGCAGCTGTTTGGCTAAATGATAAAAATCCAGGCTTTTATACTATGACCGATGTCCTCGGGTTAAATGAGTTGTAAAGTTATTTAGAAAATGCACCTTTTTGAGGTGCATTTTTTTTTAATTGAATTTTATTTCATTAAAATACAGATAGTTAATTTTGTTATTTGATTTCTATAAGCTTTTATATGAAAAATGAGGTAATGGCTTATAAAAATCAGTTTATAATAAAAAGCCAACGTTTACCTAGCCAAACTCACTTTATTGGAAGGCATTTTAGTCAATAAACCCGAGATTCGTGAGGTTTTTTCTCTGAATAAGCGAATTTGACTGAGTAAACTTGCTATTTTGGCAGTTTGACGCATTTATTATCCGAATGTATTTAAATTGGCAATTTATTCTAAGCTGTTTATTGACAGGTATATCTAGCATCTTTAGAATACCGCCAATTTGTCTGAAATCCCCTCAAAAAGAATATTGAGCGGAGGTTTATAGACAAAACGATACAATTACTTTTGCACTTTTATTCTGGAGGTTATCTTGAGTAAACCAGCACTGTTAGTCCTCGAAGATGGGACTGTATTCCGCGGTGTTTCCATTGGAGCAGATGGTTCATCAGTTGGAGAAGTTGTTTTTAATACCTCGATGACGGGGTACCAAGAAATCCTCACTGATCCTTCCTATTCTCAACAAATCGTCACACTAACTTATCCTCACATAGGCAATACCGGAACCAATTCCGAAGACGAAGAATCTTCTTCAATTCACGCCCAAGGCCTTATAATTCGTGACCTCCCTTTAATCGCTTCCAACTTCCGCAACGAACAATCCCTTTCTGAATACCTTAAGTCTCAAAACATCGTGGGCATCGCGGATATTGATACGCGTAAGCTAACACGTATTTTGCGTGAAAAAGGTGCACAAAACGGATGTGTGATGGCAGGAAACAACCTTGATGAGGTGTTGGCATTAGCTAAAGCAAAAGAATTTCCTGGTCTGAAAGGAATGGATTTAGCGAAAGAGGTGACAACGAAAGAAGCTTATCAATGGAAGCAAGGCTCATGGACTTTAGAAGGTGGTTTGCCACAAGCTAAAGATGACAGTGACTTGCCTTATCACGTTGTTGCTTATGATTTTGGTGCAAAACGTAACATTTTACGCATGTTGGTCGACAGAGGCTGCCGCCTAACGGTTGTTCCAGCACAAACTTCTGCAGAAGAAGTACTGGCACTAAACCCAGACGGTGTTTTTCTATCAAATGGACCGGGTGACCCGGAGCCATGTGATTACGCGATAGAAGCGACGAAAACTTTCCTTGATAAAGGATTACCCGTTTTTGGTATCTGTTTAGGTCACCAAATTCTAGCGCTGGCGTCTGGTGCACAAACAGTAAAAATGAAGTTTGGTCACCACGGTGCGAACCACCCAGTAAAAGATCTTGATCGTAATGTAGTCATGATCACTTCGCAGAACCACGGTTTTGCAGCTGATGAGAAGACATTACCTGAAAACTTGCGTGCTACTCACGTTTCACTATTTGATGGTTCTTTGCAAGGAATCCACCGCACAGATAAGCCAGCATTTAGTTTCCAAGGTCACCCAGAAGCAAGCCCAGGTCCACATGATGCTGCGCCACTGTTTGACCACTTTATCGATCTAATTAAACAACACAGCGCTTAATGTTGGAGTAGTAGAAAATGCCAAAACGTACTGATATTAAAAGTATTCTTATTCTTGGTGCTGGCCCAATCGTAATCGGCCAGGCATGTGAGTTTGACTACTCTGGTGCTCAAGCATGTAAAGCACTGCGTGAAGAAGGTTACCGAGTTATTCTTGTTAACTCGAACCCTGCGACGATCATGACTGATCCAGAGATGGCTGATGCAACATATATCGAGCCAATTCACTGGGAAGTTGTGCGTAAAATCATCGAAAAAGAGCGTCCAGATGCGGTTCTACCTACTATGGGTGGTCAAACAGCTCTTAACTGTGCTCTAGAGCTAGAAAGCAAAGGCGTGCTAGCAGAGTTCGGCGTTGAGATGATCGGCGCGACTGCAGATGCCATCGATAAAGCGGAAGATCGCTCCCGTTTCGATGCGGCGATGAAATCTATCGGTCTTGAATGTCCGCGCGCAGATACCGCGAAAAACATGGAAGAAGCATATAAAGTCCTCGATATGGTCGGCTTCCCATGTATTATTCGTCCTTCATTTACTATGGGTGGTACTGGTGGTGGTATCGCGTATAACAAAGAAGAGTTCGAAGAAATTTGCCGTCGCGGTTTGGATCTTTCTCCAACCAACGAGCTACTTATCGATGAATCTCTAATTGGTTGGAAAGAGTACGAAATGGAAGTGGTTCGCGACAAAGCGGATAACTGCATTATCGTATGTTCAATCGAGAACTTTGATCCAATGGGGATCCACACTGGTGATTCGATCACAGTAGCGCCAGCACAAACGCTAACTGACAAAGAATATCAATTGATGCGTAACGCTTCTCTAGCAGTACTGCGTGAAATTGGTGTTGAGACTGGTGGTTCAAACGTTCAGTTCGGTATTAACCCGAAAGATGGCCGTATGGTTATCATCGAGATGAACCCTCGTGTATCTCGCTCTTCTGCTCTTGCTTCTAAAGCGACAGGTTTCCCAATTGCAAAAGTAGCGGCAAAACTTGCTGTTGGCTTCACTTTAGATGAGTTGATGAACGACATCACTGGCGGTGCAACTCCAGCGTCATTTGAGCCAACTATCGACTACGTTGTAACTAAGATTCCTCGCTTTAACTTCGAGAAATTTGCTGGTGCAAATGACCGTCTAACCACTCAGATGAAATCTGTTGGTGAGGTGATGGCAATTGGTCGTAACCAACAAGAATCTCTACAAAAAGCACTGCGCGGCCTTGAAGTTGGCGCAAACGGCTTTGACGAGATGGTTGACCTAGATGCTCCAGATGCGCTTTCAAAAATCCGTCACGAGCTTAAAGAAGCAGGCGCTGAGCGTATCTGGTATATCGCAGATGCATTCCGTGCAGGCCTGTCAGTAGACGGTGTATTCAACCTAACGCAAATTGATCGCTGGTTCCTCGTTCAGATCGAAGAGATCGTGAAAATTGAGGAGCAAGTGAAAGCAGGCGGTTTTGCCGGTCTTTCAGAAGATGTATTGCGTCGTATGAAGCGTAAAGGCTTCTCTGATGCTCGTTTATCTGCTCTATTGGGTGTGTCTGAAAGCGAAATTCGCCGTTTACGCGACCAATACGACATCCACCCAGTCTACAAGCGCGTTGATACTTGCGCTGCTGAGTTCTCTTCTGATACTGCATACATGTACTCTTCTTACGATGATGAGTGCGAAGCGAATCCAACAGACAAAGACAAGATCATGGTTCTTGGCGGTGGTCCAAACCGTATCGGTCAAGGTATCGAGTTTGATTACTGCTGCGTACATGCTTCTCTAGCACTACGCGAAGACGGTTACGAAACCATCATGGTTAACTGTAACCCAGAGACAGTATCAACCGATTACGACACTTCTGATCGCTTGTACTTTGAACCAGTAACACTTGAAGACGTATTGGCTATCGTTCGCGTTGAAAAGCCAAAAGGTGTAATCGTTCAATATGGTGGTCAAACGCCACTTAAACTTGCTCGTGCTCTAGAATCAGCAGGCGTACCTATCATTGGTACCAGCCCAGATGCTATCGACCGTGCAGAAGACCGTGAGCGTTTCCAAGCAGCGGTGGAGCGTTTAGGTCTTAAACAGCCAGAAAATGCGACAGTGACAGCTATCGAGCAAGCGGTTGAAAAATCAAAAGAGATTGGTTTTCCATTGGTTGTTCGCCCTTCTTATGTATTGGGTGGCCGTGCGATGGAAATCGTTTACGATGAGCAAGACTTGCGTCGTTACTTTAACGAAGCAGTGAGCGTTTCAAACGAGTCTCCGGTTCTTCTTGACCGTTTCTTAGATGATGCAGTTGAAGTTGACGTGGATGCTATCTGTGACGGTGAACGTGTGGTTATCGGTGGCATCATGGAGCACATCGAACAAGCGGGTGTTCACTCAGGTGACTCAGCATGTTCTCTTCCAGCGTATACACTAAGCCAAGAAATCCAAGATGTGATGCGTGAGCAAGTTGAAAAGCTAGCGTTTGAACTTGGTGTTCGCGGTCTAATGAATACTCAGTTTGCTGTGAAAGACAACGAAGTTTACTTAATCGAAGTTAACCCTCGTGCGGCACGTACTGTACCGTTTGTTTCTAAAGCAACGGGTGCACCACTAGCGAAAATTGCCGCTCGTGTAATGGCTGGTCAGTCTCTAGAATCTCAAGGATTCACAAAAGAGATCATCCCACCATACTACTCAGTAAAAGAAGTGGTATTGCCATTCAACAAGTTCCCGGGTGTTGACCCACTGTTAGGCCCAGAGATGCGCTCTACAGGTGAGGTTATGGGTGTTGGCGCGACGTTCGCTGAAGCATTCGCGAAGGCTGAGCTAGGTTGTGGCAAAGAGTACCCAGAAGGTGGCCGTGCGCTTTTATCTGTTCGTGAAGGCGATAAAGAGCGAGTTGTGGATCTAGCATCTAAGCTGACTAAGCTTGGTTACCAGCTTGATGCTACACACGGCACTGCAGTGATTCTTGGTGAAGCAGGTATTAACCCACGTCTAGTGAACAAAGTACATGAAGGTCGTCCACACATTCTTGACCGTATCAAGAACAATGAGTACACCTACATTGTTAACACAGCAGCTGGTCGTCAAGCAATTGAGGACTCAAAGGTTCTGCGTCGTGGTGCTCTAGCGGAGAAGGTTAACTACACCACAACTCTAAACGCAGCATTCGCATGTTGTATGTCGCACACTGCTGACGATCGCAACACAGTGACGTCAGTTCAAGAGCTGCACGCTAAAGTGAAAGAGAGTTTAGCAAAATAACTGAATTCTAAAGCCGAATTTAGCCCGCTGAAATGCGGGCTTTTTTGTGTCTATTCACTAATCATGAAAATTAGGAATAGATAGTAATCGAGGGATTCCATTTTCTATCACTAAAATCAATGCTACCTTTTGGCCTCTTTGAATTTTTGAGAGCGAAAATGGAAATCTCGATAGAGATCTTAGGGATCTTGTTTTTAGTAGCCTGTGTTGCAGGCTTTATTGACGCAATGGCTGGTGGCGGGGGAATGCTTACCGTGCCAGCACTGCTCGCTGCGGGTGTTCCTCCCACACAAGCGTTAGCAACCAACAAGCTGCAAGGTACATTTGGTAGCTTTTCTGCTAGTTGGTATTTTGTTCGCAATGGAATAATTAAATTAGATCAGATAAAAGTCTATATATTTTGGACTTTTGTCGGAGCTGCTCTTGGCGCAGAATTGGTACAAGTTATCGATGTCGATGTACTGACAAGCTTGATTCCCGGCCTGCTCATTGCGATTTCTCTTTATTTTCTTTTTGCTCCAAAAACTCAAGTACATGAAGGCAAACAGAAGTACTCTGACGCGATACTGGCGTTTTTTGTTGGTGGTGGCGTTGGTTTTTACGATGGTTTTTTTGGGCCAGGAACAGGCTCAATATTTACTGTTTGCTTCGTAGCGTTAGCCAATATGTCTATTGTGGATGCAACAGCACGAACTAAAGTGCTAAACTTCACTTCTAATTTAGCAGCACTAGTGTTTTTTATAATTGCTGGCCTACCAATATGGAAAATAGGTTTGACCATGGCACTAGGTAATTTCTTAGGTGCTCGTCTAGGGGCAAAGATGGTTATAACCAAAGGCAGCAAGTGGATAAGGCCAATGGTGATCGTCATGTCTATGTTGATTGCGGCGAAATTGCTTTGGGAACAGCATCCTCAATGGTGGCAATCAATTTTTTAACGCGAGATGATTGATAAGAGTTCGCTCGCAGGCAAACATGAATTGGCCGAACAAGAGGATCAAGCTGTTTAAACTCATAAAGATGCTCTTTGCCAATATTTAGTGCATTGACAATTGATAGTGGAACGAGGGCTGGTGCGACTCCTCCAAGCCCAAGTTGTGCGGCTGCAGTATAAGAGTCCATCTCCATTACGGGGTCGATATTAAGTGATGCCAGAATAGAACACTGGTAGGTGTTTGCAGGGTTATTGAGATCGTTAGTGATTAGCTGAGATGGCAGGCCATCTAACGGCTCTCTGCTCACCACAAAATAAGGTTCGTTGCCAAGATGAAAAGTCATTAACCCGTGATGAGAAGGGAGGTAGCCGCCACAAAATCCCACAGTAGCTCGGCCCGATTGTACGTGTTCTATGATTCTTGGAGTATGGTTGGTCGTGATTTGGATATGCTTGTCAGAGTTAAAATAACTTTTCATCACTTTGCTTAAGTAACCAGCGACTAAAGTTTCTGAGCAATCAAGTTTTATAACCGTTGAGTCTTCCAATTCCTGTTGATCAAATATCTTTCCTCTTAGTTCACTAAACGTTGGTCCAATCGTTTCTATCAGAGCTAATGCATCATTGGTTAATTTGATTCGGCGGCCATGAGGCTCAATCAGCTTTTTACCTAGTTTTTTTTCTAAATTGGATATCCGCTTACTGACCGCAGACTGGCTAATATAAAGCTGGCTGCCAGTTTTACTCATTGTTTGTTCTTTACTCAGAACCAGTAGTGTTTCGATACCTTCAAGCAGCATAATGACTTTTTAATGATGAAAAGTTGGAATCATTAAGCTACTTTAACGGAGAATGATCTGTTTGGATATATCATCTCAGTAGTAATTGTGCGATGCGCTGACCAAAGTAATAGGCGGTTTGTAGATCATTTTCGTGCATTCTTCCTGTTTTTACATCGGTACTAGCAACTAAGCCGATACTGGATCCCGTTCGATTAAGTCCTAAGTCATCGGTATGTTCTGAAACATCTAATCCGGCCCAAAGCATGCCGTGCTGACAAGCGAGCGTAAAAAAGGATAGCAAGGTTTGCTGTTGCTCACCATTTAGACTTCCACCAACGGTAAATCCTGCAGCGAGTTTGTTACGCCAAGCTTTATCCACATAGCAATCGCTAGTTGAATCCATAAAGGATTTAAACTGTCCAGCGGGAGAGCCCATGTAAGTTGGACTGCCAAAAATAATGGCATCACTAAGAGTAAGCGTCTCAAAGTTGTCACTGCTTGTATACCTACCCTGAACAAGGTTTTCTGGCAATATTTCAACCAAATGGCATTTAACATCAGAGCCAATTGCACCTTGGGAAATCTTCTGAGCTATGGCTTTGGTTGAGCCATTTGCTGAGAAATATACGATGGCTATTTGTTTCATTGATTACCTCCCATCTTCTTCAAATGCAGTTCTTTGCTTATAAACTAGATCGTTCAAAGTTTTAAGTAAACTAAAAACTTTACTAAGTATGAATTACCTAAGTTGAGATGAGCCGTAGATATAAAAAAAGCGCCCAATAAGGCGCCTTTGAGTCGAGAAATCAGAAATAAGAAATTATAGAGATTGAGTAAAAGTACGAGCGATAACGTCGCGTTGCTGCTCTGGAGTGAGTGAGTTAAAACGTACTGCGTAGCCAGAAACGCGAATAGTCAGCTGTGGGTACTTCTCTGGATGCTCTACAGCATCTTCTAATGTTTCGCGCTTAAGAACGTTAACATTAAGGTGCTGACCACCTTCAACTTTTGGTGCAGTTTCGATTGCTACTTCGCGGCTCTCATAGCTACCTAGATCTGAAACCTGCATGACTTGGTCAGTTTCAAAGCCTGAATTTGCTGCCACACAACGAGCTTCTTGCTTCTCATCGTCGATTAGCCAGATTGAGTTAAGTAGGTCGTTGTTGTCTGATTTTGTAATTTGGATACCGTGAATCATTACTGTCTCCTAGTCCACGTCGAGTGGTTATTTTGATATTAATTTTGATAGTACTTTTCAAAAAAAGTTGAACGTATCTATATATAAAACAGATTGAACACACTAATGTTGATGTAAATCAATTTATCTAACCTTACGCCTATGAATATTCGATAAGTAATTGATATAAATCAATAAAATAATAATTTTAGACTCTTTATCAATAGAGTGAATGTGAGTTGGGTTTGCTTATTTACTAGGCGATTTGGTTAAGTTAGGAACAAGGTTGTAATCCGACACATAATGCTCGTACCATAGCGCCCCAAAACGGTGATCACATTAAGAGCAAGTGAACTAATGCAGATAGACTTTGGCCAGAAATTTATAGGCGCACATGTTTCAGCGGCTGGTGGGGTAGAAAATGCACCTGTCCGAGCAAGTGAAATTGGCGCGAATGCTTTCGCACTATTTACAAAGAATCAAAGGCAGTGGAATGCGAAGCCTTTGACGAAGACGAGCATCGACATGTTCAAGCGTAATTGTAGAGAGTTTGGATTTACTTCAGATCAAATTCTTCCTCATGACTCATATTTGATTAACTTGGGATCGCCAGAAGATGAAAAGCTGAATCAATCTAGAGCAGCTTTTATTGATGAGATGGAAAGGTGCAAAGCATTAGGTTTGTCTTTACTTAATTTTCATCCCGGCAGCCATTTAAAGAAAATCTCAGAAAGCGAATGTTTAGAAAAGATTGCTCAATCTATTAATCTCGCACATAAGGCAGTACCAGATGTCGTGGCCGTTATTGAGAACACTGCGGGTCAAGGAACAAATTTGGGCTGTCGGTTCGAACATCTAGCCGAAATTATCGAGCAAGTTGAAGATAAAGAGCGGGTAGGTGTTTGTCTTGATACCTGTCATGCCTTTGCTGCAGGTTATGATCTTTCCAGTTTTAGTGCATGTGAAGAAACGTTTTCTCAATTTGAGAACATTGTTGGAATGCACTATTTGAGAGCAATGCATCTAAATGATTCAAAAGTAACGTTGTCTAGTCGGGTTGATAGACATCAGTCATTAGGTAAAGGGGAAATAGGTTGGAGCTGCTTTGAATATATTGCTAAGGACTCTAGGTTTGATTCTATCCCATTGATTTTAGAGACAATAGAACCGAATGTTTGGCCCCAAGAAATATCCCTTTTAAGAGAATTTCACCTAGATTCAAAGTATTAAGAAGCTTTATTTCAACTTTGGCATCTTTTTTTCATAGCAATTTTTGAAGACTGTGATTTTCATGGTTACTATGTGAGGAGGAAACCGTATGAATATAGTTCATTCTTCAAATACAGTAAGTTATAGCCCAATGACGCCGAGATTCCCGGTGCCAAACAGACATATTTCTGGTCAAGGACATCATCGAATTCCACAGAAAAATGGTTAGGCTTATTAAGGGTGGCCCTGTAAACTCCCTTTTAAATTACTCGTTTAAAGTGTTTAAGGGCCATACCTATGAATCAAGCGTTAACTTGGCAAGATGTTATTGGTAAAGAAAAACAGCAGCAGTATTTTCAGCAAACCATGGAATTTGTTGAGTCTGAAAGGCGCTTAGGTAAAACTGTTTTTCCGAAATCAGAAGATGTGTTCAATGCGTTTCGAGCTACCCCCTTTGATCAAATCAAAGTAGTCATTCTTGGCCAAGACCCTTATCACGGACCAAATCAAGCTCACGGCCTTTGTTTCTCGGTTCTACCTGGAGTGAAAACCCCTCCTTCTCTTGCAAATATGTATAAAGAGCTATCCCAAGATATACCTGGTTTTCAAACGCCTTCTCACGGTTACCTACAAAGTTGGGCGGAGCAGGGAGTTTTACTTCTTAATACGGTTTTAACCGTTGAACAAGGTAAAGCACATTCTCATTCAAAAACAGGTTGGGAAACGTTTACTGACAGAGTGATAGAGGCAATCAACCAACATTTATCAGGAGTGGTTTTTTTGCTTTGGGGTTCTCATGCGAAAAAGAAAGGGCAGTACATTAGCCGACAAAAACACCATATATTAACGTGCGCACACCCTTCACCACTTTCTGCTCACAGAGGCTTTTTAGGAAGTCGGCATTTTTCTCAAGCAAATACTTTACTTGAGGCGAAAGGACAGGAACCTATCAATTGGCATCTACCGCTAGACGTATCGATATAGTTTGATATTTTTTGAACAGAATCAAGGTAACTCTTGTTCGACCCTATACACTAAAGTGACTATATATGATTCGGTCAGGGGGTCGAAATGATGATAGAAAGGATAAGAAGAGAACACGGATATATGGTTCGTTTGCTTGCTATTCTTAGAAGAAAGCTTTCTTTGCTTCGACAAGAGCAGCCAATTAACTATAGTCTTGTAAAAGAAATCGTCGATTACCTATCAAACCATTCAGAAAAGGTGCATCACCCAAAAGAAGATATTCTTTATAATCATTACATTACCAAATATGGTAGCGTAGAGCTTGAAAATCTAGTCAAGGAACATGAACAGCTTGCTAAGAAAACGCATGACTTCATGTTATTGGTAGAGATGATTCTCAATGATGCTGTTGTCCCGCAAGACATGTTTATTAATCAGCTGGAAGATTTCCTCAATTATCAAAAACACCATCTTGAATCAGAAGAGCTATCTATATTACCTGCGATTGAAAACACATTTACCGAGCAAGATTGGGTAGATGTGGAAAAATTGTGGGATGTTGTTGAAGATGATCCAGTCTTTGGCAATAACATAGCAGATAAATACCGCCAATTGGCAGAGCGAGTTCGACAAAACGATAACGAATACTTCTAATAAAATAAAAGGCACTCAACTGAGTGCCTTTTATTTGCTAAATTTCTATATCGTCAATATCTAAGCCGATGTCCATTTCCATTAGTTCACGTTGTAGTTCTTGCCTGTCCTTAATTGCTTCGATTTCGCGCCACTTACGCTTTACGGGTTTAGATCGGGTTGAGCGAGCCTTTGGGAGATCCATATCCACCATGTCGTCAAATTGTAAGCCATCCATAAGCTACCTCTTAATCTTAGTTGCCCCTAAACGGAATCTTTTTAATACCACATTTTGTTGAAGAATAACCTTGATTTGTTTCTCATTTGTTACAAAAAGGTGGAATGTTTAATAAAAAATGCACAGGTACCCTAGAATAAAGCTCTTTGATTTGGTTGTTTTTTGAACATTTAATATTTAACAAAAGAATAAAGTGAGTTCTCGTTTGTTAATACATTAGTGAGAATGAATACTATTAACAAGAATTAAGCAAATTTGGCCTTTTAGATGTAGGTGGCTCTCCTCTTAGGTTGAGAGGAATCCATTAATTGTAGTAATTCAATGGGCTTAACAATCAGTTTTCCTTTATATATCTATTGGATTTTAGCTTATTTCGAAAGCATATATCGACTGAAATGTATAAAGCTTGTTTTATTTATGTGTTTTTATGTTTTTTTATTGTTTGAAGTTATATGTATTCATTATGCTTTTATGACTTTGGTTTCTTATTGATTTTTCTCTGACCAACCTGCATGATCCACGCCCATCATAGAACACGCTGTGTTGTTTTTACTGGCTAGGGAAAGCCAGTCGAATCGAAATACAATTCAACTTATATCGCTGATGCTGATTGAATTAAAATCGGTAGGCTTTGCTCGTATGGAAATTAAGTAGCGATATAACTCATCAACCAAGGTAGGTTTGAGCGGCGTTTTAACCTAGAGAGGCTTTAGTGACAGATTTAATCAACTTGGTTAATGATCTCCTGTGGGGATCGGTGCTGGTTTATTTACTTGTAGGTGTCGGCGTTTATTTCACAATACGTTTGGGCTTTCTGCAATTCCGCCATTTCGGTCATATGTTTAGTGTGCTAAAAAACAGCCGCAGAGCGGATAACTCCGGTATTTCATCTTTTCAGGCATTGTGTACCAGTTTGGCCGCTCGTGTAGGGACAGGGAATATGGCAGGTGTTGCGATTGCATTAACCGCCGGAGGTCCAGGTGCGATATTTTGGATGTGGTTAATCGCGATGTTAGGTATGTCCACTGCATTCGCAGAAAGCGCTTTGGCACAGTTATATAAAACTAAAGATGTGTACGGCAACTACCGTGGTGGTCCTGCTTACTACATGGAAAAAGGCTTAGGCATGCGTTGGATGGGAGTATTGTTTTCAATATTCCTAATGATTGCATTTGGCTTTGTATTTAATGCTGTTCAAGCCAACTCAATCGCAGGTGCGATGAGCGGTGCATTTGGTATCAAACCGATGTACGTTGGTTTTGCCCTTGTTATCTTAACAGCGTTTATTATTTTTGGCGGTATAAGAAAGATTGCTCGCACGGCTGAGCTTATCGTTCCTATCATGGCGTTAGCATATTTGTTATTGGCGTTATTTATCGTCTTCACGAACATCGATAAGTTACCTAGCGTATTTGCACTCATTATTAAGAGTGCGCTTGGCTTTAAAGAAGCTGCAGCTGGTGGTGTGGGTTATGCGGTTTCTCAAGCGGTCATCAATGGTGTAAAACGAGGCTTATTTTCGAATGAAGCCGGTATGGGTTCTGCTCCTAATGCAGCCGCAGCGGCGACACCGTATCCGCCGCACCCAGCTTCACAAGGCTACGTGCAAATGCTTGGTGTATTTGTCGATACTTTAGTTATTTGTACGTGTACAGCGGCAATCATCCTTATGTCGGGTAAGTACATACCACATGGAGATATCACAGGTATTCAGCTAACTCAACAAGCACTGAGTGCGCAAGTTGGTAGTTGGGGGGAAATATTTATTGCGGTAGCAATCTTCTTCTTCGCATTTACATCAATTATTGCCAACTATTCTTATGCCGAAACGAACTTAATATTCTTAAAACTGCACGATAAGAAGAAGATCTTTTTGTTGAGACTGGTCGTTGTTGGAATGGTAATGTTTGGCTCTCTTGCTGCTTTGCCAACGGTTTGGAATTTAGCTGATGTGTCTATGGGCATGATGGCTATCGTTAACTTAGTAGCGATTCTTCTTTTATCTGGTGTAGTAGTTAAGTTAGCAAGAGATTACAACCGTCAATTAGAATCTGGAAAATTGCCAACCTTCGATGCGAACGAATACCCTGAGCTGCAATCTCAGTTAGAAGATGGTATTTGGGACAAAACCGAAACGCCGCAGAATGAAGAAGATGTGTCAATCGATAGTGCGAGACTAAAAACAAATTAAAGATAGTTTCTACACTCATTTAGATTGAACACGATACATATTGAAAGCCATGCAGACTTTGCATGGTTTTTTTTATATCCTTGGTAGAAAGTTAACGAAACAGGAAGTCAGCCATGCTCATCGTATTATCTCCGGCTAAAACGCTGGACTACGAGTCTCCTCTAGCAACAAAACACTATACTCAGCCTGAACTCGTCGAGCACTCGAAAGAACTGATTAAAGAGTGTCGCAAGCTAACACCTGCCGATATTGCCAGCTTAATGAAAGTCAGTGATAAAATCGCCAGCCTCAACGTGGCGCGTTTCGAGCAGTGGGACGAAACGTTCACCCTAGATAACTCTAGGCAAGCCATTTTGGCATTTAAAGGAGATGTTTACACGGGTTTAGAGGCTGAAAAGTTTACTGAGCAAAATTTCAATTATGCGCAGCATCATTTACGCCTTTTGTCCGGCTTATATGGTTTATTGAAGCCTCTCGATCTTATGCAGCCATACCGTTTAGAAATGGGAACTAAACTATCTAACACTCGAGGTGCCAATTTATATCAGTTTTGGGGCAATATCATTACTGATCAAATTAATAAGATATTGAGAGAGCAAGAAACCCCTAACTTAATTAACCTAGCATCGAATGAATACTTTAAATCCGTGAAAGCTAAAGATGTTGAAGGGCAGATCATTACACCAGTATTTAAAGATTGTAAGAATGGTCAATATAAAGTGATTAGCTTTTACGCCAAAAAAGCTCGAGGCATGATGGCTCGTTATATTATTGAAAATGAAGTGGATAATGTAGAAAAGCTAACGCAATTCAATAGCGCTGGATATTATTTCGATGAAGCGTCTTCTTCAAGTAAGGAGTTAGTGTTTAAGAGAGAAGAACAATAGTATTTTCTCGAACATCGCTTTAAAACTAACTGACCATCGGTATTATCGCTAGAATTAATAGCGACTACCGATGGATATTGCGATGCAAGATAATTCTAGAATCCAGCTTTTTGATACTCATTGCCATCTTGATTTTAATCAGTTCGATGGTGATATCGCCTCCCACCTTGAGCGGGCGAAACAGAATCAAGTACACCGTTTTTTAATTCCATCTATTGGCCCTGAAAACTGGAACAAGATCCGCGAGATATCAAAAGATTATAGCGACGTGTTCTATGCATTAGGATTTCATCCCTATTTTCTTAAATCTTATCATTTGCAAAACATTGCAGATTTAGAGAAGCAGTTAGCGGACGCGCATGAAAAATGCGTTGCGATAGGAGAATGTGGCTTGGATGCACTTATTGATGTGGACTCTAAGACCCAAGAGCAATTCCTCACTGCGCAACTTTCGATAGCACAAAACCTTCAGCTTCCTATTATTCTTCATTGTCGCAAAGCTCAAAATAGGTTGGTGCAGCTTATAAAAAATCATCGTATTGATGTTGGTGGGGTCTTACATGGATTTTCTGGCAGCTATCAACAAGCAATGACGTTTGTTGAAAAGGGGTTCAAAATTGGAGTTGGTGGAACCATCACTTATCCAAGAGCTAACAAGACTAGAGATACTGTTTCTCGACTTAGCTTACAAGATCTCGTTTTAGAAACAGATGCTCCTGATATGCCTCTCTATGGTTTACAAGGAAAGCACAATCACCCTAAGTACTTACCCAAAGTCCTAGAAACTCTTTCTCAGCTCAGAAGTGAAGCAAAAGAAAGCATAGCGATCGCAATTTGGGCAAATAGCAATCAAACATTCCAAATTTATGTTTAAAATTAGTAATAATTGTTACTTATTATGTAAAATTAAATAGAATTTAGTGATGCTTATCTCATTTTTGTGTGTTTGTGATATGGAACTTGTGGGAAAGTGTGATGGAAGCATTACCTGACGATATGTACGGTGCGTATAATTGCCTCCGCTATATATAGCTCCTTTTTGTAACACGCCAATATAACTTATATAAGGAAGCCATAAACTATGAGTGTGTTTATGAGCCTAGTCGGCATTGTGGTATTGCTCGGCATAGCAGTGTTGTTGTCTGACAATCGTAAAGCCATTAATTTTAGGACAGTGGGATGTGCGTTTGCCATTCAGTTTATCCTCGGTGGTTTTATACTCTACGTACCTTGGGGTAGAAACCTTCTTGCGGGCTTTTCAGCCGGAGTTCAAAATGTCATCGACTATGGGAAAAACGGCATCGAATTTTTATTTGGTAGCTTAGTTAATTTCTCGGTAGATGGCATTGGATTTATTTTTGCTTTTCAGGTACTCCCAACCGTTGTTTTCTTCTCCTCTCTTATTTCAGTACTCTACTACTTAGGCATCATGCAATGGGTCATCAAGATCCTTGGTGGTGGCCTAAGAAAAGCGCTAAAAACATCCAGAGCAGAATCTATGTCTGCAGCCGCCAACATTTTCGTTGGTCAAACTGAAGCTCCACTAGTTGTACGTCCTTTCGTTTCACGTATGACACAATCAGAGCTATTCGCGGTAATGTGTGGAGGCCTTGCCTCAGTCGCAGGTGGTGTCCTTGCAGGTTATGCAGCGATGGGGGTTCCATTGGAATACTTAGTTGCCGCTTCGTTTATGGCTGCTCCTGGTGGTCTTTTATTTGCGAAAATAATCAAACCAGAAACCGAAAAGCCCAACGAACATATTGATGAAGATATTGAAGGTGGAGAAGACAAGCCTGCCAATGTCATTGATGCAGCTGCTGGTGGTGCGTCTATGGGTATGCAACTGGCTCTCAATATCGGTGCGATGCTGCTCGCTTTTATTGGTTTAATCGCTTTGATTAATGGTGTGATCGGTGCGGTCGGCGGCTGGTTTGGCCATCCAGGCATCACGCTTGAAATTATCCTAGGTTGGGTTTTCTCCCCACTTGCTTTTGTTATCGGGGTTCCTTGGAATGAGGCGACGTTAGCCGGTTCATTCATCGGCCAAAAGCTGGTTGTGAACGAATTTGTCGCTTACTTAAACTTCGTACCCTATGTTGGGGATGCCGGTCAGATTGTTGCTGAAACTGGACAGGTAATGTCTCAGAAAACTCAGGCTATTATATCCTTCGCATTATGTGGATTTGCCAACTTGTCTTCGATAGCGATACTGCTTGGTGGTTTGGGAGGCATCGCGCCAAATCGTCGTCATGATATTGCTCGCTTTGGTATGAGAGCAGTTGCGGCAGGTACCCTATCAAACTTAATGGCAGCAACTTTGGCTGGGTTCTTCTTATCGTTGTAACAAATAAATATTTACACGCTTAAAATTGTTCAAAGCGCCCTAAGCATACAGGGCGCTTTTTCATTTCTATTGAATCTTCAAGCTGGTAATTTTTGCTGTATTTGATTCTGAAGCATTGCAGTAATAGGTGATATCCACGTATTTATCACTTCGAAAAGCAGCGTTTGCCGTGTCATAGAATGATTGACCTTGAGAGTTGTCGTCTACGTAAACCGACTCTGAGCCATTACACTCGTTAGAGCCAATATTAAAACCATATTGAAACCCTCCCGCTCTTAAAGTATTTTTTGAAACACCTTTGAGTGGTCCGCTGTAGTAATGAGATTCTGCTGCAGATGAGTTCAATGAAAACATAAGAGCAATTGAGCTAAGGCCAATTGAAACGATATGTGTTTTTTTCATCATATTTCCTTTAGATGTTGAGGGATAAATTCCAAGTGGACCTTACCTTATATGTGCTTTTATGCTTATGGTAGGAATAAGGCTATTTCTTTGGCTCATAGATTTATCCACCCATAAGAAGTGGAGTTTGCGAATTAGCTTCTTTGCTTCTTTGAGTAGAGCTAATAAGAATTGAGATACAAACCGTTTGCGCATGGCGAACCTCTTTCACTTTTCATAAAATTATTGATAATACGCATCGAGAATCTATTCTGCCTATTTATAATCGGCTAAGCCTAGAAATAGGGCGAATGCAAGTTCTGGGATGTACAGAATTGCACAGAGACTAACGGTTACATGGATGTAGTCGCTACGAAAGTAGTCAGTCTTCAAGGATCAAGTCCGTTCATCAAGAAGTAATGACATTGATCGGAGATAGAAATGAGCGATATAAAAACAGCAGCACTACGCGCACTTAAACTAATGGATCTGACAACGCTGAATGACGACGATACCGATGAAAAAGTCATCGCATTGTGTCATAACGCGAAAACGGCAGTTGGTAATACTGCTGCGATCTGCATTTACCCTCGCTTTATTCCTATCGCGAAGAAGACCTTAAAACAGCAAGGTACTCCAGAAGTAAAAATTGCTACGGTGACAAACTTTCCACACGGCAATGATGATATTGAAATCGCGGTAGCCGAAACAAAGGCCGCGGTAGCATACGGTGCAGATGAAGTGGATGTGGTTTTCCCATATCGTGCATTGATTGCTGGCAATGAAGAAGTTGGATTCGAACTTGTTAAGCAGTGCAAACAAGCATGTGGAGATATTTTACTCAAGGTAATCATTGAAACCGGTGAGCTTAAAGAAGAAGCTTTAATTAAGAAAGCATCTCAAATCGCAATTGAAGCGGGTGCTGACTTTATCAAGACCTCGACAGGCAAAGTGCCAGTAAATGCGACGCCAGAATATGCACGTATGATGTTAGAAGTGATTCGTGATATGGGTGTTTCGCAGAAAGTTGGCTTTAAACCTGCTGGTGGCGTAAGAACCGCTGAAGATGCTGCAATCTATTTGCAAATGGCAGATGAGGTGTTGGGTGACAACTGGGTGGATAGCCGCCACTACCGTTTTGGCGCATCAAGCCTACTCACCAACCTATTGAATTCGCTAGAAGTGACTGACGAAAAGGCTGATCCTGCTGCGTACTAATACGCTTGGGCATTAGCTAAATATATTTGGGTGATGGAGCCAATTGGAAGGCTCCTTATACATGACATTTCTAGCAATTCAAGGAGGCGTGTATGTCTTCGAATCGACATTTTTTACCCCAAGAAATCATTCGCCGAAAACGTGATGGAGATGAGTTGAGTTCAGATGAAATCCGATTTTTCGTTAATGGGGTTGCGAATAATACTGTGTCTGAAGGGCAAGTTGCAGCGTTTGCAATGGCTATCTGTTTTAACGATTTGACGATGTCTGAGCGTATCGATCTGACTTGTGCAATGCGCGATTCTGGCACTGTCATTGACTGGAGCCACATGAACTTTGCTGGCCCTGTTATTGATAAGCACTCAACAGGTGGAGTTGGTGATGTCACATCACTGATGCTTGGGCCGATGATAGCCGCTTGTGGCGGTGTAGTACCTATGATCTCCGGTCGTGGCTTAGGCCATACTGGCGGGACTTTAGACAAATTAGAGTCGATACCGGGTTACAATGTTACCCCGAGCAATGACGTTTTTGGTCAAGTGACGAAAAATGCAGGCGTAGCTATCATTGGCCAAACCGACAACTTAGCTCCCGCCGACAAGCGTATTTACTCCGTTCGAGATACCACGGCTACGATTGATAACCTATCTTTAATTATCTCCTCTATCTTGTCTAAGAAGCTTGCGGCTGGCCTAGACTCTTTAGTTATGGATGTAAAAGTGGGTTCTGGCGCCTTTATGCCAACCTATGAAAAATCAGAAGAGTTGGCAAACTCTATCGTTGCTGTTTCCAATGGTGCTGGCGTGAAAACTACCGCTATTTTAACCGATATGAACCAAGTTCTTGCGTCTTCAGCAGGCAATGCGCTTGAAGTGAAAGAAGCAGTACAGTTCTTAACAGGTGAATATCGCAACCCAAGGCTTTTTGAAATCACTATGGCTTTGTGTAGCGAAATGCTATTGCTAGGCAACCTAGCCGAGAACGCGGAAGATGCCAGAGATAAGTTGTGCCAAGTTCTCGAAAACGGCAAAGCTGCTGAGTGCTTTAGTAAAATGGTAGCAGGGTTAGGTGGCCCCGACGATTTCATTGAAAACTACACGAAGTATTTGCCACATGCTGAAGTTGTAAAACCGGTTTATGCGCTTAAGGATGGAGTAGTTTCAGCTATGGATACTCGAGCCATTGGTATGGCTGTTGTGGCTATGGGAGGGGGTCGACGTGTTCCAACCGACAGTATTGATTTCGCTGTAGGATTTGAGCAAATAATTCGACTGGGTGAGCGAGCCGATAGCAATAAACCTCTAGCGGTAATTCATGCTAGAACTGAATCACAGTGGCAACACGCTGCTAATTTATTACAAGAGGCAATGACAATCGGCGGAGAATATCAAGCGACGCCAGATATCTATTGCAGTGTACGCGCAGAAAATATCGCCTAATAGTGAAGGAGAATATGATGAAAAGAGCGTTTATTTTAGTTTTAGACTCCTTTGGTATTGGAGCAACTGCAGATGCAGACAAGTTTGGAGATGTAGGCTCAGATACAATGGGGCACATCGCTGAGCAATGTTATAAAGGGTTAGCTGACAACAATGAGCGCAAAGGTCCGTTGACGTTACCTAACCTATCTAAATTAGGCCTAGCAATGGCTCACAAAGAGTCGACTGGTGAATTCGCACTAGGCTTGGAATCTGACGTCGAGATTATTGGTGCTTATGGCCACGCTGAAGAGTTGTCATCTGGTAAGGATACACCTTCTGGACATTGGGAAATTGCTGGTGTGCCTGTGCTATTTGATTGGGGATATTTTACCGATCTAACCAACAGCTTCCCTCAAGAGCTATTGGATAGAATTGTAGAAAGAGCAAATCTTCCAGGTTATTTGGGCAACTGCCATGCTTCTGGTACTCAAGTTCTAGATGACTTGGGAGAAGAACACATGAGAACCGGCAAGCCAATTTTCTACACTTCTGCTGATTCTGTTTTCCAAATAGCTTGTCATGAAGAAACCTACGGCCTAGATAATCTTCTTGAGCTTTGCCAAATCGTACGAGAAGAGCTTGAGGATTATAATATTGGTCGCGTTATCGCTCGTCCATTTATCGGTCCGAAAGCGGGTGAATTTGCCCGTACTGGCAATCGTCGAGATCTATCGGTAGAGCCGCCAGCGGCGACGGTGTTGCAAAAATTGGTTGAGGAAAAACAAGGTGAAGTCGTTTCAATAGGTAAGATAGCGGATATCTATGCGCATTGTGGAATTACTAAGAAAGTAAAAGCGACAGGCATCCCTGCTTTATTTGATGCAACGTTGGAGGCGATCAATCAGGCTGAAGATAACACAATTGTTTTTACTAATTTTGTTGACTTCGATTCTGCTTATGGTCATCGGAGAGATGTTGCTGGTTACGCTGCAGCCCTAGAATACTTCGATGGTCGTATCAATGAAGTGATTGATATTATGCAGGAAGATGACGTGCTAATTTTAACAGCCGATCATGGTTGCGACCCAACTTGGCAAGGCACAGATCATACTCGCGAGCATATTCCAGTAATCGTGTATGGACAGAAAGTACCGGCTGGATCTTTGGGTAGGAGAGAAACCTTCGCGGATATCGGCCAAAGTCTGGCGAGTTATTTCTCTACCTCTCCGATGGACTACGGTAAGAACTTCTTATAAATCTATCCTGTCTATTTTTTGTAAAAATGCCAGTCGCTCTAGAAAGCGGCTGGCATTCTTCTTTCAGCTCGACGTTTGTCTACTTAGTTGACATCTTTTAGCAGCAAGTTTTCGCCACCATTTCGGTTTTTGCGCCTCAGTAGTAAAAGCATCAGCAAGGCTCCGCTAATAAAACTCATCAGTACCATGGAGTACATATAGCGATCACTTTTGCGATAGAAGTGATCTGAAATCGCCGTTAGCTTTCCGGTCTCAAAGGTGATTCGAACAAAACCGATGATACTTTTGTCTTGATAAATCGGAGCGACAAGCTGCTGTTTACCTATTCGCGCAGTTGATAACGGAGTATCAAGGCCAAGTACCTCTCTTACCGATAGAGCATGGTTGCTTGCGGCCAGCTTTACTCCCTCTGCGTCATAGATTGTGGCATCGAACACCAGTTTGTCGTCCGCTAAGTGGTTGGCGAGTTTGCGAAGGCCTTCTTGGTCTTGCTGCACAACCATATCACTGGCAGACAATGCCGCTTGAGATATTAGGACCTGTGTAAGTGTTTCAATTTGATTAGCTTGAATTTGCTCATTGCTTTTTGTTATTTGAACGCTATTGATTGCTATCACTGCAACCATGACGAGTAACGATATCATGGCGATGGCTTTTATAGTGACGCGAAAAGAAAACAGTGAAGAATTCAACTGACTCTACTCCTTTTTTTAGAGTGATTGCCATAATGAGGCTTGCGTTTTTGCTTTGCAATCGGTTAACTAGTTGTAATTATTATTATGGATTATACCTTATGGGTTCGTTAAAAAATCTACCGATTAAGCGGCATACTTCTCTAATTTCACGCTTTCCTGAAACACGTTTATCAAGCGTACTAGAAAAAAACAAAGCTAATTGGATTGTTTTTGCAGAGTATTTGTCTGCCGAGGCGCTAAATATCTTGGATGAATCTTCTGGGTTTTCTCACTCAATTGTCGATATATGGAAGGTTGGGAAATACGAAGTGGCTTTAATGGATGGAAGTCTAACGCCGAGTAAAGAGCGCGTACTGCAGCAGCTTAATTTAGATTATGCCAATATATCTGATGTACCCGACTTGTCTTCACCTGGAGTGATTGTTTTCGATATGGACTCTACTGTCATCCAAATAGAATGCATCGATGAAATCGCAAAATTAGCGGGCGTTGGTGACCAAGTAGCAGAGGTGACAGAAAAAGCGATGCAAGGGGAGTTAGATTTTGAAGAGAGTTTGAGAGCCCGTGTCGATACGCTAACGGATGCTGATGAGTCGATTTTGGAAACTGTACGACAACAACTACCTTTAATGCCAGATCTGGTTGAGTTAATGAATACTCTTAAAAGTTTCGGTTGGAAAATAGCGATTGCATCAGGTGGATTTACCTATTTTTCAGATCATTTAAGAGACCTATTAGGTTTAGACTACGCTAGGTCTAATCAGCTGGAAATTAAAAATAGTAAGCTGACCGGGCAAGTCATTGGCGATGTCGTTTCAGCACAAACGAAAGCTGAAATTTTAATTGAATTAGCAGAGCAGTACGAAGTTGAATTGCACAATACAGTTGCGGTAGGTGATGGGGCAAATGATCTCGAAATGATGAATGCCGCAGGGCTAGGGATTGCTTATCATGCTAAGCCAAAAGTGGAAGCAAAAGCGCAAGCTGCTGTACGTTCTGTTGGTTTAGGTGGAGTCATGTGCATTTTGTCTGCTGGTCTTGCTAAACAGAAAAAAATTGCTTGGTAGTAACGAATAAATTCTTATTAAAGTGAGTGTAAAAGGCTCTCCTTGGTTTTACGTTTCCTTGCTAAAACTTGCACTCTTCTTGTGTTCGGTAGAAAGAATATATTGTCTTTTTGGCTTGCTTCTTGATTATCCGAAAGTGACTCGAGCTTTTATGTATGTGAATTTGAAAGTAGAGAATCACTTGTTTTCTAAACAAAAGCAGGTCAAGAGGTATCACTATCTATACCAAGCCTTAAGAGCACTTCTTCTGTCACATCGACAAATTCACTATAGCCAACAATTGCTGAGAGTTCTTTTTCTAAATTACGAGCTTGATGGGAACTGACTAATGCGAGCTCTGCTATATCACTTTTCATTAGTTGAGCATCTGGATTAAAAACGGGCACACCAGAAACTCTTACTGCGTAGAACTCTCCCATCAGCAGGGACTTTTGGATAAAAGTGATTCGATCATTGTTGCTGTAAAAATCGCTGCTGAGTTCAGTTTCAAAGGAGCGAATTCGATCGTTGTATTTTACTACTGTGATATAAACTTCATGATACTGAGGTTCAGCACCTTCTACATGTTTCATTGGTGTGGAAAGAAGACTATTACTTCGCCCTTTAAAGATAGGCTCTAGTGATACTCTTTGTTCGTGGCCCAGTTTAGCCAGAAAGCCAAGATAGGGAGAAAGGGGATAACTCACACCTATCGTTGTTGGCTTCAAGCCCCCATTACGGTTGTCGACAAAAACAGGAGAACAGAGCAACTTATCTAACAGAACATCATGTACTCCATTGAGTAATTCATCTGTCGGTAAAATTTCTTTGATTGGTACGAGCTTTTGTTGGTTGTACTCAATCAGTCGATTAAGGAATGCAATGGTTTTAACTGTGTGACTATTTTCTTCGATAACGAGTTGTAAATGCTTGCCTTTGTCGGCGACTCGAATGACTTTGTAAGGGATATTACTCAAAGCTAATTTTTTATCGTGCATTTGCAGCTCACTAAAGCTCACATCGCACATATCTTCAGCTTTAATGGTTAATGCTGTCGTTAGTGAAACGTTCAACCCGTGTTTGGAAAAGTCTATTGTCGCGCCTCTAACGCTATGTTGTCCGAAGGTAATAGCGATTTTAGTTCGGTATAAATAACGTACTTCTTTGCGAGGCGACTTGGAGTCAAAAAATAAACAAGTTGGCCGTACTTTATTGTTTCGGGTTTGCCTAAAGGGGTTGAGTTCTTTGCTCGGCAACTTGGGTTTGCCGATTTCTAGGTATTCTGGACCTTCGGTATTGTTCGCTATCTCTTGTAGAATGCCATAATGAGTCAACGTTTCTGTTGTTAAGGTGAGCTCTTCAGAATGGACATTTAATGCTTCTCGTTCTCTGTCGGTAAGTTCATATATTGAAAACCTAAATGCACGCCAAGATTCCTTTTTTGCACCGACATGCCAAAAAAGCTTCAAGTGCTCAGGAGAGCCTTCTGAGCCCAACATTGAGAAAAATAACTGTTTTCCTTGATGGGCATGCTTAAAAGAATAAATGACATTGGACTGATGACGAGGGTTAGAATCCAGTAGCCTATTCATTCGTTGATGGTTAAATAGTCCGCTTAGGTTTTGCTGATTAAGCTCGTCGTGCCAGTATCGCCATATTGGTTGGTTATTGTCGGTGATAAGCACCAGTTTTAAAGTATTGTCGCTAAAGAATAACGGCAAGCTGCAGGCATTCTTCAAATATGCATGTTCATAACAGCGTGTTTTTGCGCGAATTATTTTGTCTTGATTGTCTTTTTTTGATTTGCGGCTTTTATCTTGCAAAGACTCTTCGATTACCTGCTGAATTATATCGGTATCAGTGATTCTTAAAACTCGTAAAAATTTGACCGCGTCATTTTCGTAAGATTCATCGACACCAACCACTCGATATTGTACTGGGTCATTGAGTCCAACGACCTTGCTTGATTTGCTGAGCTCGGTAAACAATATATCAAGCACTTCACCTTGTTTGTAGGTGAAAGCGGTGGGAACTTTAAACCGTCCGCCGGAAGCGGAAAGATCGACACTGACACCATGCACAAGTTGGCCACTTGGAAGCTTTACTTCAACTTGAGTGGTAAACAGTAATCGGCTTTCTCGTCTTTTGAGGTCATAGCCCAACGTAACAGGCTCAACTTCGAAAGGACTATCAGGGCTGGTTAAGCCTTCTTTTTTGTCGTCTCCTCTTTGCTGCATAACTCGAAAGTTATTGCGAGTGTTACAAAGGTTGTTCCAAACGCCTTCGGTATAGCCTCCAAACTTTTTGGTACCCTTTTGATACTCATTAAATGCGACGTCATCTAGCCAATGTTTGCGACCATCTAATTCATACTCTCTACATTCACCTTGAACCCTTCCTCTTAAATCGACACTTTTGGTGCACGGAGCCATCATTTTGTTGAGCTCCATTTTGACCAAAAGCTTGACCGAAGGAGATACGCCCTCTGTCATCATGGTGAGAAGGTTGTCGAAATCTTCTGATTGATAAGCTGGTATTAGCTTTTCTGCTAAAGAGAGAATTTCAGATTCCTGCATACTTTTCTGTTAAAGTGAATGTTAAATAATAAATCGACCTAGTCTGTATTTTCTTTAGTGTTTGCGTAGTTAGGTCTAATACAGACCTACCAATAAGTGTGGCTAAAAGTTCTGGGTTATCAACTCGAATATTAGCAGGTTATCAATAAAACTTATTATGGGTCACAGAGTTAGGGTAATGAGGTTTCATGGCTAAGACAAAACGAGCGTACGTGTGTAACGATTGTGGGGCCGATTTCCCACGTTGGCAGGGGCAATGTAATGCTTGCGGTGCGTGGAATACAATTACTGAAGTGAGACTTGCAGCTTCTCCGTCTGTTGCTCGTAACGAGCGCTTGTCTGGTTATGCTGGTGCTGCTTCTGAGTCTAAAGTACAAGTCTTATCAGAGATTGACTTGCAAGAAGTTCCTCGTTTTACCAGCGGCTTCAAAGAGCTCGATAGAGTTCTGGGAGGTGGTGTGGTGCCGGGTGCCGCAATCTTGATTGGAGGTAACCCTGGTGCAGGTAAATCCACTCTGCTTCTCCAAGCTATGTGTTTTCTCGCTTCTCAAATGCCGACTTTGTATGTCACCGGCGAAGAGTCATTGCAGCAAGTGGCCTTGCGGGCTTCTCGCTTAGGCTTGCCAAAAGATAACCTCAAAATGCTCTCAGAAACGAACGTCGATAAGATTTGCCAAGTTGCAGAGCAAGAACAGCCGAAAATTATGGTGATTGATTCCATTCAGGTGATGCACGTTGGCGATGTACAATCTTCTCCCGGCAGTGTTGCTCAGGTGAGAGAGTCGGCGACGGCGTTAACTCGTTACGCGAAACAAAACAATGTCGCTGTGTTTATCGTTGGTCACGTTACAAAAGATGGTACGTTGGCAGGGCCAAAAGTGTTGGAGCATATTATTGATTGTTCGGTGCTGCTAGACGGTGGCAGTGACAGCCGCTTTAGAACTTTACGCAGTCACAAAAACCGTTTTGGTGCTGTTAATGAACTGGGTGTATTTGCCATGACGGGACAAGGCCTTCGAGAAGTCAGTAATCCTTCTGCAATCTTCTTGTCACGTGGAGAAGAGGAAACGTCTGGCAGCTCTGTGATGGTGGTGTGGGAAGGCACTCGTCCATTGTTGGTTGAGATACAAGCTTTGGTCGATTATTCTCAGCTCGCAAACCCGCGCAGGGTTGCGGTAGGTCTAGAGCAAAATCGTTTGTCTCTTTTGTTGGCAGTATTGCATAAGCATGGCGGGTTGCAGATGGCAGACCAAGATGTGTTTGTTAATGTGGTTGGTGGCGTAAAGGTCACAGAAACCAGTGCTGACCTAGCGTTGATAATGGCATTGCTATCCAGTTTTAAAGACCGAGCTTTAGCAAAAGATGTGGTCATTTTTGGCGAAGTAGGTTTGGCAGGAGAAATTCGACCAGTACCAAGTGGGCAAGAACGCCTGATGGAAGCGTTTAAGCACGGATTTAAACGAGCGATTGTTCCAAGTGCCAATATGCCAAAAAATGGCATAGAAGGTATGCAAATTCATGGGGTTAAAAAGCTATCGGAAGCCATTCAAGCATTCGATGAGTTATAAAAAAGCAAAAATTGTAAACGGCAAAAGCAGAATAACTCACTACATTTGTTTAGTAGTGCGGTTAAAAGCAGCAATAATCTGCTAAAAATCGCACAAAATTAGCGAACTTCTTAGGTTTAGCAAAGGTTAACAAAGTTTTTTACCTTCTCTAGCACACAAAGGTATCAGTCTTGACAGATTGTGGTATACTCTGCGCGCATTTTATATCCTATTAATAGAGTAAAACAATGGCAGATTTATCGAAATACAGAAACATTGGTATTTTCGCGCACGTTGATGCGGGTAAAACAACTACCACTGAACGTATCCTGAAGCTAACTGGTCAAATCCACAAAACAGGTGAAGTTCACGATGGCGAATCAACTACTGACTTCATGGAGCAGGAAGCTGAGCGCGGTATTACTATCCAGTCTGCAGCGGTAAGCTGTTTCTGGAACGATCACCGCCTAAACGTTATCGATACTCCTGGACACGTTGACTTCACAGTAGAAGTATATCGTTCTCTTAAAGTACTAGACGGCGGTGTTGGTGTATTCTGTGGTTCTGGTGGTGTTGAGCCTCAGTCAGAGACTAACTGGCGTTACGCTAACGAATCAGAAGTATCTCGTCTAATCTTCGTGAACAAGCTAGACCGTATGGGTGCTGACTTCTACAACGTTGTTGACCAAGTTAAAAACGTTCTAGGTGCTAACCCACTAGTTATGGTTCTACCAATCGGTCGTGAAGACGATTTCGTTGGTGTTGTAGACCTATTAAGCCGTAAAGCATACGTATGGGATGACTCTGGTCTTCCTGAAAACTACGAAATCCAAGACATCCCTGCGGATATGTTGGATGACGTTGAAGCTTACCGTGAAGAGCTAATCGAAACTGCTGTAGAGCAAGACGATGATCTAATGGAAGCTTACATGGAAGGTGAAGAGCCTTCTATCGAAGACATCAAACGTTGTATCCGTAAAGGTACTCGTGACCTAGCGTTCTTCCCAACATTCTGTGGTTCTGCATTTAAGAACAAAGGTGTTCAGCTAGTTCTTGACGCAGTTGTTGATTATCTACCAGCTCCAACTGAAGTAGATCCTCAACCACTGACTGACAAAGAAACTGGTGAGCCAACTGGTGAAGTTGCTACAGTATCTGCAGAAGAGCCACTACGTGCTCTAGCATTTAAGATCATGGATGACCGTTTCGGCGCGCTAACATTCATCCGTATCTACTCTGGTGTGATGAACAAGGGTGACACTATCCTTAACGCTGCTACAGGTAAAACTGAGCGTATCGGCCGTATGGTTGAGATGCAGGCAGACGAGCGTAACGAACTAACAACTGCACAAGCTGGTGACATCATCGCTGTAGTTGGTATGAAGAACGTTCAAACTGGTCACACTCTATGTGATCCTAAGCACGAGTGTACTCTTGAGCCAATGATCTTCCCAGAACCAGTAATCTCTATCGCGGTTGCTCCGAAAGATAAAGGTTCTACTGAGAAAATGGGTATCGCGATCGGTAAAATGGTTGCAGAAGATCCATCTTTCCAAGTTGAGACTGACGAAGATTCAGGTGAAACTATCCTGAAAGGTATGGGTGAACTTCACCTAGACATCAAAGTAGACATCCTTAAGCGTACTTACGGTGTTGAACTAACTGTTGGTGCTCCTCAGGTTGCTTACCGTGAAACTATCACTCAAGCAGTTGAAGATAGCTACACGCATAAGAAACAGTCTGGTGGTTCTGGTCAGTTCGGTAAGATCGACTACCGCATCAAGCCAGGTGAGCCAAACTCAGGTTTCACGTTCTCTTCAACAGTTGTTGGTGGTAACGTACCTAAAGAATTCTGGCCTGCAGTAGAAAAAGGCTTTGCATCTATGATGGAAGAGGGTGTTCTAGCTGGCTTCCCAACTCTAGACGTTGAAATTGAACTATTCGATGGTGGCTTCCACGCAGTTGACTCATCTGCAATCGCATTTGAAATCGCAGCGAAAGGTGCATTCCGTCAATCTATGCCTAAAGCTGGCGCGCAACTTCTTGAGCCAATCATGAACGTTGACGTGTTCACTCCAGAAGATCACGTTGGTGATGTAATCGGTGACCTTAACCGTCGTCGTGGTATGATCAAAGACCAACAAGCTGGTACTACTGGTGTTCGTATTAAAGCTGACGTTCCTCTATCAGAAATGTTTGGCTACATCGGTCACCTACGTACTATCACTTCTGGTCGTGGTCAATTCTCTATGGAGTTCGCTCACTACGCACCATGCCCACAAAATGTGGCAGAAGAAGTTATCGCTAAAGTAAACGAAGAGAAGAACAAGTAATTTTCTCTTAAGCTTTAGAGTAAAAGCCCTCGATTGTTTCGAGGGTTTTTTTATGCCTTTAAATCGCGATAGTGCAGAGATTAAAGGTTGAGTTGCGCAATTTGATTGCGATATACCAATTCCATCAATTATTTCATCATTCTTGCGGGCTAAAATCGCCCAGCACTGGGTTCGAATTTTCATTTCCCCTAGGAATTTCCTCCCAGAGGCCTTATGTGGTGGGGCTTTGAGCTATTTCACATCTTTGGTATATTAGCGTGGTTGCAACAATATGTGATGCGAATGAATTTCAAGGGCATTGAATTCAAGCTATTCCGATTTAAGGGTATTTTCACTGAAGCGTGGGGGAATATTTGTCTCCAATTATCCTCGCTATAACAACGACTACTATCATTCAGAAATCACCAAGATGTTCAAGTGTGGAACAGCAGGGAATGGCTTTGCGACTTACCAATACTTTGAATGTGGTCATGGGCTACATGTGGCTAACTTTAGTTGAAAAGGGAAGGCTTGCCCACGATACCATTCACTGTCAAAAATGAAACGACAAGAGGAAGAGTTTACAGTAGTCATTTACTTCCTCAAAGGTGTTGCGATTTATTTGAAATAGGGGAGAACAAAGCCTTGGTGAAGCGATGTTAAAAACTGCCGCATAAACATATAAATCAATCACACTTCCACTTTTCAACGGAACCAACAGGTGTCGTCTACTCGACTATACTAAAATTAATTAGGTGGGTGAGACTTCCTCGAAGAGAAACTCTAATGGTGACAATTTGAAGGTCAAAATGAGTGATATCGCCCATCAACTTAATACTTGGTGTCCAAATTTAAGTCTGATAAATAACAAGAAGGAACACTATTTTAATCGCCACGCTCAAGGAGAAGCCGATTGGGTGAGTTTAATGATAAGAAACTCCTATGGATGATCAAGTACCTACCTTTGGTGCTTATGTCGGTGTTTATCCTTATTGCAGCCGTGCTCATCGTAGGAGAAAACAAAACCTCTCTCCAAGAAGACATCCGTTCTCTGAGAAATAATTTTTACGACAATCAAAAAATCACTATTCGTAACCGAGTTATGAATGTTGTTGAGCAAATAAAAGTAGAAAAGCGACGTACAGAGAATAACTTGCAACGCAATATTAAAGAAAGGCTGAACGAGGCAGCAAGTATTGCGAGGAACCTATATCAATTTCACCACCAATCCGCCTCTGAATTAACTAAAAACATCATTTTAGAAGCGATTCGTCCCATTCGTTACAATGAAGGTCGCGGGTATTATTTTATCTACGATCTTAATGGGGTGAACGTGATGCATCCTATTTCTCCCAACCTAGAGGGTAAGAGTCTGATTGACCTCAAAGACTCTAAGGGGAACTTAGTCATAAAAGATCTAGTAACCATTGCGCAGTCTCAAGGTAGCGGATATCATCGATGGTGGTGGCCAAAGCCTGATGATCTCAAAAGCCAATACGAAAAAATTGGCTACGTTGTAAAGTTTGAACCCTACAACTGGCTTATTGGTACTGGTGAATATGTCGAAGATGTAGAAAAAGACGACAAGAAAAAATTGCTAGATAGTATTTCTGAATACCGCTTTGATAACGGCGATTATGTGTTTGTTATGAACAGTAAAGGTGAGTTACTTGTACACCCTAACGAGAGTCTGATTGGTGTTGAAAGACTCGATGTCAAAGATCAGTCTGGAAAGCTTTACATTAAAGAGTTGATCAATAAAGCCAAGAGTGGTGGTGGATACGTCAATTACTTCTCCTCATATCAGCCTTCAGGTGCTACGACGTCGGATAAACTAAGCTACGTAGAGTATTTTCCAGAATGGGATTGGATCATAGGTTCAGGGGTTTATCTAAATCCAATAGAGAACTTTTTAGCCCATAGAGCAAAAAGTATGACAGCGAGCAATGAGCGAGAAATGGAGCGGATTGGCAGCATAAGTGCCGTGGTATTGCTGATATTAGCAGCCTTTTCACTCATTATAGGGCGCGCTGTTGGACAACGTTTTTTACGCTTGCAAGAAAGGGTCGCAAAAAATATCGGTGAGTTAGAAGACACACGAGATCAATTGCACTACCAAGCCCACCACGATAGTCTAACCTTGCTACCAAACCGTCGCCATATGAAAGAGTACTTAAATGATTTGATTGAAAAAAATGAGATGGTCACGATCATGTTCGTTGATATGGATAACTTCAAGAAAGTGAATGACTCTCTTGGGCACCGTAGTGGCGACAAATTGCTAACCTTACTCGGAGAACGTTTTGGAAATGTTTTAGATAGAGAGCATATCGTTGCTCGATTTGGGGGGGATGAATTTGTATTCTGTATTCCAAAGCTCGCTGATCCCATTGTAGTTCAGCAAATTGCCAATCAAATAAAAGATATGCTACAAGAACAATTTTGGGTATACGGAAAATTGATATATATCAGTTGCAGTATTGGGGTATCTCTATTTCCAAAGGATGGCTCAACGCCAGACGAACTCATTTCTAAAGCGGATACGGCTTTATATACAGCCAAATCAAGGCATAAAGGCCAGATACTTTTTTACGACGATGAGATACAGAAAAAAACACAGCATGATTTACTGTTGGAGAAAGAGCTAAGAAAAGCGATCGCTAATGATGAACTGTATGTGATGTATCAACCACAAGTCGATCTTAAGAGCGAGAAAGTCGTATCAGTCGAAGCACTATTACGTTGGGAAAACCCGAGTCTCGGGTCTGTTTCTCCGCTGGAGCTTATTAAAAAAGCAGAAGAAATTGACATCATTGATCAGGTAGGGTTATTTGTTATTGAGAAAACATGTTGCGATTTTAATCAAAACTTCCACAATTCAGAGCTGGGCTTGTCGATTAATCTATCTCCCAGCCAACTTTGTAATGGATTTATCGAAGATCTAATTCGTATCGTCGACGACGCAAAACTAGACCATTCTAGAATCACTTTAGAAATAACAGAAAATGTCTTGATAGATGATCTTGAGTCTGTGACACCGATATTAAATGATCTAAGAAAAGCAGGTTTTTCGATTTCTTTAGATGATTTTGGTACAGGCTTTTCATCATTGAGCTACTTATACAACTTGTCGATAAATGAGATTAAAATTGACCAATCATTTGTTGATAAAATGATAGACAATGTACAAAGCGATACGCTCATTAAGGCTATCGTAGCGATAGGGCATGCTCACTCCTCAAAGATTGTTGCGGAGGGAATAGAGACAAAGCAGCAAGAGCAAAGGTTGAAAGAATATGGTTGCTCTTTAGGTCAAGGATATCTTTTCTCTAAACCTTTAAAAGTGAAGGACTTGCTTGTATTTATTGAGAGGGCATCCAACGGAGCCCCTACTTCAAATAAATCGCAACACCCTTGAGGAAGTGAATGGCTAACGTAAACTCTTCCTCTTGTAATGAGAATTACTAGTTATAAAAACGCTGCCTCGTTCTGAACGGTTTTTTTTGCGCAAATATTTTGCTCATTTAATTAATGGTATTGGTATTAATTTAAAGAGCACTTTGTACCTTCAAATTCAGCCTCGAGAATTGTCATATCTAATGGGTATTGTTTCTGAAATCGGTCTATCTCAACTTCAACCCAGTTTTTAAATTGCTGAACTTTTTCACGCTTAAAATAACTTGATGGTGCACAAAGGTAATAGCGAAACTTAGGACGCAGAGCGATGTCTCCAATCACAACAAGCTTACCTTCTGAGATGTATCTTGCAGCTAGGGAATGTCGAACAAGTGCAACACCTTGTACAGCAAGTGCCCCATCTAACACCATGTGAGAGCCACTGTATTGTATAGTCGACTGGCCTCCAGATTGGCCGACGGTTTGCAAAAATACCTGCCAGTTTAAATCGGGCCACATATCTTCTATTAGTTCAACTCTAGGCAAATCAGTGAACCCATTGATCTGGTGGGTTTTCTGATAGATTGGGTGACAAACGGCAAACAAAGCATCTTCCAACAAAAGATGGCTTTCGAGTTTAGGGTATTCCCCTCCACCGTATCGGATACAGATATCGACAGCAGAATTTTGGTAGCTAACAAGGTCGTTAGAAGGTTCAAGTAATATCGAGATCTGCGGATGTTTTTCACGAAAAGATCCTAACCTTGGAATTAGCCAATGTTGCGAAAAAGAGGGTAAGGAAGAAACCGTGAGCTGCTTTGGATTAGGATCACTATTAATCAAACGAATACCTTCTTGCAAGTGGGCAAACCCTTTCGCTGCTTGATCAAATAGCACGACACCTTCATCGGTTAACACTATTTTTCGGTGCTGACGAATAAAAAGATCAGTGCCAAGCCATTGTTCTAGTATGCGTATTTGTTGGCTTATCGCTGCAGGAGTAACAAACAGCTTTTCTGCTGCCTGTTTTAGACTACCTTGTTCAGCAGCAATGTAGAAATAGTACATCCCTTGTAAGGGAGGCATTTTTTGCTTCACTTAAGTTTTCCTTAACTGATTGTCAAAATCTATCGTTTGTACAGATAAGTATAATGGTTAATTATTGAACTACACAAACACAGGTTAAGGAGCTTACTATGCAAATCTCAACACATTACGGACAAGGTGGGAGTCTTGATAACCTAAATAGTTTGATTAAGAATTTCTACTCGAAGACTCTAGTTTGGTATCGAAACTACAAAACTCGCCAGCAGCTAGCAGAATTGCCCGAGCATCTTTATCAAGATGTCGGCTTAACGAAAAGGCAAGTTGACGAAGAAGCAAACAGATATTTTTGGAATTGATTTAACAGAAGAAATAGAGCGCTTGGCGCTCTATTTTTGTTTTCGGCCCTAAACCACCTACTTCAGTAGGTGGTTATCATCCATTGAGGCTTTGCCTGTAATGCTACCCATGCTAAATGCTCTCTTGATTTTTAGCGAAGTCAAAGAGGAAAAAATACGAGTAGATATAATTGAGGTTCTCATATCTTTTGATACGTCAATATCATATAAAGTAAATGCTAAAGTATCGATTCGCCCAAAGCTAACTTGTTTAGAATGTGGATTATTTATATCGTTTAACGAGTTGGACTCACTACCTTGAAAAAAAAATTGTAAAGCTTGACTAAAATATCGACTTAAACGACTTCGTTGGAGCTTCTTGCGCTGGTGGCCTATTTAGGCTGGGACTCATGTTCGGGGATACAATCTATTAATCATGAAAACTTGGAGGTTAATTTCCCACATATTTTCCAAATAATGATGGTTAAAATTATGCTTACATATCCATCTATAGCGTAGTGCCATGCCAAATGTACGGAACCAATTTGAATCAACGCCATATAGAGCCACATTATATAACCAAGTTTTCTATTAAACCGGTAGCTTGCTAGTGCCATTAAAACGGCAACAGATACATGCATACTAGGCATTGCAGATATACCTACTCCTATGCCACTTTCTACTTTTAAGTATTTAAGCCATAAAGAATTTTGAAGATCTAAAGCCGTAATTGGAAACCACCCATATTGAACAAGCTCTTCACTCTGCTCCCTAAGTCTGTCCATTAACGGAAGATATTGCGTTTGTTCTATATCAAGGAGGTGGATATAACAGGGGCCAGCAGAAGAAAGCAGTGTAGCGGTGAAACCTCCTATAAAAAGCCAACTAGTCATAAATGTGAGTAAATATTGATTCCGTAAGTGACTTAGATCTCTCCTAATGATAAAAAAAAGAATGCTCCCCCACATTAGGAAAAACCATAGGTGGTACAAAAAGTTAATCATATATGTTGCGAATGAAATGGGAAAAATACTATGGGTCAGTTGCCAAGGAGATATGCCAAAGTGGACAAATTTATCTATTTCATAAAATATATAATCGTACTTGAAAGAGTTTATATATGGTATTATCGACTTTAAATAGGAGTAACATGAAAAAGTTAAATTAAGAGCCAAAACCAGAAGGATAAAGCTAGATACTTTTGATAATGGGTTGAAAAAACTAAATATTGTTTTAATATATCTTATGGTTGGATGTGGCTCCTTATTATAAAAAAGATAAATGTAATAGGCTAAGCTCCATACTAAAAAAGAGACGTGACATATTGTAATTAAGGTTTGTAGGTAAGTGAAAATGTTGTAATCTAATGCAGCTTTTACTGGGTAAGATTTTGATATTAAAAACAAAGCAGTAGTGGTTACAAGCACATATATATATATTAGCCTATCTTCAGCTAAATCTCTCTTTATTTCTTTCCATTGAATATATATATATTTTGATTGGTGTTTTTTCATCAGCATGTAATGTAGATTTGAGTTGTGAATATCCTAGTATTAAAAAGTCAAGACAGATTGGAGATTTTTAATCTAATTTATTTCTATATAGTTAGTTTTAATTCGACAATATTTTAACTAACTCATTTCACTTGGAACTCTTAGCGAACTATACAATTTAAAGGTAGCACTAAAAATATTATATATTAAATTTTTTGAGTTTTTTTTTAAAATATGCGCTCTACTCCATATAAGTGGGCTAACTTAGTTAGATACCAGCAGAGATGACAGGTGATGCTTCTTAAAATTGAGTTTTTTGGCTTTCGTGTTGTAAAGCATACAGTGACTCGGGTATACCAATTAATCAAATGGTCGGAGTTACGACAAGCTACTTTAAGAGCAAATGTACGATTGATGGGTATCTGAAGAGGATTTTTATAATCCAACTGACTTTGGCGGAGTTATTCACTTTCGGAAGAGCTTAGTGTATCTGATTAGATAGGATAGCATCGATGATCTGAGCATTTTTCGCCTTTTAGCCAAGAATGACAATCACTAACTTTCTGTCGATAAAATACCTGTTTGGCGTGCATAAAAAAGTATTTAAATTTTGGCTTGATTACCTGCTCCTCAATTCGTACAAGTTTTCCTTCATCGATGAAACGTACCGCACTGAGTCTCTAACGAGTGCGGCAACTTGTACAGAAAGTGCTGTTTTGAGTACGAAGCTCGAACCATCGTATTCACACTGCACACGAGATGGATTGCTTGATACTGTTAGTCGCTCGGATAAGAAATTCTACTTCGTATTATTCTTCCCACACGACCAATTGATCTTTGGGCCAATCATGACCCACTTCATGATATTTCTGTTCTAAAACATGACGTTTGATCTTTAGTGTAGGTGTCAGGATTCCGTTCTCGATGCTCCATGGTTCTTTGATCATGAGAACACCCTGAATTTGGGCATGCGACTCCAGATCGGCATTGATCTTTTCGATCACTTTATGCGTTGTTCGTTCATAACGCTTGCGATCAAAGTTAGGAAAATCGTGAGGGACAACAAGTAGAATAGGTGCTGGAAGTCCTAAACCAATTAAGCACATCATCTCAACACGGCTATATTCAAACAGTTTCTTCTCAATTGGCACTGGAGCGACAAACTTACCTTTGGCTGTTTTGAAGGTATCTTTTTTCCTACCTTGAATAAATAAATAGCCGTCTTCATCGACGTAACCAATATCGCCTGTATGTAGCCATCCTTCGCTACCAAAAGAATCTTGCGAGGCAATATCATTTTTATAGTAACCAGAGAACATGCCGGTACTATGCACTAAGATTTCTTCATCTTCGGCGATCTTAATATCGATTCCTGGCCCAGGCTTGCCAACCGAACCGATTTTATCGGCGCGGAAAGGATAGTTAAGCGTGCTGTATGCAAAAGACTCCGTCATGCCCCACGCTTCAGTGATATTAAGTCCGACGGAGTGATACCATTCAAGTAGTGCTGGTGAGACTGGCGCTGAACCACAGCCTAAAACGCGCGCTTGATGGAGTCCGAGTCCGGTTGCAATTTTTTTCTTAATTAGAGAATTAACAAAAGGTATTTTGAGTAAAATATTTAGCTTCGCTTGAGGTAGCTTGTCTTGAATACGTTGCTGGAATAGGGTCCATAACCTTGGAACCGAGATGAAGATAGTAGGGCTATGCATCTTCACATCTTCAATGAAAGTCTCTAATGACTCTGGGAATGCAGTAACCACTCCACCCATCGCCGAAGTACCGAATACATACACTCGCTCAGTTATATGTGCCAATGGCAAATATGAGAAAAGCCTGTCATTTGGTTCGATACCTACATGATCCACTAACTGTTTAACCGACCAATTGAATCCACCGTAGGTCAATATGGCTCCTTTCGGTAGACCTGACGTTCCAGATGTATACACCAGTGACATGATATCTTCATCGCTGTGTGCTGCTCTCTCAGAACTAGGTTCAGCATCATCAAGGAGCAAATTAAAAGTATGGTTGCAAGAAGGGGCTGAGTCGTAAGGCAATGCGATACTGGTGATATTAGTTAATTTGGATAGTACCGATTGAGTCGCTGCTGAGTCATCGAGTTTACCTGCGATAAGTATCTTGCTTTCGCTATGAGTTAAGCAATATTCAATAGTTTCTTCTCCAGCTGTCGGGAAAATAGGTACACTGATGAAGTTGCCATGCATCATAGCTAAATCGCATATGAACCATTCAGCACAATTTTTGGAAATCAGAGCGACTTTATCTCCTGGCTGAACGCCTAGTTTTTTTAAAGCAGAGACAAACTTCAGTGCTTTGTCCGCAACTTCTGCGTAGGTATATTCGACAAATTGACGGTTGATTATTTGCTTTAGATAAACATCATCGGGTTTTTCTTCAGCCCACTTGAGTATCATTTGATCAGGGGTTGGTAAGGTTGTATTTGATTGACTGATTTCGTTGGGCTGAATCATGACTAACTCCATTTATTCTACGACAGTATAACCTTTCCGTGGTGCAACTTAGCGTGTAAAAAGCTAATGCTGATAGGTTTGGTAAACCAACAAAGGTCAATACCTTAAATGTTAATATATGGTTAACAATAACAGTAGACTTTGATACAGGGAAGAGATTGCTATCTTGAACAGATCAATAGAGTGATCTTGTTAGTGTATTTGCCGGAATAGACCTGGGCTAACCCCAGTTTTCTTCTTAAAAATACGGGAGAAGTAAGAGACATCTTTATAGCCACATTGGTAGGCGATAAAGGCAATTTTCGACTTTCTATCATCGATAAGTAATTGCTTTGCCAAAGATATTCTTTTCATTGTTAAATAATCTCTAAAACTCATTCCAACAGAGCTATGAAATACTTTAGAGAAGTAGGTTACAGAATAATGGCAATATTCTGCTATATCTTCTTCTTTTATTGTCTTAGCAAGATTTGATTCAATATATCTTAATATTTCAAGTAAGTTTTTGCTTATGTTTTGGTTTGAAAGTTGAGGTTCATTTTTATGAATTTCGATAACTTCTTGATGTGAAGTGAAATTATAATGAATACTTGTACTTAATTTTTCAACCCATGAAGATATATCACTATTATCAATATTGAAACTCTCTACAACAACATCGAGATTTAAGATCTCCTCATCTATCTCACCTTTATAAATTATAATCAATGACTTACTTAAGTTCTGGCATATTTTTATTGAGGTAAGTAACAGAGGGTTATTCTGATTTTTGTCAAAGTAAAAAAAGCAGAAATCAATTTTTGGCTCACTTAATACTGATACATCATGGCCACTTTCAATAATCTTAAAATAATTTTCAATACTGATTAAACTATCTCTAGGAATGTAAGAAATTGATTTCCCTATCCAATGACCAGTATGTAGCACATCCATAAAACATCGACCTTTATTCCATAAAGAATTTATTCCTCAACTTAGGTTAGGCGAATCATGTTAAAGCGCAAGTACTCAAGGAACGAGCGAGTAAAGATGAGATTGAGTGATATTAGTTGCATTTTGATTGTTTTTTTGTGATCAATGTCCCATTGTAAATTGCGCTCAAAATTGTCAAGTATTAGAATTAAGAATAAGTAGCGATTTAATATTGCTTTGTTAGTGTATCTAAAGAGTTAATATCTTAATGTCTTGATATCTGGGTTTTAATTGATAAATTTATTTGTTTTTCTTGATTTTAAGGTTGCACAATATTTTATCAATTGACATAAAAATTACAGTGAAAATATTTAATACAGTGTTTTATAGTGCAAGAAAGTGCTAGAAGTGATTAAAAAAATCCTAACTATTTCTGGGGTAAAATTCTAGATTATAGAGTAAGCAATTTACGGAAATTGCGTTTATAAAGGAAGGAGACCTAAAATGGAAAAACTTATGCATCACATTAAAGCATTTATTCAGGATGAAGAAGGTTTAACAGTAGTTGAATATGTTGTAGGTGCAGGACTACTTGTTACTGGACTTAGTGGCTTATTCACTGCCTTTGGTTCTACACTTCAAGGTCAATTAACCACAATCTTTACTAGTTAATTTCAAGCAAAATTTTATTCACCGTCTACTATTTATGTTACTGGTTTAAGTTAGAAGAGTAATTATTTGAAATCTCCTCTAAATATAGATCGGTAACATAGTTTTTTTGGGAGGACGGGTAATGACTATTATAACTAATAAATGTAAAGCCTTTTTAAGTAATGAAGAAGGGTTAACTACAGTTGAGTACGTTGTCGGAGCTGGATTATTGGCTGCTGGTCTAGCAATCTTTTTTGGTGGTTGGGCCGGTATTCTGACTGTTGAATTTGATTCACTATTCTAATTACATATCCACCAACTTGGCTAAGCTCTGATGCTTACTTATTACTTAATATGGTTGGGCTTTGTAACGGTCGCGGTTTTCGATGCAAAGGAACATAGAATCCCTAACGTAGTGTTAGTGGTTTTAATTGCTTTAGCGGTGATTGACAAACTACTTTCTCCCCACTCGGTTTCACTATTAGTTAGCGCTTCAATTGGAGCGGTAGCCATGTTTGGCTTTTCATTTTTGTTTTATCTGATACGAGCAATGGCACCCGGCGACGTAAAGTTATTGGGTGTTGTTGGCTTTGTTATCGGTTGGGGACAACTACTTATCGTTTCCTATTGGATTGCTATCGCTACTGTTATCGTTGGAAGCTTCTATGCTGCAATTAGGCATGCTGAAGAGCCAGGTTCAGCTAAAATATTATTGAGTAAATACACTATATTGTTATCAGGTCATAGAGCTGTTTTAAATGACTCTTTACGATCGGATAAAGCCAAGGCGAATAAATTAAGGATGCCTTTTGCACCTGTTGTAGTTATTGGATTGGCATTGCACCAAGGATTTTAAAACAAGGAGTCTCTATGACGGCGGCCTATCAGGAAGGATTACATAGAGAAGAGTTAACACCGCAAGCGGATGCACCAAAAGTTCCTACTTCTTTCGAAGATTTGGGTGTGCCCAAAGTCGTGTTAGAAAACTTACTTTTGAAGCACCTTGCCGCGTACCCCAAATCCGATATTCTACAGCTCACACGCTCTATGGGAATCAATAGCCATCTCATCGAAGACATGCTTTCAAACCTGCGAAAAAAATCTAAAGTCGAAGTGTTTCAAGCTTCACATGATGCCTTTCTATCTCAAGGCTCTGCACCTTCTGGAGGTGGTGCAGTTCGATACGGGCTTTCCGAATCTGGAATGCAAGATGCGGATGCGGCATTTACGAAAGATGCCTATTTAGGTCCAGCACCAGTCTCACTAACGGCTTATGATGCCATGGTGAAAGAACAGGATGTCCGAGTTCGTGTCGTAACCAAAGACGATGTTACCCACGCACTTCAGGAAGTATATGGAGCAGAGCGTTTAATCGGTGTGATTGGGCCCGCAATAAATTCAGGACGTGCTCTTTTACTTTATGGTGACGCAGGTACAGGTAAAACCTTCGTTGCAACGAGAATTCTAAACTCACTAAACACATCTGTTTATATTCCTTATGCGGTCTACGCCGCTGGTAACATCATTAAAGTTTTTTCTCCCCAACACCACAAACGGTTAACTGGTCCAGAAGACGAAGGCAGCTTCGTCTTTAAAGAGCAGTTTGATCGCCGCTGGGCACTTTGTGAAAGGCCGAGTATCCAAGTTGGTGGTGAACTTACCATGGATATGCTTGAGGTGAATCATACTGAACATAATCGGGTATGGATTGCGCCGTTACAAATGATGGCAAACAACGGCATCTTTATTATTGACGATTTGGGTCGTCAGCCAATGCCCGTGGATACTTTGCTCAACCGTTGGATTGTTCCAATGGAATACTTCTTCGATCATTTGGCTCTGCCTAATGGTCAGCAAGTCACCATACCGTTCATTTTGACTTTGGCATTTTCTAGTAACTTGGATCCGGAGTCGATTGCAGACCCGGCATTTTTACGTCGGCTTGGTTATAAAATACAGTTTTATCCACTGAAAGATCATGAATATAAAGCGCTCTGGCAAAAAGTAGCCAGTGGACGTCAGCTAAGTCTTGAAGAATCTGTATTTGACAAACTAAATGAATTACATAGCCAGCATAGCGTTGGCTTTTATCCCTGCTTGCCTAAAGACATGATAGGTATCAGCCGGGATATTATCGCATTTGAAGAAATACCTCCTACTATTACTCCAGAGATAGTCTCTCGAGCATGGGAAGTTTACTTCACTGCTGATGGAAAAGGAGGAGGAGCAAGATGAGTAGAAATCAAGCTATTTTACTATTCTTGCTATCCATTATATTTGGTTTAGGAGCGGTATTTTTTGCCAAACAATGGATGGATAGGCAAGTACAACCACAGGTAGAAGTCGAAGTGGTTGAAAGGGAACCAGTAGTGATTGCTGCGCAAGAAATACCCGCAGGGACCATTCTTGAAGATCAACATTTAACCACCAAGTTATTGGAAAAAGACTGGCGAAGTGAAAACCAATTTGGCTTGCCCGATGAAGTAGTCGGAAAAGTGGCTGCCAATGTAATTTATCCAGGCGAAATTGTGCACCCGCTAAGAGTTACTGTGCCGGGAGAAGGCTCTACGCTGGCTTCGCTGATTGAAGAAAATAAACGAGCAGTAACCATTCGAGTGAATGATGTTATTGGTGTCGCAGGCTTCCTGCTACCAGGGAATAAAGTCGATATCTTAAGTACGGTGAAATACAACCAACGTTACGCTACGACATCTACAGTCTTGAAAGACATCAAAGTTTTGGCCGTTGACCAAACCGCAAAAACTCAAGAAAACAAACCCATCATAGTACGAGCCGTTACCTTAGAAGTTTCACCGAAAGAAGCAGAAAAACTGCTGACTGCGAAAAGTAAAGGTGAAATACAGCTTGCGCTTAGAAATCCCCATGAACCAGATGAAGTTCCACGGAAGCGTTACGTAGCACCTAGTGTCACTGTAATAAAAGGAACTCAGTCTTCGAATATTAGAGTGAAGGAATGAGGTGTAAGATGAAAAGAATAATGATCTTAATTTGCCTCTTACTGACAAGCAGTTTTTATGCAGTGGCATCGACACAGACGGGGAAAGTCGTAAAAGTTCCTCACCACAAATCTACTCATGTTCAATTAGCAGGGAAAGCGAAACGTGTTTCACTCGGTGATCCTGAAGTTCTCGATTTCGTAATGCTGAGATCCAATGAGCTGTTTTTAATTGGTAAGAAACTGGGCACAACGAATTTGATGGCTTGGGACTATCGCGGGCGTTTGATAGAAGCGATCAATATTGAGGTGACACATGATCTCAATAGCCTGAAATCTAAGCTTTATGAGTTTTTGCCAGATGAAAAAATTGAAGTTCACAGTTCTCAAAACCGTCTAATTTTAAGCGGTATGGTTTCCAGCCAATCTAAAATGAATGTCGCTCTAAGAGTCGCAGAAACATACGCAGCAGGTCAGTCTGTAGAAAAAGCTCAGAGTGGATCATCTGCAGAAACTAAGTCCATAAGCGAAAATGTGCAAAAATCCGGCATCATCAACTTGATGACAGTGGGAGGATCGCAGCAGGTGATGCTTGAAGTGACGGTAGCTGAAGTTCAGCGATCTTTGATAAGAAAGTTTGATGCGAACATCGCATTTTTTAATACCGGTGACCACTTTGGTGGAGGGATAGCTTCAACAGCCTCATCAATATCCGGAATTACACCAACTCTAGGTGCACCTACTATTGATGCTTCGGACTATGGAATTCTGGGAGGTTTCGTTGATAGTAGAAATACCTTGTCACTTGCCCTCGATATGGCAAAGGAACAAGGAGCTGCAAAAGTATTGGCAGAGCCTAACTTAACGGCATTAAGTGGTGCTAAAGCTGAGATGTTAGCTGGCGGCGAATTCCCTATACCAGTATCGCAAGATAACGATACCGTTACTGTTGAGTATAAGGAATACGGTGTCGGGCTGACGTTTATTCCAACCATCCTGAGCAACAAAAATATCAATTTAGAGATGGCTGTGGACGTAAGCGAAATTACCACTTCTTCTTCTCTATCTATTGATGTTATTAGCGACGCCAGCTATCAAATTTATCCAATAACACGCCGGAGCGCTTCATCGACTTTAGAGCTTGCTGATGGTCAGACTATCGGTATTGCCGGATTGTTGAGTGAAAACGTAAAAGATGCAGCGAGAAAGTTTCCTGGACTGGGTGATTTGCCAATTCTAGGGCAGCTATTTAATAGCTCAGCTTATATTAAAGGTGAAACTGAGTTGGTTATTTTGGTCACTGCGAGATTAGCAAAGGCCATTGATAGAGAAAGCGTAGTACTGCCCACCGATTTGTTTATGGAGCCGACGGATATGCAGTATTACTTGCTGGGTAAAAGTCCTTATATCGCAGCACATGCTGCAGCCCAAGGCACAGCATCTGATGAAGAAATCCCAGCTACCGACTTTATTGAATATCCTGATGGCGGTACAGAAGGGACATTTGGACACAGCTTTTAAAGGAAATGAACATGGATAAGTCACTAATTACATTAGCTTTAGCTAGCTTATTCTTGGTTGGTTGCTCAAGTAACGATGCGCCCTTGGGTTCCACAGTGACCAGTTTAGTTCAGGCTCAAACTTATGACCCTGATGCAGCAAAAGATAATTTAGCAATTATTACACCGGGTAACGGTGAAAGATTGGAAAATGTATACCAAACTTATACTAGTGCTAAAGAAGTTGAGTTAGAAGGAACGTCAAGCCAAGTTTTGGAGGAGACTTCTAATTAGTGCTCAAGGAATGAACTATGTTGTTGAAATTAATCTACCTATTAAATGTACTCGAAAGAAATGAGAAACAGTTTGTTATCTCAGTGAAATGTATAGCACTGGGTTGTCTAGCTATTGAGAGTAAATTTCGAACGGGTTTTAACAACGTAATCTCTTCATGCCAATCATTGCTATTGCCAGCAACAGACTTAAGTAGAAATTACTTGAGGGGGTTGCCATGTTGATACTGAAAAAAAACTTCACGCGCTTTAAACAGAAAGGTCTAGCGGCTGTAGAATTTCTAATTACAGTGCCTGTCTTATTCATCCTACTTGCAGGAATCACAGAGATTGGCAATGCTTTTCTTACCTACAACACCATTAACAAGATGGTGCAACATGCAGCTAGATATTCTGTTGTTGATGTTTATGGTACCTCTGGCTCTTCTGATGTCGCTGATTATAGCATTGTTAGGAATATGGTTGTTTATGGCAATAGTGCCGGGTCAGGAGATGCTGCCGTACCGGATCTTGAAACCTCAGATGTGACAATATCCGAGGCAGGAAATTACGTCACAATAACGGTCAATTATACCTACCAACCAATAGTAGGAGCATTTAACTCAGCAATGGATTTTGAAGTCCCTTTAAATGCATCAGCTATGATGTATACAGGGGGGGCAACACCATGAGAATTAAAAGCAACTCAGGGTTGAGTATTATCGAATTTACTATAGTTGCTTCAGCTTTAATGATGATGGTATTGGGAGTGATCAATTTTGGTCACTATGTGTATTCAATGCAAGTGCTTAGTGATGTGTCGCGTACAGCCGCTCGATTAGGGACGGTCTGTCATGTATCTGATCAAGGTGATATCCCGGATTTAGCCATAGCTGCAAATGTCCCCTCTGGTTTTACGGCGGCTAATATTGACGTTGACTACCTAGACGCGGCAGGAAGTGAAGTTACCGGAACTCTTACAGATAACGATGTTTTTACTACAATTCGATATGTTAGAGCCAGAGTCATTGACTATGAATATCAATTTGCAGGCTTTCTAAGTTTTATGGGTGATGATGGAGCATTGGCCGTTCCGGAGTTTGAATCGACGCTGCCAATTGAAAACTTAGGCGTTCATGCAGATGGTTCGCTGACGGATTGTTAAGGGGACGCAAATGGGAGAGGCAGTGAAGCTTTCGATGAATGAAGAAAACATACTCAGGTTGAAAACCAATTTGAGCATTTGGGTATTTTATTCTAGTGATCAGTTTCGTACTCATATCTCAAACGAATTGGCTCATAGCGATAGTATATCGTTCGAAACAATTTCATTACACAGTTTAGTTGTATCCAACCTATCTCAGTTTAATTTACCTGATTTGATATTTGTTGAAACTGGCCCTAACTGGGCACAGAAAATTGTTGAATTGCAGCAGTTTGAAGGGCCTTTCAACGAAGGGCACGAAGCTTCACTTATCGTCTTTGGCAATGAAAGTGATAATGGAGCATTGAAAATTGCGCTGAGAATTGGGGCTGCAGATTTTGTATCAGATAAAAGCAGCTTTTCTGATCTTACGCCAATGCTCAAAAGTGTTGCTGAAGACAAAGTGGCGAGCCGAGATCTTGGTGAGCTGTTTGTTTTTGTTAATACCAAAGGTGGTGCGGGTGCCACGACATTGGCGATGAATACTGCACTCACACTTGCTAAATCTAAGCCAGAAAAAGTGCTGCTTCTTGACCTAGATTTGCAGTTTGGTGTGATTGATGACTACCTCAATTTATCGTCTAAATACACGCTTGCAGATGCCATTGCTAATGCCTCTGATATGGATGAGGTATCACTGGGTGCGATAGTGACCAAGCACTCCTCTGGCTTACACCTCTTGGGCTTTAAGCATGAAAATAGTCACGAAAATTACGAGAAGTCTCATCAAATTAGCAAATTACTTCCTGTTTTGAGGGAAGTGTACGAGTACATTATTGTCGATATGTCACGTGGTGTTGACCGACTGTTTTCTACTGTTATATCCCCAGCCAATAAAGTCTTTCTAGTGACTCAACAAAATCTAGTGGCGATTAGAAACACCACCCGAATTGCAAAAGTATTAGCGTTAGAGTTTGGTATAGGTAAAGACAATATAGAAGTTGTTTTAAATCGTTATGAAAAACGACAGTCAATAAAAGTAGCTGATGTAGAAGGAACCATTGTTGGGGTCAATGTGAATGTCATACCTAATGATTTCAAGGTTGCTTTTGAAAGTGCAAACCTAGGTAGACCGTTTGTCGAAACGAAGAAGAAAAGTGCAATATCTAAGGCGGTAAAAGAATTTACTACTAAACTTTTACCACAAGAAGAAATAAACAAAAAACAGGGTTTCTTTAGTCGTCTGTTTTCCTAATAAATAGGGAGCATCCATGTTCTTCAAAAGAAAAAATATTAATCCTGATTTTCAGGATCAGGAGTCGTCTTCGTCTCAAGGGCAAGGTCACGATGATTCCTCCGCATCATCCCATTATTTGATTGAGGAAGAACAAACTATACAGTCAAATGAGTCTAGCCCACGAGAAGGTGAAAGTATCGCGGAAAGAAAACGCCGTGAAGCGCATGAGCGAGACAAAGCGGTTGATGAAGCTAAAAAGCAAATAGAACAAGAGCTTGAGACAAAGCATTACTACCACCAGCGTTTATTAGAAACCCTAGACTTAGGATTGCTTTCTAGTTTAGACAAAGAAAAAGCTAAAAAAGACCTACATGAAGCCATTGTTCAGCTCATGGCGGACGATCAAACTAAAGCGCTCAGTGCAGAAGGGCGTAAGAGAATAATCAAACAGATTGAAGATGAAGTCTTTGGTTTAGGCCCTTTAGAGCCACTGCTAAATGATGCAAGCGTATCTGATATTTTGGTCAATGGCCCGAAAAGCATTTTCGTTGAAAGGCGAGGCAAGCTTGAAAGAACACCCTACACCTTTTTAGACGATCGCCACCTACGAAATATTATTGACCGAATTGTTAGCCAAGTCGGTCGACGTATTGATGAATCTTCTCCCATGGTAGATGCCCGACTTATGGACGGCTCTCGTGTCAACGCCATTATTCCACCATTAGCTCTTGATGGAGCCTCCGTTTCTATCCGTCGTTTTGCGGTTGAAAAGTTGAATATGGAAAATCTGCTTGGCTACAACTCGTTATCTGAGCAAATGGCGAAGTTTGTCGAAGCGGCGGTACAGGGAGAGCTTAACATTTTGATTGCGGGTGGTACTGGTTCTGGAAAAACGACCACCCTAAACATATTTTCTGGTTTCATCCCTCAAGATGACCGAATCATCACTATAGAAGATTCGGCGGAATTACAGTTGCAACAACCTCATGTTGTTCGCCTAGAGACTCGGCCTGCTAACTTGGAAGGTAAAGGGGAAATTACACAGCGAGATTTAGTGAAAAACTCCCTTCGTATGAGACCTGATAGAGTGGTGCTTGGGGAAGTGCGTGGCAGTGAGGCTGTGGATATGCTTGCTGCAATGAATACCGGGCATGACGGTTCTCTGGCAACAATTCACGCCAACACACCTCGAGACGCCTTGAGCCGTGTAGAAAATATGTTTGCGATGGCTGGGTGGAATATCTCAACCAAAAACTTGCGCGCCCAAATTGCGTCAGCGATTCATTTGGTTGTGCAGATGGAAAGACAAGAAGATGGTCGCCGCCGTATGGTGAGCATCTCCGAAATCAATGGCATGGAAGGTGAAATCATCACCATGTCGGAAATATTTAAGTTTCAAAGGCAAGGTGTAGACGAAGAGGGCAATGTCATCGGTTATTTTACCGCCACAGGTGTGATCCCTGCGTGTCATGATGGCCTATCTAAAAAAGGTTTGCACTTACCATTTGAGATTTTTAACGAGACATACCAATAGGAGACAAAGCTATGGGCGATGATGCAACGCTCTTTTTTGTTTTGTTATTTTTTGCCGTGGTATTTATTTCTCAAGCATTAATTTTGCCAGCAGCAGGAAGCAAAGCAAAACACAAAGAGCTATCGGAAAGGCTAAAGGCGACTCAATCCACTCTTGATGAAGAAAGTCGCTCATTACTGCATGAACACTATTTAAAAAGCTTGACGCCTCTCGATCGAAAGCTTGTCGAGTTTAAGCTTTTTTCAGATTTGAAGAAATCCATTGAGCTTTCAGGTTTTGATTGGACTTTAACTCAGACACTAACAGTCACAATGGTGATCGCGGTGGGCCTTAGTGGTTTTACTCTGTTAATCGGACAAGCTTGGTTTGTATCGATTGCAGCGTTTGTGGGCACTTGGGTGATTATGCATTTTATCTTGCAAAAGAACATATCAGATAGATTGGCGGCATTCGAGGAGCAGCTGCCAGATGCACTCGATATCATGAGGCGAATGTTGCAAGCAGGTCAGCCAATCACGCAAGCATTCAATGAAGTTGGCAACGAAATGCCAGAGCCAATAGGCAGCGAGTTTAAAAATACCTTTAACTTACTTAACTATGGTTACGACATGCGACTCGCGATAATGCAGATGGCAGAGCGAACGCCAACAGTGGCTATGCTAGCGTTTTCTAGTGCGGTTCTTCTACAAAAAGAAACGGGTGGTAACTTATCGGAAAACCTAGAAAAGGTGTCTCACGTACTTCGAGCTAGATTTAAGTTAGCAAGGAAAATTAAAACGATATCTGCTGAAAGTCGTCTTTCTGCTTGGATACTTGTTCTGTCGCCATTTATTTTATTTTTAGCTCTCTCAGTGGTCAACCCAGGTTATGTTGACCCTCTGTATACTGACCCACGAGGCATGACGCTTGTGAGTGGGGGGGTTGTTAGCTTGTTTATCGGCTCAATCTGGATTCGAAATATAATCAACTTTCAGGTGTGATATGAACGAGATATTAAATTCATTTGCACAAGTGAATCTAGATGAAGAAATGGTATTTCTTGTCCTTATCATGGTGTCAACCATACTGGTTTTCGTGGCTGCTTCATTTATTTTTATTGGTGCTAAGTCTGCAACACAGAAAAAGCTTGAAGAAATTAAAAGCGAAGCGGGTGGGATGAAACTGGCTAAGTCACATAAAATTGATAATACCTTAGAATCACTTGCCCCAATTTTAGCGCCTAAAAGTGTCAAAGAGAGAGAAACAGCAAGGCACAAGTTGATGCACGCTGGTTTTCATGAAGCTAATGCTTTAACGATCTTTTATGCAATCAAACTCTGTTCATTTATTATCGGTGCCATGGTTGCTGCTGGCTTGTACTTCTTTCAACCAAACATGAGTAATTTGGTCTTTCTCATGGCCTTGTGTATTGCGGTAGGTACGTTTGTACCAAATGTCATATTAGGTCGGTTCGTTAATCAGCGTCAATCCAAAATCAAAGGCGGGATCCCTGATGCTTTAGATTTGTTGGTGGTATGTACAGAGTCTGGGCTTGGTTTCAACTCAGCGTTAAGGCGTGTGGCTGATGAACTGGTTATTTCGCACCCTGATTTTGCTGATGAACTGGATACCGTATGTGTCAAGATCAAGGCTGGAGTCGAAATGCAAGATGCATTTGCTGAGTTGGTAAAACGTACTGGTGTGACAGAGATTACTGGGCTTGTAAATATGCTTGCTCACGCTTCAAGAGTGGGGGGCAGTATTGCACAAACCTTGCGAGAGTATACCGAGGATTTTCGTGATAAGCGTAATCAAGAAGTGGAAGAGATCGCTGCAAAAATCCCAACTAAGATGATATTTCCGTTGTTGCTGTTTATTTGGCCTTGCTTCTTTATCGTTGCTATAGGGCCTTCTATGTTGTCTATCACTGCAACGTTAGGTCAATAAGGGTGACATTTATGAAAGGATTCAAAATACTAACTTCACTGACGCTGATACTGATGCTGAGCGCGTGTGCCAGCAAAAAGGAAGAACCCAAATTCGATCATTCACTTTATGATGGGCGTTCTATTGATACGCTGACAACTGAAGAGCGAGCAGAAAATGAGCAAGAAGCTATTAGTCGAGGTGATTTAGCACTTTCCAATGGAAATATGGATCTTGCTTTATACGAATATATTAATTCGCTCTCTTACCCTGAAGCCGTCCATCAAGGGAAGACACTGTACAATATTGGTCGTATCCACCAAATGCGCGGCAATCTGGCTTTGGCTGAAAAAGCGTATCTAATGTCTTTGGAATATGATCCCAAAAATGTACTGGTTTTAGAGCAGCTAGGCGTATTGTATAGTCGATCGGGTGATGTAGAGCAAGGCTATACGTATTTTTATCGCGCGCTAGATTCTGATCAAGAGCGTTTAAAAAGCCCAAATAGATTGAATATGGGGGATATTGTTACAGTAAAAGATGTCGCCGCACTGAAAGTCGATAAGCGCTCTCCATCTCTCGCGTATATGGGGCTCGGTGTTTTGACTGATCTGAAAGGAGATCACTTGTTAGCCCAAGAGTTTTATACCAAATCTTTGGAGATAAAACCGAAGTCAGTGAAAACATTGATTAATATTGGCTACTCCTATTATATGTCTGGCGACTATGTGAAAGCGCAAAGGTTTGTCGTCTCCGCTTTAGAAAAAGATCCTAAGAATGAAAAAGCTCAAAACAACCTCGCATTAATTTATTTAGCAAAAGGGGAAGTAAAGCGAGCGATAAACGTGTTTATGCGACAAATGGATGCAGCTGAAGCGCTAAACAATGTTGGGTATTTCTTAATCTTGCAAGGAAAACCAGAGCAGGCCATTCCATACCTTGAACAAGCGATAGATAAAAAGCCCACATACTACAAAGTAGCCAACGAAAACCTCGAACGAGCACTGGCTGAAGTTCGGGCAAAGACAGTGAAAGCATCTGCTAAGAAAAAGCAATAAAACATTTGAAAGAGGAAGGCGTTTATTGCCTTTCTCTTTTTAAGTGGCCTAGCTTACCTGAATCCGAGGGTGATTATGCTCTCTCAAAATACCATTCGCTATTAAAGTCATAGACATCCATAAAAACCCTAAAGAAGTCTTCATTTTTTCTATCTTGAGTATTTAACAATCGATGCTTATTAGACGAACGTTTGCCATGTAAAGCGTAGCTGCGAATATCTCTAAACCTGACTCTTTCTCCATTTGGACAAATTTTATCTTTAAAATATTTGTTTTTATGATTATTTAGGCATTCGATCAATTTCAAGCCGCTTGTTGTTGTATTTCTAACGATTGGAGCCTGTACTACCGATGCGACAAAACACAATTCTTGGAGTGTTTGGCACTTTCTGTATTTAGTGCGTTTACCGCTTGTTTTACAGGCTTGCATCACTAAGTGTTTCATTTCTTGGAATAGACGCACTTTCATTTCTACAAGATCTCTAAATCTATTCTCATTACTGTAATGCGTACATACTGATTGCTGAGTTTCAGACAATAGCTTTAGAAACGAAGAGTAACTTTTGCACTGTGTTAATTTGCCGATCATCTCGCTTCGAATATTGATAGGGAAGCGACTGTTATGGCCTATGTAAGTATTTTTAAAGTACTCTAATACTTCCCTTTTGTGTGTGAAGGTGACGGATTCTATATCTCCAAATCTAGATGTTTTTTGCTTCAGTCTTCGTGCTCCGCGAAAAAGATCTTCTGTATCAGAAATAAAGAAAACGCCCTCATTTATGGAGCACTCATCCGCTGCTTCATAAACAATATCTCTATATTTTCTACTTTTTAGAATACTGTTAAAGTCCATTTTGCACATAACTATACCTCTCTATAGCTGAGCCGAACTTATTATGCTAGTAGTTGCTAGGTTACCATTTGGTTATTTATCCCGAATTTTAGTTAATTCATTGAGGAAAATTCTATGCGTATCAAATTATAGTCAGTAGCACGCTTGAAATGACGATGATGCTTACTATCCAGCCAACCGGAAGCTTTATTGTTTTAAACAAGAAGAAGATGGCAAATATAAATACAATATCTATCGAAGAGAGAATGGCACTAGTGGAAATAGGCGTATACAAGGCGGCCAATAATAGACCGACTACAGCGGCATTGACGCCATTTATTACACCGACAAGCCTTCTGTTGTGTGAGAGTGCTTGCCAGTGAGGAAGTGCTGCGAGTAGTAATAAAAATCCCGGTAAGAAAATGGCAACTGTGGCCAAGAAAGCACCTGTAATCGGTGAGTTAGGCAAGAGCTCATAACCAAGGTAAGTAGCAAATGTGAACATAGGGCCAGGGACAGCTTGGGCTGCAGCGTATCCTGTTAAAAAACTATTTTGGGACAATTGCTCACCCACAATGTTTTGAAGCAGAGGCAGCGCTACGTGCCCACCACCAAATACTAAACTTCCAGCCTGATAGAAATCGCTAAATACCGACAAACTTGCGCTTAAAGGCAGCATCGGTAGAGCAATGAGTAATATGGCGAATAGAATCAAAGGTATGATTGAGTATAGAGATCCCGTTTTGTTATTAAGCAGCTCTGTGTCCAAGGTTGTTTTTAAAAACATGCCGCCGATAACTGCGGCAAATATCAGAATATAAATTTGTGTGTTCACTGAAGGTATAAGTAATAAAGCAGCAGCGGTAAAAAAGCACAGAAATGTTGTTAATTTGCATCTACAGAAGTTTTTAAACATTGCCCATGTTGCATCTGCAACGACAACGACGGCAAGTAATTTGAGCCCATGCACGACATTATGAAAATAAGAGGAACCAGTAAGCTGCTGAGCAACAAACGCTAAGGCGAGCATTAATGTGACAGAAGGTAAGGTAAAGCCTAAAAACGCCGCAATGGCCCCAGAAAGCCCTCCTTTTCGATAGCCCAGAGCAAAACCAACTTGGCTAGACGCAGGGCCGGGTAAGAATTGGCTCAATGCAACTAACTGGGCATACTCTTTTTCTGAAAGCCAATTTAGTTTTTCCACAAATGTTGTTCGAAAATAACCAATGTGGGCAGCAGGTCCACCAAAGCTGACGCACCCTAAACCAAAAAAAATTCCAAATATAGCAAACATTCCTTTGCGCTCACGTTGAATTAGTTGTGTGTAGACTAAGTAATCAACTAATATTAATCAAATTGATGTATGTAATATTTAATATGAATTAAATAGGATTATATGCAAAAATTTAACTGGAAAAGTGTCGATCTCAATTTATTAGTTTCATTTCAAGCTTTGTATCAAACGCAAAGTGTCAGTGATGCTGCAAAACACTGCCATGTCAGTCAATCGGCGATGAGCCACTCTTTACAGCGGTTAAGAAACTTATTTTCTGATCCGCTGTTTCAGCGGGTCGCTGGCAACATGCAACCAACTCAAAGAGCGCACAACCTTTCTCCCCATATCGATCGGATCCTAATGACGGTCGAACATGAGTTGTTGAGGGAAAAGCCTTTTCTAGTTGAAAAGTTTGATGGCATATGGAAAATCGGGTTAACGGATTATGCCGAACAATTGTATTCGGCAACGATTTATGACCACCTCAAGCAAGCGTCTGTTCACTCTCAAGTAAGCTTCATGCACGTTGATCGTTCCAACTATACACAAGTCGCAAAAGCGCATCAGTTGGATCTACTGATTGGAAGTATCTCGGATCTTGATAGCCAATATTCATCGCAGCATTTATATCAGGAAGAGCACGTATGCGTATTTGATCCAACCAATCTTTCATTTAGTAACCCGATGACCTTAGAAGAATTTACTCAAGTTGAACATGCGCTAGTGAGCCCCGATGGAAGGTTAGAAACAGGCGTCGATAGGCAGCTTAAAAAGTTGGGTAAGAATAGAAAAGTGGCAGTCTCTTCTAGGAATTTTTTGACAATACAACGCTTAATTGTAGGTCGAAAGCTTATTTGTATTGTCCCGAAACGCTCAGTGGATTATTCACAGCTTTCCTGCGTAGCGCCGCCGATTGAAGTAGAAAATTTTGATATTGATTTAATCTATTTAAAGTCACAGAAAAATAGCCCAAAGAATCGTTGGTTAAGAGAGCAAGTAAGTGCTGTCATCTGTTCAAGTGCGAATAAATAGAGGCAACATGTTTCCATCTGATATTTAAAGCTAAATTCTTTTCGTCAAGAAATATGCCTACCAACCTTAAATCAAATAAATTTTTATTGAGTAATTACTGAATAATTTACGCGCTGAATGAGATATTCGATACTATAATTACTAAGTAAGAAAGTAGTGTTGCTTTCGGGGGAATAGGTTAGGGAAGACAACATGTATCGCAGGCGATTTAACTCAAAAAGCCCAATCAAGCAGAAAGGGCTAGTTTTAGTATTGGTAACAGCAGCAATGTTATCCTTGGTTGGAGTTGCTGCGTTTTCAGTGGATGTTAACCATGCTCTGATGAATCAAACACGACTGCAAAACAGCGTTGATGCTGCTGCGCTAGCTGCCGCTGTTGTCGCCGCGAATGGAGGCACAACGGCCAACGCTACTATTGCTGCCAATAATACCCTTACAGGGATGGCGGATGCGACAGGCAACACGGAAATGGACTTTTCTACTTCCACCATTTCGATTCAATTTTCCAATGACCCCGAAACATTTCCAGACGGTTCTTTCGATGCTGACGGTGATGTATTTGTGCGAGTTGCTGTATCCAGCTATGAATTAGAAGATTATTTTGTTGATTTGTTTGGTGTGGATAAAGCTATAGAATCCAGCGCGGTTGCTGGGCCAAGTGCTAATCTTGAGGTAGTGTGCAATTTAGTTCCAATGGCGGTGTGTGCTGGTCCAGACGGTGGTACCAGCGGCTATACGGCGGGAGATCTATACTCTCTAAAAGTTTCATCACCTAGTGATTCATCTCTGGGGCCTGGAAACTTTCAGTTACTTGATTTTGGTTCTGGTGCTTCAACTATTCGTCAAGCCCTCGCCGGTGACTTCACAGGGTGTGTGACTATTGGCGATACCGTGACAACTAAACCCGGTAATAATGTTGGTCCGGTTGGCCAAGGCTTAAACACACGTTTCGATGTGTATAGTGGCGGAGGGCTGAATGATACTGATTATCCATCTGATATCTACGTGAAAGAGCCTGATACCCCAGCTGTTTTGGAAAACGACGGAACTATCACTTATACAGATGGTTGGAGTTATTCTGACTATCAGGCTGAGTCTGCAGATTGTAGCGCAAGTTCAGATTGTAGAGCTGATGGAAAATCAAACCGTCGTATTGTACAGGTACCAATTGTTGATTGTTCCAGTGCCGATGGAGGAACTACCACTTTGTCAGTTGAAGCCATTGGCTGTTTCTTTTTGTTGCAGCAAGCGCCAACAAGTAATGGTAGCAAGCAGCCAGTATTCGGCGAATATGTTCAAGAATGTTACGTACCTAATGGATCGTTTGGTAGTGGTGGAGGTACCGGTGAAGGGCCATTTAGAGTGGTTCTTTATGAGGATCCTCTAAGCGATGCCTCTTAGTTATCTTATAACTCCTTCCTTTATGACATTCTGTTCAATCTAGACTCGTTTCGGGTGCTCAATAAATATGGGCACCTAGCTATTAGTGTAGTGAAATAATTGTAAACGTTTCCAAATAGTTCGAGTTAGCTTCGTTATAAAAATCGTGATGACATTCAATTAATCATGTATTAAGTCTAATGTAAGTCAAAGTAAATCGTTAAAAATAAGCAAGTCTCTCGGTTTCATACATTAAATGGAAACGTTTACACTAATGTGATCTGGATCACTGAACGATAACCTTCTTGATTGATAAACTTCTCCCAAGCATCAATATTCACTACATGTTGAATTTAATAATGTAGTTAAGTGGGAGTAAGCTCGTGAAAGTGCTAGTAACAGGTGGAACAGGATATATTGGGAGCCACACTTGCGTTCAGATGATTGAAGCAGGTATGGAGCCGATTATTGTTGATAATTTGTGTAACTCAAATAGTGAAGTATTAAATCGCATCAATGAGTTAACAGGAAAAACACCGGTATTCTATCAAGGCGATGTTCGTGATGAAGCCTTTTTGGATTCCATTTTTGCGGAGCATAATATTCAATCCGTTATCCACTTTGCTGGTCTAAAGGCAGTAGGCGAATCGGTTTCAATGCCACTTGAATATTACGATAACAATGTAAACGGCTCGCTAGTTCTCGCACGCTCAATGAAAAAAGCGGGTGTAAAAAGTATCGTATTTAGCTCTTCAGCGACAGTTTATGGCGACCCAGAAATAGTGCCGATTACCGAAACCTCTCCAACTGGCGCAACGACTAATCCGTATGGCCGCAGTAAGTATATGGTCGAACAATGCCTATCCGACTTTTATAAGGCAGAGAACGATTGGAGCATCACCTTACTGCGTTATTTCAATCCGGTAGGTGCACACCCATCTGGTTTGATGGGTGAAGACCCACAAGGTATTCCAAATAATCTTATGCCTTTTATCGCGCAAGTTGCCGTGGGACGCCGTGAGTCTTTGGCTGTGTTTGGCAACGATTACCCAACTCCTGATGGCACTGGTGTTCGTGATTATATCCACGTTTTGGATTTAGCGGATGGCCACATTGCTGCGCTCAACTCAGTGGGTGAAAAAGCGGGCCTGCATATTTATAACCTTGGAACTGGCAAAGGTTCTAGCGTGTTGGAAATGGTCAATGCGTTCAGCCAAGCATGTGGTCATGAAGTGCCGTATCAAATTTGTGAGCGTCGACCTGGCGATATTGCCGAGTGTTGGTCAAGCCCTGCTAAAGCTGAAAAAGATCTTGGCTGGAAAGCAACGCGCACGTTGGTTGATATGACCAAAGATGCTTGGAATTGGCAGTCCAACAACCCAACTGGGTACGAACAAAATTAATCGTCTGGATACCCAAGTGTCTTCTGGCTTGGGTATCTGTTTTGGCTTAAAGGTTTGAGTAGTTTGTTATGAAGTTTAATCCTGTAGATCACCCTCACCGCCGTTATAACCCTTTAACAGGGCAGTGGATTTTAGTGTCACCACACCGCGCGAAGCGCCCTTGGAGTGGTCAAGATGAAAAGCCATCAGTAGAAGAGTTACCTTCCTATGATGACAAGTGCTTCCTGTGTCCTACGAATGATCGTATTTCAGGAGACTCTAATCCTGATTACCAAGGAACGTACGTTTTCAATAATGATTTTGCCGCGTTGATGCAAGACTCGCCAGATGCGCCAGAATCTGACAATCCTTTATTCAAAACTCAAGGTGTGCGAGGGTTAAGCCGTGTGATCTGTTTCTCTCCCGATCACAGCAAAACTCTCCCTGAGCTACCTGTTAGCCAAATTCGTAATGTAATTGATACTTGGAATGACCAAATCGAAGAGCTAGGTCAAGAGTATCTTTGGGTGCAAGTGTTTGAGAACAAAGGCGAGACAATGGGCTGTTCACAGCCACACCCTCATGGCCAAATTTGGGCGAACAGCTTCTTGCCAAATGAAATTGAGCGCAAAGAAAAGCATTTAAAAGAGTACTTTGAGCAGCACAATTCGAACATGCTAGTCGATTACGTCAACGCAGAAATCGAAGACGGCAGCCGCACTGTGGTGGAAACCGAGCACTGGCTAGCAGTTGTGCCTTATTGGGCGGCGTGGCCATTTGAAACCATGCTATTACCTAAAACACATGTGCGTCGCATGAATGAGCTCAGTGATGAGCAGCGTGATGATCTTGCTTTAGCGATGAAAAAGCTAACAAGTCGCTATGACAACTTGTTCCAATGTTCTTTCCCTTACTCTATGGGCTGGCATTATGCGCCATTTTTTGAGGAAGGTACGGATATCGAGCACTGGCAATTACACGCGATGTTCTACCCACCATTGCTCCGTTCAGCCACTGTTAGAAAGTTCATGGTGGGCTATGAAATGCTAGCTGAAACTCAGCGCGACCTGACTGCAGAACAAGCTGCTCAACGTTTAAGGGATCTGAGCGATATTCATTTCAAAGAGCAGTAAAACGAATTTAGTCACCGAATAAACGTAACGTCAGTTGGCCCCCGCATCTTAAGTTGGTCTTGTCGCTTCTCAAGGCCGACTTAAGGTTGCCAATCAAAACAACGATTCAAAATAGAGTATTGATTATGTCTACACTAATCCAAAATGTGAAAACGAGTTTTCAAAACGCATTCGAGTATCCTGCATCTCATCTAATCCAAGCACCTGGACGCGTTAACCTTATCGGTGAACATACCGACTACAACGATGGTTTTGTTCTGCCGTGTGCGATTAACTATCAAACCGTTGTTGCAGCTAGCAAACGTGACGATAGTATCGTTCGCGTTGTCTCAGTGGACTATCAAGATGCTATCGATGAATTTGATGTTGAAGAAGAAATAACGTTTTCTCAAGATAAGATGTGGGCAAACTACATTCGCGGTGTTGTGAAATGCCTCGTAGATAAAGGTTACAACATTCAAGGTGTTGATCTTTCTGTAAGTGGTAATGTTCCTCAAGGTGCAGGTCTTAGCTCTTCTGCAGCATTAGAAGTGGTGATAGGGCAAACATTTAAAGTGTTATATGGCTTAGAGATCAGCCAAGCAGAAATTGCACTGATTGGGCAAAAAGCCGAAAACGAATTTGTGGGTTGCAACTGCGGCATTATGGACCAAATGATTTCAGCAGAAGGCAATGAAAACCACTCTCTGCTTCTTGATTGCCGCTCTCTAGAAACTCAAGCCGTGGCAATGCCGAGTGATCTTTCGGTTGTCATTATCAACTCGAACAAAAAACGTGGTCTGGTAGACAGTGAATACAACACTCGTCGTGAGCAATGTGAAGAAGCAGCAAAAATTCTTGGTGTGAAAGCTCTTCGCGATGCAAACATAGACATGCTCAACGCTAAGCTGTCAGAGCTTGATGCTACCGTTGCCATGCGTGCTCGTCACGTCATCACTGAAAATGACCGCACCGTAGAAGCGGCAAAAGTGTTGGCAGAAGGAAACATTAAACGTATGGCGGAGTTAATGGCGCAATCTCACGCCTCTATGCGTGATGACTTTGAAATCACAGTGGATGAGATTGATGCATTAGTCGACATCGTTAAAGACGTTGTGGGTGAGCAAGGCGGCGTGCGTATGACTGGCGGCGGTTTTGGTGGCTGCATTGTTGCTCTAGTTCCGCCTCAGTTGGTTGATGCAGTAAAAGCAGCTGTTGATGAGAAATATCAAACGCTTACTGGCTTAGAAGCTTCAATTTATGTATGCCAAGCATCCAAAGGGGCCGGCCTTATCGAGTCTGAAGCGTTATGAGTTTATCGCTAGCAGAATCTATGACACAGACAGCGGCTCACGATGGTGAGCCAGCTAAGGTGATAACTCTTGGCAATGAGCACGGGTTATCTATTGCGGTAATGGATATCGGCGCAACTTGGTTGAGCTGCCAACTTGACCTAGGTGAAGCCGAAAAGCGTGAGTTGCTTCTTGGTGTATCAAGTATGCAAGATTTTTACGCGCAAGAGTGTTATTTCGGGGCGACCGTTGGCCGTTATGCAAATCGTATAGCGAAAGGTCAGTTCACTATTGACGGACAGAGCTATCAGGTCAGTACAAACCAAGCTGGCAACTGCCTACATGGTGGTGAGGACGGCTTTGATAAACGCCGTTGGAATATTGAAGAGCAAACCCATGATAAGGTGATCTTCTCTCTGCAATCTGATAGTGGGGATCAAGGTTTTCCCGGTAATCTGAATATTTTAGTGACTTATCAAGTTCTAGCTGATAACTCCGTATCTATTGACTATCAAGCGAATACCGATACTGCAACGCCAGTGAATCTGACGAACCATGGCTATTTTAATCTTGGTAACGATGAACAAGATTGTAGGCAGCATAAAGTATGGATTAACGCTAGCCAGTATCTGCCAACTAACAAAGTGGGAATACCACTAGATAAACCTGTTGATGTCGCTGAGACTGGTTTTGATTTTCGTAAGATGAAGTCAATTGAACAAGACTTCTTGGTTGATGAGCAACAGATTCTAGCTAAAGGCTATGATCATAGCTTTGCGCTAAATTCTTGTTGTTTGAATGGAGAGAAGGCTGCTGAAGTCATCTCACCCGACAATAAAGTTCGGTTGAGTGTTTACACAGATAAACCTGCGATGCAGCTATATACTGGAAATTGGTTAGCTGGAAATCCAGATAGACAAGGGCTGCCTTATCAAGACTACGCTGGCTTTGCTTTGGAAACGCAATTTTTGCCTGATTCGCTAAACCATCCGGAGTGGGATCAGCCTAGCTGTATCTTACTGCCTGACGAAACTTATCGTTTTTCGACTCGCTATCAATTTGAGCTGGTTAATACGCTTTAATTTACCTTTGCAAGCATAGCGTCGATGATTAATTTATGATGGGACTGGACACCAGCTAGATTATCGTATTTGGGAACAAGTCGATCATTTTCTCTTGGGTAGTGCCACCCCATCGTATGTTGAATAAATTGCTCTGCAAAATGTTCAGACACATCTAAGCAGCCGGCTATCACAGTATCGACATAGCTTTGCATAATAGGAATGAGTTGGCATGGAGGCTGGTGCCCCTCTTTTACATATACCCAGATCGGTGAGTTTTTGTTGAAAGCGTGCTCTGTTTCAATTTGAGCAGGGTCAATTATTATTCTGTCGTAACCACTTTCTCTTTCGTCAAAGTAAGGCAATTCACATTCTTCGACTTCGATAAGCACTCCATTTACCTTTCCTTCTCCAGGGGAGACTATCAAAGGAGATAAAGTCTTACTGTGTTCTAGTTTTCCCCAGTGGCGCACTAAGCCATTGGCAAACACTGGTATCGCAGGCCCTGTCTTCCCAGTCAATCTGCGAGACTCTGAATTCATTAAACTGCCATAACCAAATATATACATAGTGCACCTAATTTCTGTTACTGCTCAATTGTTATTATTATCAAATTTTTTGCCAATGGCCAAATGTAAGCCAATATTAAACCATCTACTTAAAAGGGTTTGATGTAAAAATGACAATATGAAGTTGTATTTTTTACATCGATAGATGGCTTGTATGAGTCTAACTTTATGAAAAATAAATAATTAAATTTTGGAATGAAAATTGCCGAGAGTCTTTGATTTATAAATTAAGATCTGGGTGACATTTTGCTTAATATAACGGATAAAAGTAAGGAAGAGTCGATTCCTCCTTATCTTAGGTTGGCCTTTCGGCCTTTTTTTCTTTTGGGCAGTCTATATGCACTGGTAGCAATCCCATTATGGGTATACATGTTTCAAAATGGGCAATTTTCAGCGCTGCATGTTCCGGGTCTTTGGTGGCATGTCCATGAAATGTTATTTGGCTTTGCAATGGCGATTGTTGTCGGCTTTTTGCTGACCGCAGTGCAAAACTGGACAGGTATTTCTGGCACAAAACATTGGCGGCTCTTGCTACTGGTTTTACTATGGTTTGTGCCACGAGTATTATTTTGGACTTCTACTCCAATTTCCTTGATAGCTTGTATTGAAGCTTTGTTTTATTTATTCGTTGCTTTCGAGCTTGGTAAGCGTGTTATTCAAGCGAAGAAGTGGCGTAATTTATTTTTTGTTCCTTTGCTTCTGGTAGCGTTGTTATCGAACTTGGCGAGCTACGCGGCACTTAAGGGCGTGGTGCCTTTTAGCTCTAGCGCTGTTTGGCAGGCCATGCTCTGGTGGTTTGCTTTGCTAATATCAGTGATGGGTGGACGGGTTATACCGTTTTTTACTGCAAAACGATTTCAAGTTGAGAAATCTCAACCGATTATTTGGGTAGAGTGGGTGGCAAACGGATCTTTAGTCGCGTTATTCGTTGCCAGCTTTACTACTACTCTGATGGCACAGGTCGGCAATATGCTGATGCTAGTAGCTGGAGTATTTCAGGTCATTCGAGTTGTTCGATGGAAACCACAGTGTTCGGTTAAAGAACCGCTAGTCTGGGCACTGCATTTAGCCTACTTTTGTTTGCCTGCTAGTCTGATTCTTCGCGCTGTTTGGCATAATTCTTTTGCTCAACATAATTTGCTGCATTTGTTTGCTATCGGAGCACTCGCCGGCGTAATTTTAGCGATGATCGCGAGAGTGACTATGGGGCACACCGGTCGAGATATTTACAAAGGCCCGAGAATGGGTGTAGCGTTTGCTTCCATCGTTATCGCCGCATGTATTCGAAGCCTAGGCGTTCCTTTGTTTCCTAGCTATATGATGATATGGATTGACGTCAGTGCTGTTTTTTGGGTGTTAGCTTTTGGTTTATTTGTATTTAATTTCACACACATGTTGGTGAGCGCTAGGGCTGATGGACATCCGGGATGAGAGTAATGGGAGTCTAGCGCAAGACGTTAGGCTCCCGATATTAGGGAGTGCTCTAGTTATTGGCTGTGTATAGCCTTACTGCTGATATCAGATCTTCTTTTACCATAGGCGCAATGAAGCTAGCGTTGATTGCATTGATACTAAATTGCGCGATATCTTGTTTCGTCAATTCATGTGCGTCTGCAACGGCACAAAAGTTATCATTCATGTAACCACCAAAATAGGCAGGGTCATCCGAATTGATGGTAACGCATACCCCAGAATGAAGCAGTGAAACTATGTTGTGCTGTTGCATGTTCTCAAACACTTTAAGCTTGATGTTAGAGAGTGGGCAAACGGTAAGAGGCATCTGCTGCTGGGCCAATGTTTCTACTAAGTGAGGATCTTCAACACACCGAACGCCATGGTCGATTCGAGACGTTTTTAGAAGCTCGAGTGCATCCCATATATTTTGCGCGGGCCCTTCTTCCCCTGCATGAGCGACGGTAAGAAACCCTTCATCTAAGGCTTTGGCAAATACACGGGCAAACTTTTCTGGTGGATGGCCTTGCTCTGAAGAATCGAGTCCAATCGCAATAATTTTATCTTTAAAAGGCATAGCCTGCTCTAGGGTTTCAAACGCAGACGCTTCATCTAAGTGGCGTAAAAAGCACATGATGAGCTGACTGCTTATATTCATTTCTTTGTTGGCTTTATCCAATGCTCTTGAAATACCATTAATCACCGTCTCAAAAGCGATACCACGTTCAGTATGAGTCTGAGGGTCAAAAAAGATTTCAGTATGGACAACGTTGTCTTCTTGGCAGCGCAGCATGTAAGCCCAAGTAAGATCAAAAAAGTCTTGCTCATGAATAAGGACTTCCGCTCCTTTATAGTAAATATCTAAAAAGGATTGTAGGTCATTAAACTCGTAAGCCCGTCTGACTTCTTCTGGGGTGTTAAATGGGATATTGACCTTGTTTCTTTTTGCTAGTTCGAACATTAATTCTGGCTCAAGGGAGCCTTCAATGTGTAGGTGAAGTTCTACTTTAGGGAGGTTTGTTATGAAGTTTTTCATGGCCGATCCTGACTTATTATTTTTATATTGAGTAATATAATCATAGACAGCAAATCGGTCAGATCACAAAAAAATAGAGACAAAAAAGGCCAGATATCTATCTGGCCTATAAGATTTAGCTTATATAGAACAATTAGTTATTGCTATGTAGCTCGCTGTTAAGTTCAACTGCAGTTTTGTTTGCTAAACATTCAATTTGGCCTGTTACTGAGTTGCGGCGGAATAGCAAATCAGACACACCAGCAAGGTCGCGAGCTTTAACAACTTCCACTTCGTTACCATCAGAATCTAGCATACGAACTTTTGAGCCAGCTGTTACGTAGAGGCCTGACTCAACAGTACAACGATCGCCTAGTGGGAAGCCTAGACCTGCGTTTGCTCCTAACAGAGAGTTTTCACCGATAGAAACGATGACTGTACCGCCACCAGAAAGCGTACCCATGATAGATGCACCGCCACCAATATCAGATCCATCGCCCACAACAACGCCTGCGGAAATACGACCTTCAACCATGCTGACACCTGTAGTACCTGCGTTAAAGTTGATGAAGCCTTCGTGCATAACAGTCGTGCCTTCACCAACGTGGGCACCAAGGCGAACGCGAGAAGTATCCGCAATGCGAACACCGTTAGGCACAACGTAGTCGACCATTTTCGGGAACTTATCAACGCAATCTACAGAAAGAGCACGACCAGCTAGACGAGCTTCGATTTGGCGATCAGCTAGCTCTGGTAAATCAATTGGGCCTTCGCTTGTCCAAGCAATATTGTGTAATAGACCAAAAATGCCATCGAGGACCGTGCCGTGAGGCTTAACTAAGCGGTTAGAAATAAGCTGTAGTTTCAAAAATCCTTCAGCAACATTCTGCGGTTTTTCATCAGTCGCCAAAAGTACTAAAACTAATGGCTGTACAGAACTTGCTGCTTTGTTGGCAAATGAAGCACTTGTGCTGTCACCGTTTGCTTCAAATGCAGAGGCGATATCACCACATTGAGAGGGTGAAATTTCAATAACCTGATTGCCACCTTCATAACCACTTACTTGGGTAAGCTGCTCTACAAGAGTGTCGCTTGGGTGCAAAACAGGGTTAGGGAAAAATGCTTCAATGATTTTTCCATCACGATTCTTAGTTGCTGTGCCAAAGGCTAGAGAGAAAAAGGCCATAATGTATCCCCGTACTTAAATTATGTTGTGCACCCATTGTTTGGGTAAATCCGATTGGTTTTTATCATAGAGACTCGTGAGTCACGTTTAAAGTGTGATCGATTAGAAAGTCTGTCAAATGATATGCTTTGTCTTTTTAGAGATATTTCTCTAACGTAAGAAAATGATTTTTATTCAAGGAAAGAAATAAAAAGCCCGAAGCGTTATTAGCTTCGGGCTTTTAAGACTTTACTTTAACAGATTGGCTTTAGCATGATTTGCTTTATTATTTTCCAACCTTAATGCAACCGTTGAGCGGGCGCAGTTAAAGTGGCAATTACTTGCTTAGGTCTTCAGCGTGCTCAGATAGGAACGCTGCAACACCTTTTGGTGATGCGTCCATACCTGCTTTACCTTCTTCCCATTGTGCAGGGCAAACTTCGCCGTGCTTAGTGTGGAAGTTTAGAGCGTCAACCATACGTAGCATTTCGTCGATGTTACGACCTAGAGGAAGATCGTTAACTACTTGGTGACGAACTAGACCTTCTTCGTCAATTAGGAAAGAACCACGGAAAGCAACGCCAGCTTCTGGGTGCTCAACGTCGTATGCTTGACAGATTTCGTGCTTAACGTCAGCAATTAGTGGGTACTTAACTTGACCGATGCCACCATCTTCGATAGCAGTGTTACGCCATGCATTGTGAGAGAATTGAGAATCGATAGAAACACCGATTACTTCAACACCTTTCGCTTTGAAGTCTTCGTAACGGTTGTCGAATGCGATTAGTTCAGATGGGCAAACGAACGTGAAGTCTAGTGGGTAGAAAAATACAACCGCTTTTTTACCTTTAGTGAACTCTGCGAAGTTGAAGTTATCAACGATTTCACCGTTACCTAGAACTGCCGCTGCAGTAAAGTCAGGGGCTTGACGACCTACTAGTACCATTTTTTTGCTCCTAAAAAGTATGGTTAGTTCCAAGCAAGAGAACTGAGCTTTCTGCTTGGTCCGTTTTAATTCGAGACAAACTATAGTACAGAATGTAGTATAGAAAAAAGCGAATTAAATAGATTAAGTTAATCGAAAAAAGCGATTATTAAATTGCTCAAACACTTTACCTGTTTTCCTTGCTTAGAAACCATAATGAATTTGCAACAACTTGTTAATAAATATGATTAAATGGCCTAGCTTAAAACAACTTCATTACTTGATCACTTTACATGAAACTCGTCATTTTAGTGATGCAGCTGAGCGCTGTTTTGTCAGTCAATCGACTTTGAGTAAAGGGATTCAAAATCTAGAAGAAATTGTAGGTTGTCCGCTTTATGAAAAGAAAGATAAGAAAAGCCCGCTGGTATTTACTCAAGCTGGTGAGTTAGTGGTTTTGCAAGGCAGAGAGTTATTGGCCAAAGCGCAAGATCTCGTTGAACTTGGCAACATATGTAAAGGGGACAGTATGCAAGGGCAGCTGAGAGTTGGCTGTATTCCTACTATTGCGCCTTTCTTGTTAGGTGACCTAGTTCAAGATGTGAACACACGCTTTCCGCAATTAAATTTATTGCTACGAGAGGATACCACCACCAACTTACTGGCTGCGCTTCGCCATGGTGAACTCGATGTGCTTATCCTAGCTTTACCGGTTGATATTGGTGAAATGGATAGTCGAGTGGTTGGGCAAGATCCATTTCGTATGGTGATTAGCCACGATCAGGCGAAAAGTGTCCCGACTCCTATAAAGTATGCAGACTTGCCCGACGAATCTGTGTTTCTGCTAGAGAAAGAGCATTGTTTAACTGAACATGCCGTTTCGGCCTGCCAGTTGACAGCAAAAGAGAAAATTAACCCGTTTAGTGCGACTAGCTTACATACACTCGTACAAATGGTGGCTAACGGGCTGGGTACTACCTTTATTCCGCAGATGGCGATTGAGCATGGTCTGCTGGATAATCAAAACCTTGCAATCATTGATCCGCCCGGAAAACAAGCATATCGAGATATCGGGCTTGTCTGGCGTCCCAGTTCGTCTCGGGTTGATACATTTAATCGACTTGCAGATGTGGTGTGTGGCTTACTTTAGTAAATTAGTGCTTAAAGTAGGACTTTTGCTTATCAGCTCCAAGAAACGGAAATTTAACTAGTGATTTATTCTGCTATTAATAAAAATATTGGAATATTTATTTGTTAGTATTTTTTGACTTGTAAAATTTCACAAGTTTTAATTACTGAACCTTTCATAACTTTTCATAACTTCACACAGCTAATTTTACACTAATAGCTCTCTTCTTCTGATTAACCTTTACCTGTCAGGCATGCAATAGCAATGCTTTAGATGGTTAATCTTTGTTCATGACCGTTTGAATTTAGTTTTCTTCTTACTTATTTAAAAATCTTTCATGTAATTTAATTACGTAATTTTAGTTATTTTGTTGGCTAAATTGAGGAAAATATACCAAACGGAATAAAACTTTGAATTTCTGATTTTTATTATTTCTCACCTTTTATATCCAGCAATGTTGATGTAGTTTAAGTAATGCTAATTAGAGAGTTAAGTGGAATTTTGGAATTATTTTATTAAATGTCATTGATAGTGATTTGAATTATTAATCTCTAATAGTGCAATTATTCTGAAATCTGTCAGTCTGGGCATTTGTGGTTTGATTGTTACAAATGTAGTTTTGAAATTATTTCGAAGGAAGAGAATTATGCTTGCACAAACCTCTGAGAAAAACACCTTGTCTCAAGGTAAACTGGCCCTACAAGGGGAGTTGACGAGCGAACAGTCAGCTATCTTTCCTACCGAGGCGCAAGCTTTCCTAACTAAGCTGTGTGAGCAATTTGCCAGTAAGGTTGATGAATTACTTTTGGCCAGAGAAGAGCGTCAACATCGAATTGACAATGGAGAGCTACCGAACTTCCTAGAAGAGACCCAAGATATCCGCGAAGGCAGTTGGAAAATTTTGGGCATTCCAAATGATTTAAAAGACCGTCGAGTAGAAATAACCGGACCAACTGATAGAAAAATGGTTATTAATGCTCTGAACGCGAACGTAAAAGTGTTTATGGCTGACTTTGAAGATTCACTGTCGCCAGCTTGGGATAAGGTGCTCGATGGTCAAATTAACTTGAGGGACGCAGTTAAGGGGACAATTAGTTACACCAACCCGAGTAACGGTAAACAATACCAACTTTCATCTGACCCCGCCGTGCTAATTTGCCGTGTTCGAGGTTTACATCTAAAAGAAAAGCACGTGACTTTTGAAGGGAATATAATTCCTGGCGCCTTGTTTGATTTTGCTGTCTATTTCTTTAATAACTACAAAGCATTATTAGCGAAAGGTAGTGGACCTTATTTTTATATACCTAAACTTCAGTCTCACCATGAAGCAAAATGGTGGAGTGAGGTATTTCATTTCACGGAAACTTATTTTGGTCTTGATACTGGCACCATTAAAGCGACAGTTTTAATTGAAACCTTGCCCGCAGTATTTGAGATGGATGAAATTCTATTCTCATTGAAAGAACATATTGTAGGTCTAAATTGTGGTCGTTGGGATTATATATTTAGCTATATCAAAACATTGAGAAATTATCCTGAACGAGTTCTACCTGATAGACAAGTTGTGACTATGGACAAGCCGTTTTTAAATGCTTATTCAAGATTGCTTGTCAAAACTTGTCATAGACGAGGCGCATTTGCGATGGGAGGAATGGCAGCCTTTATCCCTTCCAAAGATCCTACGGTGAACCAACAGGTTCTCGACAAGATCAACAAAGATAAATCACTTGAAGCCAACAATGGTCATGATGGTACTTGGGTCGCTCACCCGGGACTGGCTGACACAGCGAGAAATGTATTCGATCAGGTTTTGGGAGATCGTATCAATCAGTTAGATATTTCTCGTGCCAGTGACAATGAAATTACAGCAGCCGATCTATTAGAGCCTTGTGAAGGCGATCGCACAGAGCAGGGGATGCGCCACAATATTCGCGTTGCGCTGCAATATATCGAAGCGTGGATTTCAGGAAATGGCTGCGTGCCAATCTACGGAATGATGGAAGATGCGGCAACCGCAGAAATTTCACGCGCATCTATCTGGCAATGGATTAAACACGGTAAGAGTCTAGACAACGGAGAGATAGTGACCAAAGCGCTATTTAGCCAATATCTTACTGAAGAAATTGAAGTGGTTAAGCAAGAGTTAGGAGAAGCGAGGTTTAACACTGGTCGTTTCGAGGAAGCTGCTAAGTTGATGGCAGATCTAACGACCAGCAGTGAGCTAACCAACTTTTTAACCATACCCGGTTATAACTATTTGGATTAAAAACAACGAGATTTCACACAACACAATTTCATGGAAAGCATGAGTGACAAGGAAAGCTGGGCGTAAGCCACTAACAGAATGAGGGAATGAACATGAGACTAACTCGCCGCCAACAAATCGAAGCTTTAGAAAAAGATTGGGAAACAAACCCACGCTGGAAAAATGTAAAGCGTCCTTATACTGCTGAAGAAGTGGTGGAGCTGCGTGGATCAATGGTACCAGCTAACACAATTGCGCAAAGAGGTGCAGACAAGCTGTGGTCTTTGGTCAACGGTAGCGCGAAAAAAGGCTATGTGAACTGCCTAGGTGCGCTGACAGGTGGACAAGCAGTTCAGCAAGCGAAAGCAGGTATTGAAGCAATTTACTTATCTGGCTGGCAAGTTGCAGCAGATAACAATACTGCATCGACCATGTATCCTGATCAATCTCTCTATCCTGTTGACTCCGTCCCTGCAGTGGTGAAACGAATTAATAACTCATTCCGCCGCGCAGACCAAATCCAATGGTCATCGGGCAAAACTCCAGAAGATGAAGGTGGTATTGATTATTTTCTGCCTATCGTTGCTGACGCGGAAGCGGGTTTTGGTGGTGTTCTAAATGCTTATGAACTCATGAAGAACATGATTGAAGCTGGTGCGTCTGGTGTTCACTTTGAAGACCAACTAGCGTCGGTTAAGAAATGTGGGCATATGGGTGGTAAAGTTCTTGTGCCAACTCAAGAAGCTGTGCAAAAGCTAGTGGCTGCTCGCCTTGCTGCTGACGTTGCTGGCACTACTACATTGGTTATCGCGCGTACCGATGCGAATGCTGCAGACCTAATGACATCAGATTGCGATCCGTATGATAGAGACTTCATTGAAGGGGATCGCACTCCAGAAGGGTTCTTTAGAGTGAAAGCTGGCATCGACCAAGCGATTTCACGTGGCCTTGCGTATGCGCCATATGCAGATTTAATTTGGTGTGAAACGGCTAAGCCATGCTTGGATGAAGCACGTAAATTCGCTGAAGCTATTCACAAGCAATACCCAGATCAGCTTCTAGCATACAACTGTTCTCCATCATTCAACTGGGAGAAAAACTTGGATGCTGAAACTATCGCTAAGTTCCAGCAAGAGCTGGCCAACATGGGTTACAAGTACCAGTTCATCACTCTAGCGGGTATCCACAATATGTGGTTCAACATGTTTGAGCTTGCGCATGATTATGCGAAAGGTGAAGGCATGCGCCACTATGTTGAAAAAGTTCAACGTCCTGAGTTTGAAGCAGCAGAAAAAGGCTATACATTTGTGGCTCACCAACAAGAAGTGGGTACAGGCTACTTTGACAAAGTGACTAACACTATTCAAGGCGGAAACTCTTCAGTTACAGCCCTGACAGGCTCAACTGAAGAAGATCAATTCTAACAAGTAATCCAGAAGTATTGTCCATTTTGAGCGGCGTAAGCCGCTCTTTTTTGGTATGACGGATAGGCACTAATAAAATATTATATTAACTAAATGTGCTGTACTCTTCTGGCTCTGTATCTTCTTGTAACTCAAGTAGGTTTATTGCGATAGCAACAAAATCACTGTCTGTTATGATGCCAACTAACTTACCGTCTTCAACCACGGGAAGGCTACCCACTTTATGCTTTTGCATATATTTCGCACTTTCTTTGAGCCCCGCACTTGGATCGGCTGTCATGAGCTCGGTATGCATGACTTCATTTAAAGGGGTGTTCAGTGTGTAGGACTGATCATCAGATATCTTGTGTAAGCTAGACTCCTGCGCGGCGAGAACATCTCTTTGAGTCACGATTCCGTACAATTTATTTTCTGAGTCGACGATTGGGATATGGCGAATATCGAACTTTTTCATTGCCTCTTTTGCATCTAAAAGTCTGTCAGAGCGTAATAAAGTATGTGGGCTACGCGTCATCATATCTTCTACTTTAATCATGCGGGCCTCCGGCTTCCTGATTGCATGACTTTACTATAGAAAATTCTAGTAGGGTGAATTGGGAGGTGGTTCCGTTTTTTAGCGACTAAACCATAATTTTTGTAATGATATTTTGCGATAGCCGGCGTATTGCTATGCAATGAAGAACAATCTGGAAATTACTTGGAAAGCAATGTGCGCATGTTAGAATGCGCCACCGCATTCGACTACCTGACCCATATCGAGATAACCTATGCCATTCTCCAAATTAGGACTAAGCAAGCCCCTTCTTCAAGCCATCACTGAACTGGGTTATGACAAACCAACTGAGATTCAAGAAAAGGCAATTCCGCTCGTTCTTTCAGGGCAGAACCTGATTGCAGCGGCTCAAACGGGGACAGGTAAAACCGCCAGTTTTGTATTACCGATTTTGGATATGTTGAGCAAAGGTGAAACGAAGCGTAAAAAGCGTATTCGAGCACTCGTCTTAACGCCGACAAGAGAGCTGGCGATTCAGGTGAATAACAGTATTGGAGAATATGGTAAGCACCTCAACTTAACATCGACGGCAGTATACGGTGGTGTGAGCGAAAAGCCGCAGAAGCAACAGCTAATTGATGGCATTGATATTCTTGTTGCCACTCCAGGTAGGTTATTGGATCTATACGGCCAGCACGCGGTTTACTTTGAAGAAGTCGAAACCCTTGTTCTTGATGAAGCAGATAGAATGCTCGACATGGGCTTTATTGAAGACATCAATAAAATTATTGCTCGTTTGCCACAAGACATTCAAAACTTACTCTTCTCTGCAACACTGTCGAACCCTGTCCGTGACTTGGCGAAATCAGCGATTGACCAGCCAGCTGAGATTTCCATTGCCAAGCACAGCGCATCTAAAGCTAACATTGAGCAATGGCTGATCACAGTTGATAAAGATAAGAAATCGGCCTTGCTAAGCCATTTGATTCAAGAAAATAACTGGGACCAAGCGCTAATCTTTATTGAAACCAAAAAAGGTGCGGCGAAGCTAGTTTCTCAACTAGAAAAGCGTGGTATTGCAGCAGAATCATTTCACAGTGGCCGAAGCCAAGAAGTGCGTTCTAAACTGCTGAACGACTTTAAAAATGGTCGTATCAAATTTCTAGTGGCAACCGGTGTTGCCGCACGTGGAATTGATATTGAAAACCTGACTCGTGTACTCAATTACGACTTACCGTTCCCTGCGGATGAATACGTTCACCGTATTGGCCGTACAGGTCGCGCAAGCGCAAAAGGAGAGGCAATCTCTTTCGTATCCCGCGATAACTTTAAAAACCTGTGCATGATTGAAAGCCGTTTAGGCCATTTAATTGAGCGCCGAGAAGTAGAAGGGTTCACACCAAAAAAAGAAGTGCCAGTCTCAATTCTAAACTACGTGCCAAAACATAAGCGCGATAACGGTTAGTATCAGCTTTGCTAATAACTAAGGCTACGATTTAATAATTCACAGCAGGTATTAGTTATTGCTTATAGAGTAACTTTGAAATGTGGTGGGATTGTTAAGATTCAAGGGAAAGAAAACATACGATGGAATGGTTAAAAAAAGTAAATACGTCGAAATTAGTATTTATTGCTTTCGTTATAATAGTGTCGGTTGCGATCAATCTGTATTTAGACTCTACAGATAAAGACTTATCTAAAGCAGAAAGTTGGTTATCTAAGCAAGAGCAAGTGACTAAGATGGTAGGTGAAAGTCCTACTTTTTCAGTTGTTCAAACCATTTATGTACAAGGTGGTCCAACAGAGCCTAAGTTTAAACTTTACACGATAATAATTACTGGAAGTAACGGTAAAATGACAGTAAAGACGAAAGTAGTTCCACAAACCAATCATATAAGTATGAATGTTCTTGGCTACTAAGCTAAATATTAGGCTACGTGATGAGCCAGCCAACTTTTTGCCACACTTTGAAAGTATATCGATTGTTGAGGGGGAGAGCTTTGCTTTCATTCTGAAAGTCGAAAAGTTACTTAAATATCGAGAGTAGAAGCTCAATCGCATTTGGTTTGTGCGATTGTTCTCCTCGATGACTTTATACTCCCATTTACCTTCGTTATGCATATCTACTTGCTATTGCGCGCTCTAGGCATATACTAGTCCGCTGCGAAAATGTTCGCTTTAGATTTTGTTCACTACGCAAGACCAGTAAAATGCAAGTTTCAGATTTTCACTTCGACCTTCCAGATGAGCTTATTGCTCGTTACCCGCAGCCTGAGCGCAGTGCTAGCCGCCTATTGCAGTTAGACGGAAATAGTGGCGAGGTTACCGACAGCACATTTAAAGATCTGCTCGATCAAGTTCAACCCGGCGATTTGATGGTATTTAATAATACCCGAGTTATTCCTGCGCGCATGTTTGGTCGTAAAGCTTCTGGCGGAAAGCTAGAAGTGTTAGTGGAAAGAATGCTTGATGAGCATACCATTCTTGCTCACGTTCGCTGCTCCAAATCACCGAAAGCAGGCAGCTTTATTTTTATTGGTGAGAATGACGAATATCAAGCAGAAATGGTTGCCAGACATGACTCATTATTTGAACTGAAATTCACGTCAGATAAAGCGGTTCTAGAGATTTTAAATGAAATCGGCCACATGCCTCTGCCACCGTATATCGATAGACCAGATGAAGATAGCGATAAAGAACGCTATCAAACGGTTTATAACGAAAAACCGGGTGCAGTTGCTGCTCCTACGGCTGGTCTTCACTTTGACGATGAGCTTTTAGAGAAGATTAAAGCTAAAGGCGTGGAACTCGCTTTTGTTACTTTGCACGTCGGCGCGGGTACATTCCAGCCAGTGAAAGTGGACAATGTTCTTGAGCACCACATGCACGCTGAATATGTCGAAGTGCCGGAAGAGGTAGTGAGTGCGATTCATGCAACGAAACAGCGTGGCGGACGAATCATTGCTGTCGGCACGACGTCGGTTCGATCGCTCGAAAGTGCTGCACAATCAGCAAAAGCGAAGGGCACTGAACTGGTTCCGTTCTTTGGTGATACAGAAATCTTTATCTACCCAGGTTATGAATACTTGTTGGTGGATTGCTTAGTAACGAATTTCCACCTACCAGAATCAACACTTATCATGTTGGTCAGCGCTTTTGCAGGCTTTGACAACGTGATGAACGCTTATAAACATGCGGTTGAGCAGAAGTATCGTTTCTTTAGTTATGGCGATGCGATGTTCATTAGCAAAAAGACAAAATAATTTGGACGCGGCAAGCTAATGCTTGTTGGCGTGAGGGTCATTGGTGTCAGATTGTTTCTCTGGCACATTGGAGGCTTTGTGAAAGTACAATATGAACTGAAAAAGACAAACGGCAACGCTCGCCGTGGTCAACTAACCTTTGAGCGTGGCACCGTTCAAACCCCTGCATTTATGCCTGTCGGTACATACGGCACAGTAAAAGGCATGACCCCTGAAGAGGTGAAAGGTACAGGCGCTGAGATCTTGCTTGGCAATACGTTCCACCTATGGCTTCGTCCAGGTCAAGAAGTGATGAAAATGCATGGTGATTTGCACGACTTTATGAACTGGCAAGGTCCTATCTTGACTGATTCAGGTGGTTTCCAAGTATTCAGTCTTGGTGATATCCGTAAGATCACCGAAGAAGGTGTTCACTTCCGTAATCCTGTAAATGGCGACAAAATTTTCATGGATGCAGAAAAGTCGATGGAGATCCAAAAAGACCTCGGCTCTGACGTCGTGATGATCTTTGATGAGTGTACGCCATATCCAGCAACGCACGATGAAGCAAAGAAATCGATGGAAATGTCCCTGCGTTGGGCACAGCGTTCACGCGATCATTTCGATAAGCTCGAAAACCAAAACTCACTATTCGGTATCGTGCAAGGTGGGGTTTACGAAGATCTTCGTGATGTTTCTGTCAAAGGCTTAACCGATATTGGTTTCGATGGTTATGCGGTTGGCGGTTTAGCTGTTGGTGAGCCAAAGGAAGATATGCACCGTGTTCTTGAGCACACTTGCCCTCAGTTGCCTGAAGACAAACCACGCTACCTCATGGGTGTGGGTAAGCCAGAGGATTTGGTGGAAGGTGTACGTCGTGGTATCGATATGTTCGATTGCGTAATGCCGACGCGAAATGCTCGTAATGGTCACTTGTTCGTGACAGGTGGAGTGATTAAGATCCGTAATGCGAAGCACAAGACAGACACAACACCGCTAGATCCAGAATGTGATTGCTACACATGTAAGAATTACTCTAAATCTTACTTGCATCACCTAGATCGTTGTAACGAAATATTAGGAGCCCGTTTAAATACGATCCATAATTTGCGTTACTATCAGCGTCTAATGGAAAGCATCCGTAAAGCTATTGATGAAGATCGCTTCGACGAATTTGTGAGCGAGTTCTATGCTCGTCGAAACAGAGAAGTGCCACCATTGGCAAAATAGAGACACTTACCGTATCCGAGTTATCATTATTGGCACGCGGCCAATAGGCATAACCCGGTAAATAGGGTAGTTTAAGGCTAGAAATTAATACCAATTAAGAGGAAATTTTTATTATGGGTACAGCTCAGCAAGGCGGCGGCTTCGAAATGCTAATCATGTTAGCGATGTTCGCAGTGATTTTTTACTTCATGATTTACCGTCCGCAAGCCAAGCGTGCTAAAGAGCATAAAAATTTGATGGCTTCAATGAGCAAAGGTGATGAAGTGCTAACAAGCGGTGGCTTAGTTGGTAAAATCACTAAAATTGCAGAAGGCAACGATTACATTTCAATCGAGCTAAACGCAAGCAATGAAGTCGTTATCAAGCGAGACTTCGTAACAGCCGTACTACCAAAAGGCACAATTAAGTCTCTATAAAATTCAATCTACTCAAGTGACCTAAACTCTTCACCGACAGGTCACTTGAGCACAACAGCTAAAGGATCTTGCTGTGTTAAACCGTTACCCCCTATGGAAGTATTTGATGGTAATGTTGATTATCGTCATTGGCGCGTTGTATGCCCTTCCAAATATCTACGGTGAAGATCCAGCTATACAAGTGACAGGAACGCGTGGCGCTTCTGTCGATTTGTCAACGTTGGACACTGTCACCAATATCTTAAAAAAAGATAACCTTTCTTATAAATCCATTGCACTTGAAAACGGTTCAGTTCTGGTACGTTTTTCAAATACCGATACTCAAATCAAAGCACGTGATGCCATTTCTCAAGCTCTTGGAAATCAATTGATTGTCGCGTTGAACCTTGCTCCAGCCACCCCTACTTGGTTGGCTGATATTGGTGGCGCACCAATGAAACTTGGCCTCGACTTACGTGGTGGTGTTCACTTCTTGATGGAAGTGGATATGGACGCAGCACTGGAAAAACTGATTGGCCAGCAAATTGAGTCTTTCCGTATTGAGCTCAGAGAAGCAAGTATTCGTTATCGCTCTATTCGTCCATTTGACAAAGAGATGGCAGAAGTTGTTTTGCGCAATGAAGCTCAGCTCGAACAAGCTAAAGTGCTGCTAGAGAAAAAACACCCAGATATGGTGTTCACTGAAGTGACTAGCGATGGCAAGTTTGCCCTCAAAGCGCGCTTCACTGATGCGCGAATCAAGGAAGTACAAAACTACGCAGTGAACCAAAATATCACGATTTTGCGTAATCGTGTGAATGAACTTGGTGTCGCGGAGCCTTTAGTTCAGCGTCAAGGAGCAAACCGTATTGTTGTTGAATTGCCGGGTGTACAAGATACCGCGCGCGCAAAAGAGATCTTGGGCGCAACGGCGACGCTTGAATTCCATGCGGTGGACGAAGGTGCCGACAGAACAGCTGCGGCGAAAGGCTATGCGCCACCGGGAAGTGAAATTGTTCCTGACAGAGATGGCCGCCCAGTTGTGCTGAAAAAGCGTGTGATTCTTGGTGGTTCAAGCATTACCGATGCCTCTTCAAGTGCGGATGAATATGGTCGCCCACAAGTGAATATCTCCCTTGATAGTGAAGGGGGAGCGAAAATGGCGGCATTCTCAAAACAGAACATCGGCAAGCTGATGGCGACTGTGTTTGCTGAATACAAAGACAGCGGTAAACGCACACCAGAAGGCAAAGTCATTCTTTCTAAACATGAAGAAGTGATTAATCAAGCCACCATCCAGTCTGCTTTGGGACGTAGTTTCAGAATCACTGGCATTGATTCGGCTGCAGAAGCGCATAACTTAGCGTTGCTGTTGCGTGCAGGCGCATTGATTGCGCCTATCTCTATCGTTGAGGAGCGCACTATTGGTCCTTCAATGGGGCAGCAAAATATCGATAAGGGTGTAGCCGCTTGTATCTGGGGTATGGTTGCCGTGATGCTGTTTACCATGATTTATTATCGTGGTTTTGGACTTATCGCCAACTGCGCACTGATGGCTAACTTAGTGCTGATCATTGGCGTGATGTCGATGATTCCGGGGGCAACAATGACCTTGCCTGGTATTGCCGGTATCGTTCTAACCGTAGGTATGGCAGTGGATGCTAACGTGCTGATATTCGAGCGAATACGGGAAGAGCTTCGAGAGGGACGAAACCCTCAGCAAGCTATTCACCAAGGGTACGCTAACGCCTTTAGTACCATTGCTGATGCGAACATTACGACGCTTATTACTGCGATTATTTTGTTTGCGGTGGGGACTGGCGCAATCAAAGGGTTCGCGGTGACCTTATCTATCGGTATTATCACCTCCATGTTTACTGCCATTATTGGGACACGCTGTATCGTGAACCTAATTTATGGCGGCAAGCGCGTCTCTAAACTGTCGATCTAAGGCTGGGAATAATTATGTTTCAGATTCTAAAAGCAGGTAACACGATCGACTTCATGAGTCGCTCTAAATACGCCTTTATGCTGTCCATTTTGATGGTAGGAGCTTCGATATTTGTTTTGTCCACAAAATGGCTTAACTGGGGACTAGATTTCACTGGTGGTACGTTGATTGAGATTGGCTTTGAGCAACCTGCTGATCTCCCACAAATACGTCAAGCGCTCGAGAAGGAAGGCTTTGGTGATGCGATAGTTCAGAACTTTGGTTCATCACAAGATGTAATGGTTCGATTACGGCCAAGAGAAGGCGTTGCAGGTGAAACCTTAGGTAATCAAATCTTATCTATCGTTAAATCTGGTACGGGCGAATCTGTCGAAATGCGCCGGATCGAGTTTGTTGGCCCGAACGTTGGTGGTGAGCTGGCAGAAGCGGGTGGCCTAGCGATTTTAATCTCGCTGATTTGTATCTTGATGTATGTCTCGGTGCGTTTTGAATGGCGTTTGGCGGCTGGTGCTGTGTTAGCTCTCGCGCACGATGTCATCATTACCTTGGGCGTGTTCTCATTGCTTCAAATTGAGGTTGACCTAACTATTGTTGCGGCGCTATTGACGGTTGTGGGTTACTCGCTGAACGATACCATTGTTGTGTTTGACCGTATTCGTGAAAACTTCCGCAAGGTTCGTAAAGGTAAGCCAAGTGAGATAATCAATAGCTCCATAACCCAAACGCTAAGCCGTACTTTGATTACATCAGGTACAACGTTGTTTGTGGTTATTGCGTTGTTCTTGAAAGGCGGAGCAATGATTCACGGTTTTGCTACTGCGTTGCTATTAGGTATCACTGTTGGTACATACTCATCAATTTATGTCGCTTCGGCATTAGCGTTGCGATTAGGTATCACCAAAGAACACTTAATGCCTCCTCAAGTGGAAAAAGAAGGCGCTGAGTTCGACAGCATGCCGTAATTGTATTTCCAACGTAGAATGCCGCTAATTCAATGAATTAATTGAGTGGCGGCATTTTTCTTTTTAGAATCCAGTCATCTCGCCCTGTCTATTATAAATTTCCCTGTATATTCGTCACATTTTTAAGTAGAATCCTTCGGTTAAATTCTACACATAAATGCAAAACAAAAATGTTTGAAATCAATCCAATTAAAAACCGCTTACAGGATGTGTCTGAGCGCACAAATATCCTGAGGGGGTATCTTTGACTATGACGCGAAGAAAGAGCGTCTAGAAGAGGTAAATGCTGAACTTGAACAGCCTGATGTCTGGAACGAGCCAGAGCGAGCACAAGCGCTTGGTAAAGAGCGTTCTTCGTTAGAAGCTGTTGTTGAAACCATCGATTTACTTGACCAAGGTGTCGAAGATGTTGACGGTTTGCTTGAACTCGCTGTTGAAGAAGAAGATCAAGAAACGTTTGATGAAATTGAGCCAGAGTTGGCTGAGCTTGAAGCTAAATTAGCAAAGTTAGAGTTTCGTCGTATGTTCTCTGGCGATCACGACGCATCAGATTGCTACATTGATTTGCAGTCAGGCTCTGGTGGTACGGAAGCGCAAGACTGGACTTCTATGCTACTTCGCATGTATTTGCGTTGGGCCGAAGCAAAAGGCTTTAAAACAGAAGTGATTGAAGTGTCAGAGGGTGAAGTTGCCGGTTTGAAAGGGGCAACAGTACGTATCTCTGGTGAGTACGCTTATGGTTGGCTTCGTACTGAAACTGGCGTACATCGTTTGGTTCGTAAGTCTCCATTTGATTCAAGCGGCCGCAGACATACTTCATTTGCATCAGCATTTATTTATCCTGAGATTGATGACAATATTGAAATTGATATTAACCCAGCCGATTTACGTATCGATGTTTACCGCGCTTCGGGTGCTGGTGGTCAGCACGTAAACACGACTGAGTCAGCGGTACGTATTACTCACTTGCCGACCAATACTGTGGTTCAATGTCAAAACGACCGTTCGCAGCATAAGAATAAAGACCAAGCAATGAAGCAGCTACGTGCAAAATTGTTTGAGCTAGAAATTCAAAAACAAAATGCAGAAAAACAAGCGAACGAAGATGCGAAATCTGATATCGGTTGGGGCAGCCAAATTCGCTCTTACGTATTAGATGATGCACGAATTAAAGATTTACGCACTGGCGTAGAAAACCGTAATACTCAAGCGGTTCTCGACGGTGATTTAGACAAATTTATCGAAGCCAGCCTGAAATCAGGCCTTTAAGCTTTTTACCGACCAAATAGGGTACATCGAAAAATGACAGATGCTATTCAAACTGACAACTTACAAGAAGAAAATAAACTCATTGCGGAACGTCGTGCCAAGCTAGACGAAATTCGTAAGGGCTGTAAGGCAAATGGCCACCCAAATGACTTTCGTCGTGAAAATCTAGCAGGTGACTTACAAAAAGAGTTCGGTGAAAAGAGCAAAGAAGAGCTTGAAGAGCTAAACCATGTTGTCGCCGTTGCTGGCCGTATCATGGCAAAGCGTGGCCCATTCTTGGTAATTCAAGAAACATCTGGTCGCATTCAAGCTTACGCTGCAAAACCAGTTCAAAAAGAGCTTAAAGAGAAATATCAAGGTCTTGATATCGGTGACATCATCGGTGTGAAGGGGGCTCTGCATAAATCAGGTAAAGGTGATCTTTACGTGAATATGGAAGAATATGAGCTGCTAACTAAAGCACTTCGTCCTCTTCCAGAGAAATTCCATGGGCTAACAGATCAAGAGATGCGTTATCGTCAGCGTTATGTTGATTTAATCGTTAACGAAGACTCTCGCCAAGCATTTGTAGTGCGTTCTAAGGTCATGTCTGCTATCCGTAATTTCATGATCTCTAAACAGTTCATGGAAGTTGAAACGCCAATGATGCACGTTATCCCTGGTGGTGCGAGTGCACGTCCATTTATCACGCACCACAATGCGTTAGACATGCCGATGTATCTGCGTATTGCTCCTGAGTTATATCTGAAGCGTCTAGTAGTTGGTGGTTTCGATCGTGTATTCGAAATTAACCGTAACTTCCGTAACGAAGGCCTTTCTCCACGTCACAACCCAGAATTCACTATGATGGAATTCTATATGGCGTACGCTGATTACAAAGATCTTATGGACCTAACGGAAGAGCTATTAAGCTCTATCGCTTTAGAAGTTCTAGGCTCTACGTCTATGCCTTACGGTGAAGAAACAGTTGAATTTGGTGGCACTTACGCTCGCATGAGCATGTTTGAGGCTATCAAACATTACAACCCAGATCATGAACAAATCCAAGCGTTAACTGAAGAAGATATTCAAGACCGTGACTTGATGGTTTCTATCGCGAAATCTGTTCACGTTGAGGTAGAAAGCTTCTGGACATGTGGTCAGCTTCTAGAAGAAATCTTTGGTGAAACAGCAGAACCTAAGCTAATGCAGCCAACGTTCATCACTGGTTACCCTGCTGATATTTCTCCACTTGCTCGTCGTAGTGATGATAACCCATTCTTCACCGATCGTTTTGAATTCTTCATCGGTGGCCGTGAAGTAGCAAATGGCTTCTCAGAGCTTAACGATGCAGAAGATCAAGATGCTCGCTTTAAAGCACAGGTTGAAGCAAAAGAGTCTGGTGACGATGAAGCAATGTTTTACGATGCAGACTACATTACTGCGCTAGAACACGGCCTACCGCCGACAGCTGGTCAAGGTATTGGTATTGATCGTCTCGTAATGCTGTTTACCAATACACACACTATTCGTGACGTGATTCTATTCCCGGCGATGCGCCCGCAAGGATAATTACGACTACACGCTGTTTTAAAAGCCACTTTTCGAAGTGGCTTTTTTGATCCCAAATACTTTTATCGTCTTTTCATATTGAGTTCTATCTAGAAATTACCTTTTTCATGAAGTGATTAACGACGTGATTTAAAAAATCTTGCCTGTTTTCCTCATATCAACAAAATTTCTACCTAGGGATTTTTGGTTAAAAAATGTCCAAATTTAGCTAAGTACCTCAGCCTAAATATGGAAAAGTCTCAAATTTGAGTCTAGTCTTAATTATGAGATAAATGTCGCATGACAACTTATTGTCTCGCTTTTCAAAAAATAAAAATCAGCTAGAAATTACTGCAAAACGGCTTAAACATAGGAGAGTTTAAATGGCTAGTCAGTTTCGTATGGATTCGAAGCCTGGAGCACTGATCCACGTTGGAGGCTCTTATGAATCCTGGCTCGCTGTATTGGAAAAAGTGGGCTGGAAGTGTACACAATGTTCCGACTTAAGGCAGGCCAACGAGCTTTTCGCTCAGACAGGCCCATGTATTGGTGTTGTCGATTTGAGTCATGATGAGTTCAGTCTCAACGGCATCGCAAACTTGGTGAGCAGTTATAAGCAAGTTAGGTGGTTGGCATTTATCCGTGAGTCCCAACTTGGCTCGGATACGATTTGCCAGTTTATTGTTAACTTCTGCATTGATTTTTTCACTGCACCGATCCCCGATGCCCAGCTACTAAGCACTATAGGCCACCAACTAGGTATGTTGAAACTGGAGAGGAAAGTTTGGCCTCACTACCATTCCACCGACAATATTGGCTTAATTGGTGAGTCTGCACCGATAAAGCGTTTGCGAGATCAAATTAAACGTATCGGGCCCACCGATGTAAGTATTCTGATCTCCGGAGAAAATGGCGTAGGGAAGGAGCTTGTTGCTTCAGCTATACATAAAACCTCTGCAAGAAGTCACAAAGAGTTTATTTCTGTCAATTGTCGGGCAATGTCGGAAAGACGCTTAGAGTGCGATCTATTTGGCATTGAGCGAGAAGATGATACTCAAATCTCCATGCTCGAACGTGCTGATGGTGGCACCATTCTGTTGAATGATGTTCTGACATTACCAAAGTCTCAGCAAGTAAATCTATTAAGATTTTTTCAAGAAGGGCGAGTTGATTCGGTAAAAGGCAGTATTGATGTTGATGTAAGGATCCTTTCTGCAAACTCTTCGGACATGGAGAAAGCTCTCATTGATGGTGAGTTCAACGAGGAGCTCTACCACTATATCAATGTGCTTCGTATTAACGTGCCTAGCTTAAAAGAGCGATCCAATGACGTAACTATATTGGCTCGACATTTCTTACAAGAGTTTTCTAAAGAGTTTAATGTTCAACCTCGTACACTTTCAGCCGAAGCGGTTGATGCTCTAGGTAACCATTATTGGCCAGGAAATGTTCGGGAGTTAATTAATCAGGTTAAGCGTGCAGTTTTGATGTCTGAAAACTCAGAGCTACAAATAGGCGATTTTGAGTTACCAACCTCGAGTGAAAGTGCTCGAAGTCTAAAAGGTATCCGTGAACGCAGTGAAAAAGAGGCTCTGCGGTTAGCACTCGAGTTTAATGAGGGCCAAGTGTCCATTGCCGCGAAAGAGTTGGGCATATCGAGAGCCACGATGTACCGTTTGCTTAACAAGCATAACCTAATCAATGAAGAACTTGTCTAGGTACATGCTCAATCTTATTATGTTGAAAAGAAATATCGATAAAAAATATATTTTTGGGTATTTCTTTCAACTTTGCTGGTATGTTTTTGTTAAAAATAGGTAAAAACTTTGTTTTTAGCTAAGTCAGTAATTTCTTGTTGCTTAATAATATCAGTAGCTTACAATTTAGTCGTAAGTAAGAATTTTACTTAACATTTATATCAATTGGATTAATTACAACTTCTAGGAGGCACATTATGAATGATTTCAAACATAACCAATGTGCTTCTAGTGATCGTAGCTTCATGCAAAGTTACTTTATTGCTTCAGCAGTAATGCCCACTTTTGCCACTACCGATCTGTAATTAATCCGCGACCTCTTAATTAGGCTGCGGGAACACAGCAGAAAATTAAGAGCGTGTCTATGCAGTCTTCTCATTTTTTGTCGCTGTTCCCCAGTCATTTTGCAAACTGGAGAGATATTATGCGTCACTCATTCTACTTAAAATTAGCCGTTTTACTTGTTAAAGCTGACCTACGTCGTAAAGAGCGTGAGTATAGAAAAGCTATCCGTCGTGAGGCTTACTTTGTACCTTACCACAACCAGCACTTGCTGAAAGATATCGGTCTAGACACAGAGGGTCGTACTGATGTGACTAGTCTACCAATTCAGGCTAAAGCAAAACGTACAGTGAGTCTTCTTAGTCAGTCATTAGAAGTGAGAGCTGTTACATAGCTTAAGGGGCTAGCGAATTTTTTTCGCTAGCCCCTTTCACTGTAATCGGTTTACGGGATACAACTTATGGGCAAGGGTTCGGAAAAGTAACGCCCACTTCCTGAATATCTTGCAAAATTTCATCAGTTAATCGGAGGTTGAGGCTTTCAATATTCGCTTCTAGCTGTACTAAGTCTGTTGCTCCAATAATATTTGAGCCAACAAAAGGTCGTTGATTAACAAAAGCTAGTGCCATCTGAGCTGGGTCTAAATCATATTTTTGTGCAATATTGATATACGCTTCGGTCGCTTTAACACCTTGTGGAGTGAAGTAACGAGAAAACCGCTCAAATAGTGTACATCTCGCTCCCTCAGGCTTGGCTCCATTTAGGTATTTACCTGTTAGGCATCCAAATGCCAATGGGGAGTATGCTAATAATTTGACGCCTTCATAATGACTTATTTCAGATAAGCCAATTTCGAAACTGCGATTGAGTAAGTTGTAAGGATTTTGAATAGAAATCACTTTTGGCAGTTCATGTTTTTCCGCTAGTCGCAAAAAGCTCATTAACCCCCATGGCGTTTCATTTGATAAGCCGATGTAGCGCACTTTGCCAGCGTTCACTAGCTCACTGAGCGCTTCTAAAGTTTCAATTAAGGTTACATCTTCTTGTTTGTCTGGATACGGGTAATTTAGCTTCCCAAAGCAGTTTGTTTGCCGTTGTGGCCAGTGTATTTGATAGAGGTCGACGTAATCCGTTTTGAGCCGCTTAAGGCTATCGTCAATTGCCAAGTGGATATTTCGTCGATCAAGAGAAGTGTTTTCTCGAATATGAGGGCAATTTCTTGGCCCAGAAACTTTTGTAGCTAGTACGACTTTTTCTCGTTTTCCTGATTTTTGCAGCCAGTTACCAATGTAAGACTCGGTTAGGCCCTGTGTCTTTGCAATAGGGGGAACGGGATACATTTCGGCTGTATCTATAAAGTTAATCCCACGTTCCAAAGCAAAATCGAGCTGGCTAAATGCTTCCGCTTCACTATTTTGCTCTCCAAAGGTCATGGTTCCTAAACACAGCTTACTGACTTCGAGTGTCGAGTTGGGGAGCTTTGTATATTCCATATGAATCTCCTTATTGCTTCTGTTACTCCAATATATGGGAAATGACCGACGTCAACAAGCGATAGGGAAGTGGGATTTCATTAATTATTATTGAGTTGCATGCAAATTACACCTTAAGTTGAGTTAGTAAATGCCGATAAATTAACTAGACTTTTAATTTAGGGGGAGATTAAAAATGAATAAAGAACAATTAAATAAATGGTTTCATGGTGCTTTGAACACCAATCATCAGCCACCGAAAGTTTATGTGATAGGTTGTTCTGGGCTGTCTCAATATTTACTTGCGGTTGAATATAAACATCAACTAGAGCCGATCAAGATTGGCGATGAACCCATCCACTATGAATCAATAGAGCGAGTAAAAGAAGAGCTGTTACGTTTAGGTGTCGATCGGGCGTATTTGCGGCTACACAATGCTTATGATGAGTGTGGGGCTAGTGATAGTCAGCGCTATTGTGATGTCGAACTCTCTTTATAGTTGAGACAACTATAAAAAGTGCCGCGCAAGTATACTCGCGGTGAACTGAGTGCGTAAGTAGAACCCTCTTGGTAGAGTTTTTATCATTTGGCCGGATGTACCATAGGCTTCTGTAAGTGCACGACTGTTTGCGGCCTTAGGGCGTATTTGCAAAGCCTCCCCCATTTTGGCTGAAATTTTGTTTACCTGACCTAACGCGATCATCTCAATTAACTCTTCCCAATCTTGTCTTAAAGTATGCTCTTCTTCTTCAGATGGAGACCAAATTAAAGGAGTACCTACTTTTCGTTCTGCCAACGGAATCTCTCTTTCACCCTCAACGGGTACCCACAATACGCGAGCTAGCTTTCTGCGTACATGGCTTGTTTCCCAAGTTGCACCGTGTATGCCAACTAAAGAGGCGACGCAGACAAATGTAGATTCCAGAGGTGTGCCAGCATAGCTAATAGGAATGCTTTTTAATTCAATGCCGAGCTTATCAAAATCTGGTTGTGGTTTACTTCCGGAAGGAGCGCCTAAGTGCCATTCTAATAGTTGGCCAACCCAGCCTTTGTCTTTTCGAAGTGAGCTAGGAATGGGTTTGTTAGCTTCTTTTGCAAGTGCTTGGAAGCTGAGTCCTGCTATTGACATCGCCCTTTCCATTAGCTCTTGCTCTGATTGAGGTTCAGGCTTCATAGGTACGTTATTGGTTGAGAAAACGTTATTCTATCAAATCATGCCGACGAAGGAAGATACAAGTCTATATGATGACAGTGAGTGCTATTTAGGCTAAAGATCATCAACTGAACTTTATCCACAGGAATTTATTTTTTCGTACGAAAGTTTTTAATCTGTATAGATAAACAGTATGTTGCGTTACTTTGTGAGCAAATCCTTTTGTAATTTATCAGTTAAGAGAGAACGAATTTGTGGATAAAGTCTCACGTGATGGATCTTTGACCATTTTGTAATGTGCTTACTTATGTATTGCCCTACTTGAAATAGTAAGGTTTTTGCTATTTATAACTGTATGTAATTTATTTGTTTTTTTATTGTCTGTTGGTTTTTTTTCAATCGTTGCTATTATTTATTCATGTAAATGATCATTTATTATTTGATTCTACACATAGTTATTCACAGAAAAGGTGAATAAAAGTCGATTCGAGAATATTTTTTGTTGATAACCTAGTTATTGACTGAAAGTTATCCAATATTGGTTTGCAAAGTCTTAAAGTGTGCGGCAAACACAATTGTAAATTTGCTCATACTAGGGATATATGGAAAAATCACTGTAATAAATGAATTTAATTGAGGTTGGCCAGTGATAGACGGCGAGGGCTACCGCTTAAATGTCGGAATAGTAATCTGCAACAGCCATGGTCAAGTCTTCTGGGCAAAACGATACGGACAACATTCTTGGCAGTTTCCTCAAGGAGGAATCGATGAAGGAGAAACTCCTGAACAAGCCATGTTTAGAGAACTATACGAGGAAGTTGGGCTAACGAAAAAAGATGTAAAAGTCGTTGCCACAAGTCGCCACTGGCTTAGGTATAAGTTACCAAAGCGATTGGTTCGGTGGGACTCAAAGCCTGTTTGTATCGGACAAAAGCAAAAGTGGTTCCTGCTACTACTCGATTGCGATGAATCTGCAATCGATATGCAGCAAGGCCACTCGCCAGAATTTGATGGATGGAGATGGGTCAGTTATTGGTACCCAGTTAGACAAGTGGTTTCGTTTAAGCGCGACGTATATCGTCGAGCGATGAAGGAGTTTGCCTCTTTAGCTATGCCATTCAAGGAAAGAAAGAAGAAAGGTAAGCGTAAAAAACGAAGAGGATAAACATGCTTTCTCAACTAAGAGAAATAGTTGAACAGGTCTCAAAAATTGAAGATGTTCATCAAGCGCTAGCTGTCTTAGTTAAGCAAACTTGTCGCGCTATGCGGACAGAGTGTTGCACTGTTTATCTTGCCAATGAAGAGAAAGATCGCCTTGAACTGATGGCTACACAAGGGCTGAAGTTCAAAGGCGATAGTATCCATATCCGTTTTGATGAGGGTTTAGTCGGATTGGTAAAACGATCTGCTGAGCCCCTAAATATAGCTGAAGCTTCTAGACACCCTAACTTCAAATATTTCTCTGAACTTGGTGAAGAAGTATACCAAAGCTTTTTGGGAACCCCCATTATCCATCGGAAGCAAGTGCTTGGAGTACTTGTCGTCCAACAGAAATCCTCTCGATTATTTGATGAAATAGAAGAGTCATTTCTTGTCACGCTTGCCGCACAGCTTGCTGTGATTATTGCTCACTCGCAAACTCAAGGACAGTGGCTTCTTACTAGCAATCACTTGCAGCTTACCGGTATCGGAGCTTCATCTGGCATTGCGATTGGTGAATTCTGGTGGGACAAAAGCCAACCTGAGCTTTCTGATGTATGTCCAGCTTCCACCTTAAACCGGGTTCGTGAACAAGAAATATTAGCACTCGCCATTGAAGCGGCAATGAATGACTTTCGCCGTATGCGCAAGAAACTCGATAATGAGATTAATAAAGAAGCGCTTGCTATCTTTGACTTATTCACTCACCTACTGAACGATCCCATGCTGAGAAAGGATCTCAAGCAGCAAATACAACAAGGCGATCGTGCAGATTGGGCACTTCGGCAAGTCGTTGAGAGCTATTCCGAACGATTTTCGAAGATGTCAGACGCTTATATGTCTGAAAGAGCTCAGGATATTCGAGAGCTTGGTCAGAGGCTTTTGTATTTTCTGCACAACACAGAAAATGAAACTTATCGTTTAGATAAGCCTATTATTTTAGTGGTGCGAGAGCTAACTGCGACAATCTTAGCATCGATTGATAAAGATAAATTGTTGGCAGTCGTTTCTATGGAAGGCGCTGCGAATTCTCACGCAGCCATTTTGTCTAGAGCATTAGGTATTCCGGCGGTAATGGGCGCAAATATCAATATCAAGGACACAATAGGCCAGATAGGTATTGTCGACGGTTATAGCGGTGAAATTTTCATATCTCCCAACCAACATTTACTGGCAGAATACCAACAATTAATTAAAGAAGAGCAAGAGCTGACGGCCGAGGTTAGTAAAGAATCTAGAAAACCTGCCATGACTCTTGATGGCGTTCAAGTCGATATCTTTTTAAATGCAGGGTTGAGTGCCGATACGAATATCGCTATCAACCAAGGTGTCGATGGTGTTGGATTATATCGAACTGAGTTTTCTTTCTTATTGCAGCACAGGTTCCCTTCTGAGGAAGAGCAGACGCAGCACTATCAAAGGGTGCTTACTGCCTACGCAAACAAGCGCGTTGTTATGCGGACTTTAGACATTGGTGGTGACAAACCTCTACCTTATTTACCAATCGACGAAGATAACCCTTTTCTAGGTTGGCGAGGTATTCGCTTTACACTGGATCACCCTGATATATTTTTGATGCAGATCCGCGCAATGCTGAAGGCGAGTTGCCGTCATCAGAACTTAAGCATATTGCTACCGATGGTGTCAGGAGTAAAAGAGCTAGATGCTGCTTTGGAGTTGATAGATCAGGCATATCAAGAGGTGCTAGCTATCGACTCTAGAGTGAGAAAGCCAGAAGTGGGGATTTTGGTTGAAGTCCCCGCAATGATTTATCTTCTACCGCTTGTCGTTAATAAGATTGATTTTGTTTCTGTTGGTACAAACGATTTGACTCAGTACTTACTGGCAGTGGACCGAAACAATGCTCGGGTTGCTGACGTCTATGAAACGACTCATCCAGCGGTCATTATGGCTCTAAAAGAAATTCGAGAAACATGTGACCAATTGGATTTACCAGTGTGCATTTGTGGTGAATTAGCGGGTGATCCCATCGGGGCTGTTTTGATGGTGGGGTTAGGTTATACGTCACTCAGCATGAATACCTCGAACGTTGCCAAAGTAAAATATATTCTTAGGAAATCAAATAGCCGGGAGTTGAAGCGACTTGCAACAAAAGCTTTAATTCAACCCTACGGGCAAAACATATATACTATGATGCAACGTTTCTTTGAGTATAAAGGCATCGCTGGATTTATTCGAGCGGGCAAAAGATAGGTTTTACATTGAATGGTGAGTTAATTGTCGTACTGCTACTGCTTGGCTTAATCGTCGGTGTATTGGCAGGGTTGCTCGGCATTGGTGGTGGATTAGTTGTAGTGCCAGCACTGCATTACTTGCTTCCATTTATTGGCGTATCTGATCATGTAGGTATGCACATCGCGTTAGCGACTTCTCTAGCTTGTATTATTGTTACTACAAGCTCTTCAGTCTTCAACAATATCCGGCTAAAAAATATCGACTTTTATGCAGCGAGATCTCTTGTACCCGGTGTGGTATGCGGAGGAGTGCTTGGCGTTACGCTGGCTACTTGGATCCCAACTGAATATTTGCCAAAAGTCTTTGGGGTTATCGTGTTAGGTATGGCAATACAAATGTTCCGTTCGGTTCGCTCAGAATCAACTCGGCCAATGCTGGGACCATTTAAAACGGCATTTTGTGGTATTGGGATAGGGACTGTTGCCAGTTTAGCAGGCGTTGGCGGTGGCTCTCTTACGGTTCCATTTCTAAATAGCCACAGTGTGGAAATGCGAAAAGCGGTGGGCACTTCCTCTATTTGTGCCTTTGCTATCGCTGTTTCTGGTATGCTGAGCTTTACCTTGCACGGTTATCATGTGGCAGGGCTACCTAAGTGGAGTTTCGGTTACGTGTATTTGCCTGCTTTAATTAGCATAACGATAACGTCTATATTTACGACCAAAATTGGCGTTCGCTTAGCCGTTGGACTACCAACAAAAACACTGAAAAAAATATTTGCCATATTTTTGATGATTGTGGCCGGAACTATGTTGCTGTAAATTCATCTCAATATAATTACTGTAATTAACAAGAGTAAAGTTATGTCTCACGGATATATGGTGTTTCCACACATTGATCCAGTGATAGTCTCATTAGGGCCTATCTCAATTCGCTGGTACGGCGTTATGTACTTAATTGGTTTTGCGTTTGCAATGTGGCTTGCCAACAAGCGCGCAGACAAATCAGGAAGTGGTTGGACGCGAGAGCAGGTTTCTGACTTACTATTTGCCGGTTTTCTTGGCGTAGTTATCGGCGGACGTATCGGCTATGTCATCTTTTATAACTTCGACTTGTTCTTACAGAATCCTCTGTATCTGTTTAAAGTGTGGGATGGTGGTATGTCATTCCATGGTGGATTGCTTGGTGTGATTACCGCAATGCTTTGGTATGGCCGTAAAAACGGACGCAGCTTTTTCAGTATTGCTGATTTTATTGCGCCTTTAGTTCCATTCGGTTTAGGGATGGGAAGACTTGGTAACTTTATCAATGGTGAGCTCTGGGGACGAGTTACAGATGTACCCTGGGCGATGATATTCCCACAAGCAGGGCCTTTGCCTCGCCACCCTTCACAGCTCTACGAGTTCCTACTTGAAGGCGTGTTGCTACTTATTATCCTCAATGTGTTTATCAAAAAACCTCGTCCAATTGGTTCAGTATCAGCATTGTTCCTATTCTGCTATGGCTGCTTTAGGTTCTTCGTAGAGTTTTTCCGTCAACCGGATCCGCAACTTGGTTTTTATGATCACTACTTCACGATGGGACAAATTTTGTCTGCACCAATGATTGTGATTGGTGCAATTATGTTTATATGGGCTTACAAGCGAGGCTTGTACAAGGACAAAGTTAAAGGCAATAAGAAAGTGGCTGCAAAGTAAGGAGACGAAGTTGTGCGTCAGTATTTAGACCTATGCAAACGTATTGTTGAAAGCGGAGAATGGGTAGAGAATAAGCGAACAGGTAAACGTTGTCTGACCGTTATCAATGCCGATTTAACTTACGATGTTGCCAATGGACAATTCCCGCTAGTAACAACCAGAAAAAGCTTTTGGAAAGCAGCCGTCGCAGAACTGCTTGGATATATTCGTGGTTATGACAGTGCGGCTGATTTTAGAAAGCTTGGTACAAAGACTTGGGATGCTAATGCAAACCTAAATGAATCTTGGCTCAATAACCCTCATCGTAAAGGCGAAGATGATATGGGGAGAGTCTATGGTGTTCAAGGTAGAGCGTGGACAAAGCCAGATGGTGGGCATATCGATCAGCTGAAAAAAATTGTCGATGATTTAAAAAATGGTGTAGATGATCGCGGTGAAATTCTCAACTTTTACAACCCAGGTGAGTTTCATATGGGGTGTTTGCGTCCTTGTATGTACAGCCACCATTTTTCTTTATTGGGTGATACGCTGTACCTAAATAGCACGCAACGCTCGTGTGATGTTCCTCTTGGGCTCAACTTTAATATGGTGCAAGTCTATGTATTTTTAGCTTTAATGGCGCAAATTACTGGACATAAACCTGGTGTGGCATACCACAAGGTTGTGAATGCTCACATCTATGAAGATCAGCTAGAATTGATGCGAGATGTGCAGTTAAAACGAGAGCCATTACCTGCTGCAAGTTTTAAGATTAACCCTGATATCAAGTCATTGGAAGATCTAGAAACTTGGGTAACACTGGATGATTTTTCAGTAGAAGGGTATCAGTGCCATGAAGCAATACAGTATCCGTTTTCGGTCTAACGATATTACATGACAATTAGATTGCAAAAGGCAGCTTTGAAAGCTGCCTTTTTAATGTGTAAGCGTGATAGTTTTACGCTGAAACGGCCAGTATCGATCCCGGAAGAATGACAAACAACGTCATCAAGTATGCTGCAACATAACCTTTGTTGCGGATGGCTAGTTCAGATAAAAGCTCAGATCCTTTTAAAGGCAGGTTGCGTAAAAAAGGTACGCCATATATTAGGACAGTTGAAAGCACATTAAAGGCAAGATGTACCAGTGCAATTTGAAGGGCAAACACGGCAAATTCACCAGACACCGCTGTTGCGGCAAGTAGCGCAGTGATGCACGTTCCTATGTTTGCACCCAACGTAAACGGATAAATTTCTTTCACCTTTAAAACGCCAGATCCCACAAGAGGAACCATCAAACTTGTCGTTGTTGATGAAGATTGAACCAAGATTGTGACTACAGATCCAGACGTAATCCCATGAAGAGGGCCGCGGCCAATCGCATTTTTTAAGATAGTTCTCGCTCTGCCAACCATCAAGCTTTTCATCAGTTTGCCCATCACTGTGATGGAAAGGAAAACAATAGCAATACCCAGAGCGATCAGAAGTATTCCGCCTACCGTGTCTCCTAAGCCAGATAAGGCACCTTTGGTTGAGTTTACTACTGGGCTAGTGATTGGCTTGATAAAGTTAAGGCTTTTGATGCTCATGTCACCCGTCGCCATAAAGGGAGATACGAGCCAATGCGAAATTTTCTGCAATATGCCAAACATCATTTCGAGTGGCAGAAAAATAAATACAGCAAGCACGTTGAAGAAGTCATGGATGGTGGCACTAGCGAAAGCACGCTTGAACTCTTCTTTACTACGGATATGACCTAAGCTAACCAAAGTATTGGTAATCGTAGTGCCAATATTTGCACCCATAATCATTGGAATCGCGACTTCAACGGGAAGCCCACCTGCAACCAAACCGACTATAATGGATGTCACTGTGCTGGACGACTGAATAAGGCTGGTTGCGATTAGTCCGATCATTAAACCTGCAATCGGGTGTGACGCAAACTCAAATAATACTTTTGCTTGATCGCCAGTTGCCCACTTAAAGCCACTGCCTACCATTGAGACAGCCAGCAACAAAAGGTACAACATAAAGAATAAATTTGCCCAACGCAAAACATGAGTGGTATTCGCTTTCGATACCGTTGCAGGGCGAGCTGGATTAAGCATGATCATCTCCATTGAGTGATTCGAACTTTCAAATCATTGTTGCAATTCGATGGCGATACTATTTCGTTTATGTGACGGTAATATGACAGTAAGATATACCAATGTCTCAAATCAGTACTATGAATAAAGTAAGAGGTTTATGCCTTTTTACCTGTCCTTATCCACCTGATTAATAAGGCTATAATTGCCCTTTTTCTAAAGGGCATAGGCGTTTTAGTTTTAATGTAGAATGTAACAATTTATGACAAAAGGAGAGTTATGTTATTGTTTAAAAGTCGGAACTTTGATGCTTTCGCCTTTTTATGATCAGTTTTCGCTAGAGTTTATATGTCACATTTAAATTACAACCACTTGTATTATTTCTGGATGGTATGCAAAAAAGGTTCGGTTACCAAGGCTGCCGAAGCTCTATTCTTAACCCCTCAAACTGTTACAGGTCAGCTCAAAGCTTTAGAATCTCGGTTAGATGGTAAGTTGACCAAACGAAACGGCCGTAGTATCGAGCCAACAGAGCTCGGACAACTTATTTATCAATACGCGGATAAAATGTTTGGCTTGAGTTATGAAATGCTGGATATCGTCAATTATAGCCAGCAAGAAAACTTACTATTTGATGTGGGAGTTGCTGACGCTTTGTCAAAAAGGTTGGTAAGTAAAATTTTATTAACTACGGTTCCCTCTGACAACAGTATTCATTTGCGCTGCTTTGAATCAACGCATGAGATGTTACTAGAACGATTATCACAACATAAGCTCGATATGATTTTGTCAGATTGCCCCGTCGATTCGACGCAAAGCCCAGGCTTGTTTAGCAAAAAGCTCGGTGAAAGTGAAATGGCGTTTTTTAGTTCATCTGACACTGGAAAAGTTAAATTCCCAGAAGATCTCGAGAATCGAAAATTGTTGGTTCCTGGCAGTCGAACAGCGATGGGGCGAAAAGTACAGCAATGGTTTGATCATCAAGGTATTAGTCCCAATATATTGGGTGAGTTTGATGACTTAGCGCTGATGAAAGCATTTGCCAGTTATCATCGTGATGCAATCTTTCTAGCGCCATCTGTCTACTTAAATGAAGTCGGCAATGATGAGCAAATTATGCAGGTTGGCCGAGTAGAAGAAATGAAAGAAGAGTACTATGTCATTTTTGCCGAGAGAATGATTCAACACCCTGCGGTTAAGCGAGTCTGTGATGCCGATTTTAGTGGTTTATTTGAGTAGATGTCGTGGACTTGAATAAATGAAGAGCAATAAAAAACCGACTTAACAGTCGGTTTTTTTATCTGTTGCGTCAAAATTCTAATTATAGAGCTTTGATTGCAGCAGCGTAGCGAGACTTATGACGAGCTGCCTTATTCTTGTGAATAAGACCTTTAGTTGCCATGCGGTCTATCAGTGGTGTAACTGCAGCGAATGCAGCAGTTGCAGCTTCTTTGTCGCCAGCTTCGATTGCAGCGATAGTTCTTTTCATGTAGGTGCGCATCATTGAACGACGGCTAGCGTTGTGCTGACGACGTTTCTCAGCTTGGATCGCACGCTTCTTAGCAGATTTACTGTTTGCCAAGGGTCTTACTCCCAAAAACTTAGTTCTGTGACAATTTAAGGGCGAGGAATATCCCTCATTTGTGCTTAAATGTCAAATGATTTGTGCAAAAACCCGTCAAAACCAAACTATTTTTGGTATGTTAGGATATTCGCGGTTAAGATGGCGGGGATTCTAACAGTAATTTTATCCCAATGCTAATATTTATCCTCGCGCTCAGAACACTTTCGAAGAATTAATGTGCAGTGCTCATCGTTACTAGTAAGCTAAAAGAGCATGCATTCTATTTATGCCATATTCTTGCTAATTTTTTGATTATTTACCTGAAATGTTTTTACAGGTACTAGCTATATTTTGACAGTTTTTCAGCTACTGACGCTGATAATACAGTATTTTCAATTTTATTGAGGTTATCGTGAGTAAACGCCTTCTCAAGTCAGGCATGATTGTTAGCGCCATGACGTTTATTTCCCGCATGTTAGGGCTTGTGCGAGATATTGTTGTTGCCCATTTGATGGGAGCAGGAGCCAGCGCCGATGTATTCTTTTTTGCCAATAAAATTCCTAACTTCTTACGTCGACTTTTTGCCGAAGGGGCGTTCTCACAAGCATTTGTACCTGTTTTTACTGAATATCATGCGAATGGCGATTTAGATAAGACTCGCGAGTTTATCGCGCGTGCATCGGGTACTTTAGGATTCATAGTAACGATAGTGACGTTGGTGGGGGTGATAGGCTCAGGCGTCGTGACAGCTATATTTGGTGCTGGCTGGTTTATGGATTGGCTCCATGGTGGCCCAGCAGCAGACAAGTTTGAGCTTGCCAGTTTCCTTCTAAAAATCACTTTCCCATACCTTTGGTTTATCACTTTTGTTGCCATGTCTGGCGCGATACTCAATACCATGGGGAAATTTGCGGTGTCTTCTTTTACACCAGTTTTCCTGAATATCAGTTTAATTGCCTGTGCATTGTATCTATCGCCACATTTAAAAGAGCCTGAAGTTGGTTTGGCGATAGGGGTTTTCCTTGGCGGTATGATTCAGTTTTTGTTCCAGATTCCTTTTTTAATAAAGGTTAAAGCCTTTGTTAGGCCAAGGTGGGGTTGGAACGATCCTGGTGTCGCTAGAGTAAGAAAACTGATATTACCTGCATTATTTGGTGTTTCGGTGAGCCAGATTAACCTTTTGTTGGACACAATTATTGCTAGTTTCCTAGCAACAGGTTCGTTGAGTTGGTTGTATTACTCTGATCGTTTGCTTGAGTTTCCCCTTGGTTTATTTGGAATTGCTATCGGTACAGTGATATTGCCTGCTCTTTCACGAAATCATGTGGATGCAAAAGGTGAAGCGTTTTCTCATACCATGGATTGGGGAGTACGCATGATTACCTTGTTAGGCGTTCCCGCCATGCTAGGTTTAATAGTGTTGTCTAAGCCTATGCTCATGGTTTTGTTTATGCACGGTGAGTTTTCTTTTCACGATGTGAACCAAGCTTCAATGTCTCTAATAGCCTTTGCCTGTGGGTTGCTGAATTTCATGATGATTAAAGTGCTTGCTCCAGGTTACTACTCTCGCCAAGATACCAAAACTCCAGTGAAGTATGGTGTGATCGCAATGGTGAGTAATATGGGTTTTAACGCTATATTCGCTTGGTTTTATGGCTTTGTGGGGCTTGCTATAGCGACGTCTCTATCGGCGTTTGTCAATATGGCGCTACTTTATCGTGGGTTGCACATCAAGGGAGTGTACCGGGTGACTCGAAAAACTTTATTTATCATCGCTAAGCATGTTATCGCTGGTGCATTGATGGTTGCAGCTATATTGTGGCAGCTTGATGATATGTCAGTCTGGTTACAATGGACGAGTGTGCATCGTTCGTTGGTGTTGGCAGGGCTAATAGCCTTAGGCGCTGTGGTATATATAGTTAGCCTACTCATTTTAGGTGTTCGTCTAAAAGATCTAAAAGCAGCGACAGAGTGATGCTGATTAGTATATAATCCGTCGATTCGACGGCAAGGTATTCGATAGAGCAATAATTAGTAGATTTCAATGGAACTTATCCGCGGTATTCACAATATAAAGCCCGAGCATAGTGGCTGTGTGTTAACAATCGGAAACTTTGATGGTGTGCATTTAGGACACCAGCAAGTCCTGACTCAACTTGTTAGTAAGTCTGAGCAGCTAGGGTTACCATCCGTTGTGATGACATTTGAACCACAACCTTTAGAGTTTTTTGCCAAAGCGAAAGCTCCGGCAAGATTAACGCGTTTGAGAGATAAGTTAGTCCAGCTCGATAAACTGAATATAGAACGCTTGCTTTGTGTCCAGTTTAACCAGAACTTTGCAGATTTAACCGCTGAAGAGTTTATTCGTGACTTGTTGGTGACGAAATTGGGTGTTAAGTTTCTGGTGGTGGGAGATGATTTCTGCTTTGGCCGTGGTCGAAAAGGTGATTTCACCATGTTGCAAGAGGCTGGAAAAAAGTATGGCTTTGAAGTGGTCAACACTAAAAGCTTCTGTTTACAGAAGCAAAGAGTAAGTAGCACTGCTATTCGTGAGGCTCTTGCTAAGGACCAACTTTCAACCGCAGCAGATATGCTTGGCAGGCGTTACAGTATTAGTGGCCGTGTATCTCATGGTCAAAAGCTTGGGAGAACCATCGGTTTCCCGACGGCAAACATGCCACTTAAGCGAACTGTTTCACCAGTATCGGGTGTGTATGTTGTCGAGGCGCTTTGCCAAAATGGTCAAACAGTTCAAGGTGTTGCCAATATAGGCCGAAGACCCACAGTAAATGGTGTTCGACAACAATTGGAAGTGCACTTGTTTGACTTTAGCGCCAATTTATATGGCAAACAATTAGAAGTATTTTTGCTTCACAAGCTTCGTGACGAGAAAAAATTTGATTCGTTTGATGCTTTGAAAAAACAAATAGAATTGGATGCTGAAGCAGCGAGGGTGTGGTTGCTTCAGCTTAACAGCTAGCCAGAATATTCCACTGGTCAGCATAATGTCTAACTTCGCCCAATATGACGGAATTAAGAATCGATGAGTGAGTATAAAGATACCCTGAACCTACCTGAAACAGGGTTTCCCATGCGTGGCAATCTGGCAAATCGTGAGCCAGAAATGCTTAAGCGCTGGTATAAAGAAGATCTTTACGGTGAAATCCGTAAAGCCAAAAAAGGCAAAAAATCTTTCATATTACATGATGGCCCTCCATACGCGAATGGCGACATTCACATTGGCCACGCACTAAACAAGATTCTTAAAGACATTATTATTAAATCCAAAACACTCTCAGGCTTTGACTCACCATACATTCCAGGTTGGGATTGCCATGGGCTACCAATCGAACTTATGGTGGAGAAAAAGGTTGGTAAACCTGGCAAAAAAGTCACGCCTGCTGAGTTCCGTGAAAAATGCCGTGACTACGCTGCTGGCCAAGTTGAAGGTCAAAAAGAAAGCTTTAAGCGTCTAGGTATCCTAGGTGAATGGGACAAGCCATACCGCACGATGGATTTCGCTACCGAAGCAAACATCATCCGTGCACTTGGCAAAATCGCCGATAACGGTCACTTGCTAAAAGGCTTCAAACCTGTTCACTGGTGTACTGACTGTGGTTCTGCATTGGCTGAAGCAGAAGTAGAGTATAAAGACAAAGTATCACCTTCAATTGATGTTACCTTCAAAGCAGTTGACGAAGCTGCCGTGCTTTCTAAGTTTAACTTAGCTGAAGGTCATGAAGGCAAAGGCGATATTTCCATTGTTATCTGGACAACGACTCCTTGGACGCTTCCTGCAAACCGCGCACTGTGTGTACGTGAAGACCTTGAGTATGCGCTTATCCAAGTGGAAGGTGATAACCCTCAGCGTTTGATTGTTGCTTCTGAGCTAGAAAAAGACGTTATCGACAGAGCAGGTATCGAGCACTATCACAACCTTGGCTTTGCTAAAGGTGGTGATCTAGAGTTAGCTCAATTCCAACATCCATTCTATGACTTCTCTGTACCAGTAGTACTTGGCGATCACGTCACGACTGAATCTGGTACTGGTGTGGTCCACACCGCTCCAGGCCACGGTCAAGATGACTTTGTGGTTGGGCAAAAATATGATCTAGAAGTCGCTAACCCAGTTGGCTCAAATGGTGTTTACCTACCTGATACAGAACTATTCGCTGGTCAGCATGTATTTAAAGCGAACGAATCAGTATTAGAAGTGCTGAAAGAGAAAGGTGCGCTGCTTCACCACCACGCATACGAGCACAGCTACCCACACTGCTGGCGCCACAAGACGCCAATCATCTTCCGTGCAACGCCTCAGTGGTTCGTTTCTATGGACCAAGCTGGACTACGTTCGAAGGCATTAGAAGCTATCAAAGGCGTTCAATGGATGCCTGAGTGGGGCCAAAGCCGTATTGAAGGAATGATTGAAGGTCGTCCTGAATGGTGTATCTCCCGTCAGCGTACTTGGGGTGTGCCAATTGCTCTGTTCGTTCACAAAGAAACAGCTGAGCTTCATCCAAACACGTCTGAATTAATTGAGAAAGTGGCTCAATTAGTTGAGCAAAAAGGTATTCAGGCTTGGTGGGATGTTGAAATCGAAGAGTTGTTGGGCGCTGATGCAGCAAACTACGAAAAAGTACTTGATACACTTGATGTGTGGTTTGACTCTGGTGTCACTCACTACTCAGTAGTGGATAGCCGCGAAGAATATAACGGTAACAAAACCAACCTTTATCTAGAAGGTTCTGACCAACATCGTGGTTGGTTCCAATCTTCTCTAATTTCGTCGATTGCGATGAAAGATGAAGCACCATACAAGCAAGTGCTAACCCATGGTTTCGTTGTTGATGGTCAAGGCCGTAAGATGTCGAAGTCTATCGGCAACGTGGTTTCACCGAAAGATGTGACTAATAAGCTGGGTGCAGACATTCTGCGTCTATGGGTTGCGTCTACTGACTACACAGGTGAAGTGGCGGTTTCTGATGAAATCTTGAAGCGCTCTGCTGATGCTTACCGTCGCATTCGTAACACATCGCGTTTCTTCTTAGCGAACTTAAGTGGCTTCAACCCTGAAACTGATATCGTTCCTGTAGAAGAAATGGTAGCACTTGATCGTTGGGCTGTAGGTCGTGCGCTAGCTGCACAAGAAGAAATCATTAAGTCTTACGATGAGTACAACACTCACGCCGTTGTTCAGCGTTTAATGCAGTTCTGCTCAATTGAAATGGGTTCGTTTTATCTGGATGTCATAAAAGACCGTCAATATACAGCTAAGCGCGGTGGCCATGCGCAGCGTAGCTGTCAAACAGCGCTTTATTACATCGTAGAAGCACTTGTGCGTTGGATGGCACCAATCATGTCATTTACTGCTGACGAAATCTGGAATCAAATGCCAGGTGAGCGTGATAAGTTTGTCTTCAGTGGCGAATGGTTTGATGGCTTATTTGGTCTATCTGAAGGTGAAGAGCTTAACGATGAGTTCTGGTCTGACATTCAGGCTGTTCGTGGCGCAGTTAACAAATTGCTTGAAGCGGCTCGTAACGACAAAGCTATTGGTGGTTCACTGCAAGCAGAAGTCACTTTGTACGCAGATGATGCGTTAGCAGCTAAGCTAAACAAGCTTGAAGATGAACTGCGTTTTGTTCTACTAACTTCAAAAGCAGAAGTCAAAGGTATGAGCGAAAAAACGGCTTCTGCACACGAAACAGAAGTTGAGGGCCTGTTTGTTGAAGTGAAAGCGACGGAAGCAGAGAAGTGCGACCGCTGCTGGCACCACACTGCTGATGTAGGCACAATTGCAGGCCATGAGAAGATCTGTGGTCGATGTGTTTCTAATGTTGAAGGTGAAGGCGAAGTTCGTAAGTTCGCTTAATCCGTAGGCATTTATTCTAACGAAGTAAAGGTCATAATGTCTGAACAAGCACTGACGTTGAAACAATCTGGAGTACGCTGGCTAGGGCTAGCGCTACTCGTTTTTATTGCTGATATCGCGATTAAACTAGTGGTTATGCATACCATGGGTTATGGCTGGGACAACCGAATTGAGGTTTTGCCATTTTTTAACTTGCTGTATGTTCACAACTACGGCGCGGCGTTTAGCTTTTTAAGTAGCCAAGGTGGTTGGCAACGCTGGTTATTTACTGCGATAGCCATTGCTGTGGTCATTATGCTTATGGTTTGGATGCGTAAGCTTCCTGCTTCAGAAAAGTGGAGCAATATCGCGTACGCATTTATCATAGGTGGGGCAGTTGGTAATGTTTTCGATCGCCTTGTTCACGGCTATGTTGTCGACTATCTTGATTTCCATTGGTATCAATATCATTGGCCAGCGTTCAACTTAGCTGACTCAGCAATATGCGTTGGCGCAATTATGATTGTGCTGGATGGTTTTAGAAAGAAAAAAGACACTTAAAACCAGCGTTAATAGCCTGATTTGAATTTAAAAGCGTAGTCTCTTGTTAGAGCTACGCTTTTTGTTTACTCTGCGATTAATAATAACGAATGGAAAAACTTAGCGTGAAAGTAATTCAACAAGACTCAAAAGTGACCCTACATTTTACGATTAAGATGAAAGATGGTTCGGTCGCTGATAGTACTCATAACATGGGTAAGCCTGCGCAACTGATTATTGGCGATGGCAGCTTAAGTGACAACTTTGAAAAGCATTTAATCGGTATGCAAGCAGGTCAGAACAATAGCATCGAGCTGTCTGCACAAGATGCCTTTGGTATGCCAAACCCGGATAACATTCATCATATGGATCGCAACAAGTTTGTCGGTGACGCAGAAGTTGAAGTGGGTACGATTATGGCTTTTTCAGGCCCCGATGGTGCGGAGATCCCGGGAATCATCACTGACATCGCAGGAGATTCAGTCACCGTCGATTTCAATCATCCGTTAACAGGACATGATGTGACGTTTGAAGTGGAAATCCTGTCTGTTGACTAGGGCGTGTTGATCTTTTGAGTTTAAATTAAGTGCATTTTGCACAATATCAGACTTTATGTAGAATACCTTCCCAATTAAAGAGATTTAAATGAGCGACAAAATGAAAATCCTACTTGCTAACCCACGCGGCTTTTGCGCAGGTGTTGATCGAGCTATCAGTATCGTGGAGCGAGCACTTGAGATGTATCAGCCACCTATCTATGTTCGTCATGAAGTCGTTCACAATCGCTTTGTTGTTGAAGGGCTCAAGCAGCGTGGCGCGATATTTGTTGAAGAACTGAGTGAAGTTCCAGACGATAACATTGTTATTTTCTCTGCTCATGGCGTTTCTCAAGCGGTGCGAACTGAAGCGAAAGAAAGACAGCTGACGGTTTTTGATGCGACCTGTCCTTTGGTTACCAAGGTTCATATGGAAGTTGCCAGAGCAAGTCGTAAAAATATGGAAGTGGTTCTCATTGGTCATGCTGGGCACCCTGAGGTAGAAGGCACCATGGGACAATACGCTAGCATGGAAGGCGGAATGTATTTGGTTGAGAAGCCTGAAGATGTGGCGCAGTTAAAAACGCTGGTTAAAGATCCATCCCATTTACACTATGTTAGTCAAACCACTCTGTCAGTGGATGAAACTGCAGATGTGATTGATGAGTTACGTAGCGTTTTCCCAGATATCCAAGGTCCACGCAAAGACGATATTTGCTACGCAACGCAAAACCGTCAGGATGCCGTGAGACAATTAGCTCAAGAAGTTGATGTATTAATTGTGGTTGGCTCGAAGAACTCTTCCAACTCCACTCGTCTAAAAGAGTTAGCAGAAAAGTTAGGTACACCGGGTTATTTGACCGATTGCCCAGAAGAAATTCAACCAGACTGGCTACAAGACAAATTAAAAGTGGGCGTGACTGCTGGTGCATCAGCTCCTGAAGAGTTAGTTAACCAAATTTTAGACAGAATAAAATCTCTTGGTGCAGAATCAGTTGAGGAAGTATTAGGCCGAGAAGAAAACATGTTCTTTGAGGTGCCAAAAGAGCTTCAAATTACTCAGGTTTAATCTATTTATCCGCAAACAAAAAGGGCTCAATCGAGCCCTTTTGCATTTCTAGCGTTATTAAACTTATGCTGTCTTGGTTAAGGAGTCAGATTTTTTGTTTGTTTCTGATTCTATGGCTTCATCACCTTTACCTTTGGAGGACTTGATGACATAGCTGGTTACTGCGATAGAGAAAACCACACCTAAAGCGGTTGATACAGACATTGGCATTCCGAAACCAAGTGTTTCACTGTTTAAGATAAAGGTCACACACACTGACGTCATGAAGAAGGCTGGAATCGTCGTCACCCAGTGCAACTTGTTATGTCGCAGCAGGTAAGCGGAAGCAGTCCACAGCATCATGACCGCAGTTGTTTGGTTAGCAAAACCGAAGTAGCGCCAGATGATACCAAAGTCTACCTGAGTCAAAATAGCGCCAACAACAAACAGTGGTAGAGCCATCAGTAGGCGTTTTTGTAGGCTCTTTTGCTCCATGTTGAAGTATTCAGCCAAGATTAGGCGGCTTGAGCGAAATGCTGTATCACCAGAAGTAATTGGCAAGATAACGACACCGAGGAAAGCGATGACACCACCAAATACGCCTAATAGACCAAATGAAGAGCTATAAACAACGTTTCCTGGGCCACCATTTTGGATTGCATTTGAAAGCCCGTCTAAGTTGCCAAAGAAAGAAAGGGCAATAGCACACCAGATTAGAGCAATAACACCCTCTCCAATCATTGCTCCGTAAAAAACAAAGCGGCCATTTTTTTCATTTTCCATGCAACGAGCCATTAATGGAGACTGAGTCGCATGGAAGCCAGAAATTGCACCACATGCAATGGTAATGAATAATGCAGGCCAAAGCGGCATATCATTCGGGTTTAAGTTGGAAAACATATCGGCAACTTTAAAATCGCCCATGACAGTGTAATCACTGGATAAAGCTACTGCGCTAATTAGGCCAACAGACATAAAGATCAGCAGTGCACCAAAAAACGGATAGAAACGACCAATGACCTTGTCGACAGGGACGACAGTTGCAATGACGTAGTAGGCAAAAATAATCATGACCATTGTCGACATGCTTACCGTCAAACTGGTTTGGTCATTAATCAGTGTGGTGATCATACCTGCAGGTGCAGAAACAAAAACAACACCAACAAGAAGTAATAGCACTATGGCAAAAATGTTCATAAAGTGTTTCGCGCCATTACCTAGATATCGACCTGTGATACTTGGGACCGATGCTCCCCCATTTCGAACGGATAGCATTCCAGAGAAATAATCATGAACTGCACCAGCAAAAATACAGCCAACAACAATCCATAGCATTGCTGCTGGGCCATAAAGCGCCCCCATAATTGGGCCAAATATTGGGCCGACTCCAGCAATGTTCAAAAGTTGTACCAAGTAGACTTTACGTGTAGACATTGGGACAAAATCGACACCATCAGCTTTCGTGTGGGCAGGTGTTTTTCTTTTTTCGTTAATACCAAATATCTTTTCGATAAAGGCACCGTAGATAAAGTATCCACCAATCAGTGCCGCGACACAGGTTAAAAACCACAACATAAATCTCGTCCTTTTCTTAACTGCATAATCTCAATGGTGGGATATTACGGAGCTCTGGGGCAATTACATCCGCTTTCACCTTCAGTGGTCGTATTCTGTAATAAGTGGCATTAAAGAATCGGTGAGCGGTTCTAGGAAATGAAAAATCTAATGCTGTGTATAAATTCGATATTAAAGTTGCCACTTTGAAAGTGTTATCGCTTTTCTCTAGGTAAATTCCCGCTAATATATGGCAACTAACTGATAATTAAATATTCACGTATCTCTCAAAGTGATTTGGATAAAGTAGGAGCATTATGAGAACAGTCATTATTGTTGCAGTTTTGACAGTATTATCTGGGTGTGTATCTGGTATCGATGCAAAAAGTGATGACTGGCACCAAGTAGGTTATCAAGATGGTGCTAGAGGGTTTAATCCTCGGTCTTATAGTCAACTAGGACATATCAGTGCTACGCAGCAAACTGAGTATGATGAAGGATACAATGAAGGGATCAAATATTATTGCAATCCAGATTTTGCTTACCAAATAGGTCTGTCAGGGCAGGACTACTTGGGTGTGTGCGATGGTATGAAGCAAGGGCAAAAATTCCGAATGGAGTGGCAGCGTGGTTGGAATGCTTATCAGAATTCAGCTATGTAGTTGCTCACTCTGACTTACTTTCTTTACACATTGGCTTTTGACCAGCAAAACAATTAACTAGGGGTGTATAGTAAACACCCTCGATCGCTTTACCTTTGTGTAAGTCATATAGTTTGTAAATAGAAGTGTATCCCATGCCAAAAGGTGACTGACCTATATTGGCGTGGGCCAAGCCTTCTGATAGTAATTCAAGTTGTCCTGGTAAAGTATCTGCAAAGATTAACATCAGGTGTTTTTGGTCTAAGTATCTTTTATATTTCGAGACAGTATTTCTATATTCCTGTTGTAGATTTTGAGGCCAACCTCCTAAGGTAACGATCATCTGTAGTTTATTAGGGCTGTGTTGATGTTCCTTCATCATTCGTTCAAGTGCAGCAAGTGCACGATTGGGATCATCATCGGTGAACAAAGGACACCTTGGATGAGGCACCCATTTGTCTCCAGAGCTTTGCAGTGTACTATTCACACCTTCTAAGCGCCTAGTGAGGTTTATAGCGGATTTATGCCCACTGATGACGCAATATACTCCTCCTTGTGGACGCAGTTTCATCATTGCTTTGGCTAGCTGCTGGCCAAAAGCAAAATTATCTGTACCGATATAGCTCTCGCGGATTTCTGGCTGCTTATGCAAAATATCTTGGCTGAAATCAGAGTCAAACGTGATAACGGGGATATCATTTTCTTGGGCAGCTGTCATGGCTCTTTTTGACAGCCACTGAGAATGAATGACGGATAAAGCTAGTCCGTCGATGGATCGGTCTTCATCTAAGTAGCTCAATATCACTGTATTCTGGTCGCGGGCGACGGCTTCACTAGGCCCATCAAAAATACACTTAACTCTTAATTCTTCGGCGGCTCTAATACAGCCCTTTTGGGTCTCTTCAAAGAAAGGATTATCCAGAGTTTTCGGTACAACCAAAAAGCGAATTTCTTCCGAAGCAAAGAGTGGAAACGCGAGAGTGTAAATAAGGCAAAGTCGTACTAGGGCCATAGATATTTCCTTATATCTTCTGACCCTAAAGTATAGTCTATAGAGTAATTAATCTATCAATTAGGCTTAGTTTGCGGGGTAAATGACACCGAGTGAGACTTGTTCACTGGCTCCAGTGACTTCTGGTAGATTACTTGGTAAGCCATGTATTCGACGCTGTGCAAGCCAAGCAAACGCAATAGCTTCCATAAAGTCACCATCAATGCCTTTATTTTCCGTTGGTTGTACCTTCCAGTTAGGTAAGAGTGTCTGTAACCTTTCCATTAATAGTGGGTTTTTAGCCCCCCCACCACAAACCAGTAATTCTGGTGCTGGCCCTTGTGAAAATTTTTCTACTTCATCGCAAATAGACACTGCGGTCAACTCGCACAAGGTGCACTGGATATCTTCTGGTTTTGCATCTAGGCTCATCAGCTTTCTTTTTAGCCACTGTTGATTAAAGAGCTCGCGCCCAGTGCTTTTAGGGTTGGGAAGGACAAAGTAATCTTCTTTGAGGAAACAAGTCAGCAGTTCTGATTGCACTCTACCGGACTTAGCAAATTTTGCATTGTGGTCATAGCTGCCTTTTAGTTGATCGTGACACCAAATATCCATCAAGACATTTCCAGGGCCAGTATCATACCCGATGACAGGAGAACCCGGTCTTAGTACTGAAATATTAGAAATACCGCCAATGTTTAACACAACGACGGTAGAGTCTGAAGGGTGAAAAATGGTGCTGTGGAAAGCAGGGACGAGAGGGGCACCTTGTCCGCCTAATGCTATATCTTTGCGCCGAAAGTCAGCGACAGTGTCAATGTTTGTTTTGCTTGCAATAATGTTGGCATCACCAAGCTGTAGGGTAAATGGAGATTCGCCAGTTGGCTGATGAAAAACGGTTTGACCGTGATTTCCGATGGCTCGAATGTCCTTTGCGGATACATTGGACTCTTTGAGAGCAGCAATGATTGCGTCGGCGTAGACATGGCCGAGCTGGTGATCGACTGTGCCGATATCGACCAAAGTTGTTGATTGGCCCAAGCACATATCGAGGACCTTTTGTTTGATATTTGCTGGCATAGGATAAGAGTGTCGAGAAACCAACTGAGTGTTGTCTTGGTCAATTTCACATAGCGCTATATCGATACCATCTAGACTCGTGCCAGACATGACACCAATATAAAGTTCTTTGTTGTCCACGTAGACCTCAATGTTTTTCAAGGGATAAGTCAACTATTCCAACAGTTAAATTGAATGGCAATAGTGATTGTTTTATCTTAAGAATCTCGTTGAGAAAACGTTTGTTTTTGCTATTAGAATCACGCAAGTAGGGGAGCGGTATGGGACCATTGTGGCTAGATGTTGCTGGGCATGAGCTTACAGCAGAAGATAAAGAAATTTTACAGCACCCAACGGTTGGAGGGGTGATTCTTTTTAGTCGTAACTATTTTGATAGCCAGCAGCTGATTGCCTTAAACAAGTCGATACGAAGAGCCGCGAAAAGACCGATTTTGATTGGTACTGATCAAGAAGGTGGTCGGGTACAAAGATTTCGAGATGGCTTTTCAAGAATTCCTGCTGCACAAGAGTATAACAATCACAAGAATAGTGAAGAGCTTGCCTATCTAGGCGGATGGCTGATGGCTGCAGAAGTCTTGGCTCATGATATCGATATCAGCTTTGCTCCAGTGTTAGATAAAGGCCACCAAAGTAAGGCTATCGGTAATCGAGCTTTTGCAGACAACATCGAAGATGTCTTGAGGTTAAGCCAAGCCTATATGCGAGGAATGAAAGAGCTTGGGATGATCACAACAGGTAAGCATTTTCCTGGACATGGCGGGGTTGAAGTCGACTCGCATGCCGAGACGCCTTACGATCCTAGAGAAGATATCTTTGTTCAAGACATGGCTATTTTTCGCTCCCATATAGATCACGGCTTGTTAGATGCGATGATGCCTGCCCATGTAGTTTATCCGCATTACGACGATAACCCTGCAAGCGGCTCACCATATTGGTTAAAGCAAATATTGCGCGAAAAGCTCGGGTTTCAAGGTGTTGTTTTTTCCGACGATCTAAATATGGAAGGAGCGTCAATCATGGGAGGACCTGCAGAGAGGTGCCAACAAGCTCTGGAGGCAGGCTGTGATATGGTTTTGATGTGTAATAATCGAGACTCGCAAATAAAAGTATTGGATGGATTACCAATTAGTGAATTCCCTAAAGCGGAAAATTTACTAAAGAAACAGGAAATAGATTTAGCGGACTTGCGTTTGTCCAAGCAGTGGAAACTGGCTTCTGATGCAATGGCGCGATTGTGTGACTAGAGCGTGTTGACCTTTTGAGGTTACACTATCCAAGACCTAATGATTCCTTTAGAGTTTTAAGGTAACGACGGCTTACAGGAACCACATTGTCGCTTTGAGTGATAATTTCGGCTAAGCCGTTTTCAAGTAGCTTAATTTCTTTGATCGCTTTGGTATTGATAAGGTACTGGCGATGGCAGCGAAGTAATGGTGTGCGTGCTTCTAATACTTTTAACGTTAATTGGCTAGTGGCGGTTTGTTCTTCAGTTTGGATGTGAACGCCACTGATGTCACTATAGGCGTATTCTACATCTCTGGTAGCGATAATTACGATACGGTTTAGCCCAGTACAAGGTATTTGCTCTAGGTTGGGGGGAGCAATATTTGATAAATCACTGCTGGTGGAACGATCGCTTTTAAGTAACTTGATAATGGTTTTATTTAATCTATCGGCATCAACGGGCTTCAATAAGTAGTCAAAGGCGTTCTCTTCAAACGCTTGAATGGCGTATTGATCGTAAGCGGTGACAAAGACGATATTTGGCATTGTTTCAGGGTCAAGCATAGTAAGAAGTTCAATACCTGTGATTTTTGGCATTTGTATATCGAGAAACACGACATCGGGTTTAAGCTGGTTAATCATTTTTAGCCCGTGAATAGCGTTGCTCGCATCGCCTAACACAGTGATATGGCCTGTTTCATTAAGTAACTCAGTTAACTCTTCCCGAGCAAATTGCTCATCGTCAATAACAAGTGCGGTAAAACTGGACAAACTTTTTCTCTCTCTAGCTTGGAATGATAAAGCTCATTCTGGTGTAATCATTTTCTTTCACGTCGACATGTAAACAAGCTTTCTCACCAAACATATTGATCAGTCTCTTATCAACAATATTCATGCCTAGGCCTGAGTGTTTACTCTTAGGTGGAACATATGTGCCAGCGTTATCTTCCACGATAATCATTTGGCCGCTATCGACTGTCTGGCTAAAAATGCGTACTTTCCCTGATTCTAGCAACTCTGAAATACCGTGTTTGATAGCATTTTCTACTAATGGTTGTAGAGTAAAACTCGGCAATGTTTTGTCTAAAATGTCATGCTCTATATCAACCTCGACTTCCAACCGGTCGCTAAAGCGCGCTTTTTCTATTGTTAGATAAGAGTTCACATGTTCTAGCTCTTCTCTTAGAGTGACGGTTTCTACATTCTGTTTAAGGTTACTTCTAAAAAATTGCGAAAGATGTTGTATCAGCTCTCTGGCTTTGTCGGGATCTTTGCGGATGATAGCGTTGATGGTGTTCAGTGCATTAAATAGAAAGTGAGGATTGACCTGAGCGTGTAGCAACTTAATCTCAGACTGGGAAAGTAATATTTGCTTTTGTTGATAATCGCCATACAAAATTTGGCTTGAGAGCAGTTGAGCAATGCCCTCGGCCATAGACATGTTGATTGTCGAGAATAGCTTTCTTTTGGGTTCATAGAGCTTGATTGTCCCAATCACTTGCTCGCCAGCATGAATAGGGATTATAAGTGCGGAGTTAAGTTTGCAGTCTGAAGAAATAGAGCACTGGTAGCTGTTCTCCTTGCCATCGAGATAGACAATAACATTATTTTCTATCGCTTTGAGAGTGAAGGGGGAAGAAATGACGTTATTGGGCTTGTGGTGGTCATCACCAATTCCGACAAACGCGAGTATTTTTTCGGTGTCTGTAATTGATACTGCACCAACGTTAGTTTCTTCGTAAACAATACGTGCAATCTTCTCCGCATTTTGACTATTAAACCCAGAGGCGAGTATCCCTACAGAGCGTTCAGCAATATTCAGTGCTCGGCGAGAATAGGTCGCTGAATACTTTTCGAAAATGGTCTTTTTATCCTGCAAAATACTCATAAATAGTGCGGCGCCAACAGAGTTTGCAATGATCATAGGTGCTGCAATGGTTGAAACAAGTGCGAGTGCTTCTTCATAAGGTTGGGCGACCAACAATATAATGAGCATTTGGATAATCTCAGCGACAAAAGTGACTGAAAACACAACCACAGGGTTAAATAGTTGAACTTTTTTTCCCTTATATACTAGGTAGGAATGGAGCAGCCCACCAATTAACCCTTCTACCGTCGTTGAAATCGCACAGGCAAGATCGGTAAAACCACCTAAAGAATATCTATGCAAGCCTCCTGTCAAACCCACAAAAAAACCCACCACAGGGCCACCAAATAACCCGCCCATTACTGCACCAATGGCTCTAGTATTGGCTATTGCATCATTGATAGCTAATCCAAAATAGGTGCCCATAATACAAAATAAGGAAAAAAGAACGTAAACACTGAGCTTGTGGGTAAATTGATGAGAGATACTCAATAGGGGGAGAAATATAGGCGTTTTACTCAGCATATACGCTAAAACGAGGTAGACGCTCATTTGCTGTAACAAAGACAAAATTAATTCCATCCATCTACCTTACCATTGCCGAAATCCATGATTGCATATTCATTGATAGCATCTTTGACTAAGATACTAATTGATTCCAATAGTATAGCAAGCTTAAGTGGTGTAAATTCAAGTTTACAACTAATGTTTTTTATTGTTTACACTTTGCATTGGCCGTTTATTCTGTTAACTTATTCTTTATCGGGTTTCACAGAGCGCTCAAGAGAGTGTAATAAAATTTTTACGGTTTAAATATGTTAAAAAGTGAATTAAGCAATATAAATATCAGTGATGAACAGGTTCTAATCACTCCTGAAGAGTTGAAGCAGAAACTTCCTTTAAGCGAGCAATCTCGCCAGTTTATTCAGCAGTCACGTCAAACGATTGCAGATATCATTCACAAAAAAGATCACCGTTTGCTAGTGGTGTGTGGCCCTTGTTCAATTCATGATGTCGAAGCGGCAAAAGATTACGCGAAACGTTTGAAAAAGCTTGCTGAAGAGTTGAGTGACCAGCTTTACATTGTAATGAGAGTCTACTTTGAGAAACCACGTACTACAGTTGGTTGGAAAGGGTTAATCAACGATCCTACTCTAGATGGCTCATTCGATATTGAACATGGTTTGCATGTAGGTCGCCAGCTACTAGTTGAACTCGCCGATATGAATATTCCTCTAGCGACTGAAGCGCTCGACCCTATCAGTCCACAGTACTTAGCGGATACTTTTAGCTGGGCGGCTATTGGTGCGAGAACCACTGAATCACAAACTCACCGTGAGATGGCAAGTGGTCTTTCCATGCCGATCGGCTTTAAAAATGGTACTGATGGAAGCTTATCTACTGCAATTAATGCAATGCAAGCTGCTGCGTCTAGTCATCGCTTTATGGGTATCAACCGTGAAGGTCAAGTTGCCCTTCTGACTACTCAAGGCAATCAAGATGGCCATGTTATTCTGCGTGGTGGTAAACAAACCAACTATGACTCAGTGTCGGTAACGGAATGTGAGCAAGAAATGCAAGGCCACGGCTTGGAAGCCTCTCTGATGGTGGACTGCAGCCATGCAAACTCGCGTAAAGATTATCGCCGTCAACCGCTTGTTGCGGAAGATGTTCTTCATCAAATTCGTGAAGGCAATAAATCAATCATTGGTGTGATGATTGAAAGCCATATTAACGAAGGTAATCAGTCTTCAGACCTACCACTTGATAAGTTAGATTACGGCGTTTCAATCACTGATGCATGTATTAATTGGGAAACAACTGAGGCATTATTACGTCATGCACATAAAGAGTTAGTTCCGTTTTTAGAAAATCGCCTAAACAAATAAAAAGGTAATGTAATGGCTGTTGAACTGAGTGAATTGCGTGATCAAATAGATGAAGTCGATAAGCAGATATTGGACTTGCTTTCGCAACGTTTAGCCCTTGTAGAGAAAGTAGGTGAGGTGAAAAGCGAACACGGTTTACCTATCTATGCCCCAGATAGAGAAGCCGCAATGCTTGCTTCTAGAAGACTTGAAGCAGAGAGAAAGGGCGTTCCCCCTCAGCTTATTGAAGATATTTTGCGTCGTACCATGCGAGAATCATATGCAAGTGAAAAAGACTCTGGCTTTAAGTGTTTAAAGCCAGATCTTGGCTCTGTCGTTATCATAGGTGGGCACGGTCAGCTTGGAAGCTTATTTGGTCGTATGTTTAGCCTATCTGGCTACAAAGTAGACGTCATCGGCAGCCAAGATTGGCACAAAGCAGACCAAGTTTTATCGACGGCTGGACTTGTTGTAGTGACGGTTCCAATTCACTTGACAATTGGTGTTATCAATAAGCTTAATAATCTGCCAAAAGATTGCATTCTCTGTGATCTGACTTCAATTAAGTCTTCACCACTTCAAGCAATGTTAGAGGTGCACGAAGGACCAGTGGTAGGGTTGCACCCAATGTTTGGGCCAGATACTGCTAACTTTGCCAAACAAGTGATTGCATACAGTAATGGCCGTGGGGCAGAGCAATATCAATGGCTTCTAGAGCAATTTGCGATTTGGGGAGCCACACTACGCGATATTGATGCAACTGAACATGATAAAGGGATGACGCTTATTCAAGCATTGCGTCACTTTACAACCTTCGCCTACGGCGTTCATCTAAGTAAAGAAAATCCCGATTTAAGCAGCTTGCTCAAATTAAGCTCTCCAATCTATCGGTTAGAGTTGGCGATGGTAGGCCGGCTGTTTGCGCAAGACTCTAATTTGTACGGCGACATTATTTTCTCGTCCAAAGAAAATGTTGAGATGATTAAGCGTTTTCGCGATAGGTTGGGAGATGCGGTCGATCTATTAGAGCAAGATGATAAGCATGGCTTTATCGAAAACTTTAAGCAGGTTAGGGGGTGGTTTGGAGACTACTCACAACAGTTTATGAACGAAAGTCAAAGCCTACTTAAGCAGGCCAATGACTCAATTCACCGAGAATAGCCAGTATACAAATTAGCTCGTAACTTAAATGATAGTCACGAGCTATTTTGTTCTAAAGTTGTTCACCCATGTCCGACAGATGCTCGCCTAAATCTGATAAGTGCTCTAGTTCACGATGCAGTAAATCGTCGTTCCCAACATTTAACTCAACCAAACGCTTGATATGCGCGATGCTTTCGATATCTATATGGTCGATACTCGCGTGAATAATGTTCTTCTCAATTCTGATTAAGTTAGCGACGAGGTTAATAACGATATCGCTGCTAGGGAGAGTAAATTCGATATCGGCGAGTATATCATTATTTAGCTCAGCATTGTTGCCATCGGTACTCAGCAATAAACCATGTAAAGATAGATCTTGTATATTGGCTTCGACTAAGGTGCCCCCTTGACGAATAGTTGCAGGAGCTTGGTAGATAATGCGTGAAAATCGGCGTCTTTCAACCATAGTAAAATGTCTTCCTTAGTTTTTCCTATTGGTGGCTTACACATCCGTGTATACGCGCAAGTCTACCGTTAATAAAAAGCCGCATTAAATGCGGCTTTAGTCGTATTTTACTTAGCTATACGCTTGTATTTTATACGATGAGGTTCGGCTGCTTGCGCACCTAACGTCTGTTTTAGCCACTCACTGTACTCAGTATAGTTGCCTTCGTAGAAGTTCACCTGCCCTTCATCACGGTAATCTAAGATATGTGTGGCGATCCTGTCCAAGAACCAACGGTCGTGCGAGATAACCATGGCACATCCTGGGAACTCAAGTAGTGCCTCTTCCAGAGCTCGAAGCGTTTCTACATCTAGGTCGTTTGTCGGTTCGTCGAGAAGCAATACGTTACCACCAGCTTTAAGAAGCTTCGCTAGGTGAACACGGTTGCGCTCGCCTCCAGAAAGCTCACCGATGACTTTTTGTTGATCGACACCTTTAAAATTGAAGCGCGAGCAATAAGCGCGAGCTGGGATCTCAAAGTTGTTGATCTTAATGATATCAGCACCTTCTGAGATTTCTTGGAAGACAGTCTTGCTATCATCCATGCTATCGCGGAACTGATCGACAGAAGCCAGTTTTACAGTATCTCCGAGCTCAACCGTACCGGAGTCTGGTTGCTCAGTACCACTGAGCATTTTGAATAGCGTTGATTTACCCGCGCCGTTCGCACCAATGATGCCAACAATCGCTCCTTTAGGTACGCTGAAAGACAAGTTATCGATAAGTACACGATCACCAAAAGATTTGGTTAGATTACTTACTTCGACAACTTTGTCTCCTAGACGCTCACCTGGCGGAATGAATAGCTCATTAGTTTCATTACGTTTTTGATGATCGCTATTGTTAAGCTCTTCAAAGCGAGCCATACGCGCTTTGGATTTCGCTTGGCGACCTTTTGGATTTTGGCGAACCCATTCAAGTTCTTTCTCGATGGTTTTCTGGCGTGCTTTCTCTTGAGAGGCTTCTTGCTTCAATCGAGCGTCTTTTTGCTCTAGCCAAGAAGTATAGTTACCTTCCCAAGGGATACCTTCACCACGGTCAAGTTCTAAAATCCAACCTGCTGCGTTATCTAGGAAATAACGGTCGTGGGTAATCGCAACAACAGTCCCGTTGTAATCGACTAAGAAGCGCTCAAGCCAGCCGACAGATTCAGCGTCAAGGTGGTTGGTTGGTTCGTCGAGTAGTAGCATGTCTGGTTTTTCAAGAAGTAGTCGACATATCGCTACACGACGTCGTTCACCACCGGAAAGGTGTTCGATTTTCGCATCCCACTCAGGTAAACGAAGTGCATCAGCAGCACGCTCTAGTGCATTTTCAAGGTTATGCCCATCTTTTGCTTGGATGAGTGCTTCAAGTTCGCCTTGCTCTTTTGCTAGAGCATCGAAGTCGGCACCTTCTTCTGCATAGGCAGCATAAACCGCATCTAGTCTTTTCAATGCGTCTGCCACATCAGATACTGCTTCCTCTACGACTTCGCGAACCGTTTTGGATTCGTCTAATTGTGGTTCTTGAGGTAGGTAACCCACGTTTAATCCTGGTTGTGGGCGCGCTTCACCATCAATATCCGTATCGATACCCGCCATGATTCTTAATAGTGTCGATTTACCTGCACCATTTAAGCCCAATACGCCTATTTTTGCTCCTGGGAAAAAGCTAAGAGAGATGTCTTTGAGAATTTGACGTTTGGGCGGGACGATTTTGCTCACCCGCGACATGGTATAAACATATTCAGCCATTGCCGATAGATCCTAATTGAAAACACGTAAAGCCACATTTTATACCAATCGGGATACTTTTGTTACACGAGTAGACCGCTTTTATCGATCTGTGTATCAAGCTGACATTAAATGAAAAGCAATAAGTTGCTCAGGGCTCTTCATGAATTTATTAATTGTGAATACTTTGTTAAATTGAACTAACTGTTGTTTTTTTGACCTAACCTTAACAAGGTGTTAACATTTTAAATCCGCACGACATGGAAGTGAGGAATATGGTAAGTAAGAGTTTTGACAAGCTATATCAGCTCATAAGCTGTTCAAGTGTATGTGCTTTTCTCTTTGTAGGGAGTAGTGTCGCTAGCCCTGTTTCAAACATTCAAGAACAGCGAGCACTCTATGATCGAGCACAAAAGTTATTGGATAGAAGGCAAGTTTCTCAATACCAGTCCATACGTTCAAAAATATCCGAATATCCGTTGACTCCCTACACTGACTATCGAGCATTTTTAATCAATTTAAAGGCTAAGAGCCCCGATCAAGTTGATAATTTTATCCATGACAACTATTCCTATCCGTTTTCATCCAATGTTCGCGCTCCTTATCTAGAGACTTTAGCTCATCAAAGAAAGTGGAAACAACTACTAGAGTTTCAGAAGTCTGAGCCAGTAGGAGAAACCTACCAATGTTATTACTACACGGCTCTGTACAAAGTTGGCAAGAAAGAGCAAGCCTTTGAAGGCATGAATAAACTCTGGCTATCAGGCGATAGCATTTCCAAGCAATGCGATGACCTGATTGTTGCCTGGGATAAAGCTGGATTGAAAACTGATGAGGACGTTCTTCGTCGTATGCTTTTAGCTTTCGATGAAAGAAATAATGGCTTGATGAAATATCTAAAAGGGCAGCTTAAATCGAGTCAAGCCAAGAGCAAAGCTGCAGAATTAGCGCAGCTATACAGTAGACCAGAGATGGTAGCTAAATTTGCTAGTAAATATAAAAACGATGAGTTTTATCGACTTCTCATTACTTCAGCACTGAAAAAACTGGCTCGAAAAGATGTTGAGAAAGCACAGGTCGTTTTTTCTCAAGTGATGGCCAAGAATCAATTTGGTAATAAAGAAAAGCAGAAATTAGCTGAGTTTATCGCAATTCGCCTAATGAATACGGATTCAAAAGCACTCGCTAATTGGCGTGATGACGTGGTTGAGATGTCCATTGAAGATAAGTTAATTGAACGCAGGACTCGTTTAGCCATTCAGCAAGCAGACTGGCAAGGAACTCAAAGGTGGATTGCCCAGTTAACTCCAAAATCCAGAGAGTCATTACGTTGGCAGTATTGGCTAGGTCGTAGTGAAATTGCACTTGGTATGCATGAACAAGGCAAAGCACGATTGGAAAAACTTCTAGGAAAACGAAATTTTTACAGCGTTGCTGCCGCTGGTTTTATTGGTGTGCCTGTCGTATATCCAACCACGTCCCTCAACTTAGACCAAACTGTTCTTGAGCCTCACAAAAAAGCTCTGTATAGAATTCAGGAGCTAATTGATCGTTCAAAAATTTCTTCGGCAAAAACGGAATGGAATTGGTTGCTCCGTCACGCGAACATAGAAGAGAAAAAAATGCTGGCGGCTTATGCTGCGGATAAAAACTGGCATCATCTGACGGTGAAAGCTTCTATCTCGGCTAAGCTCTGGGACAATGTCCAACTTCGCTTCCCTATCGCTCATCAGTGGTGGTTTGATCACTACGCCGAAAAACACGGTATTGATCCGATTACTTTAATGTCTTTGGCCCGCCAAGAAAGTGCGATGGACGCTAATGCTCGTTCTCCGGTTGGTGCAAGAGGCATTATGCAAATTATGCCTCGAACTGCTCAATATACTGCTAGAAAGTATCGAATCCCTTATAACGGTGCTAGAGATTTATACTCGGTTGGAAAAAATATAGAGATTGGCAGCAGTTATCTAAATGGCTTGCTTGAAAGATTTGATGACAATCGTATTTTAGCGTTTGCAGCCTATAATGCAGGGCCTCATCGAGTGAAGCAATGGCGAACACGCTCAAATGAGAACTTAGATGTATACGCGTTCATTGAGAGTATTCCTTTTAACGAAACTCGCGGTTATGTGCAAAATATCCTGATGTTTGAAACGTATTATAGAGATCTGATGGGGGTAGATGGTCAATTCCTCACAAAGCGAGAGAAGCTGGCAAAATACTAGAGCGTGTGGCTTGCACAACTTTGTGTATGTATCTTTCGGTTGCGCGAGAAAGATAACGAATTACAATGAAGCTACACTTCAGCAAGCTATACAAACTATGTCATTTCTCCCAGAGTACAGCGATTGGGATCAATTTATTGAATTGTTAAATCGCGCTATTAAAAACAATGACCACGAATTGTTGTTAGCTACCATGTTAACAGCTGATGAAAGGGATGCGCTCATCGCTCGAGCAAACATCCTGACAGAATTACTGAAAGGAGATTTGTCCCAGAGACAGATGAGCCAAGAGCTAGGAGTTGGTATCGCTACGATAACTCGAGGTTCAAATGAACTTAAAGCTAAGTCAGAACAAGATAAACTGCGTATAGCGGATTTATTGTTAAAACCTTAAAAGGGAGTTGTACCAGCCTGTTTGACTGGCACAAATATCAGGTTAGATTATAAATTAGCTGGGAAGTGCTCTGAGTTAGAGAAAGGGATTAACGCTAAGATCAGGGCTTGATGGTAAACGGAACTTCTGGTGAGTAGGTTGTTCGTTAATAAGCTAATTGCGCCACCTTTTTGTTTAATATTATCTGTACCAAACACTTCGTCCATCACTTCGCCAAGTTCATTAGCACTCTCCAGTTTTTTTAACACCATAGGTGGTAGCATTAAACTGGCTGATCGCGATTCACCGCGAACTGACTCTGACTCTATGATCATCCACGCGAAAGTTACCCCTTTATCAATACCTGCTTCAATACCAACATAATAGTCAGAAGACTTCGCAACTTTTTTAGCGTTACGAACACGGTTTAAAGCACCTTGTTTCGTCTCAGCGTCTGTCATGGGTTGATCTGGGACTTCGCTAGCAACGTTGATACCTTCAAAGTGAAACTCTTGAGTCGGAAACACCTCTTTAAAAGCGCTTTCTACAGCACGAATTTTTGCTGGATTTAATGAGGTGATAATTACAGTTTTCATATAAAAGCTTTTTAATCTAGTTTAACCTGAGTATGTGAAATATTCTCAATGGAATAGCACCCTAGTACTTTTAGGAACTTGGTCATTTTTGTAAGCTCAGAGATAGCTTGCTGCATTTCTTCTGATTTGAGATGAGCTTGCAAATCAACATAGAACATCTCTTCCCAAGGATTGCCCATAATTGGCCGAGATTCCAACTTGGTCATGTTAATTCCATATTTTTGTAAGACCAGAAGCGTTTGCACTAGAGAGCCAGCCTCTTGAGCAGTCGACATGATAAGTGTGGTTTTAGCTGGGATTTGCGTAGACACTTCAACTGGTTTGCGAGCCACAACAATAAAACGAGTGTGGTTTTCTGTTTGGTTTGCGATATTCCCTTGAATAGATTGCAAGCCATAGAGTTTACCACTAGATGCGTTACCGATAGCGGCTATATCTTCGCGATTCAGCTCTTTTACTTTCTTCATCGCGTCAGCAGTACTCGCGCAGATTTCTAAATTGACCCCTTTTAGTCCGTTTAAAAACTCACTGCATTGTTGGTGTGGTTGAGGGTGGGAATAAAGCGTTTTGATATCTTCTAGTCGAATATCTTTAGTTGCTACCAAACAATGTTCAATCGGCAGGGTTAGTTCGCCAACGATGTATAGTGTCGTATGTTGCAATAAATCATAGACTTCGTTGATGGACCCAGAACTTGTATTCTCAATTGGTAGTACACCGTAATCTGCATGACCAGATTCAACGGTAGTTACTATCTCTTTAAACTGGTCACAATTTAACTCGATCAGTTCGGAGTCTTTCCGGCTAAAGTACTCTCTGCTTGCTAGATGCGAGTATGATCCTCTGGCACCTAAAAATGCGACTCTTGTTAGAGGTTTTCTGCTTTGAGGGTTGGCGAGACTTTGCAGGTAAGACTGTTGCAATAAAACGGAATCTTCGATGATTGTATGAAATAGTTTGGTAATGTATTGAGCATCTAAGTCGTATTTTTCTTTGCCATTGTTGATTAATTTAACCAGCAATTGTTGCTCTCTATCTGCATCCCTAACTGGTTTAGATGTCTCCACCTTACTTTTGGCCACATCAATACTCAACTTACGACGCTCAGAAAGCAATGAGAGCATTTGGTCATCGAGTTCATTCAAACGTAAGCGAATTTCTTCGAGCGAATATTGTTTGTCGGTCATGATAGTGTCCTTATAAAAAAACCTCCCAGTTGGGAGGCTTTCTGTTCGTTTTAACTTATTTACGCGAACAACTTAGCCTCCAGAGCTAATGCGGGAAAAATAAGTCAAAAAAGAACAGTTGAGAAAGTAGCATAAAGTCGTTGATAGTGATTAAACACTCAAACACAATAAGCAAGCGAGTTAACAGCGTCAAGGAATATTGCTTTGCGTGGAGCAAAAAAATAGCGCCATAGGCGCTATTAATAATTAAGCTTGGGAACTATTCGGTTTCTTCAACTTCGAATTTCTCAGCTCGACGAGCAGCGGGTTTGTGACGTAGCTTATTTAATTGCCTTTCTAGTTTATGTTCAACGTCGTTAATCGCTGCATATAAATCTTCATGCATTGATGATGCTACTAACTGACCTTTAGGTACTTTTATTACCGCTTCAAATTTCTTTTGCTTGTTTGGTTCTTCACTAAATACTGCTTGGCAGGAAATAATGTCTACTTGCCATTTTTCTAGCTTTTTGAATTTGCTTTCTATATGTGAGCGGATTGCAGAGGTGATGTCGATGTTTTTGCCTGTGATACTTACTTTCATAGAATTTTCCTCTGTTGCTACCCGATTGGGTTAACTTCAGATTACTGATCTAATAATAATAAAATGTGATCTATATCACATAAATATAAGCGTAAAAATTTTGGGAGAATTAAACGTGATTTTTAGCAAATACTCCCGTTTTTGAGACTAAAAGTGCTTGTTATTCTCATTGAAGTCGTTACATTGGAGGAAGGTTGTACGCTAAAATTGACTTATTTTGGGGGCGCTTTTACAGCTTGAAATATTTTTATAAGCACCTGATTTTATATAGTTAGTTAAGGCTTCAGCTACCGTCATTGCAAATATAACAAAACCCTCAGTCTTGTTAAAAGATGAGGGTTTTGTGCTTTATACGATGGTAGTAGGTTTAGTTTTCTGGATTTAACTTAATCAACGTTTCTGTATTCGCTATTGGCCCCTGTAGACCAAGCACTTTGTAGGCTTCGAGTTCCACTTGCAAAGACTCTCTCGCTGCTTTTGTATCTGGATATCGTTTTTGTAGCTCTTGAGCTCGGTTGATCGCAGCAATCCAAGCTTTACGCTTGATGTAAAATTTCGCAATAGAAAGGTCGTAGTCTGCTAAGCGGTTTTTTAGTGAGTACATACGTTTTTCAGCATCTGCAGCATATGGGCTATTTGGATAGCGTTCTAACAGCTTTTTAAAATCAGCAAAGGCTTCAGCTGCGGGGGTTGGATCGCGATCACTTCTATTAATATGTAACGCTTCTTGAAGGAAGTTAGTATCTTGAGCCATATGGGTTAGCCCGCGCATATAAAGCACCCAATCCAATTTAGAGCTGGTCGGATTGAGTCGCATGAAACGATCGATAGACGCAAGAGCTAGCGGCAATTGGTCGTTGCGATAGTAAGCGTAAATAAGATCTAATTGCACTTGGTCAGAATAAGGACCAAATGGATAACGAGAGTCCATTGCTTCTAGTTTAGTAATCGCGCCAGATAGGTATCCTTCCTGCAATGCTGTTTTTGCTTGAGCATAGAGCTGTGCTGGTGGTAAGTCAGGAACGACTTCTTTGCTGCTCGAGCAGCCAAACAACGTTAACAATGTAACTAAACCGAGTAGAGAACGCTTTTTCATGTGTTAGGTCGATTCCTTGAATTTAAATATTTCGTTAGCTCTCGTTACTTTCATATCAGTAACAGATACAATGATGAATTAGCCTATTTTTCCACAGTGTTGAGCATTAGTCTCACAGTTTTTAAAAAAGTTCTATATGAGCCAGCAGATTGAATTAACAAACACCGTAAAAGACAGCCAGTTAGGTCAAAGATTAGATCAAGCTGTCGCCGAGCTATTTAGCGACTTTTCACGCTCGCGAATCAAAGAATGGCTTTTACAAGGCAAAGTTCAGGTAAATGGTGAAGTCGTTACCAAGCCCCGATTTAAAGTTATGGGTGGTGAAGAAATTACTGTTTTTGCCGAAATTGAAGCCGAAGAGCGGTGGGAGCCACAAGATATCCCACTGGATATTGTCTACGAAGATGATGACATTTTGGTTATCAATAAGCCTAGAGATTTTGTTGTTCATCCGGGAGCAGGTACGCCTGATGGCACCGTACTTAATGCTTTGCTTCATCACTATCCAGATATCGCTGAAGTTCCAAGGGCAGGGATAGTACATCGTCTAGATAAAGACACCACTGGGCTGATGGTGGTTGCTAAAACCGTACCAGCTCAGACTAGACTGGTTCGCGCGCTACAGAAACGCAATATTACTCGCGAATATGAAGCGATAGCAATCGGTAAGATGACTGCTGGTGGAAAGGTTGAGCACCCAATAGGAAGGCATTCGACCAAACGCACTTTGATGGCAGTGACTCCAACGGGAAAACCTGCGGTAACGCATTACCGTGTCGCAGAACACTTTCGCGAGCACACACGAATTCGTTTACGCTTAGAAACAGGGCGGACTCACCAAATTCGTGTTCATATGTCTTATCTTCAACTTCCTTTATTGGGGGATACAGCATATGGTGGTCGAGCAAGAATCCCTAAAGGTGCATCGGAAGAGCTGGCAGAAAAAATTCGTCAATTTGATCGTCAAGCTTTACATGCAGCAATGCTGAGGTTTGAACATCCTATTTCTGGCGAGCTAATGGAGTTCCATGCACCAGTTCCTGAAGATATGGTCAATATGAGTGAAGCTTTACGTGAAGACACCAAACTCAACCATTCGGAAGATTATTAATGGATGTGATTGTTCCCAACTGGCCTGCACCAAAAAACATTAAAGCTATGTCTACAACTCGTATAGGAGGCTTTTCTCATGCTCCTTACCAAGGGTTAAATTTGGGGCAACATGTTGGTGACGATCCTGATATCGTAGCTAAGAATAGAAACTGGTTGGTAGATGCTGCCGATTTACCTGCTACCCCAGTATGGCTTAATCAAACCCATTCAACACATATTGTCGATTTAAACGAACCTACAGATAAAACCTTAGACGCTGACGGTTCAATCACTTTTCAAAGCGGTGTTGTTTGTTCGGTGATGACTGCAGATTGCCTGCCTGTTTTGTTAACGAATACTCAAGGAACGCAGGTAGCGGCAGTTCATGCTGGTTGGAGAGGGCTAGTGGATGGCATTCTCGAAAATGCAGTTACAAAGATGAGTGGAGATCTTTTAGCTTGGCTAGGGCCTGCTATTGGTGTTAATGCTTTTGAAGTCGGCGACGATGTGCGAGACCAATTTCTTAGTCATGATAGTTTCGCTAGCAAAGGCTTTTTTGCAACGAGTAAGCAAGGTAAATGGTTGGCCGACATGCAATGGTTAGCTAGCCAGAGGCTTCTCTCAGTTGGTGTAGAGCAAGTCTATTCCAGCAATTTATGTACCTTTAAACAGCCAACAAAATTCTTTTCTTATCGTCGCGATGGCGTGACAGGAAGACAAGCGACCCTTATCTGGATTAGCTAATAAATTAATCACTTTTCGTCTATTGATAACTAAACAGGATACCATTTATAACTTGAAAAATGGGTATTATGTGCCCATCTTACACGGTAAACAGATTTAACTTTATTCGCTAGGAGATTTTCATGCGTCTCGATAGGTTTACCAGCAAGTTTCAGATTGCTATTTCTGATGCTCAATCATTAGCATTAGGACGTGACCATCAATATATAGAACCCGCTCATCTTATGGTGTCACTTCTTGACCAAGATGGAAGCCCAATTCGCCCTTTAATGACAATGTTAGACGTCGATGTAACTCATCTACGTTCTAAGCTAGCAGAGATGCTAGATTCAATGCCAAAAGTAACAGGCATTGGTGGTGACGTGCAGCTTTCTAGTGCTATGGGGTCGCTATTTAATCTCTGCGATAAAGTGGCGCAAAAACGTAAAGACAGCTACATTTCATCCGAAGTCTTTTTGTTAGCCTCACTCCAAGATAAAGGCCCACTAGGTAAACTTTTAAAAGAGCTTGGCCTCACTGAAGAAAATGTTTCTGGAGCTATTGACCAAGTTCGTGGTGGACAGGCGGTCAATGATCCCAATGCAGAAGATTTACGCCAAGCACTCGAAAAGTTCACCATAGATTTGACTGAACGCGCGGAGCAAGACAAGCTTGACCCTGTTATTGGCCGTGATGACGAGATTCGTCGTACTATCCAAGTCTTGCAGCGTCGTACTAAGAATAACCCAGTCATTATCGGTGAGCCGGGGGTAGGTAAAACTGCAATCGTTGAAGGCCTTGCACAACGTATCGTCAACAACGAAGTACCGGAAGGTCTCCGTGGCCGCCGAGTGCTCTCTTTAGATATGGGGGCTTTGGTTGCAGGTGCAAAATTCCGCGGTGAGTTTGAAGAGCGTTTGAAGTCTGTTCTAAATGAGCTGTCGAAAGAAGAAGGTAACATTATTCTCTTCATCGATGAGATCCACACTATGGTTGGTGCAGGTAAAGGTGAAGGTTCAATGGACGCTGGCAACATGTTGAAGCCTGCGCTAGCGCGTGGTGAACTTCATTGTGTTGGCGCAACCACTTTAGATGAATACCGCCAGTATATTGAGAAAGATCCAGCACTTGAACGCCGTTTCCAGAAAGTGATTGTAGATGAACCATCAGTTGAAGATACAGTTGCAATCTTACGTGGTCTAAAAGAGCGTTACGAATTGCATCACCACGTAGAAATTACTGATCCTGCCATTGTCGCAGCGGCAAGTCTTTCGCATCGTTATGTATCAGATAGACAACTGCCAGATAAAGCGATCGACTTGATTGATGAGGCAGCGTCAAGCATTCGTATGCAAATTGACTCTAAGCCAGAGTCTCTGGATAAGCTTGAGCGTAAGATAATTCAGTTGAAAATCGAGCAACAGGCATTGATCAACGAGCATGATGATGCCAGCGCGAAGCGTTTAAATATTCTTAACGACGAGCTTTCTTCTAAAGAAAGAGAGTTTGCTGAACTGCAAGAAGTTTGGAATACCGAAAAAGCAGCACTGTCTGGCACACAACACATCAAGACTGAACTTGAAAATGCTCGTATGGATTTAAACATCGCACGTCGTGCTGGTGACTTAAACCGTATGTCAGAACTTCAGTACGGTCGTATTCCTGAGCTAGAGAAGCAACTTGATCTTGCGACTCAAGCTGAAATGCAGGAAATGACGTTACTTAAGAATAAAGTGACGGACGCGGAAATAGCAGAAGTCCTTTCAAAGCAAACTGGTATCCCCGTTACCAAAATGCTTGAAGCTGAGAAAGAAAAACTCCTTCGTATGGAAGAAGTGATGCATGACCGAGTTATTGGTCAAGCTGAAGCGGTTGAAGTTGTTTCTGACGCGATTCGTCGTAGCCGAGCGATGCTGGCTGATCCAAATAAACCAATTGGTTCATTCCTATTCTTAGGTCCAACGGGTGTCGGTAAAACAGAACTTTGTAAAACACTCGCGAGCTTTATGTTTGATAGTGAAGATGCAATGGTTCGTATCGATATGTCTGAGTTTATGGAGAAACACTCTGTTGCTCGTTTAGTTGGTGCTCCTCCTGGCTACGTTGGTTATGAAGAAGGTGGTTATCTAACAGAAGCAGTCCGTCGCAAGCCGTATTCAGTTATCTTGCTTGATGAAGTTGAAAAAGCGCACCCAGATGTTTTCAATATTCTATTGCAAGTATTAGACGATGGACGTCTGACCGATGGCCAAGGCCGCACCGTTGATTTCCGAAATACGGTTGTGATTATGACGTCTAACTTGGGCTCAGAAACGATTCAAGAAAACTTCATGTCGTTAGACTACGACAGCATGAAAACCCAAGTAATGGAAATTGTCAGTCGACACTTCAGACCAGAGTTTTTAAACCGCATTGATGAAAGTGTTGTTTTCCATCCGTTGGCTCAAGAGAATATTAAGGCTATCGCTGCTATTCAGTTGAAACGTCTGTCTAGTCGAATGGAAGAAAGTGGTTATCAAATGTCTGTTTCGGACGAGGCTTTGGATTTGATTGCCAAAGTTGGATTTGATCCAGTCTATGGTGCGAGACCTCTTAAGCGTGCAATTCAACAAAGTGTTGAGAACCCGCTAGCTAAAGAAATACTTGCTGGTAACTTAGATCCAGAGAAAGAGATAGAGCTAGTTGTCGATGACGGTCATATAGCGACAAGACAATAAACTCAATTAAGTTTGAGAAAAAGGAGGCTTTAAAGCCTCCTTTTGTGTATTTAAACACTGATTCGCTTTAATTTTGAACGAACGATAAATGATTTGCGATTTTATTTAAATTAATGCTTGCCAACGTCATGCCGATCTCTATAATGCCCCTCGCTGACACGGGATGGCTTCAAACAAGCCAAGCGCCCAGTTAGCAAGGTCTCCTAGCTAAGCCAAGTGCTTAAAAAAGTTTTGAAAAAGTGGTTGACACTGACACTTAACTCGCTAGAATGGCCGTCCGCTTTGAGATGAACTTCAAAGCACGCTCTTTAACAATATAAACCTATCAATCTGTGTGGGCACTCGTTGATGATAATCAGCTTTTGGTTTTCACTTTTTTATAAAAAGTAAAATCAAAAACATACTTCTTAGGAAGTAAAATGGTTTCAATGAAACGAAGTGACCATTCGAATTGGGAAGCAGCCTTGAGCTGTTTTGTTTCACTTTTTCAAAAGTGGAAACCAATAAGAGCACAGTCAATTCAAACATTACTTATGTAATGTTCAGTATTCATTGAGCCTCCCCTTATTTTTAAGGGAATCAAAACTTTAAATTGAAGAGTTTGATCATGGCTCAGATTGAACGCTGGCGGCAGGCCTAACACATGCAAGTCGAGCGGTAACAGAAAGAAAGCTTGCTTTCTTTGCTGACGAGCGGCGGACGGGTGAGTAATGCCTAGGAAGTTGCCCAGTAGAGGGGGATAACCATTGGAAACGATGGCTAATACCGCATACTCTCTTTGGAGCAAAGCAGGGGACCTTCGGGCCTTGCGCTATTGGATACGCCTAGGTGGGATTAGCTAGTTGGTGAGGTAATGGCTCACCAAGGCGACGATCCCTAGCTGGTCTGAGAGGATGATCAGCCACACTGGAACTG
>NZ_JBLNLI010000089.1:0-374 GCF_059777565.1 Vibrio sp. A37 | reverse complement strand
GTTAGACATTCACTCTTTCCTCTCTGATACATCCGATCAGCTTTTCATTTTCTTGTAAAGAATAATCATGGTTTTTCACTGTTAGCTGATTTGCTTGAGTGATAATAATAATTTGGTCAGTATCATTTCGTTTCAGTCGGCTAACAATTAATAATGTATTTGGGGTAAAAAACTCTGCGAGTTTATCACTTACCCGAATTGCGACAAGGTTGCATTCATCATATAGATAATATGTAAGTGGAGAGTTGACGATGAGCTCTCCAATATACTTGTAGTGATTCTTTATAATGACACTTTCATCAATAATAGGAACTGCGACAGGGTTTTTATTTCCTTCTTTCGAGCTTATTCTGTTCTCAATTTCCAATGACTCG
>NZ_JBLNLI010000088.1:0-382 GCF_059777565.1 Vibrio sp. A37 | reverse complement strand
TAATATCGCCAGACCACAGCCTGTTTAGGTTTTGTGGGTTGAATTGACGATTTAAGCGATTAGGCGCAATCATTGACGGTTTACCACTAGCCGGATACTTATGCTGTTTGGGTCGTTTTGCGACTAACCCTAATCGTTTCATCGAAGTACGGACAAGGTGCATACCGACATCAAAGCCTAGCGCTCGTAATTCACCATGCATACGAACTTTGCCGTATGTGGCATCCACATCAACATGGATTTTCTTCATAGCAGCATCAAGCTTTACACGCTCAGTGCAAATAGGTTTTGGTTTAGCTCGATAATAAAATGAACTAGCAGCAACGGATAAACAACGACACACTTGGGTCACACTATGACCCATCCTATTCAGCCTTACCGC
>NZ_JBLNLI010000087.1:0-395 GCF_059777565.1 Vibrio sp. A37 | reverse complement strand
GTGAAGGCGTGTTGAACTAAGAATCCTCCTCATTTATGGGGAGGAGTATGTCAATTCATGAAACGCCTTGAACTAAGATCCTCCTACATCAGGAAGGGGAGTTATATGTCAAAAAATAGTGACTAAGAATACGACTACAATTGTTAACAATCCTGCAAACCCATAGCAGAAAATTTTGCCAGTTTTGCCTGTATGGAACTTTAAATCATGTAACCCATGATGTATCCGGTGCATTGCATGCCACGTAGGTAAAGCGATAGAGGCGATGATGAAAGCTCCTCCAACGAAACTTGTCGCAAAAGCAGAAATTCTATCGTAATGCAGTGCTTCAAGGTCAATAACTTCCAACGGTATCAAGATGCCAACTACTAGAATGGTAATTGGTGTCAGCATGG
>NZ_JBLNLI010000086.1:0-427 GCF_059777565.1 Vibrio sp. A37 | reverse complement strand
ATCGTCATCGTTGATTGGTCACCAGTCAATGGACAGGAGATCTTCCAAGTGCTTAGAGCTAGTATCCCCATGGGTGGTCGAACCCTGACACTGTATGAAAAAGTGTATCCAGAGTCTGAACTCAACTCCGAGCAGGCTCATCAAGACTTATTGGACAATCTCGCCCTTTGTTTGCCTTCCGATTGTCGGCCCATCCTTTTATCGGATGCGATTTTCCGAGCGCCTTGGTTCAAGGCCATTGAACAGAAAGGCTGGTTTTGGGTAGGAAGAATACGAGGGCTTGTGTATTTATCCCGAGATGGGAAGCAGTGGTCTCGCAGTAAAGCTTGGTTTGAAAAAGCCAGTTCGAGAGCGAAAAAGCTAGGGAAGGTTTACTACGGGAAAAAACAGAAATTCCCATGCAAAGCGGTCATTTATCAGAGCAAAA
>NZ_JBLNLI010000085.1:0-434 GCF_059777565.1 Vibrio sp. A37 | reverse complement strand
CTGAGGAATCCCCACGAATTTCTCTCTATAGACTGATTGTGTATCGACCTTAGCCTTTATTTATGATCAACTCATTGATAAAAAATGAGTTATCTTGATGAAGGCTTCTACCACACTCAAAAACGATATCGCCGCTGCGTATCCTCATATCCATGCCGCACGACTACATACGCTCTTTACCTTTGTCGAATCTGGAATGACCGACCAGCGCCTTACCGTCACTTACTTAGGGCGTGGGCTCAAAAGCACTTCGGATACCGACAAAAAACACGATATTAAACGGGCTGATCGGTTGATAGGAAACCCGCATCTACACAGTGAGCGGATTTGCTTCTATGAAATGATGACGGAATATCTAGTGGGTAACCACTCTCATCCCATCGTCATCGTTGATTGGTCACCAGTCAATGGACAGGAGATCTTCCAAGTGCTTA
>NZ_JBLNLI010000084.1:0-444 GCF_059777565.1 Vibrio sp. A37 | reverse complement strand
TTGCTTCACTTGTTTTTCTAGCTCTTGAATACGGAGCTGCTCTGGCGTTAATGCGTTAGCTTTAGGCGTGACACCATTGAATTCTTTACGGTACTGACTCACCCATTGTTGAATGGACGAAAGTCCAACACTCATTGCTGCGGCAGCATTTTTGTATTTGTAACCGTGAATAATAACTAGCCCTGCACATTCACGTTTAAATTCTGCGGTTAACATTTTCTTTGGCATTTTTTGACCTCGTTAGCTCGTCTAATTTTACCTCTAACGAAGTCCCTAGTTAAATCATACCGTTACATTTAGTTATAGTGCGTATTGTTCGAATAGGACTTTTGGCCAAAGTCCCATGAAAATCTAGATATAGTATCTGAAATTAAGCGAAGGATACTTTTAAACCTGAGGAATCCCCACGAATTTCTCTCTATAGACTGATTGTGTATCGACCTT
>NZ_JBLNLI010000083.1:0-454 GCF_059777565.1 Vibrio sp. A37 | reverse complement strand
GGTAATGTAAGTCTGAAGGCTGTATTAGTACCCTTAATAGCATTATTTATTGACGATCGATCACTCCACAGTGTCGGACTGTTTAAGTAGAAATCTGTATACTCGGGTTTCTACTTTTTTTTATTTCGATTTTAGGCTCATGAGCTCATGAAGCGTGAATATGTTTATCAGGCCCGCGAACTTATCAATCGGGATACGCCTTTCATCAAACGGTATGTATCCGATACTTTGGAAACGCTTGTTTAAATGCTTTTTAAAGGTCTCATCTTTCACAACAAAAAATACGTAGCTCCAAAATGCTTTTTGTTGAGCAATGATGTGACTCTTTAAAATGGTTCGGTAGCGCCTCACGGTTTTTAACGTTAGCTGGTTCTGTCGCAACGTTTATTCATGACATGCAGGCACCAATCTCCAGACGCACTTATCCTGCGAGAGCGTAAAATCGATCCACCGC
>NZ_JBLNLI010000082.1:0-464 GCF_059777565.1 Vibrio sp. A37 | reverse complement strand
TAAAAAAACAGAGAACGTACTTTTCTTTTCTGTGGCAAGAACACCCTCCCGAGAAAATCAATTCCACTGGATAGGAAAAGTAGCAAAACATGAAGTAACATTATTTAGGTATATTGATGGGCCCAAAATCATCCCAAATAACCTAGAAGACTTAAAGCTATTCAGATTGGGTAGTCAGTCTGGTGGTAACTTTGAAGAATATATAGAAGGCAAAGGCTTTAACCTAATTACGACTACTTATGGTCGAAAAATGCTTCAGATGTTGAGAAAAAACCGTATAGATTATACCCCTCTAGTTACTTCTAGTTATTTTTATCGTCTTGAGCAGTATGGTTTAGAACCTAATGATTTTGTCCCAGTACTTAAAATAGATGACTTGTCAAAAGACCTTTGGTTAGTAGCAAGCCTTACAACTTCAGATGAGGTAGTTAGAGCACTGAAAAGCAGTTATGACCGTTTGACAC
>NZ_JBLNLI010000081.1:0-468 GCF_059777565.1 Vibrio sp. A37 | reverse complement strand
TTAGAGAAAGCATGTACTTTGAATTTGTTAGTGAGCCACCCGTACCGTAGTTTTTGGGGTTTCGCGCCCATTTAGGGGAAAAGTTCCATAGATTTCGCTATCTATATGTTTTTATGGAGTATTTAACAATTTTTTTCGCTTTGATTATGTAAACCATGACATTAGGGTAGACCCATAGATCACTAGCAAAATAGCTCTAAAAATGCCTAATGTCATAACCTATATGGCACATATCGTTATGTCATAACTTAAATGACACTCAAAGTCAGAGTTAGCATATTCCCTATGGAACATTTTGGGTAAATGGGCGCAAAACCCCTTTATCTAACAATTACATTGCAGCTTTTTAGCGTCGAAAAATACGACAAAGTCGCTTGGTAATTAAGGTACGACAGAATCGCTTGGTGATCACAATCGTCATCGTTGATTGGTCACCAGTCAATGGACAGGAGATCTTCCAAGTGCTTA
>NZ_JBLNLI010000080.1:0-471 GCF_059777565.1 Vibrio sp. A37 | reverse complement strand
AAGCCCTCCGTCGCCAACGTATGCACGAGTTCCGAAAAGCCAAGACTCGACATGAAAAAGGGGTGATTAAGGGCTCGTTATTCTTGCTGCTGATGAACGCAGACAAACTAGATGAGAAGCAATCCGATAAGCTCGATGACTTACTGGAAGTCAACAAGAACTTATGTACGATGTACATGATGAAAGAGCAGCTTCAAGCGCTGTGGTCTGCGACATCCTATCGAGACATGAGTGACCGGTTAGACACGTGGTGTCAGCTCGCTAGGCGCTCGAAGCTTTTTGTACTCCATGACTTTGCTGACTCGCTCCAGTCGCATAAAGAAGGCATCTGTAACTATGCGAAATACGGGCTGACCAGCGCCCGAATCGAAGCTGGAAATGTATCAATTGGCCTGTTAAGAAAGCGAGCAAGAGGAATCAGGGACACAGAATACTTCAAGTTAAAGATACGGCAAATATCAGTGAAAGAAA
>NZ_JBLNLI010000007.1:0-261884 GCF_059777565.1 Vibrio sp. A37 | reverse complement strand
GCTAGATAGCCTGATAGTTATGACTCATTTAGACTCAACAAAGCGGAGAAGTGCCCCAAAACTAATGAATTAGCTATGTTGAGTATCTTAGGATTTGCGACGATATTATTAGGAGATGATTAGAGGTTCAATATGTATTTACTACTAAAAGGTTGATAAATTTCTATTGGATGGATTAGAAATTATAATGAATCAAATAGAGTATCTAGAGCCATGAGGCTCTAGGATGCGGGTTAGAGTAGCGGGTTAAATAAGTAAAAGACTCGTTCAAAGAAGCGGTAGTAAACTTTGCGCTTTCTCCATTCTTCTAACTTTAATGAGTGTGAATGCTCAATGTATGATTGCTGAAGGTCGAACATTTCTTTGGTGAAATGCTCATCGTCGATAGCCAGAGTCAATTCAAAGTTGAGCCACAAGCTGCGCATATCCAGATTGACGGTACCGACCAAACAGAATTGCTCGTCAATGACGACCGACTTTGTATGCAGCAGTCCACCATAAAACTCATGTATTTCAACTCCAGCTTCTAGTAATTCGGTATAAAAAGCTCGAGAGGCCCACTGTACCATCAGGGAGTCATTTTTATGCGGGATAATTAAATCAACTTTAACACCGCGCTGAGCCGTGAGTTTTAATGTGTCTAACAGGTCAACACTTGGCACAAAATAGGGGGTCGTGATACGTACCGATACATTTGCTTGATTAATCGCTAGTGTCAGTACTTGTGAGATTAGGTGGTCTGGCATGCCGGGACCAGAAGGCACCACTTGGATAGGGTGGAGCGCTTTGGTTTCATCTACTTCACACTCTGGTGGCGCTGGGAGTGACCTAGAACCGGTCTCTACTTCCCAGTCCCATGAATGGATAGCTGAGAGGACATTCACGGTTGGCCCTGTGATACGAACCATGATATCAATCCACTGTCCAACTCCTGATTCTTGCTTGAAATACGCAGGGTCTACCAAGTTCATTGAACCGGTATAAGCGACTTGGTCATCGATAACGATAATTTTGCGGTGTTGCCGGAGGTCTAAGCGGCGTAAAAACATACGCCAAGGGCTGACTTCCAAAGCTTGAACAACAGTGATTCCTGCGTTTTGCATCATTTTGCGCCATGGGCTTTTGAAAAAGTTTGCACTGCCTGCGGAGTCAACGAGTAGCTTGACTTCAACGCCGCGTTGAGCGGCTTTTATTAGTGCAGAAGAAACGGAATCAGCTAGGCCTCCGGGATGCCATATATAGAATACAAGGCGGATGCTGGTGGTTGCGGATTCAATATCGTTGATAATAGAGCGAAGAATCTCTTGTGGTTCGTTTTTGAGTGTCAGTGTATTGCCACTCAAAGAAGGCAAACCCAGACGGTTGTTGCAGAGTTCATCTATCCGAGATATGTGGTAACCAAAGGTTTCACGGGCGTGAGCTTGGCATTCGTTTAGTTGGGTAAACCATGACTCATAAGGCTGGAACATCTCTTTTGCGCGCTCAGCTCTTTTTCTACCAAGGTTGAGCTCACCAAAAAGAAAGTAACAAAAAACGCCAACAATAGGAATGGTGTAGATGATCAATAGCCAAGCTAGCGAAACACTCACTGAGCGATGTTTTAGCACTGCTCGAAGTGTTACTCCTGCCACTAAAAGCCAATACAATACAATGCCAGCAAGAGTTAAAAAGTGATAAAACTTTTCCATTGAGATACTCGTATAAAACAACTTGTTGAATAGTAAATCGAAAATGGTTAATAAGGGAAGCTTTATCTCTACAAGATATTGCAACAATCTGTTGTCTTTCTTAGGTTGCTATAGCAGAACCATATTCGGTTGAATGTCTAAACATTCATCAACCTGCTTCCGTTATTAGACGCTGTGTTAAAAAAATGAGAGATGGTACTTTCTTTTGTACTAGTTAACTGGTTTACTTGCGGCGCGTTTAGCTCCGAGGCAATTTGAAGACCAATTTAATGCTCGGAACTGGGATATTTAATAAGATTTGGAAACGGAAGACCAATTATGGCAGTAAGTTCGAGAGGCCACTTTTCTTCAAGGCTGGGTTTTATATTAGCGGCCGCAGGTTCAGCGGTTGGTTTAGGTAACATTTGGGGTTTTCCTACTCAAGCTGCAAGTAATGGCGGCGCTCTATTTTTAATCATTTATCTGTTGATGGTTTTTCTCCTAGCGTATCCAATGTTAGTGGCAGAATTGACGATTGGTCGATATGGGCAATCTAACCCCCTTCGCTCTTTAAAAGCTGTTTGGCCGAATGGCAAAGTTGGTGCGATTGCTGTGGGAATAGCAGGAATGATCGTCGTGTCGATGATCTTAAGCTTTTACGCCATCGTTGCTGGTTGGTTAGTCGGATCTTTCGCAGGTAGCGGTCTAGAACTTGTAGGCGCGCAAAGTACTGCAGATTGGATGACAGGGTTTGGTCTCGAGCGTAACTTAATCCTAATGATAGTCTTTATGCTGATGACCATGTATGTAGTGCAAAGCGGTGTCACAGACGGTATTGAAAAGTGGTCCAGTCGATTAATGCCTATGCTGTTCGTATTATTTATATTGCTTATCGGCTATATATTTACTCAACCAGGTGCCTTTGAAGGGTTAAAAATGTACTTGGTACCGGACTTCAATCACTTTAGTACTGAAGTTGTGGTAAGCGCGATGGGCCAAGCATTCTTTTCTCTTTCTTTGGGCGTATGTGCCATGATGGTGTATGGCTCATATCTAAATAAAGATGCCAACTTACCAAAAACAGCCGCTCAAGTAGCGTGTGTCGATACCGGTGTCGCATTCATCGCTGGTTTATTAATAATGCCAGCCATGTTTGTCGCCAAACACAATGGGGTGGAGATCTTTTCTGACTCAGGTGCATTGTTAAGCTCAGACACTTTGGTGTTCCAAGTCTTACCGGCCATGTTCCATTCGATGGGAACGATCGGTGAGTTAGTGAGTGTGTTGTTTTTCGCCGTAATGCTTATTGCAGCACTGACGTCTTCCATTTCCATGTTAGAAGTACCAGTGGCGGTAGCCATCGAGGAGTTGAATCAATCTCGTAAGTTGGCGGTGTCATGGATTGGTGCCATTATTATTGTGATTTCCGGTGTTATTGTATTTAACTTTGGCGACTTGTTTGGGTTAGTCATTAAACTGACAACGGTCTATGCGCAGCCAATCATCGGCTTGTTTATTACTTTAATCGCAGGTTGGATATGGCAAAGAAACCGCGTGTTAGAGGAGCTAAAGCAAGGTTACCCAGAAATAGAGCAAGGTTGGTTTTGGAAAATTTGGCCAGCTTATGTGAGGGTTGTTTGCCCAATCCTCATGGTTATGGTTTTCTTTTTCTCTTGAGTTACAAAAACATACATCGGGGTATCCAAAAGCTGCTTAAGGCGGCTTTTTTCGTTTTCTACACCTATTGGGCTGCGTTATACAAAACGGCAGCTTCAGAGGAGCTGAAAAAGATAACCTTCTTGAAAAATTGCCCAACTAGCTGAACAGTATAATAAAAGGTATTGTAGTTTGAGTAGATAAATGATGGGAAATAAATCATGCGAGAAGTATTTGCTCAACAAATTATAGATACCTGCCTTGAAATGGTGCGATTAGGTTTGAATCAGGGGGCTTCAGGTAATGCAAGTGTTCGATTTGACGGTGGAATGCTTATTACCCCCTCTGGTATCGCATATAGCCAAATGACACAAGATCAAATTGTTTTTATCGATAAAGAAGGAAATTTTGAGCAAGGAAAGGTCCCTTCCTCTGAATGGCAATTCCATTTAGCTTGTTACAAAGCTAGGCAAGACTGCAATGCTGTTGTTCACAATCATGCGATAAGCAGCACAACTCTAGCAGTTTTAGAAAAACCGATTCCCGCTATCCACTATATGATTGCTGCTTCTGGTTCAAAAATGATTCCTCTTGTCCCTTATGCAACGTTCGGTAGCCAAGCGCTCTCTGATGGCGTAGCGGAAGGTATCGTGACAAGTAAAGCACTACTGCTTGCACATCACGGCTCAATATCTGTGGGTGAAAATCTTCGAAAGGCATTGTGGTTGTCGCAAGAAGTTGAAACCTTGGCGGATATGTATCTGAAAGCCTTGTCGGCAGGATTAGAGATAAAGGTACTTGATGATGAAGAAATGGATAGGGTATTGGAAAAATTCAAAACTTACGGTTTGAAAGTTGAAGCTTAATTGAACGCTTTGTTCGTTATCTACTTATAAGGACTCCTTAATGTCTAGTAATAATATTGCCATTATTGATGCTATCAATTGGGACAGTGCTAATGATGAGCAAAAGAAAAGTTTTGGCTTAGAGCTTCGTAAAGCAGGAGAAGAGCTAGGCTTTATGGCGATTGCTAATGCGCCATTAACTCAGAAGCTACAAGAAAAAGCGCTTGAGCAGCTTGGTGTATTTTTCCGCACAGTAAAAGAAAAAAATCTGGCAGATTCACTTCCATATGATGTCACGAAGAACAGAGGCTTTGAGTCCTTCGGTGCTGAAAGTTTAGATAAAAGTAGTTTCGATTTTAAAGAAACCTTTATGATGGGATTTGACGAAATGACATGGCCTGAAAAATCATATATGCCGGAGTTTCGCGACACCATGGAAAGCTATATGACTGCATGTTACGAAACACTCCTTTTGCTTCTCAAAGGTTTTGCTGTTGCATTTGATTTGGATGAACATTTTTTCAGTAGCCGACATGCTAAGGCTGCCCAATCGCTGCGGGCGCTTCATTATCCACCATCTAACCCAGATGTGAATCAATTCGCTGTATCACCACATACGGACTACGGCACGCTGACGCTCTTAACTCAAGACGAATTAGGTGGATTATCAGTTATGAACCCATTCACACAAGAATGGTATGACAGCCCTGCTGGTACCGGATTAGTGGGTGTGAATGTAGGTGATTTGTTTGGTCGGTGGAGTGGGGATGTTTTGGCGCGAGACCTACATCGGGTAAACTCAGTTTTGACAGATAAAGCTCGTTTATCACTAGCCTTTTTTGGTCATCCAGATTTTGAAACACCAATAGAAACCTTTACAGGAAAGGAAGCTAAAAAGCATTACCAAGTCATTAGTAGCGGAGAGTATTTGTTCCAGCGTTTGAATGAAACGCGTGTGGGGTAATGAGTCGGCTTAAATTACACTAAGTTTGTCACTTTTTCCGTGTTGAATCGAAAGGGGCAGGAAAGATAAAGCGACCCCTGTCCCTTGTTTATAATAGTTTCTCGAGTATCAGTAACCTGAATTATGGAAGCCTAGAATTGAGCGTATAAGTCTAATATTAAGAACTCGGTTCACAAGAATGGCCCGAATCATTATCAGCTTTTCCAGATCAGAGTTGCTGCACGACAAAGTGATCGGAACGTTCATTGAAAGAAAGTTTTATATCTAGCTCAATAGGTCAGGGCTGAGATCTTTAGTAGATATCCTTCCAACAAACTCCCAATACATGTTTCTTTCAATCATTCCACCCTCCAGTGTTTTAGGAGTTGCTCTTACACAAGAACGATTGAATAGGTTCAGGTCAGAATCTTTGTATTCACCCCTGCTGGCAGCAATTTCGTAGCACTCCATGACGAAATTAGAGCAGAAAAATTTTCGGTCACTAATAGGGTTGCTCCGTATTTGTTCTATATATTGTTTTGCATTTTTCCCGCGAGATTTCGTGCCACTAAGACAAGGATTAAAGCTATAGTTTCCAAATATGTCTCCTTGGTTACGACCAAACCATTTATGTATAAGCAACTCTTTGGCAACTTCAACAGCAAACTTTGAAATTTTAGGGTCTCGGCATCGCCATATTTCATAGATATAATCATGTTTAGATTTATTCTTGAATGTATCTAAGTTTAATCCTTTACCATTAGATTCTATAACAGTGTGTTCTCTTTTAAATGAATTGATTCTTTTCATTTCATCGGACTCACTATCTTTTGTAAAGTGATAATACATAGCGGCATGGTCTATATTGTGTGCAGCTTTTCTTTCAGAATTAAAAACTCTCGAATATCTTGTAACCATTCGATAGTCACTTTGATCTTCTTCATCTTCACTAGCATCGCACATTAATATATCGCCGCTAACTAATTCTGTTATCGGAATAAACCCATTAGAGTCTTTACTATATGTACGTAACTGACCGTACCTTGTGTAGTAGTTCTCTTTTTTATTTTCAGCCTGGTAAGTTGTATCTAAGATATTATTCAACATGTCAAGTAAGTCTGGGTACTTAATTGGTCTAATCGTAGTATCACCAAGGCTCATTTTAATATAGGTATACAATATTGGCAGCACGCGGTGAGAATTAATAGCTTTTATTAGTGCTTTACTAGAAGAGGGAACCTCTCCCTTTCCTCTTTGTGTGCATACGATGGAAAGCAACCGAGCAATAAATAGGTCTATATTTAATAATCCATTACTGTGACCCAGTTGGATTTGTTGTCTCAATGAAAGTAGAGCATCTTTTTTTCGGTTAGATCTCATGGCTATGTTGTAATAAGAGGATAAGCCTTTTATGCATATATCTATCGCAATTGTTGCTTCTTTTATGGTGATTGTTTTTTGTAAATTTTTGAAATCGAATTTAGGCATTTTTCTGCTATAAAATAAATGAACTTAAATTATATTGCATTCGTTAGGGGTAACAGAGGGTTAACAGCATGTGGCTATGACTTAGGAAAGTACTAAAAGACCAAAATCGAGTTCGTAATGTCAGACGGCCCACTATGTCCTATTACTCTATACGAGTTTTGTCGAAAACTACGCTAGAACTGAGTCAGCCTGTATTGCTACCTCCTCAATCTTGGTAACAGTAGTTCAACTCAAAATGATCAAACTTTAGTTCTGGTATCGTTGTGGAGAGCTTTACAGAGAACCATTTCCGAGCAAACTATGTTGTACTCCGTCAATAGGTTAGTTGGCCCTAAAAACGTAAAATCTCCTCGACGGCGCGTCTCGCACTTTGGGTCGCGTTGTGAACGCCACCCCAATCATCATATATCGTATATGCTTCTCCAGCGAAAAACAGCTGATCGTTTATCGGTTGAGCTAACAGGGTAGAAATATCATCAGGAGATGTATCTGCCAAATATGCAGAGTGGATGAAAGGCTCATTGTCCCAGTCCTGAGTGATATGCTTGACGTAATTTTGAGATGCTTTACCGCTAAATACCGTGTCTAGTTGATTCAAGATATAATCTATTCTGTTTTTCGACAGGTACTTCTGGTATTGGTCGGCCTGTTTACCAACAGCGAAAAGGCCGAGAATATTATGCGACGTATTTTGAGCATAGGCAGCGTCATAATACATTCTTTGCCCCGAATCTGTTTCACTATCAGGAAAGCCTAGAAAAGTGGGATAAAAGCGTTCTTTGAATTCGATAAATACTTTAATACCGCCCCAAATCCGAGCTCGTTGAATCGTCCTATTTTTATATGGTGGTAGCTCTGGCTCAAAGTTGATGCTGTCACTTTGTAGGACTTTCAGAGGTACTGTGATGAGGAGTTTGTCTGCGTTATATAAGTTGTTGTGAGAATCTGTGACGGTTACCTTTTTGCCGCCATATCGGATCGAAGTAATTTGAGTATCGAATAGTAATTGTGATTGAACACTAGGGAGCACGTATGTATTGAAAAAGTCCAACCAACTAGAATTGATAAATTTCTTGTCATGAAATTCTTCTCCAAAAGTATCTGACAAGGAATAGTAGCTCAAGCGATGTCCGTCGTAGTAACCAACGTTATCTTTGCTAGAATACCCTTTTAACCCGGTTTTTATTTTAGCCGAAGGATTATTCACAATGTTGGTCAGCTCTTTTTTCGATACGTGCAACCATTCAGCGCCTAAGGAAATAGGAAAGTCAGCAAAAGTATTGGTGGTTTTCATTCTACCGCCATGGGTATTAGAGGCTTCTAATATTCGGTAGTTGATGCCCATTTGTGTGAGTAGGTGGCCAGCAGCCATACCTGCCGCTCCAGCACCAAGAATCAAAACTGAACCTGAAAAATCTGAAGAGGATATACTTTTTGATGCTCCTCGGGTGCGAAAAGGTAATGCTATACCCAGTAGCGTACACATCTTAATAAACTCTCTTCTCCTCATCTTTTATTCTCTAGCTTGGTCATCTATATAAATAAGATAGGATAAATTGAGTGGGAAAGAATGTATTTTACCCACTCCAGAATATGAAGTGGGCATACTGTTTGTTTTTAAGAAGGAATTAGTTATGAAGGAATGACTTGTCCGCGGATCTCGCCATCCTTATTAAGTTTGGTGTGCAAGTTGACGTAAATATCACCTTGCAGTAGCGCTTTCACTTCATTTTTTGGAACAGTCCATACGCCAGTTAAAACACCATAATTATGTTCTTGTTTAATGGTAACCAAAGGCATAGCTGGTTTGCTTGGCTTACCAAATATAGTTTGTGCAATTGGGCCATCAGTTGTCGCGTAGCCTTCATGGAAGTGAGCCATAAATGGTGCGCTACTTAACCCTGCATAATCAATAGTAAATGAAAGTTGTCTATTTTCTGGGTTGAATAGAAAAGCACCTACACCACGTGCTGTTGCGGGGGTTGAGGGGCTAGTCGCAGTTGCTTCCTGTGGCACTGTCAATGAAGTCTTCATTATGATCGGAGTTGTTACAGGGACGGGTTTAGGCATTGGCATCGCGTTAGAAGTCATTGAATACATAGAGCCAACTAATAGCGCAGTAGATAATACAGATAGATTTTTCTTAATCATAATAGTTTTACTTATATGTTGTGTTGAAGTCGAGATAAAACTATCTTCATTCATGATTCGATGGAAATAGTTTTTGGCAATGGTTCTTATAGGTAATTTCTATTTTGTTCTGTTACTTTTCATATGATATAGGAAGTTATCTATATTAATTGAAAACTTATTTTCTGCTGAGTATTACTTGGTTAGAAGAGTAGTGTAAATTCATTTAAATGGATACTTGTACTGTAATTTTGTTATTTTTTCTATTTATTATGATGTTTAGTTAACTGTATATCTAAAATAAAAAGGTTGAAGTTTTTGGAAGGCAAGTTTTGTGGTTAAGGTATATAGTGTTAAGTACTATATTTTTTTATGTCTATTTGTCACATGGAAGAAGCGCGTTGCACAAGTATTTAATAGGTATTTTATCAACTATTGGGATGGCTATGTCGAGCTCGACTTTTGCAGAACTTATTGTTTTGGCTGCACCTCCCGCAGGCGAAAGTTATTATCAACCTCATCAGGCCAACATTCTTTACTTCCAAATAAATTACGCAAAAAAAATTCTCCAGAACAAGGATGAAGTTGTTATTTTGAGCTCTGAAGAACTCTATGACCAGTACGCGGATTCGATTGGTCATGAACACGTCTTAGTGTTTCCGATGGATGATATTTGGATGCGAGATTTTACTCTTACTAATCCAAGTGGCGAAGCCATTGCATTTCGCTATACCGCTGCGGCGCAGGAAGGGTTTGATTCTCCACAGGGTATGGCTGATGAAGTACAGAGTACTTTCTTGGATCTGGCGAAAGATGCGGGCTTAACGTTTAAGAAGTCTTCGTTACTAAATGATGGTGGTAATTTTGTCGATGACTACGCCGGAAACGTCATTTTGAGCACAAAATTTCTCCGTGATAACCGTTTATCAGAAGAGCAAGCTCGCCAGAAACTAAAAGCGCTGACTGGAGCAAAACACGTTGCGTTTATTGAGTCTGATGAATTAGGCGGGCTAGAGCATGCCGATGGGAGCGTAAGTTTCGTTGAAGAAAACGTTGCAGTAATCAATGGATATCCAGACGACAAAGAATATGAAAATGAAATTCGGAGAGAATTGAAACGCCAACTTCCAGACGTATCTATTCACACGATTGTTACCCCTTATCAACCCAATACAACCTACGACTCACAATACCCTTCAGCTTGTGGCCTATATACCAATATGCTGGTGACGCCTGAAAGAATCTACTTCCCCCAATTTGGCATTCCAGAAGATGCGCTTGCCTTGAAGCAGCTTCAAGCGATCACAACAAAGCAGATTGTTCCTGTTTCGTCACAGCAAGTCTGCGGCCTCGGTGGTGGTGTGCGATGCATGTCGCTGCAATTAAGAGGCGAAAACGCTGCGAAGCTTGTTCAGTACACGCGAGCACAAAGTGATTAGAGTGCGAGTCTTGTATACGAGGCCTAAGTACATAGAGTCGCTAAAAAATTTCTAATGATGACTGCATAGGTATATACTTCGCCTCCTAACCAAAGAGGTCAAATGTTCGATTTACTTTATAGCCATGATGATTTTGTTGTCATCAACAAACACCCCAATGTTTCTGTGCACAAAGACGATGGCGATACATTGTTGCTGCAGACGATCCAACAACAATTGGGTATTGATAAGCTTTATCTAGTTCATCGGCTCGATAAAATGACATCGGGCATTTTGTTGTTAGCACGCAACTCGCAATCAGCAAGTGAGCTCTCTGGCTTATTTGCCCATAGATTAATCGATAAATATTATCTTGCCATTGCGAGTAAAAAGCCGAAGAAAAAGCAGGGCTTGATTGTAGGAGATATGCAGCGATCTCGCCGTTCGACTTGGAAGTTGACCAATTCGATCAGCAACCCTGCAGTGACTCAATTTTTTTCTTACGCCGCTGAACCCGGTGAACGACTGTTTTTGTGTAAACCAGCAACGGGTAAAACTCACCAAATTCGTGTTGCTATAAAGTCAGTTGGCTCGGCTATCGTTGGCGATCCAATATATAACCCAACGTCATCTAGTGATCGAGGATACTTACACGCTTTTTCTGTGCGTTTTACTTATGCTGAAAAGCAATTTGAGTTTGTTTGTGATCCCAGAGAATATGCATCTCTAGGTAAAAAGTGGCATGCTCAGCAAGTAAGCGATGCAATCGACAACTTAAAACAGCCTTGGTTGCTGTCTTGGCCAAAAATTAAATACTAATCGAGAACGAAATGCACTTAGCCGAATTACCCACCTTCTTTGAACACCTCGAACGAGAGCTGCAATCAATTCCAAACGAATTACGTCGTGTATTCCATGGGAGGGGGCGCTGCTGGGAAGGTCTAGAGCAACTCACTTGTGACTGGCTGCAAGGGCAGTTAGTCGTACAAGTATTTAAGCAACCCGATCCCGAGTTTATGGAAGGCTTAAAACAAGGTTTGTTAGAGTTCTCACAAAGTGAAACATGGCAAGTAAAGCAGGGTAAATCGATCGTTTTACAGCATCGATATCAAGATGGTGCGCCGACAGAAGTGGTGTTGGGTGAGCTAATTGTTTCGCCTGTCGTTGTAGAAAATCAAATCCGTTATCAGTTGGATGTGGGGCGAAACCAGAACTTTGGTCTTTTTCTTGATATGAGATTTGGACGCGATTGGGTTAAACAGCACTCGGGCAATAAAAACGTGTTGAATTTGTTCTCGTATACCTGTGGTTTCTCTCTCTCTGCTATTGCTGGTGGAGCAAAGCATGTGGTTAACTTGGATATGGCTAAAGCCTCTCTAAACAAAGGCAGACAGAATCACAGAATTAATCAGCACGATATGTCGAAGGTGAGCTTTTTGGCCCATGACTTGTTTAAGTCTTGGAGTAAGTTAAAGAAGCTTGGGCCTTATGATTTAATTGTGATCGATCCACCGTCGTTTCAAAAAGGTAGCTTTGCACTAACAAAAGACTATCAAAAGATATTGCGCCGATTACCCGATATGCTCACAAGTGGCGGCTTAGTGCTAGCATGCGTTAACTCGCCATCAGTCAGCGAACAGTTCTTAATCGACAGCATGAAAGAACAAGCACCAGATATCACGTATCAATATCGCTTGGACAACCCACCAGAGTTTGAAGACATTGATAATCAAGCTAGTTTAAAAGCGATGGTATTTAGCTATAAAGGAAAGCCTGCTGAATGACTGACTGTGTGTTTTGATCGGTATTTCTCGACCTCTGCATGAAAATTATTGGCAAGAAAGTTTATAATCAGCTTATTTTTCGCTGAATCCTTGTCACCTTTTTGGTACATCAAATACACCTTGTTTTTCTGAGGTGGTAAATCTTCTAATACCCGAATTAGCTTTCCAGCCCGTATTCTTGGTATTGCATCATAGTCTGGGAAACTTGAAATGCCATAACCGTTCTCGACAAAATAATTTCTTGCTGCGCTACAGTTGGTAGAAATTGCGCAGGCTTTTGTGTGTTCTTTATTTTCTTGATAGTGAATCCAAGAGTGTTCTTCTAGATCAGATTCTTGTTTTGGGTAATTATTATTGTCAAAATACTCTAAAGAACCACAAATATATCTTTCGAAAGTAGTCAGATGTTTTACGTAGATATTTTGATTTTTTGTGGGCCGATGACGAATTGAGATATCAACATTGTCTTTCGTTAAATCTGGTTCTTGGTCTGTCAAGTTGATGTCTAGTTTTATCTTAGGGTACTCAACGTGGAAGCGCTCTAACAAAGGAAGCAAAATTACTTCCCCCATATTGATGGGACAGTAGATACGGATTGTTCCAATTGGGTCGCTTTTAACTTTATCCATAAAGATGCTGGCTTTTTCAGCTTCTTCGTACACCTTCATACACCTCTCATAATATAGTTTACCGGACGAGGTTAACTTTACGCTTCGAGTCGTTCTATTGAGCAAAGTGACGCCAAACCGCTCTTCGAGTTTCTTAATATGATAGGTGACTGAAGCTCGGGTGACGCCTAGCGACTTAGCTGCTTTTGTAAAGCTTTCCTCTTCCGCGACTTTCGCAAAAACCGCCATACTTTTTATGGTATCAAAAGAATTTATCATGCCTTTTTGTTTAAATTAGTTAATCAATACTTTTAAAAATTACATTATTGTATAAATAAATCCACAAAATTAAGATTATTTTGTCGTCACGAAGAACACAATGAGGCAAATAATGACTACCAAATACAGAAGTTATCAAAAAGGTGAGTTGCCGGAGTTGAATCAATTGATTGATTCTTTAGATATGCAACATGAGATTAAAGGCGATTTCGTTTTAAAAGGTGAAGATCCAATTATTCACTCTCCTCATAGGCTCGGTTATGCTAGCGCAATTGCTCAGGGATCCAACGCTCTACTTACCTCTATGATTTGGCAACATCGTACTAGTGAGAGAAATGTTGCCAGTATGAATATTGAAGCAGCGCTTAACTCAATGCACGAAAATCACTATGTACTCCAGAATGGGTATCCAATGAATGTGGGGGCAGAGTCAGTTTCTGTGAACGCCTATTTTACCTGTCGGGATGGCCGGGCAATTCATATGATGGCTGGTCCTCCATACATGAAACTGCTAAATGGTTACTTGGATTTCTTTGACTGTGGAAATGAAAGGCAACGTATAGCTGAAGAGGTTAAAAAATGGAATTCTTTTGAACTAGAAGAAGCACTTTCCGAAGCTGGATTACCGGCTTGCGTTGCGCGTTCTAATGAAGAGTGGTTAGCTCATCCGGTTGGGGCAAGCTTAAGTCAAGTACCTGTGATAGAAGTTGAAAAAATTGCTGATTCTGCCCCAGTACCTTATGAGTCAGATCCGAAAGAAGTACTACAAGGGTTAAAAGTACTTGATTTTACTCACGTATTGGCTGGCCCAATGTGTGCACAAAATTTAGGTAGACTTGGTGCAGATATATTGCACATTACTTCTCCGAACCCATCTCAAAAAGATACACTTCCACAAAACTTGATAACAAACTTCTGTAAACGCAACGCGTATTTAGATCTCGATAATGAAATCGATAACTTAAAAATGAGGGAGCTACTCTCTGAAGCTGATGTGTTTGTGAACTCTTATCGCCCAGGAGTCCCTGAACATTTTGGTTTAAGCGCTAAAGAAGCGGTGGAGCATTCCAGTAAAGGTATTATTTATCTCGATATTTGCTGTTATGGTAAGGATAATATTTGGTCTGACCGGCCAGGATTTGAAACGATTGGGCAGGCATGTTCTGGTTTTTCAGTCACAGAAGCTGATGGCAGCTTGAGCAACCCGAAATTTTCACCAGTTTTCTATCTAAACGATCCCATGACATCCTACTTTGCTTTGTCTGGCGTATTAGCTGCGATCCATAAGCGTGCTGTAGATGGTGGCTCTTATTGTGTAAAAGTTTCTCTAGCGCGCACTGGTATGTGGGTTGAAAACCTAGGTTTGTTAGATAAAACTCAGTACGAAAAATTGCCGATGACAGATGTATCGAAGCCCAACTTAGAAACTACTCGTACTATTTATGGTGATATTACTCGTTTAGCTCGTAGCTATAGATTCGACAACTTAGAGCTCAAAAATGAAACGCCTGTTCACCCATTTGGTGCAGATAAACCTACATTTTTAAAATAGTTATAATGAATGTGAAGATTAAGGCAAGGTTACAGTTTTAAGCTCTGTAACCTTTGAGAGTTTAACCTGCTCTGAGAGCAATCCATTGAAAAAATTAGCTTATATCATACAACTTGTTTGTTTGGTTCCGTGTCGCAGATTAAGTCTATATGAGGTGATACGTGAATTATTTTTCGTAATCAATCAATTAAAATATCCATACACTATTTAATATGAATAGGTGTTACTCGTGCGAGTTGTTCAAAGTATGGAAACCTGAGTGAATACGTGTGAACGTGGTGAACCAACACGCGGCGCCAAATAAGTATGCTACGTGATTGAAATATTTTGGCCAAAGACAGAATACAACGAAGCATGCAATGGTTTCAGTCCCTTCAGTTAATCCACTCATGTAGTAAAGTGACTTGTTTCGATAGACAGGGTTGTCGATGCCCCGTTTTCCAGCCATCACCGCAAACGCTAAAAAGCTGCTGCCAGTGCCCACAAAGGCAAAAATTAGAAACGCGCCAGCAATCGCATTTTCTGCTGGGTTCGCGACGATGAAAGCAAATGGAATCATGGAATAGAAAATAAAATCTAAACTAATGTCCAAAAAACCCCCAGCGTCACTCGTTCCCTGTATTCTTGCCAGTGCGCCATCTAAACCGTCAAAAGTTCGATTGAGTAGAATGAATACCAACGCTAACTCAAGGTAGCCAAACACAATCGCAGGAAAGGCACAGCAGCCAAGACAAAACCCAACAACACTAATATGATCGGCTCTAATCCCAAGCCTGTTCGCTATCCTAGCCAAAATATGTAGCGGGCCTTTAACGACTTTACTGCTATACCTATCAAGCATTTATTTACTTACTCCATGGCCAAGAAATGAGATTACCGGATGTCGGCTTGTCTTCTATATCGTGAGTGACAAGAATTGAGGGAATATTTGCGTGTTGCAGCTGTTCAACAACCCAATCACGAAACTCTTTCCTTACCTCAGAATCAAGTTTACTAAACGGTTCATCCAATAGCGCTAACTTTGGCTTGGCGAGTAGCATTCTCGTGAGGCTGATTCGAGCTCGTTGCCCACCCGAAACCTGAGTCGGAAATGAGTCTGCAAGTTTGGAAAGTTTGATACTTGCTAACGCATCCATTGCCACTTCTTTGCGCTGCTTTTTCTTAACACTGTTTGGAAGGGCAAACGCTAAGTTTTGCCATACATTTAAGTGTGGCAAAAGGAGATCATCTTGAAATAAAATGCCTACCTGCCGTTGATGTGGTGCTTTAGACGTGACATCGCTGCCGTCCAAACTGACTTTGCCTGAAAACGAAAAGTCTTCGTTTAAGTGGCCTGCAATTAAGCCCAACAATGTAGATTTGCCACAGCCACTTGGGCCCATCAAGGTTGCAACTTCACCAGCTTCTACTTCTAGGTTGAAATCTTTAAACAAAACCTCGCCCACGTTTCGAGTAATGGACAAATTTTCTAGTCTGAGTGTCATGCTAACTTGCTTCCTTTGATGGTGTACGTAGCGTAGGGCGTTTGTAACGCCCAATCAAAATCGCCAATGTGAAGAATATGAAAGGCAAAAGCGCTTGCCACAGTCCATAGATTGCAGTGACCCTCCTATCGAAACCACTTGTTAAAGCAACGGCTTCAGTGGTGATGGTGTTAATGCGTCCTCCACCTAGCATCAATGTTGGTAGATATTGAGCTAAGCTAACGCTAGCACCCATTGCCCAAGCGTACAAAGTGGCGGTTTTAAGTATCGGTAGCTTTACGCGTAAAAATGTTGCCAGCGGCGACTTACCTAGGCTCAAGGCTGTATGAGTATAGTGGTTGTCATAGCTTTTCCATGGGCCATCTAGTGAGAGGTAAACATATGGAAAGGCAAAGAATATGTGTGACCACAGCACCCAAAGGTAATATTGATTGCTCGCGATAAATAGCGATGTAATTTGTAAGCCAAACAACACTGACAACTGAGGAATCAAGATAGGCAACGCAATAACATAATTTGGTAATCGCAGTTTATATCGGATTCGATATTCATGAGCAACAAATGCAAGCAACAGAGCGACCGTTGCACTGATAATTGCTAACGAAATGCTGTTATTGAGTGTTGGCCAAGCGTTAAACCATTCGTCATGCCAAAAACGCAAGCTATAGCGTGTTGGCAGTAGGTCAGGGAATCGCCACCTTAACGCAAAACTCCATATCAACATCATAGGTAAGATGATGGTTGATAGCGTAATCAAAATGGTGATAACGCTTTTCCCTGGAAGTCGAATGCCGAAGCGGCCAGAAAACTGCCAGCTTTTGTATGCGCTCGTACAAATCTTTTCCAAAATAACCGCAATTACTAGCATCAAAGTGGCGATTGCGAAAAGAGTTACGGCGCCAGCGGCAGCTCTTGGCATTAGGCTTAAATTGGGTTCATTGAACCACTGCCAAACAAGGACTGAAAATGTTGATGGTCGATTTGGCCCCATAATCAAGCTTAAATCGACCACTGACACCCCATACGCAAGCACCGAAAACAGTGCAAAACGCAGTTTAGGAAGCCACTGGGGAAGTACGACTTTCCACCAAAACTGATGGGGGGAATAACCTAAAGAAGTACTTATTTGACTTAACTTATCAACCTTTAACTGCTGGATAATAGGTAAGCTCATTAGCAATAGGAACGGTGTTTCTTTGAGTGCCAATACCAGAGTTAAGCCCAAAGCATAAGGATCTTGGACAAGGCTAAAGTAAGACGAATGACTTAAGTTAACGCCAAATAATTGATGTACGAGCCTGAAGAACATCCCTGAAGAGGAAAATAAGAACGTAAAACCAATCGCAAATGCCACGTGAGGCATGGCTAGCAATGGAGAGATTAACGTTTCGATTTTCTTCCAAATAGGCCGTCTAAATAGGCTTTGCATGATAGCAAAACTAAAAAGTGCAGCGAGATAGGTGCTGGTTAAAGCAGTAAATATTGTGAGTAGTATTGAATGCAGTACTCCATTCCATTCAAACACTTGTGTAAACCCATCAAAGTTAAAATGATGGAGACCAATAGGCGGAATAAAGCCAAGTGAAGATACAATAACACCTAGCGAACCGGGCAATAGTGGTAACACGCACACGGCGATTAACACTATATAAGACAAGCGAAATAGAGTACGACTTCGCTTGCCAGAATTAAATGTGTTAACTGCCATAGCGTTTTTGCCACTCGACCTCTAATGCTGATTGCCAACTTGGATCTAATTCTTCAAGAGATTTGTACAGCTTGATGTGCTTTGCAGTGCCTGTTAGATATTTATGCTGCAGAATAGACGGATCCCCCCACACAGAGGTATTGCCTTTTCTTGATTGAGCGGCTGGGCTCATTAGATAGTTAATTGTCACAAGAGCACCTGCTTTTGAAGTGGCATTCCAAGGGATTGCTAAGAAGTGAACATTAGTTAAAGCACCTTCGTCCATTGCATAAGCTTTAACTGTATCGGCTAGTCGACCGCTTTCTTGTCCAGCTGGTACGGCATTAGGGTTGAACGCAATGGCTAGGTCTAGTTGACCATCATCAAGCAGTTGCATCGTTTCGGCAGAGCCGGAAGGGAACTGTTTGCCACCACGCCACATCAATGGATGAAGTTGATCAAGATAGTGCCAAAGTGGAGCGGTAATCTTTTCGAAGTCAGCTTTGTTTACAGGCTTGTGCAACGCTGGGTTGTTATGTGTGAGCTCAATTAAGGCCGCTTTCAGGAAGCTAGACCCATGAAATTCTGGTGGTTTAGGGTACGTCACTCGACCGGGGTGAGCTTTCGCATAGCTGAGCAATTCAGCAAAAGAACGTGGTGGATTTTTAAGCGTGGCCGAGTCATAGATAAAGATTAATTGACCGACGCCCCAAGGTGCTTCGTATCCATCTGTTGGAACGGAAAAGTCTTCAGTTACAGGTAGTGACGTGTTGACGTCTTTCCAGTTGGGCAGGGTGCTAACAAACGGACCGTAGAGTAAGTGGTTTTCTTTTAATGATTTGAAATATTTGCCATTGATCCAAACCATATCGACACTACCACCACTGTTTTTTCCTGCGGCTTTTTCTGCAATAAGGCGCGAAGTCGTTTCAATCATGTCGGTGACTTTAACTTGGACTAAAGTGATATCGTATTTCTTTTTCAGCTGAATACCTGCCCAACGTAAATAGTCATTCACTTCTTGGCTGCCACCCCAACCATTTAAATAGACGGTTTGGCCATGAGCTTGTTTGACGATATTTTGCCAGCTTTCTTGAGCTGAGGCGGAGAGAGAAAATAAAAATATGAATAAAGTTATGAAAAGCCTTTTCATAGTGTTCCTATAGCTAAAATGATGTAATTAGGAGACCCAACTCATGAAGTTTTACTTTCAGCAGGTCTACGTATATTACCTAATGAGGAGGCTATAGAGTAGCTAGATTAAAAACTTATAATTTGTTTTAAAACACTTTTATGCATGAAATACTTGTGCTTCTACAGCCTAAATTACTTGCTTATGTTTGAGTGTTTGAATTTTAAACAAACTGAACACTCATGGCTGCGAAACTAGGAGGAATGTACATCAAGTGTTTGCAGTCTATCTGTAGATGGCATAACGTTAATAGATAGATTAGGAGGACAAGTATGGAACAATTAGAATTTTTTGTTGTACCTAGTCCTTGTGTAGGGATTTGTACGGTTGATGATAAAGGGTACTGTCAAGGGTGCATGCGTAAGCGTGAAGAAAGATTTAACTGGTTGCAAATGACACCATCTCAACAACTGCATGTCATCAAACTATGTCGTCAAAGATACCGTCGTAAAGCTACCAAGCAGAAGCAAGAACAAGGGAATGAGCTCCCGCAAGGCGATGATATCCAACAATCGTTATTCTAGATACGACAACCTAAATAAACGTAATTTTACTTCATGCCCCAAATATCGCTAACCCAACCTCCGGCATTTTCATCGAAATGGCTCCCGACAAAGCGATTGTTTAGCTCGACACTACTGTCTGTTTCTGTTTTTTCAGAGAGCAATTGGTGGATGTAGTTCGCCATGGGATCATTGGCGTTTTGTTGCTTTTTAGACGCAACCTCTTTGATGAGCTGAAGACGGTAAGTGGAACTGGCCCTTTTCATAGGAATCTCCGCATTGCGACGTGGTTATCAAACCATAGAATTTGTCGAATCTGTAGTCAAGCGCGATTCAAACTGGATTACTCCTCTGTTATTCCTAGATTGACCAGTAGAAAAATCATTCACCACATAATTAATTAAAATGTAAATGGAATTGCTGTGAATGATTTTGGAGAGATTATTCACAAAAAAAGAGAAATTTGTGATATGTGTCGAATTTCGTAAATTTCTCTTTATTTCGTAAAATTGGTTGTGTGAGTGTTAGCTTTTCTTGCTGCTTTTCTCATCACACGTTTTTTGAGTGATCATCTGATCAACGACTAACTGACCTCGACTATTACGCATTTTGATTTGATAGTCGATACCAATGCCTAAATTCCTTGTAATCTCAGGCGTTACGCAATAACTGTTGATTGTGTCGCGCATAACTTCCTTCAAGGGTTTCGCGCCAGTCGCATCTTGGTTGTAAACCATCATAATTTCGATGACTGTACCATTCGCCTTAGCACTCATAATTGAAAGAGGGCCATACTCTAAAGGAAGTTCGGCACTTAATACTCCAGCGCGGTTACTCGCAATGAGTTCTAATTGGCGTTGTTGTTGCTCGGTTTTCGAAGCACACCCAGAGAGAGCTAAGGTCGCGCTTGCAATGAGAGCAAAAGAAATGATGCTTTTTTTCATATTAAAAAACTTTCTTAAACGGCTTCACGATGACGCTTTCGTAGACACCAGCTCCAACATAGGGATCGGATTCAGCCCATGATTGCGCGTCTAATATAGAATCGAATTGTGCTATAACCGTTGAGCCCGTAAAGCCTGCGTCGCCTGGGTTATCAGAATCGATTGCGGGCATAGGGCCAGCGGTGAGTAATCGACCTTCATCTTGTAACTGCTGTAAGCGTTCTAAATGTTTTTCTCGAACACTTAGCCGCTTATCTAAGGAATCTTTGACGTCAGTTGAAAAAATTACGTACCACATATCTAATCTTATCCTTATTATTAAGTTGGGCCTGAGGACCTAGCTTTGACTGTCTTACTTTAGCGAAACTCAGTGAAATTGAATATAAAAAACTATGCTATGTGAGAGTGCTCTTCGGGTTTTACGGGGCGTGGCCGACCGTGAGCATCAATTGCAACATAATTGAAAGTGGCTCGACATACTTCAAATCGATCGCCGATTCCAGCGTCATTGACTGACTTGACCCAAAGCTCTAAGTCCATGGACATTGACGTTCGACCGATTTTTGTACAATGACCGTAGCAGCAAACTACGTCACCAACTTTAACTGGTTTTTCAAAGGCGATGCTTGAAACGGACACCGTCACTGCACGACCACTAGATATTTCTTTAGCGAGGATACCACCGGCTAAGTCGAGCTGAGACATGAGCCAACCACCGAAGATATCTCCATTGGCGTTGGTATCTGCTGGCATTGCCAAGGTTCTAGTCAATAATTGACCTTTAGGAGAACTACTATCTTTACTCATATTTGACATCCAATACTCTGAGCGGTCTGATTAACCGCTCTAAAAACGAAAAGCTGATAAAATGTTGCAGGTAACTGCTACTCTTCTGATTCGTTATTTTTGGGTAGGTGTTTATATATGTAAACACCAGTTAATAGCGTAAAGCCAAGAGTGGCGACCAAAAGGCCAAACACCTTAAAGTTGACCCACACATCTAAAGGAAGTTCATAAGCGACATAAATATTTACAACTGCACAAACTGCAAAGAAAGCTACCCAAGCCCAATTTATCTTTGCCCAAGCATGTTCAGGTAGGGAGATCTCATTGCCAAGCATGCCTTTTATGGCTGATTTTCCCATAAGATGGCTGATTGTTAAGAAAAGGGCGAACAACGCATACACAATGGTTACTTTCCATTTAATGAAATTGTCATCATGAAGGAATATTGTCATACCACCGAATATTGCAACAATAACGAATGTTATTAATTGCATTTTTTCTACTTTTTTATAGAGAAAGTAGGTGAGAACTATTTGTATCGCAGTGGCGACAATGAGTGCTCCGGTGGCCACGTAGATGTTGTACATCTTGTACAACACAAAAAAGACAATTAAGGGAATAAAGTCGATGATTTGTTTCATTCTTATATCGTGCGTTTTATCTGAAGTTCGCTACAGTCTACCCAAAACTGCGTAAATACAAAACACCCAGAGACACCTAGATACAAAAACACAGGGGTTACTGTTCAAAATGAGAAGCTTCTAATCTTGGTATTAGGTTTTTCATGTCTTCTAAATATCCCTCACTTCTAAGACTATCAACAGCAACTTGTAACTCATCGTCACTCATTGAAAAGCAGCTTGATTTGCCTGTCATTAAGCTTAGGTATTGGTGATACTCCATTTCTGTAAAGTGACCGACTCGGTCAACGAGGAGTGATTTGATACCATGGTGAATGAGACCGTAATATGTGTGACGATGAATATCCATAATTCTTTCCTTTGCTGCTGGGGGTAGACAAAAAATTGTCACCCGTCATTCAAAGGACATTATGCATAATCAGTGCCACTATTTTCCGCTACTACTTGTTTTGTTGCATTACTAAGTAAGCTGCATATCACATTTTGTAGCGACTCTTTCGATGTTGGTTTTTCTAGTCTGGCATCCATTAATTTATTGATTTTTTTAAGATCTTCAGTTCCACATTCACCAGATAATGCCACAACAGGTGTAGAGGGAGATATTTCGTGTATTTGTTTGCATGCCTGAAAGCCGTTCATTTTAGGCATTTGAATATCCATGAGAACTAGGTCCACTGGATTGGAGCGGAAAACACTTACCGCAGTGAGCCCGTTGTTAGCTTGGATTACTTTGCAACCAAGCTGTTCAAGGTAAAGTTTTACAAGAGCACGCTGTACTTCCTTGTCATCAACAACCAATATGGTTTTGGATGAAAAGTCGATGGAGGTTTCAAGTGGCTTTGAAATGATAGGTGCTTGTTGTTGAGCCTCTCCAGCAGGCAATTCTTTATAGGTTTCAATAAATCCGTAGTCATCATCCGAACTTAAGGAAACAGAGGTGTTGGTTATAGTAGGGAGGTACAGACGAAACTCTGTAAACTGACCTAACTCAGTATTGCAGGTGATTCTGCCACCGAATGCTTGCATCACACGCTGACAATAGCCTAGCCCCAATCCGCTTCCACCATTTTTATTGTGTGTAAAAAAGTCCTCAAAGATCTTAGGTAGAATCTGAGGATCGATACCCGGGCCGTTGTCACGAAAAATAACGCAATTCTCATGTTCACCTTCTTGAGTCGATATGTGAATTCGAGACGCAGGATAGGAATCAAAATAGTAAATAGCATTGCGAAGTAGGTTAAAAATGACAAAGTGGAACAAAGTTTCATTCAATCTCGCGACAAAGTCAGTACCATTGCAGAAGATAATGCGTTTTTGAATGTCATTGCTTTCAAATCCATATCGACCTATTGCTTGATGGATAACCTTTCTGATTGAATAGTCAACAGCAGGTTCTTTGGTAAGGGAAGAGTCACTGACCTCACGTAAAATGATGTCTATGAGTTGCCGCCCTCGACGTATCGCTGACCGGCCTTTATCAATACTGGTTAAGATATCGTTCACCGAGGCGTGACGCACAACTAACTCCTTGAGCTCCTCAAATTGGAGTTGAGCCTGAGCAAGTGGGTTTCTCATTTCATGGGCGATGGTGTTAGCAAGTGCTTGAGACTGTGAAACCTTTCTATCGGCATTAATATAGCCTCGTACCTTGTTAATGACCTTTTGCAGTGCTCTTACTTCTTCACGCGAGAACAAACCACCATCAACTTTATGCGGAGAAACTAATAAGCAGGAAATACTGGCATTCTCATCATATAAAGGTAATATCAGTGCAGTTTCATCAGAGCTCATTTTCTTTTTTAATTCTTTTAGCTTCTGGTTGGTTTTCGAATCTGTGAATTGAATTACGTTTTCAATTTCATCCACAATAAGAACTGACTTCTGCTGAGACAAAAACTCAGAATAAGTAGGATCATCTACTTTGTTTGTTACAAGCCTCAACTTCCCACTTGGTAAATTAAGTAGGTTTCCCAGTTTTTTAATGGCAAAACGAGCAGAATGTTGGAAATCATCTTCTAACGCTTGTATTTTTTCCACTGGAGTAGTGGTAGAACCATATAATATTAGTGCAATGCTCCGCTTAAAAAAGTTATGTACATAACGCCAGCTAATACCCGTTAAAACGCAAATAGTAGCAATAGTAAAGAACTCAAAATATGTATTCATTACGAGGGTTAGTGGGACTAACAAAATTGCTAAAACGAGGCCCGAAGTTAGAACAGTTAGGCCATTATAGATTATGTACTTAGAGCTATAAAATCTTGATGTAACAAGAGCATAGCCGACAAATAATATCTCACTGATGGAAAATGCGGGTGGAAGCCAAGTATATGAAAAATTATTTAAAAAGTATGCGAACCCTATATGAATGACAGCAGTAGAGGACATAAATATAAATATTCCCATAACCATATAGTTATTTTTAGCCAGATTTAACTTAGAGTGGCATTTACGGCACCTTAATAGGTTGAATAGGGTTAATAAAATAATAGCTAGTACCAAACCAAAAAAATAAGGTGTTTGTGGGCCAAATACAATATCAAAATGCCCTGCAGCTGATATCGTTACTCCTTTAATTGTATCTGCTTTAAACGTATTTACGAACAGTGCGTATATAGAGCTAGTACCGAGCACTAAAAACTGTATCCATGCGATTTTTTTCTTCCGCTGTGTAGCTAATAGTCCACATGAGAAGTAGTATGCAAATGCAAAAGCGAAAAAAGAGCTCAAGTTAGCTACTTTAGCCATTGTGATAGCCGCGGGTTCTCCTAAGCTAACTAAGTAACCAGTCTGAAAATATGCGTTAGAAAATATCCACAACATTATGCAGGCAGAATAGCAAATGTAGGGAAAGTGGTATGTATTTAAGATGGATCTATGCATTTTTCTTAAACTATAAGTATAGCAAATCAACCATCCTAAAATAGCGAACCCGACTAGTGTTAGAGTTAAAGCTTGTGGTCGGAAGTTTATATCGAGTATGACGTTATGCATAAAGTTCTGCTACAACTTTTTGTTTAAAACTATTAGCTATTTTTTTGTATTTACTGAATGTACATGACTGTAAAGACTGTAGGAGAATTTTAGTATTCCAAAGCCCTTTGTACATATAATCGTCCTTATTGTCCATTTTGCAATAACTGGTTGATATATAACAATTATTATCTAGTTTTTCGTAATAATTTAATAAAAAAGGTTGTTCTATAATTGTTAAACAAAAATCATACCCTAGACTGTGTACTGCTTTTACTAAATGTTTTTGTGCTAGGTACAAATAATATACTTTCTGTCGAATAGTACCACTTACGGTTAGCCGTAATAGTTCACAAATACGACTTTTTTTGAGAAGCTTATTCTGAAAATCAGTCTCAAAGTTCTTAACGCACGTGTAAGAGTCTTTTAGGTTGCTGGAAAATATGTTCGACTTGTTGAGGATGTTCCATCCACTGCTAGATACGCAAAGATTCCACTGATTACTTTGAAAATATTCCTGATAGCTCAACCACTGGTTTCGTTGGGCCCATCCTTGTATCAAGACACTCGAAACAATTATTGGAAAATCGTGCTTACGAGGAGCGGTTAGTATCATATGCGTGCCTGAACTAGAAAGGTTCAGGCACATTAACATCTCATACCACTTAGATTCCTTAACAAATAGCTCTAAATTTATTAGATAAACTGCGTCTTTTAGGAGCATGGGCCTATCATGATGAAGAGTATAAAATAGCCGTTTGTCGAGAGAAATATCATTCACCACTTCAGATAAATACATTTCGTCATTGAATGGGAGAAGAGGGTTTTGAGGTAGGCAACTATGCTTACTATACTTAGCTTTAACTTCATAAATTAGAAATTCGCTCCAAAACTCTAACCAGTTACCACAGAGCTTTGCTGCTATTTGTTCAATGAGTAAGTAGTCTTTCTTGCTACCTTCGAATGGTGTCCCTACGATAGTACGATAGTAGTTTTGCTCGAATATTGTAACTAAATTTTTTGATGAAATATTTGATTTAAAATCAATAATTTGCTTTTTTCTTGCAGAAAGGATTACTTGAAAAAAATGTCGGCCGTTAGAATGAATGTAGTTTGAAACAGCGTTGAAAAATTCATATTTTGTAGTTTTAGCACTATAGTTCTTACACAAAAATTCCGTGAACAGAGACGAGTAATCCATCTTATATAACCTTCTTATTCTGTATGCCTAAGCTATTGTTAAATAGCATCCTAAATTTTACTGTTATTTAACAGCAATGCAGCATTGATCTTGATGTACATCTATTCGTTAAAAAGTTGGCGTAGTTAGGCGAGAGGGTGACGATTTAATGTGCAACCCTGACAAAATTCCAATGTGGTTTCGTTAGATGATGTCTCCCAATTTACCTGAATAAGACCGAACGTAGAACTTATTGATAGTATACAGAAATATATATCTAAAATCTGATCGAAAACATTTTATGTGCTATTGATAAAGTAAGTAATAAATGCTTTTGAAAATAAGAGACTTAATGTTTGTTTTATGTGTTGCTTGATGTATTTACGTGGAGGAGGGGCTAATTGCTGTGGTGCTATGCCAAGTGGTGAGCTTTTAAAATGGATTTACCAAATCCGTTATATAAACGATAAAAAACTGCCTTCACAAAAGATAGTGAAGGCAGTTGAAAGAATTATTTAACGGTGGCCGCTTTCATACCTGAAACAAATTCAGACAGTTTAGAGAGCATTTCATCTGGCTTCTCAACATTTGTTTCAATGATTTTCACTACCGCAGAACCTGAAATCGCGCCAGCTGCGCCAGACTCTAGAGCTTGTTTCACTTGAGAAGGCTCTGAGATACCAAAACCTAGCAGTGAAGGGGGCGCGTTGTACTGGTTTAGTTTATTTAGCAAATCTGTGACAGGCATATTCGCTTTTGTTTCAGCGCCTGTCACGCCAGAGCGAGAAAGTAAATATGTGTATCCGCCACCCAGTTTAGCAACATCACTCAGCGTTTCATCGCTTGCTGAAGGTGGGGCTATAAAGATTGGGTGCACGCCGTATTTTTCTGCAGCTTCAACAAACTCTTTGCTTTCATTTGTCGGTACATCGGCAATCAGCACTGAATCTATACCCGCCTGCGCACATTGCTGATAAAAGTTTTCGATACCCTTTGAGTAAACCAAGTTTGCATACATCAATAAGCCGATGGGTAGGTCAGGGTACTTTGCTCTAATTTTTGCGATGAGTTCAAAGCAGATGGTCGGTGTCACACTGGACTCAAGTGCGCGAATGTTCGCTCCTTGAATGGTAGGACCGTCGGCGAGAGGATCGGAAAACGGAATACCCAGTTCTAAAGCATCTGCACCAGACTCAACCAACGTTTCCATTATTTTAAGTGACTGCTCTGCATTAGGATCGCCAACAGTAATAAATGGAACAAACGCCCCCTGATTTTTTTCTGCTAACTTGCTGAACAGATTTTGATAGCGATCCATTAGATGGCTCCTTTTTCTTCTAGGATTTTGTGGACGGTGAAAATATCTTTGTCACCACGGCCAGATAGGTTAACTACCAATAACTGCTCTTTGTCTGGGTTTTGTTTCGCCATACGAAGTGCGTGTGCAAGGGCATGAGACGACTCTAATGCTGGAATGATGCCTTCATCTCTGGCCAGAGTTTGAAACGCTTCTAAAGCTTCGTCATCAGTCACGTTGTCGTATTCTGCACGGCCAATAGCATTCAGGTGAGCGTGCTGTGGTCCAACAGAAGGGAAATCTAGTCCTGCTGAAACGGAATAGGATTCTTCAATTTGGCCGTTCTCATCTTGCATTAGAGGCGCTTTCATACCAAAGAAAATGCCGGTTGTTCCGTGCTTAAGCGGTGCACCGTGTTGATTAGTATCAATGCCTTTACCTGCTGGTTCAACGCCGATCAGTCGAACGGACTCTTCCTCGATAAAGTCAGCGAACATACCGATTGCATTCGAGCCACCGCCCACACATGCGATAACGGCGTCAGGTAAGCGACCTTCACGGGCGAGGATCTGATGTTTAGTTTCTTCGCCGATCATACGTTGGAACTCACGAACGATAGTTGGGAAAGGGTGTGGGCCTGCTGCAGTACCAAGCAAATAGTGCGCTTTTTCATAACTTGCTGACCAGTCGCGTAATGCTTCGTTGCAAGCATCTTTTAGTGTCGCAGAGCCGGAATGAACAGGGATCACTTCTGCGCCCATTAACTTCATTCTGAACACATTCGGGCTTTGACGTTCGACGTCTTTCGCACCCATGTAAACTTTACATTTTAGCCCGAGCAGCGCACACGCAAGAGCGGTGGCAACACCGTGCTGTCCTGCACCTGTTTCAGCAATGATTTCATTTTTACCCATGCGCTTTGCAAGCAATGCTTGACCAAGAACTTGGTTCGTTTTGTGCGCGCCGCCGTGCAAAAGGTCTTCACGTTTTAGGTACAATTTAGTTTTAGTACCTTTGGTTAAATTGCGCGTTAGCGTCAAAGCCGTAGGGCGACCAGCATACTCTTGCAGCAGAGACATAAACTCTGCGCGGAAATCTGGGTCTTCCTGTGCATCTATAAAAGCTTGCTCTAACTGTTCGAGTGCTGGAACAAGAATTTGTGGTACGTATTGACCACCGTACTCACCAAAATAGGCATCGAGTTTTGCCATGATAGTCGTATCCTTTAATAATCTCTAACGGCCGCAAACGCTTGTTGCAGCTTATTTTTATCTTTCGTACCAGGTGATGATTCTACACCCGAGTTAAAATCAAGACCGAGGCAACCAAGTTGCGAAGCTTGTTGTGCGTTTTCTGGAGATAGACCTCCGGCTAGCATCACCTTTTCTTTGTCGGTCAATAGCGACCAATCAAACGTCTGTCCGGTACCACCAGATTGGTTGCCAATTTTCGTATCTAGCAAGTGGCGATCAACGTATGCATCTAGCATTGCAGGAAGTGAATCTGTAACACCATAGGCTTTCCAAATTTCGATATCGACATTGAGCAACTCACGCAGGTTATTTACAAAAGTTTGGTCTTCATCGCCGTGTAACTGCACCGCACTCAGACCCAGCTCATTGGCTGTGTTTGCGACTTGCTCCGCGGTGTGGTTTTGGAATACACCGACATACTCTAGTGGCGCACCGCTCATCGTAAGGCGGGCAGATTCCAAATCAACATAGCGTTTTGATTTTTCGACGAAAATTAGACCGCCAAATACTGCGCCAGCCTGATAGGCGTTAGCCGCATCTTTTGGGGTTGTAAGGCCACAAACTTTGTTTTCGCCTAAAATGACTCGGCGAACGGCGAGCTCTAAATTATCCTCGGCCATGAGTGAGCTACCAATTAAAAATCCATTGGCAAAAGGTGTTAAGTCACGTATTTGCTGGTGTGTGTATATTCCAGACTCAGAAATAATAGTTGTATTCGGAGCTTTCGCTCTCAAGATTGGCGCGAGCTCTTTGGTGCGATTTAAGTCAGTGGATAAATCGCGAAGGTTGCGATTGTTGATGCCGATGACTTGGGCTTCCAAGTTAACCGCTCTATCTAATTCTTCTTCGTTACTGACTTCAGTAAGGATACCCATATCCAAAGAATGAGCAATCTCGGCAAGTTGTTTGTATTCTTCGTCATTTAACACCGAAAGCATCAACAAGATCGCGTCTGCACCATAAGATCGAGCAAGATAGACTTGGTAAGGGTCTATCATAAAGTCTTTACACAAGACTGGTTGAGTCGCGATGCTGCGAACCGTCGGCAAGAATTCAAAGCTACCTTGGAAATATTTCTCGTCAGTCAAAACAGATATTGCTGAGGCGTGATTTTTATAAACACCAGCAATGTATTCCAAATCGAAGTCTTCCCGAATGAGCCCTTTGGAAGGGGAGGCTTTCTTGCACTCTAGAAGGAACGCTGTTTTACCACTCGATAAAGCCTGATAAAAGCTTCGATCGGATTTTTCTAACTGAGATTGAAACAATTCCAAAGGCTTCTGTTGCTTACGCTCATCAACCCAAATACGTTTGTCACCAACAATTTTTACCAAAACTTTGGCCATTTGAGTTTCTTTTACTGAGACATGTTCAGATAGTTGTGTCATGTTAACCTCTTTGAGCCAACTGTTGGACTAACTCATAAGCTTTGCCTGAGTTCATAGCCTCTATCGCAGTTTGTGTGTTTTGTTTTAGATCTTCGTGTCCAAATAAACGCATTAGAAGTGCCACGTTTACCGCAACTGCGCTTACTTGCGCTTCTGTGCCTTTACCCGTCAATATATTGGTAATGATTTCGCGGTTTTCTTCTGGCAACCCACCTTTGATGGCCTCTAAGTCGTGAAGCTTAACGCCAAAATCCTCAGGGGTGAGAACGTACTTATGAATCTGACCATCTCTGATTTCAGCTACGGTTGTTTTGCCATGAATTGCTACTTCATCTAACCCACTTCCATGAACAACCGCCGCGCGTTTTTTATTCATTTGCAGCATGGTTTCGGATATCGGTTTAACAAGCTCTTCGCTATAGACACCCATTAGCTGAATAGGGGGGCTAGCTGGATTAATCAGTGGCCCGAGAATATTAAAAATAGTTCTTGTTTTTAACTCTTGTCTGACTGGCATGGCATGTTTAAAGCCTGAGTGATATTCAGGTGCAAATAAGAATGCTACACCAATTTCATCCACGGCCTTTTTGGTATCTTCTGGCGTCATGGCGAGGTTGATGCCAAATGATGCCAGCAAATCAGATGAGCCAGATTTGCTCGATACGCTACGATTTCCGTGTTTAGCGACTTTTAAGCCACAAGCGGCTGCTACAAATGCTGCTGTTGTAGAAATGTTGATGGTGTCGTGACCATCACCGCCAGTGCCAACAATGTCTGCAAAGTCATAGTCAATAGCCGGGAAAGGGGTCGCATTTGCAATAAGTGCCTTGGCTGCACCTGCAATTTCCTCTGGTGTTTCCCCTTTTGATTTCAATGCAAGGAGAACGTCTTTCATTGACGTTGCATCCAATTCTCCTTTGATGATGCAGCTAAATAATTGAGAGCTTTCTTCTTGAGTAAGTGACTGTTGCTGAAGCAACTTGTTAATAATGTTCTGCATAGTCTTCTCCAACTGACCTTAATTTTATTCTCTATCTAACGCCCATGTGATCGCATTTGACAATAATGTAGCACCATTTGTTGTCATAACTGACTCTGGATGATATTGAAAACCGCACACCTTGTGCTGTTCATGAGTGACCGACATGACCAAACCATCCACTTCAGCGGTCACAGTCAAACATTTTGGGATATTGGTTGCGACGAGTGAATGGTATCGTGCGATAGCAATGCTGTCAGCTAAACCGTGATAAATAGGGTGAGATTGGTGAGACATCATAGAGACTTTGCCATGTACGATATCTCCCGCGCCTTCCACTTTGCCACCATACGCTTCTACGATTGCTTGGTGACCCAAGCATATACCGATCATTGGCACTTTACCTTGTAAACGTTGGATTAATAGAGGCATACATCCAGCTTCAGAAGGCTGTCCGGGCCCAGGTGATAACAGTAAAACAGCATTTTCAAGTGCCTCTACCGCTTGTTCTATCGTGTCTACATCAATGCTATTACGATAAATCGTCACGTTGTGACCCAGTGAGCGGAACTGGTCAACCAAGTTATAAGTAAAGGAGTCGAAGTTATCGATAAAAATTATATTCGCCATGATTCTACTCCTGATGTGCGGTTTTGATAGCGTTGATAACGGCTTGAGCCTTGCCACGGGTTTCGTCCGCTTCCGCTTGAGGCTCTGAATCGAATACGACTCCTGCGCCTGCTTGAACATTGGCTTGGCCATTCTCGACATAAGCAGAGCGGATAACAATACAGGTATCCAAAGAGCCTTCGCCAGTTAAATAGCCGACGGCTCCACCATAGCTACCTCGGCGAGTTTTTTCGGTGTCACGAATCAACTGCATAGCACGTATCTTAGGGGCGCCAGTTAGGGTTCCCATGTTCATGCTAGCTTGGTATGCGTGCAGCGCATCGAGATCTTCTCTTAGCTGGCCGACGACGCGAGAGACTAAATGCATTACATGGCTATAACGGTCAACCTTTAGTAAGTCTGCAACATGGCGGCTTCCTGGCTTAGAAATTCGCGCAACATCATTACGAGCTAAATCGACTAACATCATGTGCTCAGCGTTTTCTTTCTTATCTGAACGCAGCTCTAATTCAATACGACTATCTAAGTCAAAGTCGATGTCACCATTGGGATATTTTCCACGACGTCTTGTTCCCGCTATTGGGTATATTTCCACTTGGTTGTTTGAAGTTTCGTACTTCAAAGCACTCTCTGGGGAAGCGCCAAACAAAGTGAATAGCTCATCTTGCATGTAAAACATGTAAGGGCTTGGGTTTTGTATTTTCAGTTCTTTGTATGCTGCCAGTGGAGAAGGGCAAGACATTGTAAAACGGCGTGAAGGTACAACTTGGAAAATATCGCCTTTTACGACGTATTGCTTTAAGTCAGTGACAGACTGACAGAACTCAGCATCAGAAACGTTAGTTTCGACTTCTATTTTAGAAAGTTTTTTGGCTGCGGGTAACGGCTGAATTGAAGAGCATTGTTGACGGATATGATCCATGCGCTGAGTGATTTGAGCGCGAATCGCTTCATCTCTGCTAAATAAACTCGCTTGCAGTTGACTGGTTTGCGCTTGATGGTCAATCACTAATAGTGTTTCGGCAACGTAAAATACATAGTCAGGACAGTTGTTGTCTGAAGGTACGTCACCAATAGATTCAAAATTGGCCACGAGGTCATAAGCGAATAGACCACCAATAAAAATGGCATGCTTGTCTTTATCGGTAAGGTCGAAACTATGTTGAACGAGTCTTAGAGCATCGAACGAAGAAGCCTGTCTTAAACGAGTGTCTTCATCAAGGTTTACGTCAGGTTGCTCGAATTTGAGCACCAGTTTATTTGAGCTCAATGTTGAAGCGACAGAGTCACTTACATTTTGCGCCAAGTGTTCAATAAGCTGTTGGCCGTTGCTGCTTAACGCAGAAAAAGTGACTTCTTCTTCTAGGCAGACGATTCTAACCGCAGAATCGACAAGGAGTAGACTTTGTAAATCTTGTTTCGAATCAACTTCCGCTGACTCTAGCAAAAGGCTGTCTGTTTTTTCGTGGCAAAGCGTATAAAACAGACTGGTTGGATCTTGTGAGTAAGGTACTGGCGTACTGATTACTTCAAGCTCACCTAGATTTTCTATTGTAATGGCCTTGTTCACAAGACCTCCTTATATGAATTGTATCTGCTGGACATACTCGCACACTATCTTGTTCTTCCCAAATTGCTGATGTTGATTCTCGCATGATATTGGTAGACCCAAGAAGTGAGCTTGTTGCGCGAAAATATAAAATGAAAAAGCCCGCTTACAAGAGCGGGCTAGGTGCTAATTTCTAAATTTTTAGAAGCATGCAGTAACCCACTTGGATAATAGCCAAGTGCGCCACCAACGAGCAGTATTGATCACTACAGTTGTGCCAATATATTTCGAATTGTAGTGAGAATCTTGTAACATGTAGCGCTCGTCGCTTCGGTGAAATTTATTTTGTACTAGTTAACTAGTACGAGAGTGAAATGTCAACTAAAAAAAGCTAATTTATGAAAATTGATTTGCACAGCCATACTACCGCATCTGATGGGCACTTATCGTCAGAAGATCTTATCGACCGAGCGGTTGGATTTGGTATCGACATATTGGCGATAACAGACCACGATACGGTAGAAGGCTTGGCGTGTGCACAAAACTATATTGAGAAAAAACAGCTGCCAATTCGTTTAGTTAAGGGTATTGAAATTTCGACAGTATGGAAAAACAAAGATATCCATATAGTTGGGCTAAACATTGATAGTCACAGTCAACACTTAACTCAATTGATTGAAGCGCAAAAACAGCGAAGGGTAACCAGAGCAGAACTCATTGCAGAACGATTACAGAAAGCGACCAAATCAACGGATGTTCTGGCTCAAATACAAAAGATTGCGCAAGATGCACCAATTACGAGAGCTCATTTCGCACGCTGGCTAGTTGAAAACGGCCACGTAAAGAACATGCAGCAAGTGTTTAAAAAATTTCTTACACGAGACAATCCGGGTTATGTCCCACCTAGTTGGTGTTCAATGGATGAAGCGATTGGCGCTATTCATGACGCTGGAGGACAATCGGTCCTCGCGCATCCCGGGCGATATAAATTGACAGCGAAATGGACTAAGCGTCTAATTCAAGCGTTTGTGGATGCTGGTGGAGATGGGATGGAAGTAGCACAACCACAGCAAGCACCACAAGAAAGGCGCAATTTGGCCGACTATGCTATACAATACAACCTATTAGCTTCTCTAGGTAGCGACTTTCATTATCCGTCCCAGTGGATGGAATTAGGTAAAAACCTTTGGTTACCTTCAGGAGTCGAGCCCATTTGGAAAGATTGGGGTCTAGACAAGCAAAAGAAAGGGAATGATAGAGAAGAACAAGCCCCAAAACAGAGTCGTTGACTCGATAACGAGGAATAATAATGAGTCAGTTTTTTTACATTCATCCAGAAAACCCGCAAGCTCGTTTGATCAATCAAGCGGTAGCAATTGTTAGAAATGGCGGCGTCGTGGTATATCCAACGGATTCCGGTTACGCGCTAGGTTGCCAGCTAGAAAATAAACAGGCGTTAGAAAGAATCTGCCAAATTCGCCGTTTAGATGACAAGCATAATTTTACTCTTCTTTGCCGAGATTTATCGGAGCTTTCTTTATACGCAAGGGTAGACAATACCGCGTTTCGTTTATTGAAAAACAATACGCCTGGGCCTTATACGTTTATTTTTAAAGGAACTAAAGAAGTGCCAAGACGTTTGATGAACTCTCGCAGGAAAACAATTGGCATACGTGTACCGGACAATAAAATCGCGTTAGAGCTTCTGGAAGCATTGGGTGAGCCACTGATGTCAACGTCGTTAATCTTACCCGGAAATGAACATACGGAATCGGACCCCGAGGATATTCGCGATAAGCTAGAGCACGCCGTTGACTGCATCTTAAATGGTGGATACCTAGGAGAGCAACCTACGACCGTGATTGATTTTAGTGAAGGCGAGCCGGTGGTAGCGCGTTTAGGTTCAGGTGATATTGCACCATTTCAATAATAAATCGGGTGATTTTTGCTGACTATTTTGAGATAATGCCCGACTGCGTTTTTGAAGCGCAATCCAATTCGACGTCTGTGAAGACGACAACTATTAGGTAAGCCAATGAGCGAAAAATTACAGAAGGTATTAGCGCGTGCTGGGTATGGTTCTCGCCGTGAACTAGAAGCGTTAATCAAAGCAGGCCGAGTGAGCGTCAATGGAGTGGTTGCTAAACTAGGTGAGCGTCTTGAAGACGAAAATGCTACGGTCAGGATCGATGGCCATCATGTTTCTACTAAATCTTCCGAAGAAGTTGTTTGCCGAGTGTTGGCTTACTATAAGCCAGAAGGAGAGTTGTGTACTCGTCACGATCCTGAAGGGAGACGGACAGTTTTTGATCGCTTACCTAAAATTCGTGGTTCACGCTGGATCTCGGTAGGTCGATTAGATGCAAACACGTCTGGTTTGCTACTGTTTACGACCGATGGTGAATTAGCCAATCGCTTAATGCACCCAAGCCGCCAAGTCGAACGAGAGTATCTTGTTCGCGTTTTTGGCGAAGTGACGGAACAAAAGGTAAAAAACCTTGTGAAAGGTGTAGAACTTGAAGACGGCATGGCGCGTTTTGAAGATGTTGTCTACGCGGGTGGTGAAGGAATGAATCACACTTTCTACGTTGCTATTAACGAAGGTCGTAACCGCGAAGTTCGCCGTTTATGGGAGTCACAAGACACGACAGTCAGCAGATTAAAACGTGTCCGTTATGGCGATATTTATCTCGACAAGAAACTGCCACGTGGTGGCTGGATGGAGCTACCTTTAAAAGAGGTAAACTACCTGCGTGAACTTGTTGAGCTAAAACCAGAAAGAAATACTTTGCTTGATCAATCTAAAGATAATACGTCAAGAAAGAGAGAGCGCTCGCGCAGCCAGAAAATTCGCCGCGCAGTGAAGCGTCACGAAGAGCGCGTCAACACGCCAAAAGGGCGTGGCAGTAATCAAAATAAGCGTAAACCTACTCGCAGAAAATAACTTGTCTCGATAACACGTATTTAAAGCACGGATTAATATGGTTCGTGCTTTTTAATACTTTAAGTATAAATGTATATTCGTTATTAAGTTAGGCTAGGGCTGTTATTCTAAATATTCCTTTTTCCTTTTTATTCTAACTCATATTTTATTTTAACATATTGTATTAATTTAGTTTTCATACTCTATTTATTTTCTTTTTTTCTTATTTTTAATTTAAAAATAATTAAATTTAATCTAAATTTTTAATTATCCGCCATATGGAGGTTGGTCTCTTTAATAGTTAAAAGGAAATTTGAATGAAAAAATTTTTTTACTTACTACTGTCATCTACTTTTTTATTCACATCATTTTATTCTTATAGTGCAACTGAAGTTGATCTATGGTTTGCACCCAGCTGGAAATCCAAACCGAAAGTAGCACAAGTTATCACTGCGTCGTTAAGTGAAGCTTCGGGAATTAAGATGCGTCCGAGAATTGCAAAAAGCTACCCCCAAATATTTGAAGCATTTAGTGGGAGTAAACCAAGTATGGTTTTTGCTGGTTCTTTTGCTCAAACAATAATCCGTGAAAGAGGTTTGGGTAATATGATCGTGCAAGCTGTAAATGGCAAGGAGTATTATAGCGGAGTGTTAGTGTACCCTAAAGGGCAAGACCCTGTTGCCATTTTACAAAATATGCCTGAAAAAGTCGCATTTGCAGCAGGTTCTAGTTCTGGCGAGTCGAGTGCGAAAGCTGCCACTAATGGCAAAGCAAGTATTGCTACTAGAAGCCACTCCGCGACTATCGGCGCCGTAAAATCTAATAAGGCCTTAGCTGGCGTAGTGAAGAACTGGTGGTGGGAAGCAAATAAAAGTAAGTACCCTGAGCTTGAAATGTATGTCATACCAGGGGTATCAGAGCAAAAAAATCCAGATAATGTTTTATCTGTTTCGACAGAAGTTTCCGTTGCTGATGTGATTAAATTGGTTGGTGCAGCGAAGGAAGCAAAAGAGGTATTTTCAGCACAAAGAATGGTTGATTTTGAAAACTCATCCTTAGACTTTTCTGTGCAATTAATGGAGAAAGGGAATATCGATCCAAAAACTTATAGCTGGTAATTGAGCTTATAGCTATGAATGTAGTCATTATACAAGAAACTAGATAACAACCATAATAAGGACCGTTTGCAAATGGAAGACATGACTATTAAACAAATAATTGTTGGTGCATTTGTCGTTGTTACTATAATGACCTCTTGTATTATTGGCTACATCATTCCTACGTAAGTGACTGGAGAGCTCAGTCAAAATCTGGATAGTGAAATTATTCCAAGTGTTCAAAGCAATTTAGGAAACTTATCTGACCAAGTTTCCAAGGAGCTTGAGCAATATTTATCGAATACAGGGAAGGAGGACGTAAAGCTATTTGAAGAAAGCAGTCGCTCGTTAGCTGTTCAGCTATCATCCATATTTTTACCATTTTCTGAAAACTTTGATGTCGATGGAATTGAAAGCTTAGCTTTGAGTGAAATAGAAAATATTCCAGAGTTAAAAAAACTTGAGATACAGATGGAGCAAAGTGGTCCTTGGACGAGTTTTGAACAGCAAGGAAACTACAAGGTAGATAAAGAATTTGAGGCAACGAAAAAGTCAAAGTTTGGTTTTGTAGGGGTGAAAATTTACGTAGATTCAACGGTGATCAAAAATAAGCTCGCGTTACAAAGGCAACGTATCGACAGTATTAATAGCAATATCCAGTCTAGTAGTAAGAACATTTTAGAAGATACAGAGTCGCAAATCCGTAAAGTGCAAGCTCAAATGGCGGATAGGGTCTATAACAAGGTAATCCTATTGGCGATCGTATCTTTGGCTTTATTGTTAGGAATTATTATTACGTTTATGGTCATCATCCGTCGTATGGTGATATCCCCAATTGATGAAATTGTTGCTTCATTAGAGAGAGTGTCTAATGGCGATTTGTGTATCGAAGTGATTCGTGGTGGGAAAAACGAAGTGGGGCAATTGCGTGAAGCGCTGTCCCGCATGGTCAGCAAACAAAGTAAACAAATTCAAGAGATTACCGATTCAACTAGCGAATTGCTAAGCTCAACAGGAAAAATGTCGGAGATAATGAACAACACTCAGTCTAGAATTAAGCATCAAGATAGGGAGATTTCTGAAGTCGTGGTAGCCGTTAGTGAATTGGAGCAGAACTCTCAGGAAGTGGCTGCTAATACGTCTGAAGCAATGAAAGCAGCAAATGATGCATATCATGAATCTCAAAATGGCAACTCTAAAGTAGACAATATTATTGTTGTTATACGATCGTTAGCTGAAGAAGTCGATAGTGCTTCAGAAGTGATCTCCATGCTAGAAAATGATGCAAAGGAGATCGGGACGGTTCTTGATGTGATTCGAGGAATTGCAGATCAAACAAATCTATTAGCGTTGAATGCTGCAATAGAAGCAGCTCGAGCGGGAGAAGCGGGAAGAGGTTTCTCGGTTGTCGCAGACGAAGTACGTTCTCTAGCAAATCAAACGGGTAAATCCACTCAAGAAATTCAGCAAATTATTGAAAGGTTACAAGCTAATGCAGGCAATGCTGTTTTAGCAATGGCATCCAGTAGAGGTAAGGCCAATGATACTGTCGAACAAGCAGTTGAAGCTGGTGGAGTGCTGAAATCTATTAACGGAGCAGTAGAAACCATTACTGGTATGAATACACAAATTGCTACCGCATCTAACCAGCAAGCGAGTTTAGCAGATGTTATTAGTAAGAATTTAAATAGTATTTCTGATATTGCGAATGAAACGTCTAAAGCAGCCGTACAAACAGGGCAAGCAATAGAAAGGCAGAATAGCTTGGTTAATGGACTCCAAGGATTTATGGAGATGTATAGTACTAAGAACATGACCAAGTAGAGTTAGGGAATTGAGAAGAAATATGTTATGAAATGATCAGGTTTGTTGCCAGTATCGACGAAACGAGCCTATCTATATTTTTGGCCTAATATATGAATCATTGATATTGTTTTATAGCCGACCGAGAAATGTCCTTCTGTCGGATAAAAGAAAATAGCAGTAATGAGTAGTAATTACCCTGCTAAATATTGACGTTATGCTACGTTTAAAAGTAAGTATTATTAAACGATTAGAAGTGCTTTGACTCTAAAGAACCGTATTATTTTTCTGCCTCTCATTGTTGTTTTTGTAATCAGCAGTTTGAACTTAGTTATTATTGATCATCAGTTAGATCGAGAGCTAAATTCTCGCGTAGAGACCGAGTTAGACTGGTTAGCAAAATCTTCTATCGTGACGCTTTCTCAAATCGGTGTACCGCTCACAATCGAGAATGTTGACCCAATTGCAAAGAAACTAAGCCAGGCTTCAGATGCTCGTATCACTTTTATTAATGCATCTGGTGTTGTGACTGGGGACTCTCAAGTACCCTTTGATTCAATATCATTAATGGATAATCATGCTGATAGACCTGAAGTAGTTGAAGCATTTAAATCTGGGATAGGCTTTGCTCAACGGTACAGTGATACCGTCCAAAAAACGTATACATACGTTACTGTCTACGATCAGATATTACAAAATGGGGTGAAGGTTGGTTATTACGCTAGAGCGTCTTTACCCGATGACACGATAAAATATGAACTCATTCAGCTTAGGCAAGCTTTAATTATTATTCTTGCATTGAGCACCTTGTCCCTTGTTGTTTTAAGCTTTTTTAGTTCCCGCTGGATAGCAATGTCGGTGGAAGATGATCGGAAAAAACTAAAAAATAGAATAGATTCTGGCGTTCGAAATATCGAGTTGTTGTATGAATTGGACTCAATTTTAGGCTCATGCTCTGAAGTCACAGAAGCTGCAAAAGCGGTAAAACAGATTGTTCCCCAGCTACTACCCAATACTACTGGTGCTATTTCCATTTATAAAGCTTCAAGAAATCGTTTAGAGTCGCAAATTTTTTGGGGGGATGAGTGGAAAGAGAATATCCACTTTTTGCCAGATCAATGCTGGGCTTTAAGGAAAGGGCATCCACATAAATCACACCACAACGGTACTCTGTTGTACTGTGATCATTTTTCTCATATTAAGCAAGAGACAAGTCAGCCTTGTACCGTTTGTTTACCACTTGTGGCGTTAGGTGAGGCAATTGGTGTAATGCATACAGTTAGCCCTGAACTAAGTGCAAACGAAATGCTATTACTTGAGGCTATAACGAAACGGATTGGTTTAGCGTTGGCAAATATTAATTTGAGATACCACTTAAAACAGCAGGCAATCAGTGACTCGTTAACAGGTCTTTACAATCGACGCTATCTCTTTGAGTCATTGGAGCAGCTGGTGGCTAGAGCAAAAAGAAATGGTGCTAAGATAGGGATCTTGATGGCCGATATTGATCACTTTAAGCGTTTTAATGATGAGTATGGGCATGATGTTGGCGATGCTGTGTTAAGGGAGGTCGCTGAAGTATTTTTGCAAACCACCCGAGGTGGAGATATTGTTTGTCGTTATGGAGGCGAGGAGTTTTGTGTCGCCTTGCCAGATAGCGATTTAGAACGATCGGTGATTGTCGCAGAAAAAATACGTAATAGCGTTGAAGATATACAAGTGACGATTGGACAAAGAAGCTCAGTCTCAGTGACACTATCAATCGGCGTGTCAGTGTACTCGAGTGATAGCCATTCCATCGATGAGGTCATATCAATGGCCGATAGACAGCTCTATATGGCAAAATCCGATGGAAGAAACCGTGTCCGTTAGACGTGTTTTTAGCGTTGTCTTGGACAAAAATTAGATAGCCTTAAAATAACTTTTGTACTTCGTATTTACAACGTACCCAAGTTTTTCATACATGGACTGAGCCACTGTATTACCGATAGCAGTTTCCAATTCAATACCCATCGAGTTAGTATCGATAGCAAGTTTATCAGCCTCGGCTATTAAATTACTTCCAACGCCTAACCCACGCGCTTCATCCTTTACGTAAAGGTCGTTTAGAATCCAATACTTTTGTAATGATATAGAGCTAAAGCCTTGATATAAAGTCGCAAAGCCAATGAATAAGCCATCTGTTTCTGCGATTAAAAAGACCGCATCACGGCTATCGATTTTATCTCTAAGCCACTTTCCCGACTCTGTTATAGTCGCAGAATTATCCAAACTGACAGACAGCTGCCTGTATTCGTGAAATAGTACGGATAGATCTTCAACATCGTTACGGCTAGCGATTCTAATTTGAGTCATTAACTGTCTGCCTTTTTAAGTTTGCAATAATACGAAACAGCATATAGGATTATTTCCTAATCCATCATCATTTCTACAGGGATTTTAGATGGAGCTGATAAACGGCTGGCTGTGTATTCCAGATGCTAGTTTGTTTAGATTCAAACTCTGCAAAACCTTACTGCTCATTGATAGCAACTAAATATCCTGACAGAATCTGAATAAGTAACCATCTGGAGTTTGAACGATAAATTGCTTTTGTACTGAAACTATATTGCCGCATTGGTAAGGCTTTGACTCCATGGGTAAATAGATAGCATCTTCTGCTTTGTTGCGAACTCGCTCGTACAATGAATCTATATTTCTCACATCCCATTGGAAGTTGACTCCTCTACCCAGAGGAAGCTCCAGCTCACCAGTAACCCATTTTCTAGTATTGCTACTAATCCCTTCAAGCATAAGATCAACACCATCAAGTGTAAGGTAAGCAAACTCTTCTTTTGGCCGCTCGTATTTCAATGTGAACCCCAACACGTCAACAAAAAACGACTGACTAATGTGCAAATCGAAACAATAGAGTTCTGGTACCACTCGTAGAGTCATATTTTCCTAATCCTAGCTTTGACTTTCCAGCCATGGGAGCACTCTATAAGTCTCAGAAAATGTTAGTCAAATAGGATTCAAAAAAACTGAGAGGAAATCCATACCTAGTAAGGGAAAGAGGCAAAAGAAAGTCAGTAACTATCTTTTGCCTAATTTAGGGATAAACAGAAAACTAGAGCGAATTAGCCTGACTTTCCAATTGCTCTGTTAGCCCTTCATTTTCTCGCTGGATCCAGTATTCGACAATTTTGTCATTTTCCACTCGATAAACAGCGCTGCCCTTCGTTTCAAGAGGTTTGCCGGTTGCGGGATAACCCAATATATTACCGATGTGCTTGCCTCGTTGACACCAGCGCACATAGACCTTGCTATCTTGGGTAATCATTTCTTCTACTTCCAAATCAAAGTTACCGAACTCTTCAATAAACTCATAGATGTGGTCAGTATAATTTTCTGGGCTTCTTTCTATTACTTCACTTTTTCCGGATATTACTTGATGAGCTTTAACTTTGCGTGCCATAAAGTTTGAAGCTAACTCTGGTTTTGCTCCCGAACGCACTTGCTCTATAAAACCTCTAACGACTTCTTCGACTGACTTCATTATGTTATTTCTCAATTTATTTATGTTTAAGATATTGAACTGTAACTAAATAAACTTAATCATATAAGACAATAATGAGTACGGTAAATTAATAGATTAATAACTTAATGCGCAAACGAGCAGAGTAAATTTACTGACTAATCCAATAACACCTTAGGCATAGGTTGGGATTCAGCGAACGTTGATATCTCATAGCCAGTGAATTTAGCCGTCAATTGTTGCGTCGAGCTTGTGACGACAAGTACCGATTATTTGGTGATTTTACTTAGTTATCCATCCAAATAATCAGCACTGATATTTTGGCGAGACTTACTCGATGAGTGACAAGGTTTGGACGGGTATCATTCCGAGTTCAGTTTACTAAAAGTGTATTAATGAACTTACAAACAAGCCTCGAAGCCTTCAAAGTTTGGAGACGTTAAGTACATGTCTTTGCTGCTGCGGGCTCCCGCATGGGCTTTACGAAATGCTTCTGAGCGTGTCCAGTTTTCGAAATCTTCTTTTGAACCCCAAATAGAGTGAGAAACAAATAGAGAATACTCTTCGTTGCTAGGTCCTCTAAGCATATTAAACTCTTTAAAACCTGGCACGGTATCTAAATAAGAGTCGCGATTTCTCCACATTTCTAGGAAATCTTCTTCACAGCCAGGGCGAATTTTGAATCGGTTCATTGCGATATACATACCTTTTTCCAACTTACTGTAATTGTTATAAATGGTTAGACAGAAAAAAGGCCGACGATGTCGGCCCTAACGTTAAATCGATTGAGTGAGCTGATAATAGCGACCAGCACGCGCAATTAATTGTTCATGGGAGCCATGTTCAACCACTTCACCTTGCTCAATTAAACATATTGCGTCCATTTTGGCTAGATTTACTAAGCGGTGAGTAATGAACAGCACCGTTTTGTCTCGATAGTGGGATTCAAGCAGAGCCATGATTTGCTTTTCAGTACTCTTATCAAGGCCTTCAGTTGGTTCGTCTAAGAGTAAGATTGGCGCATCATGCAGAACAGCTCGTGCGATACCAATACGGCGCTTTTCCCCACCGGAAAGCTGGCGTCCGCCATCTCCCAGCCAAGCATCTAAGCCTTTATCATCCAGAAGCTTGTCCAAACCAACTTCTGTAAGCGTTTTAGATAGCAGCTCATCCGTTGCATCAGGGTTAGCCATGAGTAAATTATCGCGTAATGTACCGTTTAGCACGTCGACTCTTTGGCTCACAACACTTACCGCTTTACGCAACTGGCTTTCATTCCATTGAGTTAACGGTTGTCCTGCAATGGAAACACTACCAGATTGAGGGTCCCAATAGCGCGATAGCAACTGCAGCATAGTTGATTTACCTGAGCCTGTTTGACCAAGAATAGCTACTTTTTGTTTAGCTCCAATGGTCAAGTCGACATCTCTCAGCACTTTGCTTTCGCTGTCTGGATAACTAAAGGTTACTTTGGCAAAATCAATTGAGAATTGGTTGTTATGCTCTGTTTGCTCCTTGGCAAAGGTGACATCTGGTTCAGCTAAAATGACGTCATTGAGGCGGCGAGCAGAAGTCAGTGTTTGCCCTAGGTATTGGAATGCGCCAGCGATTGGCATCAACATTTCAAAGCTGGCCATGGTCGCAAATGCCATTAGTGCGATCATTGGGCCTGGTGGTTGACCTCCGACACCATCAGCGGAAATCCAAATCATCAATACTAAAGTCCAACCGTTGGCAAGCATGAGTAATGCTTGTGCTAAACCAGCTAGGTGTGCGTTCACATACTGATTGGTTAGCAGCTTGCTCTGGGCGTTAAAAATGGCATCTCTATATCGTCGTTCTGCACCAAAAATGGTGAGCTCGCTATAGCCTTCTAGCCAATCAAGCGTTGCGACACGCAGCTTCGCTTTGTTGTTGGTAAGTGTTTCGCCATTTCTCTTACCTAGTTTGTAGAACAATATAGGCCAGATGAGCAATAGCGCGAGGAGGATAGCACCTAATATTAGGCCCAAATGAAGGTCGAAATAGCTCAAAAATACTGTTAGCGACGCAATACCTAAGATACCAATGACAATAGGGCTAATTAGTCTTAAATAGACATGATCCATGGCATCAATATCGGCAACCAAACGGTTAAGAAGGTCGCCATCGCGCAAGTTCGAAACTCGTCCCGGAATAAGGGGAGTGAGCTTTTTGAAGAAGAAGATGCGCAGATCAGTCAGCAATTTGAACGTTGCATCATGACTCACAACGCGTTCACCCCAACGACCAGCGGTTCGGCCAATCGCGAAGCCACGAACAAAGCCTGCTGGCAGCATGTAATTAAACGTTTTACGAGCAATGGATAGTCCGGCAATGGCTGCTGCGGATAGGAACCAACCAGAAAGAGTCAGCAATCCAATAGAGCAAACTAAAGTCGCAAAGGCCAGAATCATGCCAAGTGACAAGCCAAACCAATGCTTTTTATACAGTTTTAGATAAGGGAGTAAATCACGCATCTAAGTTCCCCTTGTTGGCTTGTTCTTGTTGAAGATTTGCTTTTAGCATCTCACTAAACAGTCCATCTTGAGTCGATAAACTGTCGTAATGGCCTGACTGAACTAACTTGCCGTCTTGCATCACTAGAATCTGTTCAACGTCTTTTAGTGGGGCAAGTTGGTGAGTGACCATAAGAGCGGTTTTACCTTGAATCTGTTTATTTAGACCGTCGACAACGAGTCGTTCACTGCGAGCATCTAGGCTGGCTGTTGGCTCATCTAGGAGCCAGAAGTTGCCGTTTTGTAGCATGGCACGCGCGAGAGCAAGACGTTGAGCTTGGCCGACAGATAGGCCGCCAGATCGATCAGATATTTGGTAATCTAAGCCATGCTTGTCAACAAACTCTTTAGCAAATGAATCTTCAAGAGCTTTCTCAATCGTATTCGCAGCAATATCTTGTTTACCTAACGTAATGTTTTCTTTAATGGTGCCGTGCAATAACAGAGGGTTTTGACCAACCCAGCTCACCTGTTTACGCCAAGTATCATGGTCTGCATCGCGAAGCTCTACGCCATTGATCTTTAAGCTACCTTGATATGGCATGAAACCTAGAATGGCATTGATTAAACTCGTTTTACCTGCACCACTTGGCCCAACAAGAGCTGAGGTTTTGTTGTTTGCAATATTAAACGAGATAGGCCCAACGAGGTGGGTACCATCTGGGCTCAGTACTTCCAGATCTTTCGCTTCGATAGTAATACTAGCTTCACCGGAGAGATCATGAGTTCCAGATTGGACTTTACTGACGTCAGTTTCTAAAAACTCAACGATACTTTCTGCGGCACCAATGGCTTGCTGCTTAGCGTGATAGAAAGTACCTAAATCGCGCAATGGCTGATAAAACTCTGGCGCTAAAATAAGAACAAATAGACCAGTCAGTAGAGAAACGGCGACACCATAGTGGCCGAAATTTAGCTCGCCAATGTAGCTGAAGCCAAAATATACTGCGGTAATAGCGATCGAAATAGAAGTGAAGAACTCTAAAACGGCTGAAGATAAGAAAGCAATCTTTAATACATCCATAGTGCGAGTACGGAATACTTCTGATGCACCTTTCATTACTTCAGTTTCTGCTTTGTTTCGATCAAACAAGCGAATGGTCGTCATAGATTGGAGGCGATCATAAAAATGGCCTGATAATCGTTGCAAAGCTTTGAAGTTTTTGCGGTTAGCTTCGGCTGCTTTCATGCCAACGAGTGCCATAAATAATGGGACAAGTGGGGCAGTAAGTAAAAAGATAAGCCCAGCGGCCCAGTTTACGGGGAAAACCACCACTAGGATGATAAATGGAATCATCACAGAAAGAGACATTTGCGGTAGGTAGCGAGCAAAGAAGTCTTGCATCTCTTCAACTTGTTCAAGAAGAAGTGTTGCCCAAGAACCAGCAGGCTTACCTTTAATATACGCGGGCCCTAATTCACGCAGCTTTTCGAGAATTTGTCGCCTGATATAGATTCGAATTTGTTCACCGCAGCGATAGCCAGCTATCTCTTTTCCCCAAGCACAAACAGCGCGAAGCGCAATCGTTGCAGCTAGGCCGATAAAGTAGGGGATCAGATCATATTTATCGACATGTTTAATGATTAGATGATCGAGAATGGTCGCAAGGAGAGCAGCTTGCGCGAGTAAAAATAGGCTTGAAACGATACCAAGCCCCACAGCAATCATAAGCCAGCGGTTCGCTAACTTACTCTGCTGCTTGAGCCAAGTGGTCAAGCTACGTCTTTTAGTTTTATCCATTTTGAAGGCTTAATGGTAGTTATAACGTGTTACAGGTGGGGCATTATACAAAAGTTAGCCCAATGGTAATACCATTGGGCCAGTGTGATTATTGATAAAATTGCAAAATCACATTTACGAATTATTCGACATTTTGTCTAAGAATCGCTCTGCATCAAGAGCTGCCATACAACCCGTACCTGCTGAGGTAATGGCTTGGCGGTATGTGTGGTCCATAACGTCACCTGCAGCAAAAACGCCTTCTACACTAGTTTGAGTCGCGTTCCCATTGAGGCCAGATTGAACAATTATGTAGTCATCGTTCATTTCCACTTGGCCTTTGAAAATAGCAGTATTTGGCTGGTGGCCAATAGCAATAAATACACCCATCACATCTAGATCTTCAGTCGCATCAGATTTTGTATCTTTAATGCGCACTCCAGAAACACCAACTTCATCGCCCAGTACTTCGTCGAGTGTTCTATCTGTGTGTAACGTGATGTTGCCGTTTTCTACTTTATCCATTAAACGCTTCATCAGGATCTTCTCTGCACGGAAGCCTTCTCTGCGGTGAATAAGGTGCACTTCTGATGCGATATTTGAAAGGTATAGCGCTTCTTCAACAGCAGTATTGCCCCCACCGACAACGGCTACTTTTTGGTTGCGATAAAAGAACCCGTCACAGGTTGCGCATGCTGATACACCGCGCCCTTTAAATGCTTCTTCTGAATCTAAGCCTAGGTACTTTGCCGATGCGCCAGTTGAGATAACTAAAGCGTCGCAAGTATATTCTTGGCTGTCACCTTTTAGGCTAAAAGGCCTTTTGGATAAATCCACTTCGTTAATATGATCGAATACGATTTCTGTTTCAAATCGTTCTGCATGCTCTTTCATTCGATCCATAAGCGCGGGTCCAGTTAACCCCTCTGCGTCACCCGGCCAGTTTTCCACATCAGTCGTGGTGGTCAGCTGGCCGCCTTGTTGGATGCCAGTAACAAGAACGGGATTCAGGTTCGCTCTCGCAGCGTATACCGCAGCAGTGTATCCAGCGGGGCCGGAACCAACGATGAGTAATTGACAATGTTTTACGTCGCTCATGCAATCTCCAAATCATGACGGTCAAAATTAAATACTTTATTACGCCGATTGTATGGAAATTGGAGCGTTAATAAAAGCTTAAATCGTTGCTTGCTCTTAGCGAGTAGTTTTGGTCTCTCGTTTCCAATTATCATAATGATGTAATTTTAAGTTATTGAAATATATAAATTTAAAATACATCATAGTGAATAGGTCTAGAATCGAACAGTAGCTACTCAGTTTTGTAGTTGTATTATCTCGTTATTTGATAATAAATAGAATATAAAACTATAATTTATTGATTGTTGAGTTTATAAATCGTATTATCTTGTATTTATCAACATAATATGTATTTTGTTAATTAATTGTTTCAAAGTTGATGCGAGGTTTAGGAGACAACGATGTTACAAATTATTCAGAATACGCTTCAAATTACGACCATTAGTCAGGCTGCAATAGCGCAACTGGCTCCTTCTTTTTCTAAGCTACCGAGTACGGATCATGCTGATGGTCAATATCGCTTTAGACGATACTCGGTAGTTAAATACCTTAATGAGAAAGTAGAAGATATGAATCGTCAGCATTTCATGCAGACAGACGACATTAACACTTTTCAAGGTAATGTGGTAAGGCAGTTTGATTCAATATTACCTTCGACCCTCGATAGTGCGGGTATGAAAGAGCTATGTCGAGTGTTTGTAGAAGCGAATAATTTACCTAATGGGCAGGAAATCGAAATACACCAAATGCGAATTTCGGCTGTTTACGATGAAACTCAAGTTGCTCCTGAAGGCGTCCATCAAGATGGCTTCGATCATATTGCGATTATTGGCATTGATAGGCACAACATTGTCGGCGGAGAAATCATGCTATATCAAGACTTCAATGCGGCTCCATTCTTTAGAAAAGTATTAGAAAATGGCGAAGTGACGTTACTCGCAGACTCGAAGTTATGGCACAACGCCAGCCCAATACGTTCAGTTGATAGCAATAAAAATGGTTACATGGATCTATTCGTTCTAACAGCAAGAAATAATAACAATGCTCTTCACTCCTGAAAAAGCTAGGCAACAATTCAGCGCATTAAATCAGACTTATAATGACAAGCCGGTCGTATTTTTTGATGGACCTGGTGGTTCTCAAGTCCCTAAGAGTGTGCTTGAAGGTATGAATCAATACTTAGGCCACTTTAACTCAAATACTGGAGGTCACTATTTCTCCAGTAGAATCACCGATGACTTGGTTGATAAAGCACGTGAGTACGTCCAAGCCTTTTTCAACGCAGAGTCGAAAGACAACGTTGTATTTGGCGCCAATATGACGTCATTGACCTTTCAGCTCAGCCGCTCGATAAGCCGCGATTGGACGTCAACAGATGAGATTATCGTAACGGCACTTGATCACTCGGCAAATGTTTCTACATGGGAAGAAGCGGCTGGTGATAAACAGACGAAAGTGCATAAAGTGCGGGTAAATGAGTCCGACTGCACATTAGACTTTGAACATCTTGGTTCTTTGATTAATGAAAACACTAAGTTGATTGCGGTGACTATGGCATCGAATTGCACAGGGTCAATTGTCGATATTGAAAAAGTCGTTTCAATGGCGAAAAAAGTAGGCGCAAAAGTGTATGTTGATGCTGTGCACTATGCGCCGCACAATGTTGTTGATGTTCAGCAATTAGGCTGTGACTTTTTAGCTTGTTCAGCGTATAAATTCTTTGGCCCTCATATCGGAATGGCCTACGTTGCTCCACAATGGTTACAATCATTACGTCCGTATAAAGTTGAGCCAGCAACCGATATTGGCCCTGGCAGGTTTGAAACGGGAACGCCAAGTTTTGAAGCTGTTGCTGGTGTAATTGAAGCAATCAATTACATCGCTCAATGGGGCGGGGAAGATGGTTCACTTCGTGACAGAATCAAGCAGGGCTACCATAGCTTTGCTGAACATGAAGAAAAACTGAGCCAATATTTTCTCGGTAAGTTGTCTTCTTTAGGCGGAGCTAAATTATATGGAATTGAAGAAGCAAGTACTAAGCTGAGAACTCCTACTTTCGCAATACGTCTTAAAGATCGCCATCCAGAGTTAATCGCTAAGACGCTTGGTGAGCAAAACATTTGTGTTTGGAATGGCCATTTTTATGCTCTTGGGTTGGTTCAACAGTTAGATTTACTTGAATCAGGTGGGGTAGTACGGATTGGCTTTATGCATTACAACACGCTGGATGAAATTGATAAGTTGTTCGAAGTATTATTTCGTCTCTAATTCCACACTTTTATTCCCCAGTGCACCAGCTCTAATTGATAGAGCTGGTGTATTAATTTATCGTTATAATTTTTCTTCTACAATGCATTTAAAGATAAAATACTTCCTTTAGATATGTATTACACCTTTAGGGTTGATCTTTTATATTTCTATCAAATTTATTTCACTTCCGTTTATACATTTATTCCGATCAGGAATGAAAATATGCCGTGAAGTAAAGGTCGGGTTTCACTATATTAACTAAAAATTATATGAGTAGTAGTGAGACTATTTATCGGTACTGCTTTTAAAGAGCCTGAAAGTCATATCATGCTTTTAGTCCCCTATTTTTTTAAAATCTTTGTACTCACTGCAAGAAGATATTCTTCAAGCTTTGCATTGATCTAATTATATAGTCGCAGTAATAAAGGTATATACATGTCCAAATTGAAAGATATAGCTATAAAATATGATGGTATTGCTCATAGATGGACGCAAAATAAATTTATTGGAAGTAAACAAGTTTTTGGTCGTGATGGTGTTTGTGCTCCACTTGTTGTTAAATGGATTTCGTGTCGAGCTTCAAAACAGAATTTCAAAAAAACGATGGAAAGTTTTCAGGCAAGAGACGATGTGATGATCCTTAAGGAGCAGCAGCATACAACAGACTTTATAGAATCTATGAGGGAGTACTTGGCTGTGAATGGCGGTCTATACAGCGGAGAATGTCACAACCTCACCACTAAACGTTCCTTAAGCGATATAACTAAACTGTTATCAGAAAAAATGGGGTACTATTTTTTCGGGTTAAGCAACGCAGGTATGGGAAAAACTAAGTCCGAAGGGCATGCTATTGGCATAGATACTACTAAACTTCTTGACAGTTCAGTTACTTATAAAGTCAAGATATTTGATCCTAATTACGGCCAAGCTGAATTTAAAAACAGTAAGGATTTATACAACTTTATGGGGGAATGGTTTGATGGGGGAATGGTTTGGATTGATCTACCCAGAACTGCAAGGAAATAGAGTCTTGCAAGGCTTTTATAAACAGCCAGACCCAATTACCTTAAGCTCTTCCAAAGTTTGTGAATTCAATACAAAAGCCTCATGCTCTACTAGAGGTTTGCCACCACCTTATATTGATGCTAGTGAAAACACAGAAGCAATCCTGAAAAGATCTGTGGGATTACCACCAACAAGTAGTTTCGAGGCTACACCTCTGATTCTAACAAATTTACCTAAACCAGAGTTGACAGAGTTTTCCGAGAAGTCTTTTTTTAAGCAGAGTATGACCATGGGGCTTCCGCGCGTTCAAAGCAACAGGTCTATTTCATCAGTGAGTAATGCTGTTTCAATGCGACGATCTTTCTCGATTGTAAAGCCAAACCCAAAAATGCGGTATAAGAAAATTCGGTATGTAGATGATCTAATAAAATTCCTTAAGGCTCTTAACAAAGGAGCCAGTACTTATTATTCCGGCTTTTTCCACTCAAATAGAAAAGGAGAATGTATGGATGATATGATAACGTTGTTTGAATTGATCAAGGCTCGCCGTAGTGATATCGAGACCAGCATCTTATCAATGTATTTTAATGAAGCTTTGAATCTTGCGACTTTGATACGAGGTCAAGCAGCTCCTAAAAAACTAACAGCGAAGAATGTTCATATTACTAGCTCAGTAAAAGCGTTATTTAAAAGCAGCGTTACGCCTATGAACGCATATAGTTTTGAAGAAGTCCCTGGCATGTCTTTAGAAAATATACGTCAGATTCGAAAATTAAACAGTCCTAAGAAAGTCCAATACATACGCCTTCTAAACTCTATTGTGAAACATGCGAATTATGACTTTTTGTATAGTGATGACTACAAAAAGATAGTTTACGATAGGATTGGAAAGTCTATTAAGAATACTCGGAAGTTATTATGATAGAAAACAAGTAATAACACGAATATATCGCTCCTCTGCGATCTCACGCTGTAGAGCTTTTCCCACTGAATCTTGAGTCGAGGCTAAAGCGCTTGATGAATATATGTGTTTGACATGGTCATTTCTATGCGCTTTTAGTCAGGTTCGACAGTTTGCTTGAGTTGGATGGAGTAATTCTAACTGTCTCTATAGATTGCAACACGTTTTTAGGTAATGGATACGATACAGTGAGTCGTTTTATTGGTTTTATTACCAACACCTCGTAATATGGCTAGAAATCCCACGAAAATATAAACCAACAATGTCAGACACTCCGATAGCGATAACGAATCAATGGATACAGAGCGAAATAGACCTTGGTTCTGAATTTCCCAACCGTGCAACACTTTCAACGGTTTTCAGTTGTGATTCTACAGTTGTTCCACATAGCCGAATAGTGGCACTTCGAGAAATAAACGAAAGCGGATTATTGTTTTTTACCTCGAGTAAGACCAGAAAGTATCAAGAATTAAGCGACAACCCAAATTCTACACTAGTGATTTGGCTGACTCAGCAACAGCGCCAAATTGTTATCGAAGGGAAGTCGTTAGAGCTAAGTTTGCAAGAAAGGCAGCAATATTGGAGCGAGCTCCCTAAAGAGAGGCAACTTAAGATTTCTTCTTATGCTCCTTATTCAAACGACGAAGTAAGCTCAGATGTGAATCTAGACCGTATCTTTGATGAACTTAAAGAAACTTACAAAGACGATTCTCAGTTACCGTTAAGCCCTTATTATGTCGGTTTTCGATTTATTCCCAACAAGTTTCATTTCTATACGCTATCAACTGAAGGGTTTTCTGACGTACAAGAATACGTTGCTGATTCATCGGGCTTATCCAAATGGAAGAGAGTCGATATAAGCCCTTGTTAAAATAACGCTCACTAATAACATTGGTGGCCTAATATTGAAGGCTATCCTCAGTCAGGTTTTGTTTCTTTCTCGTCTGTAGTTTTTGCAAACCAGAATTGATTAACACATAAAACGTTGGAACGATAATTAAAGTGCATATCGTTCCAATAGTTAATCCACCGACGAGCACATAACCTATTTGTGCTCTCATTTCACTTCCCGGACCACCATGCAAAATCAGTGGTAAAGAACCAAACACCATTGCACCGGTGGTCATCAATATTGGTCTAAAACGCATCTCTGTTGCTTTAATCGCGGCTTGAAGAACGCTTTTTCCTTCGGCTTTTAGATGATTGGCGAAATCCACGATCAATATGCCATGTTTACTGATCAAGCCGACCAAAGTAATCAAGCCAATATTACTGAAAAGATTCAGGCTGTTTCCTGACACCTGCAAGGTAAGCAAAGCGCCTGCAATTGAGGCGGGTACGGCGGTTAGAATAATAAAAGGTTGAATGAAGCTTTCAAACTGGGCGCAAAGTACCAGATATATAAACACTAAGGCGAAACCAAAGCTGATCAGCATGGTATCTTTTGAGCTTAAATAGGTTTTTGTTTGGCCAAAGTAGTGGTATTGAACGTCGCTAGGTAGGGCTTGTTTGGCTATTTGATTGATAATTTCAGTTGCTTGCCCAATATTGTAGCCACTGTTTAGATTGGCAGTAATATGCAAAGACTTCTCTTGGTCGAAGTTGGATAGCACTACGGGCTGAGTGGTACGTTCGACACTGACTAATTTCTCAAGCGGGATCATTTTACCTTGAGTCGTTGGAACGTAGATATCTTGGAAGTCTTTTAGCGAAGTAATTGCCCCTTTATCTGCTTGCAAAATGATGGGATACGAGGTGCCACTAAAGTTGAAATACCCAGCTGTATAGCCACCACTCATTATTCCTAGCGTATCGTCGATATCGGCAATACTGACTCTTAGATCGGCCGCCAATTGACGATTGACTTCGACGTTGTATTGCAGCTTGTCCCACTTTAAGTTGGAGCTGATATTGGACAGCGCTGGTGACTGTTTGAGTTTGGCCATAAAGTTGTCAGCGATTTGTTGTAAGTAGCGATAACCACCAGTGGTTGTTAGCACTAATTCAACAGGAGAGTCGCCTTGTCCATGAATGCCTAGTGGGGGAGCAGGGGCAATGTGTGCAACAATTCCCGGGATATCCAGTACTTTGCTAATCTCCTCTTCGATAGCTTGCTGGCTTTTGTCTCTGTCACTGATTGGAGGAAGAATCAAATGGGCCATGCCTTGTGAAGGTGTAGGAGCCCCTAGTTCAATGATCCGCTTCTTAACGTCGCTAAAAGATGACAGAAGCTTGTCCAGCTCAGTTGCTTTGCTCTTCATATAGTTGTAATTGGCGGTACTCATTCCGTTAAAAGGAACTGTAATATTACTGTCGTCTGATTGAGGGGCTAAAGTGTTGGGTAGAGTACGGATTAACACAAAGGTCAGTGCCAGTAAGAACACAAAGACTGAAAAGACAATCAGCTTATTCGCCAAGCATAGCTTTAAAACATTTTGTAGTCGTTTGTTCTCACCAGACTCTTCGGTATGAGAGCTGCTTGAGCTTAATAGGTATGCGCACATCATTGGCGTAAGAGTAATTGCGATGACGGTAGAGATGGCAACTGCAACAATTAAGGTAAAGCCAAACTGCCAAAACAGCTGAGAAACCAAGCCACTACTAATACCGATAGGCGCGTACACTGCAATCAAGGTACAACTTATCGAAATGACAGGAAACATCATTTCTCGGCCGCCCTTGATCGCAGCATCGATAGGTTTCATTCCATGAGCAATTCGGCGATAGATATTCTCCATCATGACGATGGCGTCATCGACAACTAACCCAATGGCCAGCACCAGTGCGAGCAGGTTTATGATGTTTAGCGTAAACCCTGCAAGGTAGATGAAGATAAACGACCCAACCAGTGAAACGGGCAAGGCGACCAAGGGAATAATGGTTGCTTTTAACTCTTTCAAAAATACAAAGACAACCAAAATGACCAAGATAGTTGCGATAAGCAGAGTCTCGTAGACACTATCAATGGAAGCACTTAAAAAGCTGGTGAAATCGTACGCTTGTTGCACTTTGATATCAGGTGGAAGCGTGGATTCTATGTTTGCCATCGCCTTTTTTACTTCGCTAGCTACAGTCAAAGGGTTTGCTGTGCTGGTAGGGATAATACCTAGAGAAATGCCGGGTTTGCCGTTAAGCAGTACTGCAGATTGAGTACTTGTTGCTCCGAGTTTTATGTCGGCGATGGAAGAAAATCGAATCGGTTTGCCGTGATAGTTGGCAACCACAAGCTGAGAGAAGTTTTTCACTTGACCGATTTGTGACTTAAGCACTAATGGATAGCTTTGATGTTTGGTTTGTAACTCGCCACTTTTACTCAATACATTTTGTTGGTTCAATGCGGTTATAACATCGCTCATCGAAATATTCAGTGTGGCCATTTTTTCTGGCTTGAGCCAAACCCGTACCGCATAATCACTGCCCCCGAGCATTTCAACGTTTGATACACCGGGTATCCGTCTTAAGTTTGGCACCACATGAAGTTGTAGGTAATTAGTGAGGTCTGGTGTATCTCTCTGAGAACTTGAGAAAAACATGCTTAGAATCGGCGAGTCATTTGGGTTTGCTTGCTTAATTTCAGGAGCGTCGACTCCGGATGGAAGATTTCCCGACACTTTAGAGACAGCCGATCGTATTTCATTGACTTTTTCGTTTAAATCAGTGCCAGAAGGGAACCTTAGGATGACATCACTTATGCCTTTCTGACTGTTTGACTCAACACTTTCTGCGCCATTAATGGTTGAGACAGCGCTCTCTATTACTGAGCTTACTTGCTCACGCATAAAATTGGCACTTGATCCTTCGCTTTCGGTATGAATACCAATTTCAGTACTGGAAATATTTGGATAACCACTGACAGTCAGCTTAAAAAAGCTCAATACGCCCAGAAGTAAAATCAGAACAGACAGCACGATAGTAAATACTGGTCTGCGAATACAAAACTCAGGTAATGACAAAGCCCTCTCCCTATACTAAGCGCGATTATTGAGTTGTTAGAGCTGAATTTTTGTTGGATATGATCGTTACCGGATCGCCATCTTTTAGTTTCTCTTGTCCAGCGGTGATGATTTTGTCTCCGGCGGATAAACCGTTAAGCACGATCGACTCTGTGTTGGTCTGTTGACCGACTTTTACGATTTGCGCGACAGCGCGGTTATTTGATGACACTTTATACACCTCGAAGCCTTGCAATATTGGAATCAATGCTTCATTGGGCACCACTAGCTGTGCAGCAGGTTTGCCAATGGTTTGAGACACCTGTACGTACATACCGGCTGTCAGCAAATGGTCAGCGTTATTGACGAGTGCATGCACGATTATGGTATTGGTTGTGGCAGTTATGATTGGAGAGATAAAAGTGACTTCTCCGTCAAAGTGTTTTTTGGGGTATGCGTCGCTAACGATTGATACTGGTTGGCCAACTTTTAATGCAGAGAAGTATTCGCCGGGAATGTTATATTTTACAACTACGGAGTCGGTATCCACTAGGCGCACGATTTGGTCGCCGCTCGTCACATAAGCCCCCAAACTATAATTGATGCTACCTAACGTGCCTGAAAAAGGTGCCACCAACAAAGTTTGGTTTTCCTCGAGTTGAATTTGTTCAACCTTGGCTTTTTGAGTTTCTTGAAGGGTGTAAGCGTTATCCAGAGATTGCTTGTCTATACTGCCTGATTGGCTAAGCTTTTTCAGTCGACTATATTTCGCTTCATATTGAGCCAACAGAGCTTTTGCCGAGTGCAGCTCCGATACGTAATACCCATCGTCGAGCTTAAGAAGTTTTTGGCCTTGTTGTACTTTCTCACCATCTTGGACATAGATAGCTTTTATGATGCCAGTGAGGTGTGGAGTGATTTCGACATTTTGTTTAGCGGACAAAATACCAATAGCAGACAAATTTTGGCTGATTGATTTCTTAACAACCTCAATTGTATCCACTTTTATTGGCTTCACTTGTACGGTTTTTGATTCGCTATTATTCGGTAGATATGACCAAATAATAAGTCCAAGTGCACAAACTAGTATCAGGCTAGAAACAATATACCGCATATATCCTCATCTGCTGAATAGGGTCCATTTTATGCTATCTAGCATTAATCAAATTACAACGGAAAGAAAGCGAAGATGGCGGAATACTCACACTTATTTTATTTATATAAAAGCATAGTATTTATGGTTGGCTAGTGATTGATATTTAGAATAAAAGAGGCTTATATACCCAAGCATAAAGTAGGTGCTTGGATATATAATATAGCTTGAGTTAAATAGTGCTATGCACTGACTTCGACTTCATAAGAAGTAAATTTTCTAATATTAATAACGCCAGTGTCTAGTATTAAGTACTGACCTTTTATTCCTTTTAAAATACCTTCAACTAATGGGTTTTTATCGAAGTTATGTGAGGTAATTTTAGTTGGGTGAGATTGAACTGGATATGAAATATCCGTGATACTTTCAGTAAGATTAATAATGGCATCATCGCCAAACTTTTGTTTTATTTCTGCCACTTTATCTTCAACTAACGGCAAAAGACGAGCCGCTTCTTGTTCTAAAGCAATTGCTTCACCGTCTCCCTTTAGCAAAGCGCGCCAATTAGTTTTATCCGCGATGTGTTTCGCCAACTCAACTTCTATTAATCCTGAAATATAGCGAGTTTTCACTTTAAATATCGGTAAGCCTTGAGTCGCGCCTTGGTCTATCCATCGGGTAGGGATTTGAGTGTGGCGAGTGATACCAACTTTTAAATTGGAAGTATTAGACAGATACACAAAGTGATCGACCATGCAATTCTCTTCACCCCATTCAGGCTCTCTGCAGGTGCCTTGGTCATAATGGCAAGTTTCCGGTTTCATAATGCACATATCGCAGCTCGCGAGTTTTTTCATACATACGAAGCAGTGGCCTTGAGAATAGCTTTTTTTGGTTTTCTTACCACATGAACAACAATAAATATTGCCCGTATGAGTAAGAGAAATTGACTTACCAATGTATTGGTTTAGGTCGACAAGGTCTTCACCGACAGGAAGCTGATATTCAACTTCACCGCTAAGCGATGAGCGCATTTTTTTTAGTGTTCCAGTAGCAATTTTTTGCATGACATTACTCTTTATAATTTTTTAAACCGCACGACTAAGTACTGATATTTCTAACCAGTAGAGCTAATCGGTTTTTCTATTTTTTCGACAGGAGATGAGTCTGCTTGCTCATCTCCATTGGCAATGGGTTCTTTCGGCCCTAAGAATTTCGGCTGGGTATGAGTGATATAGAGATCTAAGAAGGCTTTTGCTCGGGCGAAAAATTCACGAATTCGAATGTGGAAACCTTCTTGTTTGGTTGGACCGGGAACTGCTAAGCACTGTGCGTTGATATTAAAGTGCTTGGCTATATAAATCGCACGTTCACAATGGAATTTTTGCGAAATTATCAAAAAGTGGTCGGTCTCAAATATCTTTTTTGCTCTCACTATGGAATCGAGCGTTCTAAACCCAGCGTAATCGAGGTAGATATGGTTATCTGGTACGCCCGCTCGAAGCAGATCGCGTTTCATTGTCCAAGGTTCATTGTATGAACGGTGAGCATTGTCACCGCTTAGAAGGAAGTTACTGACTTTTCCTTCTTTGTACAAGCGAATAGCAGCATCAATGCGGTGGGCGTAATACTCGTTTAAGGTACGGCCCAAATATTTGCTAGTGCCTAAAACAACCGCGACATTGTAATGCGGAACCTCACTATCATTTGTCATGATAGAGCTTCGTGCTTGAAATGATACCCAGCGATCTAACGTGAATACGGCCAAGAATACAATGAAAACAGCCAGAAGAAGATAGCCAAGAACAGATAGGCACTTTTTTACTGCCGTATTGTTAAATTTTAACTTATTGAGCAAGCGTCTCACTATATCTGACGGTTCCTTTGCGCCCAGACTCCGACAGCAACAAAACACAGCACGATGACGCTAAACATGACACCGGCATGCATTTGACGAAATGTATGAGCTAAATATGGGGTGGCTTTAACAATGATTAAACCGTAACCAAATGCGTTAATCAATATAAATACTAAGGTTCTAAAAATGAAATGTTGGTTTCTCATCGCTCGTCGAAAAAAACCATTTATTTCATTACCTAACAATACTAGTACACAAGCTACAAGTGCGGTAGAGATTTCAAACATGTAGGGAAGGAGTGCCTTTCCCATCGGAGCTAACAAACTGAACATATTTTTATTGATACGCCTCTATGTAATAGATAGAGGCGTCCTAATTTTAATTAATTTTTAGAATGCTGTGCGTTTATAACGACGATAAACAGGTTGCCAGAAGTAGCGGTTGATTGCCTTTTCTAACGCGTCATCAGTAATTTCTAGTGCCATACCCTGTTCAATGGCTTTTTTGGCGACAGCAAATGCGATTTTCTTAGAAACCGTGTGGATTGACTCAAGTGGCGGTAATAAAGAGCCTTGGCCGTTAATCGCGAGTGGTGAGCATTCTGCTAAAGCGCGGCTGGACTCCATTAGCATCTCGTCAGTCACGCGTTTGGCATTGACTGCCAGTACACCAAGACCGATACCGGGGAATATATAGCTGTTATTACACTGAGCGATTGGATACGTTTTATCTTCATGTACAACAGGGTCAAATGGACTGCCAGTTGCAACCAATGCGTCACCATTTGTCCAGCGAATGATATCTCGAGGCGTCGCTTCGACGCGACTAGTTGGGTTCGAAAGTGGGAAGACAATCGGACGAGCACAGTGTTTGTGCATCTCTTGAATGACTTCCTTGCTAAATAAACCAGGTGCGCCAGATACACCAATCAAAATTGTTGGTTTAGCGTTGGTCATGACATCAAGTAAGGAGTAGCCAGAACCTTCGCTGTCGTTTTTCCACTCTTTCGTGTCTGAATGTTTTTGCACTAACTTCTGCTGGAAGTCGAGAAGGTTTGGCATTCCCTCCTGTAGTAAGCCCCAGCGATCCACCATGTAAACTTGTGAGCGAGCCTGCTTATCTGATATGCCTTCTGCAACCATCTGAGCGATAATTGCTTCAGCAATACCACAGCCAGCTGAACCTGCACCAAGGAAAGTCACTCGCTGCTCTGAAAGCTTGCTACCTGCAGCTTTACAAGCAGCTAACAGTGAGCCTACCGTGACTGCAGCTGTACCTTGAATATCATCATTGAAACAGCAGATTTTGTCTTTATAACGCTCTAAAAGAGGCATCGCATTTTTCTGGGCGAAATCTTCAAATTGGATGAGTACGTCTGGCCAACGTCTTCTCACCGCTTGAATAAATTCTTCTACAAAGCTGTTATATTCTTCACCAGTGATACGTGGATGTCGCCAGCCCATATACATTGGGTCAGCGAGTCGTTGGGGATTGTTGGTACCTACATCAAGAACAACAGGAAGAGTATAAGCCGGACTGATACCACCACAAGCGGTATAAAGTGCCAGTTTTCCGATAGGAATGCCCATTCCCCCGATGCCTTGATCTCCCAGACCAAGAATACGTTCACCATCTGTGACCACGATAACTTTTACCTGTTGGTTAGTTGAGTTATTGATGAGGTCGTCAATGCGGTCTCTGTTTGGGTAAGAGATAAAAAGTCCACGTCCACGGCGATAGATATTGGAGAAGTTTTCGCACGCAGCACCCACAGTTGGCGTGTAAATGATAGGCATCATTTCTGAGATGTGGTTTTGAACTAAGCGATAAAACAAGGTCTCGTTGGTATCTTGGATATTCCTGAGATACACGTGCTTATCCATATCATTTTCGAAGTTTTGATACTGCTTGTATGCACGTTCAACTTGTTCTTCGATGGTTTCCGTTGCTTCTGGAAGAAGGCCTTCAAGGTTGAAGTCCATGCGCTCTGAAGCGCTGAATGCACTGCCTTTATTCAGGAGTGGTGTACTAAGAAGTGCGGGACCGGCGTAAGGGATATAAAGAGGGCGTTTATCGTTGTTCATCTCTAGCCTACTGTAGGGGGTGGAAGGAATCCCGCAAATGATAGGGATTAGTTACTTTGATGTAAATAGCGATTCCAGCATTCTGTATGTTAAGTCTTCGCCAATTCTATGGATAGGCGTTATACTGCGATTCAAATCAGGTTCGTTTCGTATTTATTCATGTCCTCTTTACCCATTGATTGTCTTCAAAATGAATTTTATTCCATTATTCAAGATAGCCACCTAGTAATAGAAGCAGAAACTGGCTCTGGGAAGTCGACTCGGTTGCCGGTTTGGGCTGCTAAGCAAGGTCGAGTGTTAGTTATTGAGCCGAGAAGAATCGCATGTACTTCATTAGCCGAATTTATAGCTTCTCAGCTAGGTGAGTCTTTGGGAGGTAAAGTTGGCTATGCCATCAAGCTCGAAAATCAGTTTAGTGAAAGTAGCGATATTGTGTTCGTGACACCAGGAGTCGCTTTGCGTTGGTTCTGTGACAATCAGTTGAGCGATTTTCAAGTTGTCATGATCGATGAGTTTCACGAGCGGCGTTGGGATACCGATTTGTTAATGGCAATGCTCAAAAAGCATGGGCAGCATCGGCTGATTGTTACCTCGGCGACGATGGAAAGTGAAAAACTGGCAAGCTATGTTGAAGCGAAGCGACTTACCAGCGTAGGCAGAAACTTCTCGGTCGATATTCAGCATCGCAGCACAGATTCGCAGCAATTACCTCACGGTTTCAAGTTAGAACAACGAATCAAAATGGAAATCGAGGCGACAGATACTGAAGGTGATATCTTAGTTTTTTTACCTGGCCGCAAAGAGATCGCTCAATGTCAGTCAGTTTTGAAAAGCTTAGAAGACTATCTTGTCGTACCGCTTCACGCATCCGTATCAGACCAACAAAAAGCGCTGGCGCTAGCTCAGCAAAATAGCCGAAAAATTGTTTTGGCTACGAATGTTGCGGAAACCTCGCTGACCATACCGAATATAACTTTAGTCATTGATAGTGGTTTAGAACGAAGAACTGTCCAAAGAAACAATCGAACTACTTTGGTTTTGACTCACATTTCTAAAGCGAGCGCCAAGCAGCGAGCGGGTAGGGCTGGGCGAGTATCAAACGGCACTTGCATTCGCTTGTATGGGAAATATGCTGCGTTGGAGGCCGTGACTCCACCTCAATTGCAACGAGAAGAACTCACCGAGCCGATGCTTAATGCTGCCTCTTGTAGTTACAACTTCGAACAGCTGGATTGGTTGGATCGGATACCAGAAAAGTCTTTGAATACAGCTAGGCAAAAACTGATATTGATGGAAGCCATTGATGACAAAGGCTTGGCGACGGAGCATGGTAAAAAACTCTCGCAGCTTCCAATCGATTCCTTACATGCCGACTTAGTCACTCGAATTAAGCCACGCGCGGTAAAAGAAGCCATGATCGACTTGACAGCGGCGTTGTCGGTTCCAGCGTCACTTTATAGTTTATCGACTAGTGATGAAGTTAGAGACGAACTTCAACAAGCTGAACCACTGGGTTGTGACGGGACGCTACTGATTAATCTGGTGCGAGGCAAGAAGTTCCCAGGAGTAAAAATAGACTCAGAAGCAGTAGCGGAAGCGATGGGTTTATCGGAGCAAATGAGAGAGGTATTTGAGTTGCCGCAGTTAAGCGTTGCCTCCGCGGTGGACCGAAACTCACTGGTTGAAAACATTGCCGCATTGCATCCAGAGCTTGTTTTTGTTCGTCGCCAAAAGCGAAAAGAATGCCTAGCGAATGGTCAGCTGGAGATCAATTTAGGCAAATACTCTCGATTTACCGACAAATCAGAAGCGGCAATTGTGCTCGATTTTCATAGTCTGCCCGGCCGAGGTGTTAAACAGACTTTAAATATTGCTTCAGCCACCCTGCCTGTCTCGCTAAGCTTGATCGAGAAACTAGATTTAGGAGAATGGCGTCAAGGGGAAAGCGAAATAGAGGATGGTGCAGCGTTCAGTCAGCTAGAGCTAGTTTACGCAGGCAGAGTTGTCGCCACTAAGAAGGTCGAAGCGCAAGGGGAATATGCCCTAAAACCAATGATCAAAGCCGTATTAGCTGGTGAGCAATTGCCTGGTTTAGCAGAAATACTTACTGCTCAGATTGAGCACTGGAAACTCTACGTTGAATTAGGCTTAAGCGAAACTAAACAGCACAATGACATTACGTTTAAAAAATGGTTTTTGCAGCAGCTAACTGAACTAGAGCTCGAGTCGATACAAGACTTAGAACTATTTTCAAACGATGACTTTACGTTTGATGGCATCCCTTACTGGGAATATGAAGGTTTTGCGCAATCTTATCCGTTTTCACTCGCACTTGCGCAGCTCAACTTGAATGTGGAATACCACACAAGTAAAAAGCTTATCTATGTTGTATACGAAAGTGGATTAAGAAAAACGCCACCGAAGCGATGGGAGCTTCCAACATGGCAAGGGTGGAAAATCCAATACAAAAAAGCGAGCCGAATATTAGATGTTCGGTAGTCCTATCGATCAATAATATAGTTTAATCGTGCACCATATTTGGGGGCCGCCATGTATTTTGAAAATTGGACTTGTGTATGGAGATTGAGAAAAAGAAACGCTCAAGACTAGTTTGGTCACTCATTGAGCGTTTCAATCAAAACTGGTACAGCTTCTATCTCATATCAATTAGATAAAGATCAGAACGTATATCTTGCATTAATCAAGAAGTTAGCAATTGATGGAGCAAAATCACTGGTTGATGTGCTCGTTGGATTACCCCAATAATATGTTTCAGAGAAGCCAGCACTGAAATGATCAGTAAATGCGTAATTGAGCCCAATCCCAGCTAATGGTGATACATCATGAGTGTCGACGTTAAGGTCAGGGTTATTTGCTGCTTCAGCGTGCAGCATCATGTACGCCGCGCCGCCTTTAGCAAAGACTGATAAACCTTTCCAAACGTGAAAAGTCACGACACCCGCTAAATCTATTGCAGACGCTTTGAATGTTGCGACAGGGTTAGAAAGGCCAAAATTATAATCTGCACTGCCAAAATAGTTGTACCCTAGTTCTGCCCCTAAACTAAATCGGTCGTTAATGGGGTGGATGTAGCCCCCTGCAATCCTTGCTGACGCTGCTCCTTCAGTAAGGTTTAGGTTGTCGCCATTACCTATTTGTTGGACGTTAGCTCCAGCACCGCCTTCCACATAAAAATTGCCGGCAAATGCACTTGAAGAGGCTAACAAGGCAGCTACTGTTATGAACTTACTTAATCTACTAGTTTTCATGCTTTTCCAAAGATTATTTTATATTGATTGATTTTTGGTCGAAAATTTAATTAACTGTAATTCTTCAATAGAATTTTACCTCTCAATATAAAAACTTAAATGAATAAACTTATTCCTTGTTTTTATTTATATTAATTAAAAAGATAAAATGACTGAAATATATCTGTAATAACTCAATTGATTTATATTTTTCGTATTTTATTTCTCATATTTATGACGTTAATAAATGTATACCCTGTAATGGTTCGCATTTTATATCTACGATGATTATCAGTAAGTTATGGTTAAAAATTACTTTGGTAGAAGATGCTTTCTTAGACAAATAAAAACAGAAATCATGTCAGAAATATAAGAAACTAATTTATATTCAATAGGTTGCTTTTTGACTTAATGGTTAATTTTTAACGTTAATTAATACGATAAAAATTAATTGTTATTAGTTTGTTTTAATTGTATTTTATTTAGTATTTAGAGGGTGTTCAAAAAGACTAAAAATTATCTTAGTATATGATGAAAACTTAATTATTATTGTGAAATCATATTGTGAATATGTAAATTCCATGTAAGAAAAATGGGCACACTTGGCCGAAATTGACCTCGCTGCTTTGTTAGCCAATCAGAATATTTATATTTCGTGTATTCGCACTAATCTTGTTACGATTAAATTCGAAAAAGAGATGGTTTTGTGTCTTTATTGTTAACTTATTGCTCCTTATATACCATTATTATGATCTAAAAGGTAATAAAATAACCTTTTTTTATAATCTATTGCTATATGCTGATGGTTCGATAATAGTTGAATAAATTACTCAGCTATAGAACCGGAGGTAAGATGGATCTCCAAGAGCTAACTTATATAGAGTTTGATTACACTTCATTTCTTGGTGCGTCGTGCGACAAAGAGTGGACCTTTTTAGAGGCCGTGAATGCCAGTGTCGCAAATGTACGTAAGGTAAGCCGAAGTGATAAGAGTATTGTGAGTATTTCTCCTCAAGAGCGCTTATGGAAATCCGCGCTTAGAATTTTATCTACTCGCCATAGTGATGAATCCAATTTAATTACTCTTTGCCGTATCGCAAAGACTGAAAATATCTCAGTGTTTAAACTGATCATGCCGTATTCTCTTAATCAGGCACAATTGAACTCAATCATGAATGAAGGTGGGGTAAGCATTCGCAATGTTGGCTCAGGTGTAGAAGATGAATTTTTGATTGAGTTTCACTAATTATCTAATTTATCTAGTGCTTTTATCACTCTCTTACTAAATATATTCGTGTTTTTCCGCTCTTTTGATACTCTATGCTTAAAGGACTCTTTATTGAATGTTAGAGGTATGCAATGGAGAATATGCTCAAAAAGGGAGGCATAACGAGGGCGGCTTATGCAACTTTACTTACCTTCTCCCCCTTAGGCTTCGCAGCTGACGAAGTTTCCTCCTCGCCCATTAATTATGACTATCTATACGCAGATGTGAGCTCAGGTTCCAATAACGAAGACCTAGGCTCTAACAGCAATGTCACTGCAGTTGGAGTTGGCGGCAGCATGTTATATAAGGACAATTGGTTACTTGTTACCGATTATACCGCTCGTTTTATCCATCCTGATAACCTAACGAGCGAATATTACTCGCTTCGGCCTGGGGTGGGTTACAAATACAGTCTGACCGATAAACTGGATGTGTCTTCTCGCGTTAGATATGGTGTTCTCTGGTCTTCTGTTACAGACGAAACAACGAATACAACCCTTTCAACGGATACCTCTTCAATTTATGGTATTGATCTAATGTTTACTTACCTAGCTATGGAAAACCTAGAGGTGAGTGTCATGGGAGAAATTAGCCGCAGTAGCCCTATCGATGAAAATATTTTTATGTTGCGTGGTGATTATTATATCGATGAAAATATAGCGATCGGGGGTTTTTATACGTATCGTGACGCGCAAACAAGTCATACTAGTGAAGGTGGGATATCGGTAAGGTATGCATACTAGGATATCGAATTTAGCGCTCGTTTCTCCGACTACTAAACTCGAAGAAGGGTTTATTTCCTTTTATCAAGATTTTGTCGAAAATGATCCTGTCAATGCGGATTATTATTCTGAAGCAATTTCAGATTTTTCCAGTTATATAAAACGATTAGTAGAAGAGTCAAAGGGAATAAACCTCCGATCTCATTATGTACCTTGTAGCCACTTTTGGTTGATTGATGAGCGGAGCAATATTCACGGTGCCATGAGGGTTCGACACTCCATAGATTCTATTTGGTTGCAAAATGAAGGTGGCCATATCGGTTATGACATCAAGCCCAGTTCAAGACGACTCGGCTTTGGCACGCTTATGTTGAAATTAGGATTGCTAGAAGCAAGACGCCTAGGCATCGACAAAATTATGGTTACAGCGGATGAAGATAATATTGCTTCTCGAAAAGTTATAGAAACTAACGGTGGTCGCTTCGAAAAAATTGTGAAATGCCTTGAAGAAGACACATTAGTTGCGCGATATTGGGTTCATCTGTAATTTCTGGAGAAATAACTTGAAGGTATATGATGCCTATCTATTTGATATGGATGGAACTATAGTCAACTCTGAACCGATTAAAGCGAGAGCCCTTGCTTGTGCTTGTGAAGATTATCGGGTCTCAGTTGATTACCAAATTTACAAAGAAGTGATGGGGCAGGAGTGGTCAATAGTAACGCAGCATTTTTTTCAGGCTGGGGGAATATCACCTGATTTAGAAGAATTTAACGGCAATTTTCGAGAGCACTATCAACGGTTACTCAGGACTGATTTAGAGCTCAATAAAGGCGTTAGAACGTATATAGAATCACTAAAAAATGCAGGCAAGAAGTGTGCGGTTGTCAGCTCTGCAGCGAGATGGATGATTGAGCGTATTTTGACTCAATTGGAAATAGCAAAGTTATTTGATGCTGTCGTGGGTAAGGAAGATGTGACGGAACACAAACCCAATCCTGAAGCTTACAACTTAGCAGTCTCAAAATTGGCTGCCAAACCCTTTCAGTCGGTAATATTTGAAGATTCCACGGTCGGTGTAAAAGCGGGCGTATCTAGTGGCAATGATGTGATTGCAATTAGACATGAATTTAATCAACAGCATGATCTAACAGAGTCCATCCAAATCATTGAAGATTTTACTCAATTAATGATTTAAATAAGTGAGCAGGTCACGAAAAGGTGTTTCATGATTCGTGACCTTTACAGATTCAGCTAAACCAGTTGAGCAAGCATTTCTTCAGAATACTCAGTTAGCTCTTTTCCTGACTTGACTCTTTCAACATAGTCTGGGTTGGCTATCAAAGGCCTACCAATCGCTAGTAAATCAAACTGATTGTTTGAAATCGCTTCGCTACCAGTTGAAGCGTCATAACCACCGACTCCGACAAGTGTTTTGCTAGAATGGTTGCGAAGGTATTGAGAAACCGTGCCACCTAAGTAATCAAATTCCATGCTGTCATCAAAAATTCCACCATGGATGTAGACCAATTCACGCTTTTCAATTTCTGACAAGAAATAATCAAATACTTGTCGATCGCGTTGGTCGGTGTCGATATGTACATATGCACCTGGAGATAAACGTAGTGCCGTTCTATCCCCACCGATACGTTCAATGATGGCGTCAATGACCTCTAATGGAAAGCGAGCCATATTTTCAGCAGTGAGTCCGTATTCATCAGTACGAATATTGCTGTTATGGTGAAGGAATTGGTCAATCAAGTAACCATTCGCGCCATGTATTTCTACACCGTCGAATCCAGCGTCGATCGCATTTGAAGCTGCTTGGGCATAGTCTGCAACTAGCTGATCAATTTCTTTTTTAGTGAGTGCTTTTGGCACCGTATACTTGAGGTCGCGCATTCTAGGTACTGTGCCATCAAAAGCGATAGCTGAAGGCGCGACAGTGTCTCCGCCAAAGAAGTGTGGATGGGCGACACGACCAGTATGCCAAAGCTGAGCGAAAATTTTACCGCCATTTTTGTGAACAGCGGCGGTAACAAGACGCCAACCTGCTACTTGCTCTGGCGTAAATAGCCCCGGTGTATTTGGATACCCCTGACCGTCAGGACGAATGATTACGGCCTCAGAAATAATTAGCCCTGTTTCAGCGCGGCGAGCGTAATAATCCGCCATTTGCTGAGTTGGTACTAGGTTGTCGTCAGCCATGCAACGTGTCAGAGGTGCCATGACTATTCTGTTTTTTAACGTAATGGTGTTATTGAGAGTAATAGGTTGAAACAGGTTTTCCATGATAGAGCCCACTAGTTTATTGAATGGTCGTTCAAGAAAATAATTCAATTTGAATGATCATTCAAGTATTATTTTTGAATGAATGTTCAAATTGAATTAAACTCACTGAAAAAGGTCATTGACCCAAGGAGTCTAAGATTATGCGAAATGCTGAATTTGATCGTGAGCAGGTTCTGCGATCTGCCATGGAAGCATTTATTGCAAAAGGTTACAGTCAAACAAGTATGCAAGATTTAAAAAAAGCGACAGGTTTGCACCCCGGCTCAATATACTGCGCGTTTGACAGTAAGCGAGGTTTGCTTTTAGCAGCCTTAGAACAATATCGTATTGAACGTCGAGAAGAGTTCTTAGACTTGTTTGCATCTTCAAACTCTGTACTAGGTGGTGTTGAGGTATATCTGGATCATGTGATTGAAGAGTGTGAAAGCGAAAATATTAAGGACTGCTTATTGCAAAAAGCGCTCAGTGAGTTGTCTCAGCAAGATATAGAAATAGAAGCGATAATAGGCAATATGCTAAAGGAATGGCAGGCGGCGTTTGAAGACAAGTTCGCAATTGCAAAGCAAAACGGTGAAATTAATCAATCAAAAGATTGTTCTGAACTTGCCCAGTTTTTGGTCATGAGCATATATGGATTACGTACCTTTTCACATACTAAACCTGAGCAAGGTGCGCTTAAGAAATTAAGCCGAACAGTATTGGAATGCATCAAAAATTAGAGTGTGTTGACCTGTAAGTCGAACGTCAATTTTGTTGTGTGATTTAAAGATACCCTAGGCACTGAGTTCCTAGGGTATTATTTTTTAGCTTATCGCACGAGTGCGTTTTTTCATTTGAATAAGCTCGTTGGCTGCGTAAGCGATGATGCTTGCTATGATGCAGTACGCAACAACTTTAACCACTGTTGTCATCGTCCCATCATACATATCACTACTCACATCAATGAGAACGGCTACTAAAGCAAGTCGAATCGATGTGACTAGAGAAGCGCTCACACCAGTTTGGTCTGGAACAGCCTCCATAGAGCGGGTAAAAAATATTCCAATACATATGCCTGCCCCAAAGGAGTAGACAACCATCGCTGTCGTCACGATTAAAGGGTCTTGCTGCCAACTTACTGGCATCGCCCACATAAATAGCGTGGAGGCAATAAGGACGATATACCCTAAGTTTTTCATCTTGTTGAGTCCGAGCCAGTTTATCAATCGGCCGCTATTGACGCTGGCAATAACAAACGCAATGAGCAAGCTAAATTGATAAAAAGGAAAATGCGCTTTACTGACTCCGAGCTTATCAACGAATATTAACGACATGTTGGAAACGAATATCATGTAACCAGCAAACATCATAGTGGTTACCATTGTATTGGCCCAAAACTCACTACTTTTAAGAACCGTTAGGTAGTTCGCACCAATTTCTTTAATTAAAAAAGGCTTTCTTTTCTCAACCGGCAATGACTCTGGAAGCTTGGTAAAGCATATCGCTCCTGTTGTTAACGTTAGCCCAGCGATAAATAAAAAGTTGTAGTGATAACCAAATTGATAGTTAATCCAGCCCCCAATCATAGGTGCAAAAGCGATGATACTGACTACCAAGCTATTTAAATCACCTACTAACTTTGCCGCCTTTTCTGCTTTATACATGTCAAACACGACAGCGGCCCCGATGATCATGCACGCGGCACTACCAAATCCTTGGATAAAGCGCCAAAAGATAAGTGTCTCTATTGTAGTTGAAAAAACACAGCCGAAGCTGGCAACAATAAATAGCAAATAGCCTATGTTTAGAACTTTCTTTCGACCAAATGAATCTGACGCAGGGCCATGAATTAAGGCTGCTAAACAGACACCTAGGAAGTTAAAGCTAAGTATTCTCTGTATCATTAATTCGTTGGTTGCGTAAGCATGCATCATGTCAGGAAATGCAGGTAAATAAATATCTGTTTCCATTGCTGCTGCTAAGAAAATTAGCAGTATTAAGAAGCGGATAGTACGCTCACTGTATTGAGGTTGTGACATTTGAGATCCTCATAAACAAGTTTTCCCAATCAACATAAGGGAATCTTTGTTCACGTGTGAACAAATATTGATGACAATGAAATCCAACCGAGAAGGGTTAGGGCAATACGCCCGCGCGCATGGTAATAATCTAACTGCCTTGAGTTGGTATTGAGGTCAGATTAGCGAGTCCAGCTCCAAAAATGCCCCTTAAATGATAGAGCATTCCCATAGTTTTACCTGACATGTAAAGCTATGTATGGCTCGTGTCGAGCCGTGAGATGAAGAGAGGATTGATTTCATCAAAGGGTATTCTACTAAAAATTAATGATGTTACAAGTTATTCTATCCATACGGCTAATTAATTTTTTAAACTAAATAGTCATTATATTTTTACATTTTGCCACTAAGTTTATACAACCTGTTGATTTCGGTTCTTAGCCCATTTTTTATATAGCAGCAAAAGGGACTGTCTCTGGCCAAAATATTCTTATCTTATTGCTTTTTCTATATAAATATATTCTTTATGGCATATATCTATTCAAGCATGGAGCCTTGATAAAACGGGTGTAGAGAAAAATTGTCAATTTTTTATTTCCATTTTCTGGATTTAAATCTTGTGAAGTGATAAAAGAAGCCGTTTATCTAGTTGCATGAGAATAACAAGCAGTTGGATTTGTCTAAAGCGACCTAAAAAATAACTAAATAAATGATACCCGAGCTAATAGGGGTACTGACTCTCTCGTCTTTTTTATAGTCAGATATTTGAACAAACTACGGAACACAACATGTTACTAAGAAACTTAAAAGCAAGGCATCTAAATATGATTGCACTTGGTGGCTCGATAGGGACTGGAATATTCCTCGCGAGTGGCTATGCAATTTCTGTTGCAGGGCCTGGTGGAGCAATCGCAGCATACAGCCTTATCGCTATTATGGTTTATTTCTTGATCACCAGCTTGGGTGAAATGGCGACACATAAACCGACAACAGGTTCTTTTTGTGAGTACTCTACGGATTACGTAAATTCGTCGTTTGGCTTTGCGATGGGTTACAACTATTGGTTTAACTGGGCAATAACGATTGCGGCTGAAATTTCTGCTGCGACTATTATCGTCAAATTTTGGTTCCCTGAAGTCTCCCCACTTTTAGTCTCCGGGCTGTTTTTCATTTTGATTTTGGCGGTGAACCTGTTTTCAGTGAAGGTGTTTGGCGAGACTGAGTACATTATGTCATTTCTTAAAGTTGCGGTGATCATTATCTTCATCGTCCTTGGGGCTTGCCTGGTATTCACTCAACCTCATTTCGGCGCGAAAAATTTCACCATTGCTGATGGGCCGTTTCATCATGGTTTTGCTGGATTTATTAGTGTCTTCCTCGTTGCGGGCTTCTCGTTCCAAGGTTGTGAGCTCATTGGTATTAGTGCGGGTGAAACTAAAGACCCAGAGAAGAATATACCAAAGGCCGTGAAAAGTGTTTTCTGGCGTTTATTGCTATTCTATATTCTTTCCACTTTGCTTATTAGCCTGTTAGTACCATTTAACGATCCAAGTTTGGCGAATGGTAACAGTGTTGAAGCTAGCCCATTTACTCTGGTATTTAAGCACTATTTCGATATGGGTGTCGCGACCAATATGCTTAACTTCATTGTGTTGATTGCGGTGATTTCCGCAGCGAATGCAAGTATGTATTCTTCAACTCGTACTCTTTGGTATATGGGACAAAATGGTCAAGCACCAAAAATCTTTAGCAAAACGACATCATTTGGCTTACCTATTTATGCTCTTTTAGCGACAGCGGTTGTTGGGTCTGCAGTGTTCCTGTCTTCGTTTACTGGTAACGGTGAACTCTTTACCATTTTGCTGAACATTTCGGCACTATGTGGATTCATTGCTTGGTTTGGTATCGCACTAAGTCACTATTGCTTCCGTAAGAAGGTGCTTAAAGGGGATACATCAAAGCTGAAATACACAGCGAAAATGTTTCCTTATGCTCCAGTGATTTCAATGTTGTTCATTGCACTTATCATCATTGGTCAAGCGTTTGAGATGAAGTTGACGGTTTTCAACGTAGTGACTAACTACGGGGCTCTTATTGTGTTTGTGGCAATTATGCTAGGTCACAAACTGTTTAGCTCAAAACCTCAACTCAAAACTCAACTAGAAAATCAGTAACTAGCGTTTTTAACTTAGGCTGAATAAAAAATGCTCGGCGATATCGTCGAGCATTTTTTTATCCTGATTCCTATCGAGACAATTTGTAGGTGTTACGGTAATATTTAAGAGGAATCATACTTTAAAGCCACGTCAGCACTTAGATGAAACAGCGAATAACCATTAAAGATATAGCTAGAGATCTGAATATTCATCACTCCACGGTTTCTAGAGCATTACGTAACGATCCTAAGGTTAAAGAAGCGACCCGTATTAAAATTCGCACTTACGCGAAAGAAAACGGATACCGATTAAATATCAATGCCTTGCAACTGCGTGGTGAAGTCAGAAACGTCATTGCGGTGATCGTTCCTAATATCCACCATTTCTTTTTCTCCAATATGGTCAGTTTTGTCGCCAATCTAGCAAAAAAAGACGGTTATATTGTGTCTATATTTCAAAGCAATGAAAGCTTAGAGGAAGAAAAAGAGATCATTGAATCGGTCATCCAAAATAATGTTGCAGGCATTATCGCGTCCGTTTCCATCGAAACAATAGAATCCAATCATTTTGCGGATCTGCGCAAGTTCGATATTCCACTAGTCTTTTTTGACCGCTACAGTGAATCGCTAAATGTCCCTAAAGTAACCGTCAATAACCGAGAGGTTGTAAAGCAAGCGACTGAACACTTGTGCGATCGGGGGTATAAAAAGATCGCCCACCTAACTGGACCAAAACAACTCAATGTATTTCGTGAGCGCTCTAATGGTTATAAGGATGGCATAAAGAGCCGAGGAATGGATTATTGTCGTAGCGTTGAATTTGTTGAAGAGTTCGATGAATTGTGCGGACAGGATGTAATGCGAGACTTGCTAAATAAAAAAGATACCCCAGATGCGCTAATTATAGATTCACAAAATCTCGCTATGGGCGTCATTTTGGAGCTGCAAAATCAAGGAATTGATATACCTAATCAAGTGGGGTTAATTGTATTTGGGGACAATAGAGCGGTTGACGTTATCTCTCCCGGTATTACAACCATATCGCAGCCAGTAGAAAGTATTGCTCAGGAAAGTTACCAGCTACTCAGAGAGCAGTTGCAAGGATCTGGCACACCACTGGATACTCATATCGAGCTTGAATGCGAACTGGAGATCCGGGGTTCTAGTTTAAAAGTCTAATTGTCATTCCAGAGCTTTCGTTTTAAGAAAACTCTGGAAAGCAGACGGTTTGTCTCGTTAAGCCTGTTGCGTAAATTCATCAAGGTGAAGACAATTAAGCAACTCATAGGTATCACTTGATACAAACTGATCGGTGACATTCTTAAATGCGGTTTCTGAATTGTAGCCCCAAGATACTGGATAGAATCGAATATTCGTCTTTTTTGCTGCTCGACAATCTCGTGTTTCATCACCAACAAAAGCAAGTTCAGCCGCTGATATCTGATGGCTTTTCATGAAGTTTCGGATGTCGTAGGATTTTCCGAAAATAGATTTTGAATTGTTTATACTCGAGAAGTAGTGTTTCAAGTCGTACATTGATAGCAAGCCTGAAACATTCTCGTAGGAGTTTGATGTCAGAATATGCAACTTGATTTCCTCTCTCTTTAGTTCCGCTAACAACTCTGTAATTCCATGTTGCAGCTCTATTTTATCTAAGTTTTCATAGATTTCAGAAGTAATGCTCTTGGTTATTTTGGGGAGTTTAAAAATGGGGATTCTAAGTGTCTTTAATACTTGCCAAGATGACAGGTTTCTAAGTTGTTCCCAATTCGGAGGCTCTACAGAAGTCAGTTCCATTAACTTGTTGTACACAATGTTTGAGGTATCAAAAAGAGTACCGTCGAAGTCGAAAAGTATATGCTTCATTTTTTCACACCAACTGCATCAGCTTGCCTAATACCTTAACTTGAATTTCAGCAAAAGTGGACGCTTTTTAAAATTTGTATACCGTGCAACATGCAAATAAATATCAAAATGCATTCTCATTCATATGAATAATGTCACCTTTTTGAGAATCGCAGCATTAATTTCCAATAACTAACAAATATATCAATTTATACCTAGTTTTTGGGGTGACTAATTTGAGTCTTGTACTAGCATCTTCTATAGATTAATTAACCTAATTATGCAGATAGAGGAATCAATCTGTTTGTTGCAAAAAGGACCTAGCCATGAAATTGAAACTAATACCGCTGTTTATTTCTTGTTTAACGCTGTTCTTCACAGCTCCAAGTTGGAGTGCCGAGAAGACTAAACAAGAGTTGCAAGTGTTTGTCGAAAAAGCGGCAGATTATGCGAAGCAAAATGGTAAAGATGCAGCCATGAAAGCGTATATGGATAAAAATAGTGAGTTCTTTGATGGCGAGCTCTATATTTTTGCATACGACACGACCGGAACTGTTGTAGCACATGGAGCGAAACCAGCTTTGGTGGGCAAGAACCTTATAAAGCTAAAAGATGCGAGAGGGAATAAAGTTATCTATGAGCTTAACGAAGCGGCTAAGAAAGGTGGTGGCTTTGTTGAGTATTATTGGGAAAACCCACAGGTGAAAAAGGTGCAACGTAAGTTGGGCTATGTGTTGATGATTGACGATAATATATGGGTTGGTTCAGGCATATACAGTAATGAATAACCTTTAACACATTGTATATCTATCGGGCGCTACAGCGCCTGACAGAGTGGAACCTTTTTTATGAAGTTGCTTTCTAAGTTTAAAATATCTACTCGATTAACCATTGTCAGTCTAATTAGCGTTCTTGCTGTTATGGCTCTGATGACGATGGGAGTGCGAAATATCAATACTCAGAATCATGTTCTGCAAGACATCTATCAACAGCAGTTGAGTAAACTGATTCGGGTCAATGAAATAGAATCCATGCTAATCACCGTGAATAGTCAGATTTATCAGGTGGTTAACATGATTAATATTGAGCAGCCAGAGTCCGAGATTGACAAAGCAACAGATAAATTTTTCCAAAAGCTTGATGTAGCCAGAAGTAGTGTCGCGGAAAACTTTGACACGCCACTCCCAGACAAAAAGCAACTAGAGTCATCAGATTTATTGTTCGAACATCTCAAGCAAATAGACGAAAAGATCACTTCTCTTGGACAAGACAGCAGCTCTGTCAATGAACTTTCATACCTCTATGGAGACGCTTTACTCACAAGTATTTCCCTTTACATTCTCGCTTTGCAAGACGTTTGGCCAACCGTCAAAGATATGAAACTGATTGGTGCTGAAATGGCAGCGGGGATGATGCTGGGTACAGAAGAAGACTTTAACCGAATTAAAACCTACATTGATGCGGTCAGTGAGCTTAGACGAGACAATGCTGAATTAGCGTATCAAAACTCAATCAGTCAAAGTGGTGTACTAAAAACTATTTTTGTCACCGTTGCTGTTGTGACATTAGTGCTAGTGATGGGTATTGTTGTCACCTTGAGCCGAAGTATCACTGTTCCGATACAAAAAGTTAAACAATCAATGGAAGATATTTCTCATGGTGATGGCGATTTAAAAGCGCGACTTCCAGAAGATGGAAAAGATGAAATTAGTGACTTATCTCGTTCGTTCAACTCCTTTGTGGCTAATTTGCAGGCGACGATCAGTCGTATCAAAGATAGCTCTAGAGAGCTGAATATATCCGCTACAGATATAGGCAATGATTGTGCAAATACTGAACGAACCGTAGAGGAGCAAAAGCCGCAAATTGAAGGCGCTGCCGCCGCAATGGAGCAGATGACATCAAGTATTCAAGAAGTGGTCAACAATATTAACACTTCTGTGGAAGCGGTTCGAGAGTGCGATAGCAATGCCGAACAGGGCCGCCAAAAGGTTACTCAAGCGATGAAAAGCATCGATAATCTTAATGAAACCGTGCAAAACTCCCAGTCAGCGATGGCTAAACTCAGTGAGCACAGTGCACAGATTACTGGCATTGTTGACGTAATAACGGGTATTGCGGAACAGACTAACTTACTCGCTCTTAATGCAGCAATTGAAGCGGCAAGGGCGGGAGATCATGGTCGTGGTTTTGCTGTGGTGGCAGATGAAGTGCGAGAGCTAGCGAAAAGAACCAGTACGTCAACGTCTCAAATTCAACAGATGATCACTGCGTTGCAAGAAGGGGTCGTGGAGGTTAATGATACTCTAGAAACTGCGTTAAAAGAGGCAGGAAGCAGCGTCGAGCATGTAAAAGAAACCGTAACGTCACTTGATGGCATACAGCAGTCAGTGCAAGGGATTGATCAAATCAGCACCCAAATATCGACTGCTATGGGCGAGCAACACCAAACAATTCGTGAGCTCAATCAAATAGTATCGCGCGTCAGTGACGACTCTGGAACCATTTTAAGTACCGCACGCCAAAGCGCTTCAAGAAGTGAGCAGCTTGATAGACTGTCTGATGAGCTTGATTCACTAATGGGTAAGTTTGTTGTCTAGCTGTATCGAACCAAAGTTTAATAAATGCGATGAACCAAATGTTGCAACGAGTCAGTACAAAGCTAGTTCTGTTATTGTGAAGTTAAAATCAAGCAAGTATTTTTTTGACAAAATACCACGACACCTTATCACGTTGCTGTGCTTGTTCGCGATATCGGGTTGTTATGAAGAGCCAAAATACCTCTATATCGAGCTAAATAAAGCTTATTCGGCATACAGTAATCTTTCGACTAAAAAGCAAAAAATGATTGTTTCACGATATCAAACCGTGAAAGAGCAATGCGTAAAGAGTTGTAAAACACGACGTCTAAAAAATGAGCAGATAAATAAGCAATGTCAGCGTGAAATCATGACTCATATTATGAGTGACATGTATGGACTTAATGTGAGTGAAGAAATGGTTAAAGATATTGAACGTATCTCCAAAGAAGCGATAGAAACCTGTAGGCATCAAGCCGGATTTAAGAAGTGCTATGCGAACAAAACCCATAACCTTTCGGTTAGGTTGGAGCGAGGCAGAATGCACTATCGTTAAAACTAAGCGGTAATTGTAAAGCTTGATGTAGCCAGAAGTAGTGTTGCGCGTCAGTGACGACTCTGGAACCATTTTAAGTACCGCACGCCAAAGCGCTTCAAGAAGTGAGCAGCTTGATAGAATGTCTGACGAGCTTGATTCACTAATGGGTAAGTTTGTTGTTTAATCTGGTTTGAGCTGAAATAACAGGTCATTACAAGGTAAATAACTCCGCCTATTGCCCACAAAACAATAGATAGCGTGATGAATAGCATTAACATTTTTTGTCCTCACTTCGTTGGCTTTTGCTGTCTATAAGTTTCAGATCTCAACACCTTATATTGAGCACCTGTACTTCGGGTTATATATCCTACACATTGGGGCAAAACAGGCATAAAGATCCGATAAGTAAGACATAAAAAGAGCATAAAAAATAAATAAAATCATTAATAACAATGGGTTGCTTGCTAGCTTTTCTCCAGGGCAAGACAATGAAGATAGTATTCAAGCGAGTAGCGAGAAGTCTAGCCCGTAAAAGTTCTTGAATTTATTTGCTATCGAGATTGTTAATTAAAGTATCTAGGTTACTATCAAAAAACATTGGTCCTGCGATTTCTAACGCCAGAGGAGAAGAGGTGTTTTGAGTGGCTTGTAAGTACAATTCTTTTGCACCGCCAATATGCCCGAGAGCTTCTTCTGATTTAGCCAGCAAGAGGTAGGTTAAAGGAGTATGCTTATTATAAGGAATGGATAGTAAGATTTGAGATGCTTTGCTAGGTTTTCCTTGCGAGAGTGCGAGTATCGCATTTGCTTCAAATACCCTAGGGCTATGTGCAACTTTTAAATACTCTACTAGTGATTGAGAATACTCTTTGTTTAGCTTAGCTATAATTGATGGCTTATCATTGTTGTTACTTGCAAACAAGGTCAACATATCGCCAATGTAATTGAGAGCAACGATATGGGCGTTGTCTGGTGAAATATTCCTTGCGTTACGTAAATATTCTGCTGCTCTATTTAGGCCAGTGTTGGTATAAGTGATTCCAGTGGCGGACATAAGATCTTTTATTGCAGCACCTGATTGAGGGAAAATGGAAATATCTCGTTTTAGCTCACTTTCCGGTACTTCTATGTACATTGCCCGAAGGGTGTCATCAACCATGGTTTGGAATATTCGATGAAAATGAGTGAAGTTAATAGTATAGCGGCGATTTAAGTGCGTTTGACCAGAAGCCCGATTGTAGTACTTAATAGCTAGCCGAGGAGGGCTATTTTCTTTGCTTTTTGCTAGAGATATGTCGAGTTCTATTGCGGCTTGATTTTGATGCTGGTTTGATTTTACAACGCGGATATTGCTATAAAAACCCATAAATTCTATAAATTGAATGATGGTACCGTATAGCTCAGGGGCTGACTTCAAATCGTCACTTACATTGAGCACAGCATAGTCGAAATTATACCGGCCGATAAACTCACTATCTTTTGCTTGGACACCTGTCAGCATTGCGTTAATGTTTTTTTGCCACAAAAATATCGTTTGGATAATGATAACGCTTACCAGTATGGCGATAACTGAATACAACTGGATACGTCTTTTATTGTTCGCCCTCGATACAGCAGGCAGTACTGGCTGGTTTTTACTTGATACCGTCTCTTTCTCGTTTTTTACGTCTTGCTTTGGTTTTTGAATTGTGGTCTCTTCGAGATGCACGATACCATCAAATTTGTAACCGCGCCTCGGCATAGTCGTAACATAGCCACTGGCTTGACGACTGTGCTTTTTAAGTATTTTTCTCAATTCAAATACAGCTTGAGTAACCACTTGGTCAGTTAAAACACTACCAGCCCAGACATGTTCGATTAACTCATCACGTGTATGTGTGCGGCTGGGGTTGGTGCAGAAGAACTCAAGTAACTTAGACAGGCGTTTATCGATAGTAATACACGAACCTAAGAATCGAATTTCCCCTTCTTTTGGATCAAAGCGCCACTCATCTACTACGAAAATATTATTTTTCTCAGACATCCCAGCCAAGTTAGAAGGTTTTCATTGTACTCATTGCTTTAATATAGATTCAATTTGGTCATTTTATTAACGGCTTATTGAGCAAATTTGAAGCTGTTAACATACAAAATTATATATTTCATGCATTCAAGGCTTTTTTGAGTGGTATTTAATAGAGTTTTAACTATTTGATATTCGGCTGTTTTATATTTTATTTATGCGATTTTATTAACTGTTTAGGGTTTCGTTATGCCACGCTTTTCGAAAATCTGGATGATGTGCGCACTTTGCAAGTGAAGCGGGTGACTGCCATGTAAAGGGATTATGTAGTCTGCAAACACTTGAAGTATGAAAGTACCGAATTTTAGTAAACCTTTTAAAGAGTTATAAAACCATGAAATTAAGTAAAGTAATTTATCCTATCAGTGTTGCTACTATTTTGTTTGCAGCTCAAGCGACAGCAAACCCTTATATCGGCGCGAGTTACCTATATTCAGAATATCAAGTAGAAAACGAGAATACCGATTTCACTGATGAGAATAGTGGATACAGCTTATATGCCGGATACAAACTCAATAACTTCATTTCTATCGAAGGTGGATATGCAGATTTTATTGATACACATAAAGACTTAGAGCACATTTATTCAGATGCCTGGTTGGCGAGTACAAAGCTGACTCTGCCAATCACAATCTTTGATGTATATGGTCGTTTAGGTGTAGGTCGTTTTCAATCTAACTTAGGTGATACTACTGATGCTTATTATGGAGTCGGTACAGGTGTCTCATTAGGGCCTGTGCGCCTAGCATTGGAATACACAATGTATGAAGCAAAAATCGTTGAAGACAGTTACTCCTTGAGTGCTGAATTTCATTTCTAATTCGATCAACTAATAACAAGAAATCATAAAAATCGAATTCGTTGCATTAGTTGATTTGATAGTAATACCAATTCCACCAATTACTTAATCGCTCTTGCTGGTTAAAATCGTTCATAACATCGTTAGAATTTTTACAATTAGAATAACTAGTTATAAAAATCCTGCCTTGTTCTGAACGATTTTTCCTGCGCAAGTTTCTGATCACATAATTACTGGCATTGGTATTGGAGGGCATAGGCCCTCCTTACCTTATCTTGATTAGCTCATGTTTACGAAGCAATTTAACGGAGTAGAAATGAAAATTAAATCAATGCTATTTACTGTTGTTATGACGAGCTTGGTGCCGATAGCAGCGAAGGCTGAGTTTTCCTTAGGAGCAATTGCGTCGTATTCGCCAGAAGTATATAAAGATACACCCACAAACAAAACGGTTCTTCCCCTAATTGGATATGAAGGAGAGCATTTATTTATGCGTGGGCTGAGTGCAGGGTATCGTATTCTCCCTGTTCGTATTAAGGATGGTTTTGGCCAAAATGTTGTTGTTCGGCTCAAATATGATGCCCGTACACTAAACCCTTCTGATTCCAGTGATACACAAATTCAACAATTAGAAGAAAGAAAAACCAGTGTTTATGGTGGTATTGGTTATCAACTATACACACCAGTTGGAGTCTTTGAAGTAAAAGGTATGACAGATACCTTAGGTCGAAGTCATGGCTCTTACGCAGAGGCTACGTGGGAGCTACCTTTCTTCTATGAGCGCTGGGGGATTTCTCCATCATTCGGTTACACTTACGATGACGCTAAACTGAGCGATTATCTTTATGGTGTGAGTGCGTCAGAGGCCGCTAGGTCAGGCATTAATGAATTTAGTGCAGGCGCCGATGGAGCGTATTTCATTACCGTTAAAAGTTACTTTAACTTTACTGAGCACCTGCGCGTGACCGCGAGTCTAACTTACAGAAACTTGGAAGGTGATATCGAGAGCAGCCCTATCATCGAAAGTGGTATCAATACCACTGCTGCGTTAGGGATGTCCTATGTATTCTAACGCGTTTAATGACCCCCAGCTTTCCAATGGGGTCATTAAAATTTAAACCCTTCTAATCACCAACTTCTTTTCCAACTTACGTGACAACATAATGATCACGCATATCAATATGAAATATACGACAAGCGAAAAAAGATAGGTTCTAAAGAACAGAAAGTTTGATGCTGCAACTTCTTGTATCTGTGAGAAAAAATCACTATATCCAATAAGAAATACAATAGTCGTATCTTTAAGGTTATTGATGACTTGGTTCGTTAAAGACGGGATTGCCGCAATAAAAGACTGCGGTAAAATGATATGCCGAAACCTCTGAAGTGGTGTAAAGCCTTGGACAACAGAAGCTCTGATCTCGTCGGCTTCCATTCCGTTGTATCCTGAAAGTAGATAAGAGCAATTATAGGCACCAACATTTAAAGTAAATCCAATAATGGCGACAGCGTTCGCACTTAGGTGAATACCTTGCTGCGGCAAACCGTAGTATGCGACAAACAACCATATCAACAGTGGTGTGCCGACAAAAAAACTCACGTATGATTTTACCGCTCGCCTAATGAATCCATTGGAGTTGATATACAGGAAGAAAAGAAACATCCCCATTAACAGCCCTGTTGCGCTGACAGTAATAGTTAGCTCAATGGTTTTGTATAAGGCGATTAAGATGGTGTCTTTTCTTTGGTATAAGTCGTTGAGTAAATTAATCCATCTTTCCATTTGTCACTTCCCTACATAAAGAAATCGTTGATTGTCTTGCTTTCATGATGCTGGGCAAGTTGATGAATTTTTCCCTCGGCACTGATTGTACCGTTTGATAAAAACACGATCTCACTATCTAAATACTTTGCGAGGTTCAAGTCGTGCGTCACACAAACAATGGTGATCTCGTATTCGTTGAGCTGTTTAATTAGATCGCCAATTTTTCTCGACATGAGTGGATCGAGAGCAGAAGTCGGCTCATCAAGTAAAATGAGCTTGGGATTCATCGCTAAGGTTCGAGCAATCGCCACTCGCTGCTTTTGACCACCAGAAAGCTGGGCAGGGTACTTATTTTTATGCTCTTCCATGTGCATCTTTTCTAGAACCGAATGAGCAACTTGATTGGCTTGAGCTCGTTTGAAGCGTTTAATTTTTCTTAGTGCTAACGTAACGTTATCTTGAACAGTCAGATGTTTGTATAGACCAAAACTTTGAAATACAACGCCAATATCTTGATGAAGGTTTGATTTATCTTTAAGTAAGTTTTTTTGATTGAAGATAATCTCGCCAGAAGAAGGCTGCATTAGGTCAATCAGGCAGTTAATCAATGTGGATTTGCCTGAACCAGATGGGCCCATAACCAATTTGATCTCATTTGCTTTTACGTCAAAACTGACATTATTTAATATCTTTAAGCCATCGATGTCGACATTTAAATCTTTAATACTAAGTATGGACACATTTAATCCTAAAATTGATTGATACCTGGAATTTGATATTTTCTTTCGAGAAAAATGGTTATTGAGTGAAAAATCTTATATATCAGGTAATACAGTATTCCCGCAGTAGTATAAATTAATATGGCATTATTAGATGTTGTTGAAAGAATGGATGCATTTCGGGTTATTTCTGGTATGCCTACCACATAAGAAAAAGGGGAATACTTTAGAATAATAGTAAACTCATTGACTATTCCTGGAATTGAAAACCGAATTGCTTGAGGTAGTTCAATGTTGAGAAAAATTTGACGCTGAGACAAGCCAAATGTTTTCGCAGACAATATTTGTGTTGGTTCTATGGTCGTGAGTGTTCCTCTCATAAGCTCATAAATATACGATCCAGAAATCGCACCAATGCTTACACACATTGTTTCTAAGGGGGACAAGCTGATACCGACGGCTGGTAACCCAAAATAAACAAGAAAAATTAGAGGTAAGATTGGAATTGCACGAAATAAGAAGCTAAACGAATCACATACTTTGAGTACCAAAGGATTGTTCAGCCTGTTTAATATTGTCAGTATGAAGCCAACAAAAAATGCAGATAGTGCACAGGAGAAGGTGACTAAAATAGTATAAGCAGCACTCAGAGAGAGCTGCTCAACAATAGTTAAAAACGGCATGTTAAATAGATTATCCTTTCATCCATTTATCTAGCGTTTCTTTTACATCTTCTTTGCCTTTTTTAGACTCGATAAATGCATTGAATTTCGCACGGATAGGGGAGCCCTTCTTAAACGCAAATCCAAGCTTATCTATACCGTTAAACGCGTATGCAATTTCGATTGGGAAATGGCGCTTAAACTTGTAGTCGTTATAAACGGGCAGTTCAATGAAGGCTAGATCTAGGTTTCCGTTCATAAGATCAGTCACGGTTTCGTTGTAAGATGGATACAATTTCACATCTTTTAACGAGTAGTAGTGCTTTGGCTCTAATTGGTCTTTGATCAGGCCACTATATGCCATACCACGAGGATAGCCGATAGAGTATTGTTTCAATTGATCCAGGTTATCGATATGAATGTTTTTCTTGTCAGTACTCACAAGATACCAAGAGTTGATAAAGTATGGCTTGGAGAAGTCCATCACTTTTTCACGTTTTGGAGTGATAGAGATACCTGAAAAAGCAACATCAGCTTTACCGCTAGCAACCGCACCTAACATACCCTGCCAATCATAAGGGGTAATTTTAAACTTATACCCATACTCTTTAGCAAACTCTTTAAATAGTTCTAAATCTGCGCCAACTATATGGTCATCTTTCTTAAATAGCATTGGGGGAGAACTTGGTGATACGGCAACCTGAATTACTTTCTCTTGAGTTTCAGTTCTTGAATTATCACATCCAACGAGAGCTAAGGACAAAGCAATAACTCCCGCAAACATGACAGGAATCTTTATTTTACGGAACGACGCCATCATATTTCCTATAGAAAAATTGTTAATTTCATCAGTGTTGTTGTGTATTTATATTGTTAACACAAACACATTTTTCAATAAATGCAAAAAATGTGAATTTTACATTTATCTGTTGTAAATAATGGAGTCGGATTTATTTATGAGATCTTTGCCGCAATTACATGTAGGTAATAATGACTGTCCTGTAATTATAAATTTTCTTAATTAATTTAAAATGCATCGGCAATATGAATAGGTCAATGGATTAAATATATTAATACTAAGTAGAAAAAATTCGGCTGAATCTTTCTATATTTAATCAATGAATATAAAAGGAGGAGCTCTGTATAAATTAATAATATTAAACAAAATGATATCTACTGCTTGGTAGATGAAGCTTTCTCTCGTTAATGGATCTCCGCAGAGCATATATAGCATTCTGTTCTAAACTAATAGTTCGTCATTATGGTTTGGGGGAATGAATGATCGACTGGATGGTATGTACATTAAGATCAAGGCAAAGTAGCTGCTGTTTCAAATGAACACTCGACTAACATGGAGCAGCCTTAAAACACGTCTTTGGCAAGATCGGCTAGTCCTTGGTTTTGTCATCGTAAGTAGTTTTATCCTGTGGTTAGCGATTCAACTTAATCCTTCATTTTTTGTTGCCGAATATACGATAAAAGGCTTGGTCACGCCACTTATGATCTTGGCAATCGCGAGCATCGCTCTGTGGTTAACTCTTTACTTTCTCTATCTAATGTTTAAAAGAGATCCGCATCCTCTGTTAGCCTATTGGAAGACGCTAAAACATTTAGTCTACCCGCTGGATAGATCTCTCTCGTTTGTTGTTGTCTTTACAGGTATAGCTTTAACCATTCTTAACTATTCCTACTTAAAAGTTTTCATTAGCGAAATCCAGCCTTTCTTACTAGACAATACGTTTTATGAAATGGATGCATGGCTACATTTTGGTTATGACCCATGGAAGATTACTCATTACGTTTTTTCTTCACCAGAGAGCACCTTATTTATTAATGCTCTTTACCATTTGTGGTTCTTCATCCTGATTTGGGTTTCAATTTTGTTTTTAACCGATAAAGTGACTCGGCTGCAACGTACTCAATACAGTTTAACTTTAGTAGTCATCTTACTTTTTATTGGTAATGGTCTTGCGACCTTGTTTTCGTCGGCTGGGCCCTGTTTTACTTTTCTACTTGATGCGGAAAATACTTTATATCTCGATCTTATGGAAAGATTGATATTGCAAAGTGATACCTTAACTAACCAAGGCTGGCCACCTGTATGGGCGCTGGATGTCCAAACATTACTTTGGCAAAACTATGAGCAAAGTCACTATCAAATGGGGCTTGGGATCTCTGCCATGCCGAGTATGCACGTATCCACAAGCATACTAATGGCGCTAGGTTGCTATTCTTTTAGCAAAAAACTTGGCGTATTAATGTGGTTATACGCCTTCTTCATTCAAATTGGTTCAGTACATTTGGCATGGCACTATGCGATAGATGGATATCTGGGAGCAATTGTTACCATCGTTGTTTGGTCGCTCATTGGTAAGTTGTTGCGACGCTATCAAACGTACTAACGAGAAATTTGCTTAATGCTGCCCTAGTATTAATACGTATAAAAATGCGTAAAAGGATTTTATGCGTAATATGGACTTTTCCCGTCTCCCATGCCTCTTTCGTAATAGCGTAAACGGACGAGCTAACGTTAAGAGGAAGATCTTTACCCTGCTTCTTTTGTTTGTCGGGGTAGGGTTGTATGGCTGTAAGCATAACTCTTCTGATGACGGAGACAGAAAGCTAGTCGATTTGAAAATTTCTACTAAATCAGGGGGGTCGATAGATGTCATTCAAAAAGGGCAAACGGATCAACTTGTTGCCACTGGCGTATATAATGATGGTACAACCGTGGATCTCACTCACGTCGTCAGTTGGAGTAGTAGTGACAATAACATAGCAACAATTAGTGATTCAGGAGTTGTCACGGGAGTTGCTGAAGGACAGGTAAAAATAAACTCGCAAGACAGAAATGTTGAAAGCAAGCAAGCCGTGACAATTGATGTCGGACTCGCTTCACTAAAGGAAATACAAATCACTCCACCTCTAACCATTACTCCAGTCGGCTTTCCTATGCAATTTATTGCCACAGGCATCTATTCAAACAATTCTACTCGAGATTTAACGAACAAAGTGAGTTGGTCTAGTAGTAACAAAAATATGATTGTGACCAATGAGGGCGTCGCAACTGGTATCAAGGCAGGTAAAGCTAGAATAAAGGCGTTTCATTCTGACTCTAAGTTGAGGAGTACCAATGCTGCTCAGGTTACAGTCACCAACGAAGCTATAGATGAAATCGTATTGTTGCCAGAAAAACAGACTCTTCCGCTAGGTGTTTTAGGTTATTTAGATGCATTGGCAAAATTTACCCTAGGTTCTAGTTTAAACATCAATCAGCTCGTAGTTTGGTCCCAGCAAGAGTCAGTCAATGTCGTGAACATAGGTAAAAATGGTGAGGTGGTGGGTGTTTTGACGGGCAGCAACACCCTTACTGCAAGCTACGATTCAGTTACAAGTCAAAACAAATCTACCGTTGTTATTTCTTCGGCAACGTTGGGCGAGATTGAGGTCACTCCAAACAGCTTAACGCTACCAAAAGGTTACACGGGAAATGTGTTCGCATTTGGTTTGTACAGTGATGAATCCTCACAAGATATCACTAGATCTGTTTCGTGGCTGGTTGAAAATCCAGATATTTTAACGATAAGTGAAAATGGAAAAATTACCGCGAAATCAGTTGGCAAAACGACGGTTACCGCGAGTAGAAGTAATATCAATAGCAGTGAAGGGATAAACATCACTGTAACTGACGCTAGGTTAAAGGAGATTTTGTTAATTCCTAATTTTAGTGAGTTGCCTGCTGGCTTTAGTAAAAATTTACAGGCAATCGGCATTTTTGATGATGGTTCAACCAAAGAGCTGACATCGTCAGTTTCTTGGGTGAGTGATAACTTGAATATCGCAACTGTAGACAGCTCTGGGCTAGTCACAGGTGTCCTTTCCGGTAAGTCGAAAATTTCAGCTTTTGATGACTACTCAAACTTAATATCAAGTGTGCTTGCTAATGTGAAAGTAACACCTGCAAAAATAAAGTATATCGAAACCTTTCCTCCATCGCTGGCTTTGGTAAGAGGCGAAAGCAAGCAATTAAGTGCGTTGGCAACCTATTCTGATTTATCTGTTGAAGACATTTCAACCCAAGTATCTTGGAGTAGCGTAAACAGTCAAGTTGCGTCAATTGATGAGAAAGGGCAATTAACTGCAGGAATACAAGGCTCCACAACTGTATCCGCACATGACAGCTTGTCTCGCGTCACTAGTGCTTCCAACACAAACGTACAGGTAGATACTGCAAAATTAAAAGCTATTCGACTGTTCCCAAGCAAAGTAAGCGTGCCACTACATTATCAAGTTCAATTGACTGCCATTGGAGAATTCGAAGACGGAACAACAGCTGATATCACCAAATCAGTAGTTTGGAATAGTGACAATTTGTCGCTAGCAACAGTAAATCCACAAGGGGTTGTAAGTGGATTGCAGGAGGGAAAAGTTAGTATTACCGCGAATTCTCTATCGTTAGGTATCAGTAGTTCAGCAGCGATTGAATTGACAGTTTCAAGTGCAACACTCACTGAAATAAACATTACCCCTGCAAGTATCGAGTTTCCAAAAGGCTATGAGGAACAGCTTCTCGCGTATGGTGTGTTCTCAGATGGCAGCAAAAAACGAATGTCAGTTTCATGGCTTTCCGGCAACAGCGAAATTGCGTTAATTGATGAAAGTGGAAATGTGTTGGGCGGCAAAGCAGGCACTACATACGTAAGTGCCCATGATAACCTTTCAGGTATCTCCAGTGACCCCGTGCCAGTAGTCATCAATAGTGCCATCGTTGTTGAAATCAATGTTAGCCCTAGCGAACCCAAACTAGCATTAGGTTCTAGATTGCAGCTTTCCGCTCTCGCTACATTCAGTGATGGATCAATAAAAGATTTAACGAAGCAAATTTCATGGGTAAGCGATGATTCAACAATTGCTGTAGTTGACGCGAAAGGTGTGGCATTTTCTTTGGCCCAAGGTACGACCGATATTTACGCTTATGATGAGTACTCTAAGAAGAAAAGTGACAGTATCACTTTTTTATCAACCGCAGCGACATTCTATTGTCCTGCAGCCTCTTTTATTAACAGGGAAAAAGTGTTGGCGCCTATGATGGTTCAGCCCAATGATGATGACATTAACGACCAGTATTACATTCAAATACAAAACAAGCGCTGGCAATACCAACTGAAGCTAACAAATATGCCAGTATCCAACCTTAATCCATCGTATTCACCCGTTTCATCTATGGTTGGAGAAGACGCTTATTGCCAATATCAGACGGAGTCGGGTGAGTATGTTAAGTATATTTCGGGTGGTACCTACATAGATTGCAAAGCTGTGAGCTTTGGCGGGTTCAGTGGTGAGTGTAGGGTGACAAACAGTCACTAGCAATCGTTAACCTTAGTGTAAAAGGCTGCTCATTTTATCTTGAATTTTCCATCATAGTTTTGGAAATTTAAGTCCATTGAGTTCAGCAACACCGCTAAAATTTTGCCTATAATTGAAGAGTTAACTCATTTGAAAACCGATTTCTAGCTTTGGCACCCAGCCTTTCACGGAGGAAGAATGTTTGATATTGATGAAGAGAAAATGGCAGCGGTAGTATCGAGCTATCAAGTTCCGGTAAAACCTAAAGTATTAAGTGAAATGCAAGAAATTATGGAAAGTGAAGAACCCGACATCAATCAAGTCGCAGATCTCATTTCCAGTGATATCGGTCTATCATCCGCCATATTAAAAGTAATTAATTCACCTTACTATGGGATGAGCCGAACAATATCAGAAATAAAACAGGCAGTGATGATTATAGGCTTGACCACGATTAATAGCCTAGTTACATCACTGTTATTAAAGTCATCTCTTCAAGGAAAAGCCTCTATTTCGTTAGAACGTTTCTGGGATGACTCATTAGACGTGGCAAATGCAATGTTGTTTATTGGCAATAAAGTAAAAGATAAAGTACCGGTTGATATGCTTTATACGGTTGGCTTGTTTCAAAATTGTGGTATTCCTCTCTTAGCGTTGAAATTTGAAGATTATAAAGAGGTACTCATTGAAGCAAATAACAAAGGATGTAACTCGGTTTACTTCGAGGAAGAAAAATACAATACTAATCATGCCGTTCTAGGTTATTACATTGCTTCTTCTTGGCACCTACCAAAGGAAATATGTGCAATAATTTTGCAGCATCACAACAAGGAGTACTTCGACACTATTTTAGGAGGAAATGAAGAACAAATTGCACTCGCAACGCTAAAAATGGCGGAGAATATGGTCGAACGAGTTAAACGTCATAGTGTTTCTCCTGATTGGGCCGATCTTGAATCAAAAGTGTTAGATGTGCTCGGTATTTCAACAGAAGACTACAACGATTTAGAAGATGACTTTTACGATCTATATGCTCAATCAAATAGTGATTTATAGATATCTGAGCTTCTAAGCCTCACACACCTCAGCTTACCCATGCTAATACTGCATAACTTGTTATCTTGGTTCAAGTTAATAGGAATATGATTAGCACTACAAATATTAAAATAATAGGCAGTAGCCCCCGGTAGTAGAAATCGGAGTTACTTGCCTTGTGTTCGTAATCTTCTTGATATGTTTTTTTGAGTAGTTCCGGTATGTAGTCGTGATAATTGTTCATTTTAGCCTCCTTACGTTTGTTTCTAGAGTCTTAAATTGATACTTTGATATCAATGAATAAACTCAATTGGTCAATATGTGATACTTGTTGGATGCGATGTTGATACTGAGGGAATATCGAGAAGCTAGATCAGGCCATTTGTTCTTTAATGAAGACACGATTGAAGGCGGCCGGACTCTCTTATAGAGATGTTGCGAAGCAGTTAGGGGTCTCGGAAGTCAGTGTAAAAAGGCTATTGAATATGAACCAACCTCTTTCTACTAGCCGGTTAGTTAAGTTGGCGGACTTGGCACAAATACCACTCTCTCTAGTCGTAGCTGAGGCAGAAAAGTTAGTTTGTCAGATATCGACATTTACATCTGAGCAAGACAAAGCCTTTTGTGATAAGCCAGAGCTTTACACAATATTTTCAGAAATATGTAGTAATAATGCGCAGTCATCTTCTCTGATGACTAAATATCAACTCGATGAAGCTTCGATATATCTCTATCTACGAGCGTTGGAAAATATTGGTCTTATTGAGATATTAAGGGGCAATGAGTTTAACTTGTTGGTTCCAAAACATATATGCTTTTCTGATTCGAATAAGTTTCCAATGTTCTTTAAAAATCAAATTATTGACAGCTTAAAGGATCAAGTACAAAACATTAACTCTGAGGATGCCTATTTTGTTACCGTTAAATTCAGACTGACTGCAGAAGAGTTCAAACAGTACAACGTAAAACTTGAAGAGCTGATGCTTGAGTATCTCAAAATCACTTTCGATAGAGATCAAACAACGATGAATACATGCGAATATACGATTGTGGATATGGGAGCAAAGGGGGCTTTTCATCCTGAACTTAAACAACCGAAGAAGTATCAAGGAGCTGGATAAATCTTAAGGGCGAATTGTCGGAGGACAATAAGATTGATCCGTTACTATACCTTGATGCAGGTGAAATTCAGTACCAGTTACACATAAAACGTGTATTTACGAAGCCTATGCCGTTAGGAGTGGCCGATGGCGAGTGATCCATAATGGCAATATGATTTACCTAAAAAGCGTTTTCGCAGATTAGGCTACTCTGTTAAGCACCGAGCACCTTTTGCCCTACAAAATGAGTTAATGTAATTATCCATCCAGTGGATATCAATTATCGGATCACAACAACACTCTTCCTGCCATCACAACGGAGCCAGGAATTATAATTATTAAACGTTTGATGGATAATTAATTGGAACCAATATAACGATATTTAAAATATAATCTAACTATTGGTATTGATTGATGCGATTTTATCTTTGCTATGTTTAGAATAGATTGCTGGAGACATGTTATGACATCAACTTTAGATTCAAGTTTTAGCGAAAATAAAAACCTAATAAAAAAAGAATTGGTGCCTTGTTTAATAAGCAACGGTTCTTACAATGGAACTATAAAAGAATCAATAGGAGCTCATATTAAGGAGATTAAGTATCCCGATGTAGATGTCTGTTGTACAATAACCATTCTTTATAGTAGTAAATTGATTGGATTACATTTATATCCTAGCAATCCGGACATGTTTTTTGAGGAAGCGTTCTCTGAGTTAAAAAAATTAGCACCAACTACAAATAAAAAAATCATTGATATCCTAGTTATAGGGAACACAAAGGCAAAGAATAAGATGTACTCTTATATGTCTAAGGAGGTACCAGATATTTATGGTTCGATAAAAATGCTCAAGAATATCTTCGAGATAACCAGTAAAGTTAGAGTAATACATGACCAAGGATGGTTCTCAGTTTTTAGAAGCAATAACAAACTTAACTATAGAAACTATGATACTGGAAATAATATAGAGGATTGGACAGTAGTTAAATCATCCTCACAAGAGATAAAATATGTATGAACAACTAACGATTACATAAATCTCACAAGTAAGAGGTATGTGACAAGATGTCAAAGGGTTTTGTTGAAGAAACGTAACAGTCGGAGGAGCAATTCCGTGGCTTTTACCTGAACCATCCACTAGAAATACCTTAGCTTGGATTATTGAATATGTAATATAAATCAATCATATATTAAGCTAGTCACCTTCTTTTTTCGATTTTCCCTCAATAAAACGATTCGATTATTTTGGGGGCCAGAGAGAGCTTGGTCAAAGGTGCTGGCTCAATATGAACCTTTCATACTTGCAATCAGATATGCTCAAACGCTCGTTTATGATTTAGTATGAAACGTTATTCCCCTTCCTTTCTTGATTAATAAAACTATAAAGGAATAATTTCTCCTAGAGAAATGGGAGGTGCTATATCTAACCTATTCGAGAATAAAAAGATCTTGAGCGAAAATGCAACCATGTCTGAACTAGCAAACGAAACTCTAAATACAGTTTATGCGCGCTTTTCATCTCGTGACATTGATAACAACGGCACGATAACGGTTGCTGAGTTTAAAGAATATTTATGCGACTGCCTATCAACAAAAGAAGTGGAAAATACCATCAAATGTATGGATAAAAACGATGACAAAATAGTTTGCTTTGCAGAATTTTTTACGCTAACAGTCTGTGACTGTTCGCCCTTCTAATTGAACGATGCGTCTTATTTCGACATCCGTATCACAATAAAATATACGGTAAAAACTCAGCATCTTTATAGGTGTTATAAATTATTTTTGTCAAATCTTTACAAAACCTCTGATAGAATCGACCAAATAAAGCTTGGTTTCTGGTACGGGAGTCATACCCAATTTTTTGATTCTCGCCAGAAAAAGTAAGTGCCCTTTGAAAGCCACTACAAGCACCTTTGAATGTTTAATCAATCAAAACGTTGGTTCTCAATTGTTTTTTCAGCCTCACACACCATTTCCCTACCTTGATAGGCGAGAACGAATAGTCTAAATCTGTATCGGCACAGTATTCAACGCCAACGCAACCTACTTTGGCTGTTGGTTGCTCCTCAAGGCTGATTACGTGGGTAACCATATTAAATAATCAATTCCATATCACAAAAATAGGATTGTTTTGCTATTTAATTCATTCATAGTTTTCATATTGATTTTATTGAACGCCGTCCTGTCTATCTATTTTTGATAACCATTAAACTTAAAAATAATAAAATAAATTGATACTTTCATTGGCTGTTTATTTAATTTTTGAATTATATTCAAATACATCATATCATAATCAATACATTATTTTATGTTATACTAGGAATTTAACATGACAACTCTTCTTGATTCTGTTGAAGATAATATTCAAGACATTCAGACATGCCCTGATTTTAATGATATTAAATCCTATAGAATAACAATTAGAAAAAATATTAACCTTCAATTTTGCCAACAAGTAGCAAACGTGATTACTCATAGGATGTCGATAGATAAGGATATCGACAACAATAACAAATCAAAACTAACAACTAAAACTACGAAGCCTAAATTAATTAATAGGACAAAAAAATCAAATATAAATAATATCAACAAGACTTACATTCAACATTATAGAAGAGATAAAATTAACAAAGTACTCAAGAAGTCATCAAGCATGATCTATGACAAAGACAAGAATAAAAGAAATGCAATTATTGATAGACAAATAAACGACATGAATGTCAAGTCAAATAAATTATATAGACAAAAGTTGAGCAACAATGAAGAAGGTTATTTTCTAGAAATCTTGACTCACGGAAGGCTAGTTTTATTAGAAAAGATTGGAAATTGCTATGATTTGAGCTGCGCAGTTATCTATTACATTTTGAGCAAATCTTACCACCCTATTTGCAATAAAAATGACGTTGCATTTTTTATTGATATCGTACAGTTGGGATCGGAAGACGAGGAGTATGATCATTGCTTTGTCGTACTTAACCAGCCATACAAAATTATATATAACGAAGAAAATAGTAATTGTTATGATGATTTGAGTGACTACAACTCTGACAACTATCAAGATAAAGATTACAACTCCGGGGATTATAAAATAGATTTTAATAAATGGAAGAAAAGTGCAATCATTATTGATATATGGCTTGGGATTGTATGTTCAGCGAAAGAATACCCTAACGAATATCAAGTCGCTTTGAAGTCTTTGAGTGAGAAAAAGTTTGTACCAAAAGACCAAAAAAATACTATGCCCGATGATGTACGTAAAGTAATCAAAAGGTCTATTATCTGGAGTTCATGAGGCATTGCTTTACTTTAAAATCGTATTTGTTTCAATTCACGGTTAAGCAAACGGACAATGCATGATGAAAAAATCACACTACACTGAAACACAAATCGTTAAGATCCTGAAAGAAGAATCAGGCTGGAAGGTTAATGAATCAACTTCATTGTGTATCTGGGGCCTCCCATTAAACAGCATACCCTAGAATTAATAATTCGACCATCTGGGAAATATATAGAATTCCTATGAAGGTTTTGTCCAAAACGAACTTAGAAGTGATCAATCTTTACTGCCACTGGCTAGGGTAAGTACGGCACGAAAGCCGTCATAAATGATCAAACTTTACCTATGAGTTTGTGACGATTCCCTACAATATGCTGCAAATTCTGATCAAACATTATTGTCCTCCGACACGAGTATACTCGATAAAAAATTATTAGTTGATGTCTCACCAGCAATAAATACCGTAAATGGCATTCTAATTTGTGCTATCGCGGCATCTTTCTTGTAAAATCTGACTCCATTTTCACTTCTTTAAACACCGGTGAGGAGAAAAGATCGTGAAATCAGATATGTACTCAACATTTGCGACGGAGTACGACGAAGCTATTCAGGATAATATTTACAACGCAAACTTGGAACGTCCAACTCTTCAATCAATGCTGCCAACGTTGGCAAATCTGAATGTTATCGATCTTGGATGTGGCTCGGGTGTTTATGCTCAATATCTTTTAGCTCAAGGTGCAACCAAAGTAACTTGTATTGACTATGCAGAAGAAATGGTCGAGCTGGTGGCAAGAAAAGCTCAGCAGGCTGGTGTGAGCGACAACGTTCATGCTTATGCTCAGGATTTATCTAAGGGGCTGCCAAATGAAGTCGACGTCAGTGCCGATTTGGTTATTTCCCCGCTAATGATACATTACCTCGAAGATCTAAATCCGCTTTTTGCCGATATTCATCGCGTGCTCAAGCCAGGAGGATCCTTTGTATTTTCTACCCATCACCCATTTGCTGACTTCGAGACCTCCAAATCAGGCAACTATTTTGAGCGTGAGTTAGTCCAACAGGTGTGGAATACCGTAGGCAAACCAGTGCAAGTTAGGTTTTATCGTCGCTCACTAACAGAAATCACCAATGCTCTGACACAAAATGGTTTGGTCATAACACAAATTTCTGAAGGTAATGTCGATGAAAAAGTAAAAGAAATGGACAGTGAGGTATACCAGTACTTATCAACGCACCCTAACTTTATCTTTTTCAAATGCCAGAAGAAGTAAGGCTTGAAAAGAATTGCTAAAGTAAAAAACGAGTTAAGTAAGTAACTTTTATTGCGGATCTAGCAGAACTCTAAAACCCAATAGCGTTCGCTCATAGGCTTAGCTAGACTTTGATTTGAACGTTGTGTTCATCGTGTGAATTTGCCTTATATTTTATCCATCTAGCGAATTCTACTAATCGGGGCTTTAGCCGTCATTGTGCGACATTAAGGGAATATAAAGGGTGCTACTAAAAAGCCGTTGGATTGATCGCTGGTTTGTTCCGGTAAATGCGAGTGCTTTGGCTGTTTTTCGTATCGGTTTTGGTCTTATTCTGCTCTGGGATATGATCCGCTACGGGTTCTTTCTAGATATAGACCGTTACTACCAGCAACCTGAATTTCTATTTTACTACTGGAACTTAGATTGGATACAACCGCTTCCTTCAGCAGCGATGCGAATTTTGTACGCCGCATTGGCGATAGCATCTGCTTATATTGCTATTGGTTTTTTCTACAGGGTCAACCTTCTAATCTTTATTCTTGGATTTAGCTACTTATTTTTGCTTGATGAAGCGCGATATCTAAACCACTTTTACATGGTTTGGTTGTTTGCGGTGCTAATGCTGTTTATGCCTGCTAATCGCCTTTGGTCAGTAGATGCTTGGCGTAAGCCTCCAGCAAGCCAGCTGGTTCCAAGCTGGTGCTATTGGCTACTAATTTTTCAGTTAGAGATCATTTTAATCTACGCGGGTTTAGTCAAGTTAAATCCCGATTGGCTAGCGCTGGAACCACTTAGAACATGGCTTTCTCGCCGATCAGATATGCCATTTTTGGGACCTTTATTTTTGCAAGATTGGGCCATAGCCAGTGCAGCTTATGGCGTCATTGTTCTGCACCTCATTGGTGGGCCATTGTTGTTGTGGAAACGTACCAGAATGTGGGTTTTTTTAATGTACGCTGGCTTTCACATCCTAAATCACTTTGTTTTTAGTATTGGTATTTTCCCTTGGATGACGCTTTTCACCAGCCTACTGGTATTTGGCCCAGATTGGCCGCTACGCGTTTGGGCGAAAGTGAATAGAGGCTTCAATCTGGCTCAAGTCGAGAATTTGTCGATTAGTAAAGTGCAAAGAGATAGCAAGTATCGCTGGGTCGTAGCGGGCATCGTATGCTGGTGTCTATTGCAAGTGTTGATTCCTTGGCGACATTTGGCTTATCCCAGCCGTGTTGCATGGAGCGAAGAGGGACATAGATTTGCTTGGCGTATGAAACTGCGAACCAAACGTGGTGATATCCACTACGTATTAAAATTTGCCGATGGTCACTTTAGAAGGGTAGATATACACTCGTACCTTAATCGGCGTCAGATTCGGAGTCTACCTTGTCAACCGGATATGATTTGGAAGTTTGCTCGTTTTCTACAGCAGCGCTACCAACAGCCAGAAAACGCGGTGGTCGCAGTCTACGCTAACGCATTTTGTTCACTTAATGGCCGTCCAGCTCAGCGAATTGTTGCAGCTAATACTAACTTGTTAGCAGTAGATTATGGTATTCAGCCCACCGAGTGGATTCTACCGCTGAAATACCCACTTCCAAGTAGAGACTAAATAGGCGAGGGTATCTACCTTATGCAGCACCAAGCTAAAAGCCAGCCAATTATCATCGTTTATGATGGTGAGTGCTATGTGTGTCAGTACTTTGTCCGTGGGATTCGCCTGCGTCAACTGAGTGGTGAATTGCGTTTGATTAGCGCTCGCGATCAGCAAAATGAACAAGTTCTATGGCTTAAATCTCAGGGGGTAAATCTCAATGACAATATGGCGGTCATTTATGGTGAGCAGGTTTTTGAGGGTGCTGCTGCAATGACTTGGTTGTCTGCAATGACCAGCCCATTGAGTGGGCTAAATCGGTTGCTTTTTGTACTGTTTAAATCGCCCCGCTTGGGAGCAATGATATATCCAATATTGCGAGCGGGAAGGTTAGTCCTATTGAGGTTACGAGGTCGCCTTCCAATAGACTAGCACTCTATTTTTCATGTGAATTGATTCGACGTTCAACACATATCTATTTTTGATAAAAAATTTCTCTACTCACAAACTTCTAATTTAACTTGGGATCTTGCTCACTTTTTATTTGCTACATGCAAATTGACACAAAAAAACACACGTGTGTATTATGTGTAAAACAAAAAATGAATCAGATAAGTAAAAACTTGCTGACTTGTAAAAAACAATAAAACCAATAACATAAGGAACCCTACAATGCTAAAAGGTATCTCTCCACTCATTAGTCCTGAACTGCTATCTGTATTGGCTAGAATGGGACATGGCGATGAAATAATTTTGGCTGACGCTCATTTCCCCGCAGAGTCGTTTAACGATCATGTGATTAGAGCAGATGGCTTGAGAATCCCCGATTTACTACAAGCCATACTTCCTTTATTTGAACTTGATGAGTATGTACCAAATCCACTTGTCATGATGGCAGCAGTCGAAGGAGATACGCTTGACCCTGATGTAGAGAAGAGTTACCTAAATTCAATTCATAAAACGAACCCCGATGTTGCTCCGATAGACAGAATAGATCGTTTTGACTTCTATACTCGAGCTGAAAAAGCGTTTGCTGTTGTTATGACAGGCGAAACGGCTAAATACGGCAATATTTTGCTGAAAAAAGGCGTCACTCCAGTAGAAACTGAAAAGTCGGAAATCAGCTATAAATTTTAACGACGCAATACGAGAGAATATGATGTTGTAGGTAGATATAAGTAATCAAAGCACGTTAAATCCGTGAGGAAAGCAGTGTCTACCTGCATCTATCGCTATCAAAAATATATCCAAATTACCTAGATTCCTTATTTTAGAGCTTTGGGTATATAGAGAGGATTATATGAGTTCGTTAATAATAGAAGAATCGGGCAAACCGAAATATTCGTCTGCCAGTACAACCCGTTTTCTGCCATTTATATTACTTTGTACACTGTTCTTTTTGTGGGCGGTGGCGAATAACTTAAATGATATACTTCTTCCCCAATTTCAGTCGGCCTTTAACCTTAACAATTTTGAAGCAGGCTTGATCCAAAGTAGCTTTTATTTTGGTTATTTTGTTGTTCCAATCCCTGCTGGGATAATAATGAATAAATTTGGTTATAAAGCTGGACTATTGTTTGGTCTGATGTTTTATGCGCTAGGTGCAGCAATGTTTATACCTGCTGCTCAACTTATCAACTACAGCTTATTTTTGTTTGCACTATTTGTTATTGCAGCAGGGCTAGGTTTCTTAGAAACAGCAGCTAACCCGTTTGTTATGGTACTAGGTCCAAATAAAACACAAGCTTTTCGTATTAATGCGGCTCAGTCTTGTAATGCGTTTGGTTCTATTATCGCTGTGGTATTTGGTCAATCGCTAATTTTAAATTCTATCCCACATAAAACCACTCAAGAGCTAGCTCAAATGACAGCAAGTCAAGTTGAGCATTATAAAGCATCTTTAGTCGGAGCAGTGGAGCTACCTTATATCATTATCACTGTTGTTGTTCTAATTATCGCGCTGGCAATTTTGGCAACAAAATATCCGGCTATTCATGAAAGTAGCCATGGTGATGATACAGAGCAAGAAAAGATCAAAGTTAAGCACGCGTTATCTAAGTTAGTTCATGCGAGAAACTGGCGCTGGGCAGTGGCTTCACAATTCTGTTACTGCGGGGCGCAAACGGCTATTTGGTCTTACATGATTCGTTACGCCATTGAAGAGATCTCGGTGTCACCCTCCAAAGGCGCGAATTTCTTAACGGCAACAATGGTATGTTTCTTTATCGGTCGTGTCATTGGTACGATGTTAGTAAAACGCTATAAGGAAGAAAAAGTTTTAGCGGCTTTTGCGTTAGCTTGTATCTTGCTTACAGGTATCTCTGCGATTGCTGGTGGAATGGTTGGCTTGCTTGCCATTGTTGTGAGTAGTGCATTTATGTCTATCCAATATCCAACAATTTTTGCTATCGGAATTAAAGGATTAGGTAAATACACTAAACTCGGCTCATCCTTTATTGTAATGGGTATCATCGGTGGTGGAGTCGTCACACCTTTAATGGGTTACGTGAGTGATTTGGCGAATCATATTCCTACGGCAGAGATTATTCCTCTTATTTGTTTTGTTGTAATTTTCTTCTTTGCCAAATTTAGAGCAAATCCAACAGTATCTTACTAACAGAGAAAAATTTAATAAATAATACACACGTGTGAAAAAATGTATTAGGAAAGAAAAATGAGTGATGTACGTGAACTAGAAAAAGTAAAAGCTATTGATCCAACGCTTGTACCATACAAAACCCTGCGCACCGGAGCAAAATTGCCAGTCGTCGGCCTTGGTACATTTGGCTCTGATCATATCTCCCATGAGCAAGTTGCAGACACCGTGAAACAGGCAATACGTTTAGGCTATCGTCACATTGATTGTGCTGCAGTTTATCAAAATGAACAGCAAATTGGTCGTGCTATTCGCGAGGCTATTGATGAGGGCTACTGCACTAGAGAAGAGCTTTTTATCACAGGCAAAGTGTGGAACGACTGCCACAGCGAAGTAGAAAAAGCCTGTCAAAAAAGCCTCGATGATCTGGGGTTAGAGTACTTAGATATGTACCTGATGCATTGGCCATTTCCTAACTACCATGCGCCGGGTTGTGACGGTGATGCAAGAAACCCAGATTCCAAACCCTTTAGCAAAGAAGCATTTCTTAATACATGGCAGCAGATGGAAAACCTTCACAAACAAGGAAAAGTGAAAGCGCTGGGTACGTCCAATATGACTATTGCCAAATTTGAAAAAGTTCTGCCTGAGATGAGTGTTCTGCCTGCAGTCAATGAAATGGAACTACACCCTTGTTTTCAGCAAGAAGCTTTATTCAACTTCTGTGTCGACAATCAAATTCAGCCTATTGGTTACAGCCCAATTGGATCGCCGGCAAGGCCAGAGCGCGACAGAACAGAGACTGATGCGGTAGATACTTTACATCCAGTGGTACAAAAAATTGCTCAACGTTTAGATGTTCATCCTGCGATTGTTTGTATTAAATGGGCAGTTCAGCGCGGTCAAGTGCCCATTCCTTTCTCAGTAAACAATTACATGAAGAACCTTGAAGCGGTAACTAAAGATCCACTGAGTGAAGAAGAAATGGAGCAAATGAAGTCTGTTGAATGCAATTCCCGATTAATCAAAGGTCAAGTTTTCCTTTGGGAAGGAGCAAATAGCTGGGAAGACTTGTGGGATCTCGACGGCGATATAGCGCAATAATAGGGCTTAAATAGGCGTTAAAATCAACAGTAAACCAAATGTGTGCTGGCTTACTACAACAGATAGAGCCAGCAAAATAGATTAAAGTAAACGAATACAAAGGGCTATGATTATGGCAAGTACAATGAAAGCAGCGTTCTTACCAGGTAACAGTACTGTAGAAATGAGAGATGTAGAAGTACCGACTCCGGGGCCAGGGCAAGTGTTGGTCAAAACAAAAGCATCGACTATTTGCGGTAGTGATATCCGTGCCATCTATCGCGAGCACTTAGGCAAAGGTCCTGAGGCATACCAAAATAAAATTGCCGGGCATGAACCTTGTGGGCAAATTGTCCACTGTGGACCAGACATGAAGCGCTTTAAAGAAGGCGATCGTGTAGTGCTATATCATATCTCTGGTTGTGGAGTATGTAATGATTGTCGCCGTGGATATATGATTTCTTGTTCTTCCCCGACTCGTGCCGCTTACGGTTGGCAACGTGATGGTGGTATGGCGGAGTATATTCTTGCTGATGAAAAAGACTGTATCTTATTGCCAGATGAATTGTCATATGTCGATGGCGCTCAAGCAGCGTGTGGATTTGGTACCGTTTATGAAGGTCTAGAAAAAATCGGAATCAGTGGTAATGATGCTGTATTAGTTGTGGGCTTGGGGCCAGTGGGCTTAGCAGCGCTCATGCTATGTAAAGCGTTGGGTGCAAACAAAGTTGTCGGTGTCGACACGGTCGAAGAACGTTGTAATGTGGCGAAAGAGCTTGGATTGGCAGATGCGGTCTTTGTTTCTGGTGATGATACTTTAGAGCAGGTTTTAGCGGAGACTTACCAACAAAAAGGCTTTGAGAAAACGGTTGACTGTTCAGGCCATACATTGGGTAGACAACTTGCTATACGCGCCACTCGTCAATGGGGCAAAAATGTCATGATAGGTGAAGGGGGAACGGTTGAATTTAATCCGTCACCAGACATTATTCATGATCAAATCTCAATTCATGGTTCTTGGGTAACAAGCAGCTATAGAATGGAACAACTTTTAGAACTGATTGTACGTTGGGGGATTCGCCCTGAAAACTTAGTGACTCACAGATATACGTTGGACCAAGTCAGCGAAGCTTATGAGCTAATGGATTGTGGTCAATGCGGTAAAGTCGCCGTGGTATTTGACGAAGAGATAAAGTAGTTCGTTAAGAACACATTTCCTCCCATAGTTTAATGAGTATAGATTAAGGGAGCGCAGTGTTGCGCTTCCTTAAGAACTCCTTTCTGTTTTTATTCCGAGAGATATTATGCGCAAAGTCAACGTACAACCTTTGACACTTGAAGCTTATAAACCGTTTGGTTCTTTTTCTAACTTAATCGATCCCAAGGATGAAAAATTGGGTGAGTCCCCAGTTGAGTTCTATCGAGATCAACTGCAATTGGATGTTGGCCTGAATAATTTACTGAGCTATTCCTGTTGTAGGGTAGAACACCGGCCCATGATCATTGATGTCCTTGAATATCACTCCAATTGTGCAGAAGTAGTATTGCCATTGGATAACGATATCCTACTTCAAGTTGCTCCAGCTACTGTTAGCAAAGACGATATACCATTGGATAAAATCCAAGTGTTTTATGTTCCTAAAGGTACAGCGGTCACTATTCGGCCAGGAGTGTGGCATTGGGGGCCGTTTACGGTGAACGATCAGCCAGTAAATATTTTAATTAATTTGCCAGAGCGCACGTATGCTAATGATTGTGAAGTTATAGAACTTACTGCTGATGAGCACATTGAAATTTGTTACTAGGATGTAAACCGAGCATTTTTTATTATCTACAACTTCCTCTTTGGCTCCAGCGAATAGATTCATGACAACGTTTTCGCTGGAGTATCCCTCTTTTTAATTAAACAACTCGTTAACATCTATGCTTATATTAAGAATCAAAGCACATATAATTCTACAAAAAATATAAACACTCTCAACGCTAAGTAGTGAAATTAGCTGCATTTTATCATATGCAACAGCTGTCTATTTTTAATCTTTTTATGTTTAAATTTTGTTAATTTTAAAATTTATCCAATTTTTTTTCAGAAAAAATTGAGACCGAAAATTTCAGATTAGCACCTTCCATATCTGTTTCTAAAACAACAAAATAGAGCAATTAAATCACCTAAACTTTGGAATGAATATTTGATAAATTTGCAATATGAAATAATGAAAAGTTATTTTGTGTGATGTTTATCACATCGCATTTTGTAAATTTACTGTTAGTATTTACCTCGAAACGTTTCACGCTTGTTACAAAGTTTTAACGAATCACACACAACAGAGGTTTTAGAAATGTTATCTAATATAGTGCTTAAGTTAAGAAACACTATGGACGGATATAAAAACACATTGGATGAGTTTATTAATGATCAACGTGGCGTAACTGCCGTTGAGTATGCAATTATCGCAGTAGCAATGACTGCAATCGTACTGGCTGTTTTCTCAGCAACAGGTGACGGATCTGTACGCGGAGCATTAGATGATGCAATGACCGCGATTACCACAAATATCGGTTCAGCTAATACGACTAACTAAGTCGTAATAGTCTGACACTAGTGATATGGCTATCTGGTATATGAAATGGTGGCTTATTTTAGCCGCTATTTCACTTTGGATTTGCTATCAAGATATTACTAAGAGGAAGATTACCAATAATTCATGTCTTGCAGTTTTATTTGTAAGTTCAATGATTGTATTGGAATTTGGAAACTACGGATCAATTAAACATACAGCAATAATATTTTTAGTGGGAATATTTTTATTCTTAATGAAGATTATTGCAGCTGGTGATATTAAATTAATTAGTGCTTTTTCAATAGCGATTTCATCAAAATACATATTACTGACTGTTATCGTTATTTTGTTTTTAGGTGGAGTTTTGGCTATTGGCCAAGTGATATGGATTAAGTCGAGCGGAAAAAGTATTAAAACAAATAACGGTGTTCCTTATGGAGTACCCATTTGTATAGGCTGCTTATTCGGTATTGCTGCGTCAATATAGGAACTGCTTGTGAAAACGAAAGTTATTATTCTGTCAGCAGTCATATTAGTTCTTTTAGGGTTATATGGCTTAGCGGGCAGCTTATCTAAACCTTCGGGTACTACAGCTCAAAAAGTGGTTAAACCCAAAATTTTGGTTTGGCGCTTAAAAGAAGATGTAGAGCCTGGAAAAATCATAAATCATAGAATGTTAGCTGTTGAACGGTTATCAGAGTCTGACGCTCACCAATTGGGTTTTACTAAAGATGTGAATCTTGATTGGCAGCAAGGTGCTGTATTCCGAAATAAGCTTGTAAAAGGAAGCTATCTTTCTAAACACGATCTTATACAGCCAAATCAAGACGGTTATGTTGAGTATGTGATCAGCGAAAACCGAATTCCTTATCCAATTCAAGTAAGTCAAGAATCAGTGTTAGGTGGTGTCATTAACCATGGTTCTTTGATTGATGTATTGGCGATGGTTGGTGCAAACAAAAAAATGCCCAGTGACTTGCGCAACAACGCTGTAAAAAGATCAATTTATATTAAGCCAGTCATTACGGCTGTAAAAGTACTACAGGTCAGAACAGCGAAGAAAACTGAGGCTAAACCGTCTTTTGAAAGAAATAGTAAAGAAAAAGTAACTCTCATTTTAGAGTTGACAAGAAAAGAAGCCGTCACACTTACTGTGGCAGAGAATATAGCGGACATTGAGGTCCATAAATCAATAGGGAAATATGATGCGTCAGAACTTCAAGCGGATTCTGGCGATATTCTACAAGGATTTAAATCTGTAACGGAATATCGTGCAACTGAAACGCTAATTAGGTAGGAGCTCTGAAATGAATCGTAACCTATATAAATTTTATTTAACTTTGATATTGTCGATATTTTCATTTTCGACGTATGCAGCAGGCGTAATTAATATGTCTGAAGGTGCGGCGAGAACAGTGTCAACTGATAACGACATAGCAACTGTTTTTGTTTCTAATCCTAAAGTGGCCGATTATCAAGTAATAAGCAAAAACAAAGTGGTTGTTTATGCCAGAGAAGCAGGCCAGAGTTCTGTCATTGTATTTGATAAAGATGGAAAAACGCTTGCAAGCAGAAGGGTTGTCGTTAACAAAAGCCTGCACAGAATTCAACAATATATCGCGGTAAATTACCCTGACACAAATGTGGATGTATTTAATGTCGGCGAACAGGTTGTGTTGAGTGGTGTTGTGTCAACGGAAGAGCAAAAAGACGAAATCAACGATATCGTTGGTGAGCTGCTTGCGAAAAAATATGAGAAAGGTGTTTTTGAAGTAAGAGTTGGCGCTAAAGATATCGAAATGGAATTTATGGAGCGTCGCAAGTACAAGAATATAGTTAACAACATTCAAGTTGCCGATACCAAACAGGTTAATGTAAAGCTTTCGATTGCAGAAGTGACTCAAACATTCTTGAAAGAGATTGGTGTTGAATATGGTACTGACGCAGCAGGTGTGTTCGTTAACCCAATCAATGATTTCCGAGCTTCAAATATCCTATCAGTTATCAATGCGGTAGACGACGACTCGATCGGTCAAATCCTTGCTGAGCCTAACCTATCGGTTATCTCTGGAGAGAGTGCGAGCTTTTTGGTCGGTGGTGAAATCCCAGTTGTTACGACAGTCGATGACGGTACTAACGTTATTTATAAAGACTACGGTATTCAATTGGATCTGATGGCGAAAGTAGAAAGAGATGACAAAATTACTCTAACTATGATTCCTTCAGTGAGTTCGATTGACCAAGTTTACAGTAATGACAACTATAACTTGCCTTCATTAAAAACTCGTCGCGCTAGAACTACGGTTCAATTGGGTGATGGTCAAAGCTTTGTTTTAGGTGGGTTACTGAGTACAGAAGATATCGAGAGTTTAACCAAACTTCCGTTTATCGGTGATATTCCAATTTTGGGTGCATTATTTAGAAACTCTGCGACAAACCGTAAGAAAACTGAGCTGGTTATTGTCGCGACAGTGAACCTAGTTAAGCCGGTTCATCCATCTCAAGTGCAATTGCCAATGATGAGACGAACCACGACCTTAGACCGCTTCTTCGGATTTACTGATGACAATAAATATCCTAAAGCGAGTGAGAAATGGTCGAAAGAGTTGTTAGCAACTGGAGGGTTTAAAAAATGATCAATTGGAAAATTTTATTACTAGTACCTCTGGCCGCTCTAACTGGCTGTACTGAAAAGGTTGGAGAGCGCGAAGGTTCATCGGTTGATATTTACCCAGTGACTTACTCAATTGCATTGGATAAACCGGTAAACTCAAATAAAAACAAGCTATTGGATGAGTTTGTTGCTGAATACGAACAGCAATTGCTAAACCATGGCGCTGAGATTCAATGGTTCACAAATTCAGGTAAAAGCTGGGCGAAGACTGTTCGCAAGACATTACTTTTAAAAGGTGTTCCAACACATCTAGTTGAAGTGACCAAAGGTGTTAAAGCTGATCAGCGTTTTGACTTGATGGTATTAACCACAACATACAAAACTCAAGTGGAGTTTTGCGATTACGCCGATGTGTATGACTCTGCGAAGGAAAAGCTTATGGTCGGCTGCTACCCAGAGAATAATCGTTGGATTTCAATGGTAAATCCTCAAAAGATGCTTGTTAATTTACCTGAGGCGAATATGCCTGAAACTCAGGTTACGACTGAGCCGAAGGCTGAAGTAGAGGAGTAACCTCCCCATGTTTGATTTAGTTGGTAATAAAGATTCAAAGCCGACTAAGGATGGTCAGCCAATCAAAGGAGATAGAAAGGCAACGGCACTATTTTATCAGACTGATAAATGCAAAACCTTCGTAGAAGAAGCATTTAGGTTTGAAGGTGTTGAACTTTCTAGTGCTCTTGAAGCTTCTGATGAGCTTATTGGTCAGTTTGTACGTGAAAATCGCTGTGAAACCGTTCTTCTCGAACTGACAGAAAGCGAAGACGTAGCTAAAGATATGAAGCGCATCTCTAACCTTTTGCCAAATGGCTTATCGGTCATCGTAATTGGTACAGAAGATACGATCCATACTGTTCGAAATCTTAAAGATATGGGTTTTTATTACCTATTCTGGCCTTGCTCTAAACAGGAAGTGATTGATTTTGTAAATAGTGTTGTTAGTGATGCGAATAACGAGAGCCTAAGCCCTGTTCGATTTGCTAAGCGTGTCGCAGTGTTAGGTGTAAAAGGAGGAGTAGGGACCTCCTTGATCACTGCCGAATTGGGTAAAGAGTTGTCAGAAAAGTACAACAGCTCTTGTCTAATTGTCGACCGCAATTTTGTTGGTGGCAACGTAGACATCATGCTTGGTCTTAAGCAGTTTAAAAAGCGTGAAGTAAAGTCGAGCGAAGTAAATACGAGCTTTGATGAAAGCTACACCATGAGTATGACTCAGCCAGTCAATAACTTGCTATCGCTGTTAGCTATCGAATCTGATGATTTAACGGATGTTGATTTAAAAGATTACATTGAGATTCAGCTCGAAACATTAGCCACTAAGAATAACTTTATTTTGGGTGACTATTCCGGTTCAGCTGCAATCAAGCAGGATATTAAGCACATCGCAAAATACGCTGACATGATTTTGTTGGTGATAGAGCGCAGTGTATCCGGACTGCGTGAAGCGAAACGCATTATGCAACTTTTAGAAGATAAGAATGCAAAAGGACGTGTTTTATTCATTGTGAACAATACTCGCCCTCAACGAGTGGCGAACGTAACAATGGAAGAAGTGAACAAGCACCTAAAACGTAAAATTGATGTCGTTTGCCCGTTTGAGCCAAGCCTAAGTTTAGAAGTTCTGAAAGGAAAAGGTATCTACAACTCAGGTCTCAACATCAGTGAAAGTATTAACCAAATAACCGCTTTGCTACTAGGCGAGTCCAGGGAACCAGCGAAGAAAAACTTATTGAACAGATTGTTTGCCCGGGGGTAGACCATGCTTAACCATAAGTCGATCTTTGTAAAGATCCGCGAACAGATATTTGATGCACTGGAACCAGATGCGGTTAATTCGTTAACCAAAGAGCAACTAAGTGAACAGTTGTCTGATGCTATCGATATGTTGGTAGCTCGCGAAGGCTGGTCTGTAGGAACGATGATCCGTTCTGAATACGTCAAAAGTTTAGTCGATGAGCTACAAGGCTTAGGTCCGCTACAGCTTTTGATGGATGATGACACAATCAGCGACATTATGGTTAACGGTCCAAATAAAGTATTTATCGAGCGCAATGGTCTCGTAATGGATACGGACGTCACTTTTATAGATGAAAAACAGCTACTTAATATCGCTAAGCGCATTGCATCGCGAGTTGGACGTAGAGTCGACGAGTCTTCCCCAACTTGTGACGCACGTATGGAAGATGGCAGTCGTGTTAACGTTGTTATCCCTCCAGTAGCGGTAGACGGCACATCTATTTCAATTCGTAAGTTTAGAAAAGATAGTATTTCCTTAGACGAGCTAGCAGAGAAGGGAACAATGACCCCTGAGATTGCGAAAATACTCAAGCTTGCTGCTAGATGCCGCCTTAATATTCTTATCTCGGGTGGTACCGGTTCAGGTAAAACCACTATGCTAAATGCTCTGTCTCAATACATAACAGAGCGTGAGCGTGTCGTTACGATTGAGGATGCAGCAGAACTAAAGCTGAATCAGCCTCACGTTGTTCGTCTAGAAACCAAAACAAACGGTACAGAGGGTAGTGGTGCCGTTACTCAGCGCGACTTGATGATCAATGCATTACGTATGCGTCCTGATCGAATTATCGTCGGTGAGTGTCGTGCTGGAGAAGCGTTTGAGATGCTTCAAGCAATGAATACTGGCCACAATGGTTCTATGTCTACTCTTCACGCTAACTCGGCGAAAGATGCATTAGCACGTGTGGAAGCGATGGTGATGATGGCGTCTGTCAATCTACCACTTGATGCTATACGAAGAACGATTACTAGTGCGATTGATGTTGTTATCCAAGTCAGTCGTCTATACGACGGGAGTCGTAAAATTGTCTCTATTTCCGAAGTCGTTGGAATGGAAGGCAGCAACATTGTCATGGAGGACTTATTTAAATTTCACCCATACGCGGATCACGAAGGCGGTAAAGTTCATGGTCACTATACCTCTTCTGGTCTTTTGCAGCGCTCAGCGCTTGTAGAAAACTCACGTTACTTTGGGTTGGAACAAGAGCTAATCGAAGCGTTTAAGATCAAGGAGGCAATATGAATCACTGGTTTTGGATTGGACTTATTGTTGTGGGCTTGCTGTTGTGCATATTTTTGCCGAGCAGAAAGAAACATACAGATTACTTACAAGAAGAGATGGGAACCTCTGGTTCTCTGGGCGCTAACCAAGCGGTTAACCTAAAATCTTTTACTGAAGAGTCCACGTTCGACAAGTTAAAAACTTTCTTCAAGAATACTCGTAGCCAAATAGGTAGCTATGCACCTTTAAAAGTATTGGTTTTTCTTATCGTGGTAGCGGCTTTAGGTGTATACATCAACCAGAACTTTGTACGTGGTAATCAAGTATTCATCGTCGTTTTCACTGAGATTGTTGGAATCATTATTGGTATCAAATGGTTGCGTAATAGAGAGCGCAAACATTTTGAAGATGCGTTTCCAGATGCACTTAATGTACTCGCAAGTGCAATGAGTACGGGTGAAAGTATTAACCAAGCGATCAAGTTTGTTGGTAACTCATTAGAAGGCCCAGTAGGTAATGAGTTTAAGTTGATGGCAGAACGTATCCAACTTGGTGAAGCCCCAGAGAGCGCGTTTAAAAAATCCCGCACCCGTTTCCCTTATCCAACGTTTCAGTTTTTTGTGATTACTTTGACTGCGAACATCAACCGAGGTGGTCAGTTAAAGGAAATCATTACACGATTAAATCGTATTATGTACAACAATCGAGCGATGGAAAAGAGAAAAAAATCAATGACTTCTGAGTCTAGGGCGTCTGCAAAGATCGTTGCGGTAATTCCTTTTATTTTCCTTTTCATACTGCAATACCTTAGCCCTGAAAACTATGAATTCGTTATGTTCAATGAATCTGGTAGACCGATTTTGTATTACGTATTAGCGAGTGAAGCGTTTGGCTTATTTCTGGTTTGGTGGCTGATGAATGGGGTAAACAAATGATGACTGGTCAAAATTTAATTTTCCTTGCAATGGCAGCGGTTTTCTTTGGAATAGTATTAGTTGTATGGATAGCTTATATCGTCGCAAGCCGTAGACAAGTTTTGAATCGCTATTCTTTGAGTGACGGTAGTTCTTCAAGTTTCTTTGATCAGGTAGAACAATTTTTACCAAACGCAGTGTCTACAAACACTGAGAAAATTGAAGCTAAATTCTATGCGGCTGGTTTTTACAACTTCCAGTATGCGCATCTTTATTTGCCTGCAAAATTCCTTATGGCGGTGATTGGTATTGGCCTAATTGCTTGGTTTGGTATGGGGAACTGGTCCACGATGATTGTCATTGTGGTTTGTGCTGGATGGCTTATCGTCTGCATATCTCTACCAGATATTTGGTTAGATAGCAGAACCAAAGCGCTTCGCGCCAAAATTTCCGATCAACTTCCATATCTATTAGATCTACTAGCGATGTGTATCCAGACAGGTATGACGATTGAGTCGGCTATGTCTTATGTAGGTAAAGAGTTGTATGACTTCGATATCGACCTCGCTCATATGCTAAAACGCACCAATGAACGAGCGCGTATTGTTGGCATAGAACAAGCGCTTGACGAACTTTACGAACGAGTGCCTACCAATGAAGTTCGAAGTTTTGTTATGACATTTAAGCAAAGTGTTAAATATGGTAGCTCAGTGTACGAAGTATTAACCACACTAGCTGCTGACATACGCGAGCTAAAAATGCTCGAGCTGGAAGAGAAGGTCGGTAAGCTATCGGCGAAGATGTCCGTCCCTCTTATTTTATTCATTATGCTACCAATCGTTATTTTGATTGCGGCTCCTGGCGTTATGAGGATGTTACAAGGTGTTTAAACAATATTTTACAGGTTTATTCCTGATTACAATACTGAGTGGCTGTGCGACAACGAGTCAATCTTCATATGACAATGAGTCAACTCGTGAGCTGGTGATGAAAAATAGTGGGAATTTCCAAGACTTAATTTCTCACTATAAAGAACTGCTTAAGCAAAAGGACACTCGTGATACCCGAGAGAAATTGGCGAATGCGTATATTAATTATGGCGATCCAGAGTCAGCGCTGTTTACCATTAGTGCGCTAAACCAACAGTCACCACATGTGAGTTCGTTGCTTATTCAAGCTTACGCTGAGTTTGAACTAGGTGATTTACCTAACTCCAAGCAATCGGCTGAGCAAGCTTATGCAATGGACAAGCAAAATGCGGAAATTGAAAACTTACTTGGTGTGATTTATGCGGCAGATGGCGATTTAGACCAAGCTCGAACTTTCTTTAATTTGGCGCGTACTCACTTTTATAGCGATATAAAAATTAAAAACAACCTCGCGGTGCTAGATATCATCGAGGAAAACTACTCGGGTGCGATCGACAAATTATTGCCTATCTATACCAACGATGAAGCAGATGAACAAGTGGTTGCAAACTTAACACTTGCGATGGCGAAGTCTGACAACTTTGAGTTAATGAAGCAGGTGTTAAAACCTAAGTTTAGCGACAAAGAAATTAAGCAGCGCTACATGTCACTACAGAAATTGCAAATGACAAAGCCCGAGAAAGTAGCGGTTCAGCCAGCTAAAGCGACAACAACGAATCAAACGGTGTCTGAAGGTGCGTTATGAGGTGGAGTCGACGAAAAAAGCAACAAGGCACTGCTGCTGTTGAGTTTGTGGGCGGTTTTATGGCCTTTTGGATATTGTGCATGCTTTGGGTAGAAATGAGTTTCATGTCCTATATATCAGCAATTAATGATTTTGTTATTACTGAAGCGGCACGAGAGGTTAAGACTGAGCAGGCTGGGTATTTACTAGCATATGAACAAGCGATTAGAGACAGCTCTGCACTTTGGGGTACGCTCATAGAGCCAACCAATTTTCGCTTATCAATCAATTATGTGCAGAATATTGCTGACTTAGAAGGTTTCATTGACCCCTGTGAAGTACCTGATGGTCAAAACGTGGCTGAATGCGGAAATGAGACGAACAGTGCGATTGCTGTTTACAACATCAACTATGATTTTAATCCGATTTTCACTTTCTTTATGGATGCAGACAACATTCTTAGACGAGAAGTGATTGTTATTCAGGAGAATCAACGTGACCAATTTGATTTCTAAACAAAAAGGAAATTTTACCGTTGAGTTTGCTGTGGTTGGCGTGGTGCTTTCACTGCTGTTGGTATTCAGCATGGATGTCATTCTTAAGCTGTCTTACAAAGGGAAATTGGACAGACTTTCATACTCTTTAGTTAATGTTGCGAAAGAACGTACGCAGTTATACGGAGAAGATTTTTCGATGACACAACCTGATGCTGCGGCATTGTTTAATATTGCTAGCAATTCATTACGCCGTACAACAGATGGCTTTGAACTTGATCGGCTAGGTATGGTTGTTGAAGGGCTAACTTTTGCTGGCATTGGTCAACCGAACGCGGCCAACATATTTACTATTGGTAATTACGATTGTGACTTACCAGAGAATATTGATGCGTTGGATGGCTTGTCTGTCGTGACAAGTTGGGGGCGCCAAGCAAGGTTATATCGAGTAACCCTCTGTTATGAAACAGATAATTTGTTTGGTGATGCATTAGGAGGAGAATTTACCAGGGTTAGGTCATCATCTGTAATAGTAGGTAGGTGATTATGAGCCTTACAAAGAGAAAAGTTCAGCGTGGTCACGCAATGATACTGTTTGTGATGATCATTCCTGCTTTATTCGGGATATTTACGTTGGCAAGTGACGGTACTCGAGCAATGCAAACACGTGCTCGTATTGCCGATGCGACTGAAGCAGCTTCTTTGGCAGTCGCGGCACACAATAGCGATGATGCAGACTTTAATGGCGAAATAGTGGAGGAGTACCTCATAGAGTACGATCCTTCGATTATAGCGATAACGAATATTCGAGTAGTCCGCTTAACCTGTGAGGAGATCCCCGAGTGCTTAGAGGGGTTGGAGCGTGGTGAAAGCCGGTATTTTGAATTTGATATAGATGCAACAGCGAATTTTCAAACTTGGTTTCCGGGTAATAATTCGATTGAAGGGTTTGGTGAGACGTTCTCTGCTAGTGCTGGAGCGAATTCATTAAAAATTGAGAGTCAGGGCATTGACGTTCTTTTAGTGGCAGATTTTTCCGGCTCAATGCGCAATGGCTGGTCGGGCAGCAACCAAGCTAAATATCGAGATCTTATTGAAATAATTAAGAACGTGACCGATGAGCTTAAAACCATGGATCAACTGGCCGACGATGATGTGGAGAACAGTATTGGTATTGTTCCATTCACTGGTAATACGCGCAGTTGGTCAGGGACAGAAAAAGATTATTGCTTCATGCGCCAAGAGGAAGTAGACATTGTAGGGAATGAAATTCAAACCAACTATGTGTTAACTCTTGAGAATCTGTTTGTAGAAAAAGATGACTGTGCCATGAAGTGGGACCCAAATCCAACGCGATGGCCACCGAATCCTTACCCATATTTTTATGATATTCCTCTAACCAGTCAATATGACGCATTTGATTTTGCTATTTCGACTTTTGAGCCTGGTGGGATCACTGCTTCTTACCAAGGGTGGATTCGCGGGGCGCAATTGTTAAATGAAGGGGAAAATGCTAGACGATTGATGATTCTGTTGTCTGACGGGCGCGATAATAATTTCAAAGCTGTCGATTCCGATTCAGCAGTAAGTGTGGCAAGAGGTGAAATATTACCTTCACAGCTGTTACGTTATCAAGACTCAAATAGGCAGACTTCAAACAATTTAGTTGATTTGGGTATGTGCGATTTAATTCGTACCGGGTTAACAGGGACGACACCATCAGGGCAACCTATAGAAGTGAGTCTTGCAGTTATTGGTTTTGATTATGACCCGAATTCTAACCAAGCATTAGTGAATTGTGTCGGTGAGGATAATGTGTACACCGCACAAAACCCAGATGAACTTTATAGCAAAATTATTAGCTTGATTTCTGAAGAAATTGGTCACCTTAAATAATAGATTTAATGACAGAGAAAAATATATGAACAAGTTTTATCTTTTTGGAAGCGCAATAATGGTGAGCGTTTCATTAATAACACTTATTCTATTTAGTTAGATATAGAGAGCGATAACTATGAATAAATTTTACCTTTTTGTGAGCGCAATATTTGTTAGCGTTTCTTTTATGACGCAAGCGCAAGATAATTTAAACCAGTCGATTGTGTTTTATTGTGGAACATCTGATGGTGAATATAAAAAAGAGATCCATGTGAGCAATGGTACTCGTGTACAGTTAAATCAAGGCGCATTCAATCAGATCCAAACCTTTGATAAATTGGAGCCTGACTCAAACTTGGTACATAATTTATTTGATCAGATGGGCGTCGACAAAAACTGTTCCGAGCTTCTATTAAGCCGCAGTAATACCAAGATGGTTGATGAAGGTCACGTACTGGCACGAGTATATTTTGACTTCGGTAAAGCAAATTTAACTGACCGTTCACAATATGTCCTTCAGGAATTGTTTAAAAAAGTTCAAGAACATCCACAAGTGTTGGATGTAGTAGGCCATGCTGATTCCGTTGGCTCAGAGGCCTTCAACTATGAATTAGGTCTGAAGCGTTCATACGCTGTTGCAAAGTATCTAATTGATCGTGGTATGAAACCAAAACAACTCCATATGACAAGTAAAGGTGAGATGCAGCCAATTGCTAGTAATAGTACTAGTGAAGGGCGTGAGAAAAACCGCCGAGTAGATATTCAGTGATTCGTTGTCTACTTACATCTCTTCATTTGATCGGAGGCGAGAAGGAATCTCCCCTCAGGTCGTCCTACTTTAGAAGCGTCCTTGTACCGCTAGCATTACACCATGAAAGACGGTGTACTGAGTAACCAATGCGGTGCCAATAATCCCAAAGCCAATATGTTGTTGCCATGGGTATATGAAAGCTTGCAACTCTAGTGGAATACCAACAGCATTACGGTTATCGACTGGGAAATTTGTGTTCCCAATTGTCCATAAGTCCTGCTGGCCGTCGAAATAACTTATGCCCGTAGAAGCAGATATATAGCCATTGGTCTTCCCAATAATTGTCCCGCGGTTAATCCAGCCATATTCCAGCGCATATTCTTCGCCATATAGGCTAAATTTACCGGTTCTATCAACCCCTATTGAGCTATCAGCATCCCAGCCTTGAGATTTAAATGTCAATAAACGATGTGGTTTTAACTGATAGTTAACTTCAAAATCAGTTGCTGGGCCATCACCTCTTTTGTTTTGTTGCTGATGGCTATTTAGTCCTCGATATTGGTAACCGTTAGTAACGCCCCAACCAAATGTCACCCATGTTTTTTGACCGGTGGTCAACTGATCGAATGGCTTAGATGGCGAATTGTTATCGATGGTTTTAGCTTGAGCATGAAATGCAACTAACAAAATACTGGCTAGTACCAAAGAAAAATAATTTCTGTTTTTAAAGGTGTGGCAGAATGAACTGGATTTAGATATTCTCATAATGGCTATTTCTTAAGTTTAATCTTATCTTATTGAATAATAAAGCTTCCTTGTTACTATCCTCTATCTTGGGCGCCATTTTATAGATTGATTTATCTTCACTCCACAGTAGTAACTACTCATTTATATTTTGGAAAATAATTCGTTCATGTCTATTGATATTTTTAATTTTAAGTCATTGATATAAATATAATTAGTTTTTATTAATTATTTTATGGCTAGTGATATGTGCTCATAAAATATCAGTAAAGAGAAATAGAATATCATTCCTTAAGTTTGTCTTAAGTTTCGCTCTTTAACTTTTCACATAATTGTTAATAGAGGGCTGAACAGTGAGTAAAGACTTCATAAAACACATTCAAAGATTGGAAGTGGTCGACCCAAGTCACCCTCAATGGAAGGAAGTGACTTATCAAATTCGTATTCGTTATAAACATGCATTTGGAGCAGAACTATGTTCTTTCATGCCAAAGTTTTTGGTAATGATGAAAGGCACTAAGGTTATTTCTATTTGTGGTTTTCAGAGTGCGGGAAATAAGCACTTATTCCTGGAACAATATTTATCTAAGCCTGCGGACATTGAATTAACAGAAGTATTTGATGAGAAAGTTCAGCGTTCGGAATTAGTTGAATTTGGTCAGCTTTCTCTATTTACCAAAGGTACATCGCCTCTTCACTTTTACATGATTACAGAGCTTTTAGTTTCTCAAGGATACAAATGGGGAATTTGGACGGCGACCGATCCACTGCATGCCTTAATGACGCGATTAGGTCTAGAGCCTCAAATAATCACAAGTGCGGATAAAGACTGCATTCCAAATGCTGACAAGATCTGGGGTTCTTACTATCAAACCAATCCAAGAATATTGGCTGGAAACCTTCAAGTTGGTTTAGAGCATTTGAAATCAATCTATGCCGACAAACAACGTAAGTTAACAGGGAGTTGATATGAACAAAATACTCGATGCATTGGATAAGCTGGCATCAAATAAACCCAACCACATAGCATTCATCGGACAAAATAGCCTCGGACACTACCAGTCAATGAGCTATTTCGCGCTGCAAAAAGAAGTGGAGACTGTTGCCAGCACATTTCGTGCGATGAAAGCGACTTGTATCGCTCTGAAGGCTGAGAATAGTTTGGATTGGCTAGTCATAGATTTAGCTGCGATGAAAGCGAAGGTAGCAATAGTACCCGTGCCGACTTTTTTTACCGCCCTACAAGTTGAACACACGTTGAAGCAAAGTGGTGCGGACACTCTGATTGGGGACTGGGCTAGCGATAGCGATGCTATCACTTGCGTGCGCAACTTATCGGTCTATCAACGCCAAGGAAGTGGGAAACCGAAATACTTACCGGGTACCAGCAAAGTCACTTTTACTTCGGGCTCCACTGGAGAGCCAGAAGGTGTATGCCTTAGCGAACAGAATATTGAAAAGGTGGCGTTAGCACTTGCTAGCTCTATGGAAGCGGATGGTGATATTCAGATGTCACTGCTACCTCTATCAACACTATTGGAAAACATAGTTAGCATATATGTGCCAATTTTACTCGGAATATCGGCGCAGATACACAACCCGGAATCCATGGGATTGAAGGGGTCGAGCCAACTTGATTTGAAGAAATTTGCAGGCGTGTTAGCTGAGTTGAAACCGAGTAGCATGGTTATCACGCCGGCTATATTAATAGCGCTAATTCAAATGGTTAATAAAAACCCATCCTTGGCCAAACCGTTTAAATTTATCGCTGTTGGCGGAGCAAGAGTAGCACCTGAATTAATTAACTTAGCGCACCAGATTGGGATACCTGCGTATGAGGGGTATGGACTGTCTGAGTTAGCGTCAGTCGTTAGCCTCAACACGGTAAAGCACTCAAAAGCAGGTACAAGTGGCCGCTTACTCAGCCACCTACAAGCAAGAGTTTCTAAAGATAACGAGCTGCTAGTAAAGGGCAATATCGCACTAGGGTATATCGATGAGCCGTTTGAAAATGAATGGTTTGCTACAGGAGACCTCGTTTCTATTGATAGTGATGGATTTATTACTATCGTTGGCCGTAAGAAAAACCAGATTATCACTGGGTTTGGCAGAAACATTTCACCTGAATGGATTGAATCACAAGCACAAGTATTTGCTCCAGGCTGTAGATTTATCGTCACTGGAGATGCGCAATCATCGTTGACAGCTGTTGTGGGTAACACGCTTGGTATAGAAGAAAAAATAGAAAAGCTAAATGAATCGCTACCAGATTATGCGCGCATTAAGCATGTGTTAATCGTAACCGATTTAAGCACTCGAGTGAGTTGGTTTACCTCCAATGGCCGACCCAAACGAAGCATCATCGAATCCTGGGTGAGTTGCTTGCGAAAGCAGTACATCTCTGATCCATGTGTTACCTCTAGAACCTTAGAAACCCAGTTTGAATATTAATTTTTTAGGAGACTCCCATGAACAACTTTTTTTTGCAGTTGAAACAGCAAACGTTACCAGCACAAAAAGCGATGTTAGAAGCACCAATTCTTGAGGTTTGTTTACGCGGTGATATCAACTTAGAGATGTATACCCGTTTCTTAACTCAAGCTTACCACCACGTTAAACATACGGTACCACTGCTCATGGCTTGTGGCGGAAAGCTGTCTCAACAGCAGGAGTCGATACGAGAAGCTATTGCAGAATATATTGAAGAAGAAAAAGGTCATCAGGAGTGGATCCTAAGCGATTTGAGAGCGTGTGGTGCGAATGCCGATTTGGTCAAAGCGAACCTTGGAGAAGGAAAAGCATGTCAAGCCATTGAATTAATGGTGTCTTACTTATATCACCAAATCGATCGAAATAATCCGATGGCACTATTCGGCATGGTCTGGGTTCTAGAAGGTACAAGTGTAGGTATAGGTGGGCAAGTTGCGGAAATTGTCAAACAATCACTCAATTTGCCTGATGAGGCAATGAGTTACTTAGTCTCTCATAGCTTGTTAGACCAAGACCATATCAGCTTTTTTGAAGATCTAATGAATAAAGTGACCGACGAACAAGATCAAAAAGCGATCATCGACTCAGCAAACACCGTGTTTTCTCTATACGGCGAGATGCTGAGAGGGTTGACCGCAGCACCTTTAGATGATGTGGCTTAGGAGAGAGAAAATGGATTTGAACAATGAGTTTGTTTTGTTGACGGGAGCGTCCGGGGGAATTGGCCAACAGATCGCTTTAGCTTTAGAAGCTCAGGGGGCACGGTTGATACTGGTAGCACGCGATGAAAAAAAGCTTGAAGAAGTTCGTGGTGCAATGGCTAACCCAGAATTGCATGACATTTTAGCGGTTGATTTACTGAGTGAAGAAGGCCGTGAACAGATAAATGTTTTTGCAAAGGATCAAGTTCGACAAAACAAGCAAATCAGTGTCGTGATAAACAATGCAGGTAGTAACCAGTTTCAATTTCTTGCCCAGAGAAGTGTTGAGTCGATCGAGCGTGAAATTCAACTGAATTTGGTCGCACCTATCGCCATTAGCCAAAATGCTTTGGGCTGGTTGAAACGGCCAGGAATCATTTTAAATATTGGATCTACATTTGGTTCAATTGGTTACCCCGGATACACAATATACTGTGCTTCGAAAGGAGGGTTGCATCGATTCAGTGAGGCGTTGGACAGAGAGCTAGATGGAGCGGCGATTCGAGTTCTCTATTTGGCACCGAGAGCAACGGATACAGAGTTAAACCCAAGGCAAGTTGTTGAGCTTAACCAAAAGCTTGGCAATCGTAGCGATGATCCTCAAGTGGTTGCGAATCACGTTGTTGATATGTTGCAAAGTGAGCGTGCAGCTAAGTGGATTGGCTGGCCAGAAAAGCTCTTCGCTAAAGTGAACCAACTTTTCCCTAAGGTGGTAAGTAACTCTATCCGAAAGCAGCAAGAAACCATTCATTACTTTATTAACCATATGGGTAAATAAAATGAGGGACAGCAACATGAAGATAGTAATTGTAATCGCTTTAGTTGTCGTGACTTTCTCGGTTCTAGGTTACCTAACACTGCAACTTTCTTGGAGTGGTGATACTCCCGGACATTTCTATGGCGCACATATTATCGAACATCTAAAACACAAAGGTGATGTTTTTAAATGCGCTCGCTTTTTTAGACATTGATTTAAACTTCGGAGTAAATATGAAGAACACAACAAACATCAGCATATTATTAGCAGCAGCAACTCTATTTAGCAGTTCGGTATTTGCCAAGGATGACTCGTTACTTAAGGTGCAAAAGGATTGGGCTGTTTGCCAGTACAAAACCAAAGGTAGCGATAAGCAAACTACATGTTTTGAAAAGGTGATACTGCAGAATAAAAGCGACCTACAAAGTCGTCCGAATGATCCCAAGTTAGAAGTCTGGCTGGCGATTAACAAAGCCTCGTTGGCTGGTGCCGAAGGTGGGCTAAGCGGCTTATCTCAAGCTAAGCAGGCTAAAAAGATTTTAGAGCAGGTGATTGAAAAGGCGCCGAATACTTTAGATGGCTCAGCGTATACAAGTTTAGGTTCGCTTTACTACAAAGTTCCTGGTTGGCCAATCGGATTCGGTGATGATTCCAAAGCAGAAAAACTACTTAAGAAGGCGTTAGAGGTGAACCCCAATGGCATCGACTCAAACTACTTCTACGGAGATTTCCTTGCTGAACAAGGGAAAAAGAAAGAAGCGATTAAATACCTAACCCGAGCGAAAAATGCTGCGCCAAGACCTGAGCGCCCAATTGCGGATATGGGGCGGCGTCAGGAAATTAGTGTGCTGTTAGAGAAACTAAAAAAGTAGCACTTCAGCGTAACAGAGTACACCTAGTGCTACTATTTTAGAAAGATACATGGACAAAATACCTTTGTCTATTTCTATTAAATTAGATATTGTTAAACGCTAAAAAGTGGTCATAGGGTACTGACTTTATAAGGAAATGAGGCGAATAAATGCGGTTACTGCTTGTCGAAGATGATGTTTTACTCGGGCAGTCCATGATGGAGTCCTTGACTCGTCATGGATACACAGTGGACTGGCTGGAAAAAGGCGGGGGCGTTGTCGCTGCCATGAACGTTGAGCAATTTACCGCTGTGATTCTAGATTTAACATTGCCAGATATCGATGGGCTCGATGTTTTAAAAAAAGTTCGTCAGGCGGGCTATGATTTACCAATAATGATCTTAACTGCACGAGACGATATCACCGACCGGGTTAAGGGCCTCGACTTGGGCGCAGATGAATATATTGGAAAGCCCTTTGCGTTGGAGGAGCTTTTAGCTCGATTACGGGTCTTAATCAGGCGTCAATCAGGTAGTGCAAATGAAATTATCCAAGTGGGTGATGTCTCGTTGTGTTTGTCAGAGCAGAGCGCAATGTATAACAATCAACCTCTAAAGCTGACTCGTAATGAGTTCAAAATCTTGTCTCATTTGATAACCAATGCTGGCCGGGTAATCAGTAAAGATCAATTGCAACAGTCGTTGCACGGGTGGGATATAGGCAGTAGCGACAATGCTATTGAAGTGCATATTCACAACCTTCGCAAAAAGTTGCCGGGTAAAGTAGTCAAGAATATTCGTGGTGTGGGGTATATCATTGAAAAGCAGTAAACCATTTTCAATAAAACGCCGATTAACTGTTTCTGTTATCGCTTTTTCGTTCGTATTGATCGTGGTGTCCCTTCTATTAAATGTATTTTCCGCAAAGCATGAAGTGGAAGAGGTGTACGATGCACGGCTAGGGCAGTCGGCAAAACTACTTCTGATTACAATTGCTTTCGAGCCGAATGATAAAACATTTTCTAAGCATCAAAAAATTTTCCAGTCTTGGATGTCCGAACTAAGAAAAAGTGCCCCGGGTGATGACGATGCTCCTACCGCCTATGGCCATCCGTACGAGGAAAAAATGCTGTTCCAAATCTATCAAGATGGACAGTTACTATGGAGCTCAAACCCGTCAATTGGGGCTTTTGATCATGACAAAGAATATTCTGGCTACGGTGATGTAAATAAAAATGGTACAGATTGGCGCTATTTCCAGCTACATATGCCGAATCAGTTTAAGCGCTCTGAATATGTCATAGTGGCAGAAAAACACAGTATTCGTACCGAGATGGTGGAAGAAATGGCATTTTCTAACGCTATTCCTCAGCTACTTATTATTCCTTGCTTGGTTATTTTGATTATTTGGTTAATCAACAAAAACTTTAAACCTGTTAAAGAGCTAAAATTGGCCATTGCTCAGAGAAGTGCGAATAAGCTTGATCACATATATGTATCGAACCAAACCGTTGAATTATCTCCTTTGGTCGACGCACTGAATGAGTTACTTAGTCAGTTAGAACAAGCATGGCAGAGAGAAAAACGGTTTACGCGAATGGCAGCTCATGAATTGAAGACTCCGCTTACGATTTTGCGACTCAACGCTGAAAATGCCATTCATAGCCAAAGCCAAGATGAATTAGCCCAAGACTTGAACAATATACTAAAAGGAATTGATAGAACCGATCGTCTGCTACATCAGCTACTAACGTTAGCCAAAGTAGAAAGCCTTACCGAAGTAAACAGGCAACATGTTGAGATTTCGTCATTAATACGGAATATTGTTGCTGACTTAGCCCCTCTTGCGTTGCGAAATCAACAAGATATCGGTTTTGAAGGCAGTGATGCTTTTATCGAAGGTGATGAGACCTTGCTTAGTATCTTATTCAGCAATTTGATCGACAATGCAATTCGTTATTCTGGTAGAGATAGTCAGATTAATGTGGAAGTTGTAGATGGAGATATGGAGATAGAAGTTCGTGTTTCCGACAATGGTCAGGACATAAGTGCCGAAGCACGAGAAAAAATATTTGATAACTTCTACCGGGCAAACTCTGAAAAAGGAGATGGAGCAGGGCTTGGAATGTCGATTACTCAAGATATCGCAGGGCTACACAATGCTAGGGTTGTGCTCTTGCCTAGAAACAATGACAGAAATACATTTGTCGTGTCTTTCAAAAAATAGTATCAAGATAAATACGTCTCGCAGAAACCTCTGATGATGAGCAAATTGTAAAAATGCTGAGAGGGAAAAGGTTTGAAGTCGCCATTATTATTGATGAAGGAGCATTCGAGCACTCAGCTAAAAAACAAGGATTCGATAATTGGGCTTATGCCCCTTATGAATTTGTTAGACGTTTGCCAAACTACTATGGAATGTCAAAAAAATCTCCCAATGCTTCGCAATACGACGCACTAAACAGCGCAATTAAGGAGATGGTTTCTTCGGGGCGTGTGAAAGAAATCTATATGAAATATAATGTTAAGCCCCCTGTGCAATAAACAGAGCTTTTACTAAAAGCGCAGTTGAGTCTTCGGTAAGGTAATACCTATATAGTATCTCTTAAAGTATAAGTATTACTTTGCTCCTTTATCATGATCCTCTGATGCATTGCGTTACCGCTAAAAAATCAATCAGCAATATTGCTGTAAAAGTCACCGAAAAAGGCCAACGTCCCCTAGTTAAAAGTATGCGTTTTGTTAATTATGGTTACGGATGTCATTGTTCCGTAAATCACTGTAAAAACGTTTTTTGCCTCAACGAATTAATTGTAAGCTCTAGCCTAGAATTCAAGCGTCTCACATCTGCTTCAACATAGAAAGGTCATGGTTGGAGCTAAACTAGGAGTTGGTATGAAGAGTTTTAAGCTAGGTTTAGGAGCTGCTTTTGTTGCGCTCGCGCTTTCAGGTTGCCAAACTGATTTACTTAGCCACGGTGAATCGTCGAGCAATAAAATCATTTATGTTGATCAGCATGCAACCTCTGGCAATCATGACGGAACAAGCTGGAATAACGCGTATGTAAATATACAAAATGCGTTGGCAGCAGCCAAATCTGGCGATCAAATCTGGGTAGCAGAAGGGACTTATTATCCAACGAGTGGTACAGACCGTTCTGACAGTTTTAAAATGGTCGATGGTGTTGAGCTAATAGGTGGTTTCTCTGGTACTGAAACCCTAGTGACGCAGCGTAATTGGCAGAAAAATAAAACCATACTAAGCGGTAATATTGGCGATAAAAACGATCAGAAAGATAATAGTTATCATGTCGTCATTGGTGCAAACAATGCTGTGCTAGATGGTTTTGTGGTTGAAGATGGTTACGCATTAGGTGGCTTACCCAAAATGCCACCACCAACAGGGGGTCAACAACCCATTCCCGGTAAAGGTCCAGCTAATCATACTTCACCTGCCGCGATTACTTCTGGTCCATCCAATGGTGTCGGTGCGGGATTATTGAATTATCAGGCTTCACCCATAGTTAGAAACACCATATTTGAAAACAACTACGCGATGAAAGGTGGTGCTGTTTACAATATGACTAACGTTGGACAAAGACCGAGAATAAATAATCCTAGCCCAGTATTTATTAACGCGACGTTTAGCAACAACTATGCTCAACTTCGTGGTGGGGCAGTATCGAACGACTTATCAACCGATCCAATTTTCATTAACTGCCAATTTGTATCAAACTCTACACCAGATAAAGGTGGGGCGATGTACAACGATTTCGGCAGCTCACCTATTATTTTAAACGGTAAGTTTACTCAGAACAAAGCCATGCGCGCTGGGGCCTTTGGTGTAGACGGTTCTTCTAGACCAGTATTGGTAAACGTGACCATTGAGAACAATCAGGTTTCCGATATTGGAGCGGGAATTTACCAAGGTTCTTACAATGCGGCAGATACCAACACGCAGAACATTACCTACGTTATCAAATCTAAAGTCATCAACAATCATTCATCAACCAATGGTGCGGGTAACTGGATGAATTGGGGTGATGATGATATCAAAACTTGGGGCTCAGATATCGGAAACTGGAATTATGGCAACACTATGAGTGTGCAAAAACAGAAAGAGTTTGCACCACTCGTTCAGTTGAGTGACACACTGGAAAAACTTCCGGCAGACGCTATTGCGCAGGGTCAGATTGCGCAGATCAAGAAGTATTTCCAGCATATGCCTATCCCTAAAGGGCCCCATAAAGCCGATGAAAAGCATACCTTTGGTATCGATTCACCCGTGATTACTCAGGTGAATATTTCTTCCAACATTATTTATGTCAATGCGAATGCAACCAATACGCTCCAAGATGGTAAATCTTGGAAAACGGCATTTCACACACTGCAAGCTGGTATTGATAGTGCCAGCAAGGATGGTGGACAGATTTGGTTAGCTCAGGGGACGTATTATCCAGCAAAAACAGATAGAACTAAGTCTTTTGTTGTTCCTTCTGGGGTAGCAATTTACGGTGGCTTCAAAGGTAATGAAACGCAATGGAACCAACGTAACTGGCGAGATTACCACTCAATCTTAAGTGGTAATATTGGAGACAAGAATACGGATACTGACAATAGTTATCATGTTGTGATTGGTAGCAAAGGTGCTCTAATCGATGGCGTGACCATCCAAGATGGTTACGCTAACGGGCCTGCTCGCCAAGGTTATGGTGGTGGCTTGCTAGCTTGGGGCTATGACCATTCAGTATTAGTGAAGAACTCAACCTTCAAAGACAACTATGCACGCGAGGGTGGTGCTGCATTTTTCTTTGAAAATAGTCGCAGCGATTTAACCAACGTGATATTTGAAAATAATAAAGCTGACTTTGGCGGAGCCGTTGCTGCACGCTTTGGGTCAAATATTGAAATCGACAACTCAACCTTCAAAGATAACTACAGTTCAGATAGAGCAGGTGCACTTCTTATAAACTATGGCTCTGACGTAAAAGTGAAAAACTCCCTTTTCACAGGAAACTACACGAAAGGAAATGGTGGAGCGGTATGGGTTGACGATCAGGCTTCCCAATATGGCGGAACTTTCCCAGTGATTACGGGGACGGCTTTTGTCAAAAATCATGCAGATTATTACGGCGGCGCTATTCATAATTTCAATAAAAGTACTTTAACCATCAAAGAGTCATTCTTTGATGGCAATACAGGCCAGTTCGGCTCATCAATAGCAAATACTGCAGGGGGTGTGCTGACAATGAAAGATACTCAAGTACCCGCAGGAACAGTATACAAAGCAAAATCTAAAGGCTGATTCGTCGTCTTTAATCTTTAATTTTTAATAGGTGTGCATCACGCTAGGTGGTGCACATTTTTTATTAATTCTTGTAGTACAAATAAACTGTGTTTAAATCATCTTTTACAAAAATACACTGTAAGTGACCAATTTTTCGAATTACTTTATTGGTGTTACTTCAGAGCGGTGATATATTGAGGCTTAAATATTATTTAATCTAGATATAACGTTGATATGACAAATTCTTTTAGTTCAATCTCTGGATCTAAGCGTAGTTTACATGTTCAAGTTGCCCGAGAAATTGCGCGTGGGATTTTATCCGGTGAGCTTGCAGAAGATTCTATTTTGCCTGGTGAAATGGTTTTATGTGAACAATTTGGTATTAGCCGTACTGCATTAAGAGAAGCGGTAAAGCTTCTGACTTCAAAAGGCTTGCTAGAATCAAAACCAAAAGTTGGGACGCGTGTTGTTAGAAGAGAATATTGGAACTTTCTTGATTCTCAATTAATTGAGTGGATGGATGGCCTAGCAGATAAAGATGCATTCTACTCTCAGTTTCTTGGCTTGCGCCGTGCCATTGAGCCTGAAGCTTGTGCGCTCGCAGCAAAGAATGCTACGGTTGATCAAAGAATCGCTATTTCTGCCGCTTTTCAAGAAATGTGTGATATTTCTTCCGCTGATGTGTTTGATCAGGATAAATGGATGGAAGTGGATATCCAATTCCATTGCTTAATTTTCAACTCTACTGGGAACGATTTTTATCTACCGTTTGGCAATATTCTAAATACGATGTTTGTTAACTTTATTGCACATTCTTCGCAGGGTGGAAGCACTTGTATTGAAGAACATAGACAGATATATGAAGCCATTATGGCGGGAAATGCAGAAAAAGCCCGCGAAGCATCTCGAAATCATCTTATCGAATCGAAACATAAGCTTGCATCTTAAACTTCATTCCTAATTTCCTTTCATTTTTTTCTAAATCGCAATTGCAATTGATCTGAATTTTCAGCTCAATTGCTAAATGTGATTCACTCAACGGAATTTATCTTTTCCTACTTTCAACTATTTCCATTGTTTATATTCGTTGATAGTCTACTTGTATTATAAAACTACCATATTAGTTTTGTGATATAGGAACTACGAGCAGGGAAAGGTAGTGATAAGAATGCCATGCAGTATTCCCTATTAACCAATAACGACATATAGAGGTGTACGATGGGACACGGAAAGTTAGCAGCAGTGGGAATCGCGCTTGCTTTGAATTGCTCAATGAGCGTAGCTGCGACAGTAGAAGTGATTAACCCTAGTTTCGAAACAGATTTCTTTGGCTGGACGGAAGTGGATCCTGCTGCTGTGTCATCAGTGGCTTATAGTGGTAGCAAATCGGCCAAGCTCCAAGGCTCAGGGGCCGAGCTAAGCCAAACTGTTGCGGTAGAAGCGGGTCAGGACTACAAACTAAAAGCGTATGTTAAAGGTGGTGCTTCAGTGGGCGTGATTGTTGGCAATCAAACCTATTCCAAAGCAGTCTCTTACAATGAATGGACGCCAGTAGAAGTTGACTTTAACGCAGATACTTCTAGCCAAGTAACCATTTATACAAAATACACAGATGAAGAAGGGCGCCTTGATCTGTTTAGCCTAACGTCTGACTCTTCTGGGTCTGTAGAACCACCCACGACTACTTTACCCATCGCTGACTTGAAATCTGGCGTTGCTCCGTCGGAAAACTTTGATCTTCTAGATTGGAAACTAAACCTACCAGTTGATAGTGATGGCAACCTATCAGGCAAGTCTGCAGAAGTGAAAGAAGATAGCTTGTCTAACGGATATGTTGATAGCCAATTCTTTTACACTGCAGCCGATGGTGGTATGGTTTTCCGTTCGCCAGTGGTGGGTGCAACTACATCATCCAGCACCAAATACACCCGTTCAGAGCTTAGAGAAATGCTTCGCAGAGGCGATACTAGCTATTCGACTACAGGTGTCGGTAAAAATAACTGGGTATTTTCTACCGCGCCATCCTCTGACCAAACTGCCGCTGGAGGTGTGAATGGTAAGTTGCAAGCCACTCTTGCCGTGAATGCTGTGACATCTACAGGGAATTCAAATCAAGTCGGCCGAGTTATCATTGGTCAAATTCATGCGAATAATGATGAACCAGCACGCTTGTACTACAGATTGTTACCAGGACATACCAAAGGCTCAATTTACGTAGCTCATGAGCCAAATGGAGATGCATCGAGTGATAGTGAAGTCTTTGTCGATATTATTGGTAGTCAGGCCGACAACGCTAGCGAGCCTTCCGATGGTATCGCACTAAATGAGTTATTTTTCTATGAGATTAACGTAACAGGAAACTCTTTAACTGTAACGATTAAAAGAGATGGGAAGCAAGACGTCTCTAAAACGATTGATATGACAACCAGTGGTTACGATGTCGGTGGGCAATATATGTACTTTAAAGCGGGTGTCTACAACCAAAATAACTCTGGTGATGCAGACGACTACGCACAAGCGACGTTCTACTACCTGAACAACACGCACACCGGATACAGCTACTAAGTTATAAAAATATAAGGCGGCTTAGCGAGAAGTTAAGCCGCTAACACTACATTCGAAATAAGCAAAGGTAAGCTCTGCTTTTGCAATTTACATAAAGTCAGCCTTTCAAAACTAAATTCATAGTTGTGAAGTATATGAATTGATCATTAGTCACAATATTCCAAAAACAATACGTTGAAATCAAGGGTTAGAGGTTTCCATGAAACTACGTAATTTACTAATAACTTTACCACTTTTATCTATGGGTATTGCCCATGCTCAGATGACAGACTATCAAAAACAACTTTCTAGTCATTTGGACCCTCATAAGGCTCCAGCGGAAAACTTTAACTTGACGATGTGGAAGATTAATTTACCTGACCAAGATAAACAGCCAGACAGAAAAGGCAAGACCATGGAAGTGTCTTCTGTGTTTCTTAATTATCCGAACAACCCTTATGTCAATCCGCATTGGTTCTACACTGATCCAGAAACTGGAGCAATGGTATTCTCCGCTCCAAACGCTGGGCAGACAACAATCAACAGCAAAAATACTCGCAGTGAACTAAGGGCGATGCTCGATCCTAAGCACCCGAATGCGTACAACGCACCTGCCACAAACTTTGTTGTGAAAGCGCACAAAAATGCCAACCAATACGGCGCAATCGGTGGCGAAATGAAGGCTGCTTTAACTGTCGATGCTGTGAGTACAAGTGGTAACGAAGATAAACAAGGGGCGTATTCAGTCGTTATTGGTCAAATTCATGGCTCGAATAACGAACCACTTAAAATTTTCTACCGTAAGCTTCCAAACCATTCCCATGGTAGCGTATTCTGGAATTACGAGATCAATCCTACAAACAAGAATGATCGATTCGATATCTCTCATGATGTGTTTGGAAAACATGATTTAAAAGCATCAAGCGCGGATCCTAAAGATGGTGTTAAGCTAGGCGAGCTGATCGAGTACGATGTCAATGTTGTCGATAATGTTATGTATTTAACATTTAAGAAAAACATTGGTGAGAAGAACGAGCTAGTCAAACAATATCAAGTTGATCTGAGCAAGCCGTATCCAGGAGAAGAAAAACTAGATACAAGCTATGCGCAAGACTGGATGTTCTTTAAAGCTGGAGCATACAACCAATGTAACCTTAAGACGAGTGGCTGTACAAATCGAGGTGTAGATTCAGGTGATTATGTGAAAGTTTCTTTCTATAAACTTGCTTTAAACCAGTAGGCTGTATCAGAAGCCCTTTCTTTTATCCCTCCTTAAATAGCTGCCTATTTAAGGAGGGACGTCAAATTTTAAACTGATTGACTTCTTAAAGTCCTTTTTAGCTTTTCATTATAGTCTTCTATATCTAACCATTCTTATCAGCAATAGATTAACAAAGTCGTTTGGCAAGTGATAAACGTGACGTATGCATTGAATTTGCAACATCTAATTTTATTTGTATTATTTATTAACTATATGTTAGTAGTCTGAATTTTCTATATCTGAAGCTTTTAGTTGCTTGGTTATAGATAAACTGGGCTTTCGCTATAAAATAAATTTATTCACCGATCACATTAAAAGTATATTGTAGTACAAATGAGCCTTGGGTGAGGGTAACCTTGGTGGCAGTTCAGGATGTACATAAAGGGACAATAAATGACTATAAATACTCTCGTCGTCTTTGCCTATTTTTTATTTTTGATTGCGATAGGTTGGATGTTCAGAAAGTTTACCACTAATACCAGCGACTACTTTCGCGGGGGTGGTAAGATGCTTTGGTGGATGGTTGGCGCAACTGCTTTCATGACTCAATTTTCTGCGTGGACGTTTACTGGAGCGGCTGGGCGCGCATTTAGCGACGGGTTCGTCGTAGTAATTCTATTTTTGGCGAATGCATTTGGTTATTTCTTAAACTACGTTTATTTTGCTCCAAAGTTTCGACAGTTACGCGTTGTCACGGCAATAGAGGCCGTTCGCCAACGTTTTGGCAAAACAACGGAACAGTATTTTACCTGGGCTGGTATGCCAGACAGTTTGATATCTGCAGGTATTTGGCTCAATGGTTTAGCTATTTTCGTTGCTGCAGTCTTTGATATACCAATGCAAGCAACCATTATAGTAACTGGTCTTGTACTAATGGTGATGGCGGTTTCCGGTGGTTCTTGGGCCGTTGTAGCATCAGACTTCATGCAGATGTTGGTGATTATGGCCGTGACCATCACTTGCGCCGTAGCTGCGTATTTCAAGGGTGGCGGTGTCACCAATATTGTGGAAAACTTCCACGGCGATTTTATGCTGGGTAATAATCTTAACTACGTCAGCATCTTTATTCTTTGGGTCGTCTTTATTTTTGTGAAGCAGTTTGGGGTGATGAATAACAGCATCAATGCGTATCGTTACCTATGTGCGAAAGACAGTGTCAACGCAAAAAAAGCGGCCGGTCTTGCTTGCGCACTAATGATTATTGGTCCATTGATTTGGTTCTTACCACCATGGTACGTGAGTGCATTTATGCCAGACTTCGCTCATCAATATGCCTCAATGGGCTCTAAAGCGGGAGATGCAGCATACCTAGCATTTGTAGAAAATGTAATGCCAGCGGGGATGGTAGGCTTATTAATGTCTGCTATGTTCGCGGCGACAATGTCTTCTATGGACTCTGGCTTAAACCGCAACGCTGGTATCTTTGTTTGTAACTTCTACAACCCGATTTTACGAAAAGAAGCCACTCAAAAAGAGCTAGTTGTTGTGAGTAAATGTACCACGATAGTGATGGGCTTCCTTATCATTGGCATTGGTCTGTTTATTAACTCTCTACGTCACCTAAGTTTGTTTGATATTGTACTCAACGTTGGTGCACTGATTGGCTTCCCAATGCTTATTCCTGTTTTATTAGGTATGTGGATTCGTAAAACTCCAGATTGGGCAGGTTGGGGTACATTGATTGTGGGCGGAATCGTCTCTTATATCTTTGGTATTGCACTTGGGCCACACAATATTGAGCATTTCTTTAACCTTCAGCAACCACTAAGCGCACGTGAGTGGGCCGATCTTAAAGTGGGTCTAAGCTTGGCGGCACATGTTGTGTTTACTGGTGGGTTCTTCCTAGTCTCAATGTTCTTCTACAAGGGCTTGTCTCCAGAGCGTGAGAAAGAAGTAGAGACATTGTTTACAAACTGGAATACGCCTGTGGTCGCTGAATCTGAAGAGCAGAACCAACTTGATATTAAACAGCGCCTTATGCTTGGTAAGTTAATCGCTGTAGCTGGGTTTGGAATTTTGGCTCTAGCATTGATTCCAAATGAACCTACGGGAAGGCTTCTGTTCTTACTTTGTGGCTCGATTGTTCTGGTGGTTGGCGCATTACTTATCAACGCGGCAAGAGAGAAGAACACCGTGGAGGACGCCATTTCCCAAGGTTGAAGTTAGTGCCACTTTCTAGGGTAAACCTATCCTAGTCAATGAATGCCGGATCTTCTTTTGTTAGAAGATCTGGTTTTGTGTTTCCTACGTCCACATCGCCCATATTCTGTCGTTTGGCGAATTGGATACTGAAGTCAAGACCTCCCAATAACATTGTAAGAATAGGCCAACTATGAGTGCTATCGATGGCGCAATCATCATAATCTACTTTTTATTTGTTGTTGTCGCAGCGTTTGTGTTTAAACGTTTTGCGACAACGTCTTCTGGATATATTCGAGGTGGCGGTGCGATGATGTGGTGGATGGCAGGTGCTACTGCATTCATGACTCAGTTTTCAGCGTGGACATTTACAGGAGCGGCTGCCAAAGCCTATCAAGATGGCTTAACAGTGCTTTTCCTTTTTTGGGGAAATGCGTTGGGCTTCTTTGTGGCAGCAGCGTTTTTTGCAAGAAAATATCGACAGCTTAGAGTCGATACTGCGATGGAAGTCATTCGCGTTCGATTTGGTAAATTATCTGAGCAAGTTTACACGTGGCTCAGTTTTCCTTTGGGGATTATTTCAGCAGCGATTTGGTTAAATGGCCTAGCTATTTTTATTGCAGCGGTATTTGATATCGAGCTCTACGTAAGCATTTTGGCAATAGGTGCAATTGTCATAATGGTTGCCATGAGCGGTGGATCTTGGACAGTATCGGCGACCAATGTTATTCAGTTAATTCTGTTGGTGGCGATCACTGTGACAGTTGGGGCTTTTGCCTTGGTTCACATAGGTGGCCCAGTTGAGCTCTATCAGCAATTTCCTCGTAACCCTGTGATGGGGGGAGAAATGCAATATCGGCAAATCTTTGCATTTTGGGTGTTTATGATAATGAGTAAGCAAACCGTAACAACGAATAATGCGCTTACTTGCTATCGATTTTTAGTGACGGTTAACGATAAAGAAGCAAGAAAAGCGGCACTCGTCGCAGGCTTCTTGTTTATTGTTGGGCCTGTTATGTGGTTTATTCCGCCATGGGTTGCAGCTACACAAAATATAGACTTATCTAGTTTCTATCCTAATTTGGGGCAAAGTGCCGACAACGCAGCCTATTTGTATTACATCGAATACTTTATGCCAAAAGGAGTGCTGGGCTTGGTGTTGGCAGCAATGATCGCTGCGACTATTGCTCCTATGACAACAGCACTTAATCGAAATGCAGGCTTTTTTGTTCGCAATGTCTATCAATCGATACTTAAACCCGCAGCAACTGATCGGCAGCAGCTTTTGGTAGGCAAGTGGGTGACATTGGCCTCAGGGCTGCTTTCTATCCTTGCAGCGCTTGCGTTTGCTTCCATCAATTCTTTCAGTTTTTTTGATCTGATGATGTTATTTGGCGCTTTACTGCAAATGCCACTAGCTATCCCTTCTCTATTAGCAATTTATATTCATAAAACGCCAGATTGGTCTGGTTGGGCTACAGTTGTTGTTGGACTCGCTGTCTCGTTGTTTATGGTATTTATATTTGATGTGAATTGGTTACTGCCATTATTTGATACGGCTCAGTTTACCCATCGTGAATCTGTTGATTTAGATGTGGCAGCGACTCTGCTTGCTCAAATTGTCGTTACGGGAGGTTTCTTCCTATCAACTAAGTTTTTCTATAGAGATCCCGTTGGCCAACGAAAGCAAGAGTTAGACAAGATGAAACACCACCTCAAAACACCCATTTCCTTGCAAGAACAAGCCAAGGTAGACGAGCGACAAGGTAAGTACCTCGGGCGTATCGCGCAAGTTATGGGTGCTATTATTGCAGCTTTAGGCGTTTTTTACAGCCGGCCGTCGGAGCAAAGCGTATTTTTCATTATCGGAGCAATGATTTTTTTGGCTGGCACGCATTTGTATAGAACTCGCAAGATAAAGCAAAGACAAGTGACAGAGTAACTTTCTTATCCAAACCTGAGGTTAAATTAGTTGCTGCTTAAGTAGGCTCTTAAGCAGCAGAAAGGAATTAAGCAAAAATATAGTTGTAAAGTAGGCCAGCTCCAATAGCCATGCCTAAGATAACCGTTAAAAATGCTGCAATCATCTGATTTTTAAAGATGGATTTCAACAGAATAACTTCAGTTAAACTTGCTCCAGCACTGCCAATAATTAACGCCATCACAGAGCCCAGCGCCATGCCTTTTTTTACTAAAGCGGCACTGAGTGGAATGACCGCTTCAGCACGAATATAAAGAGGAATGCCGATAATTGCAGCAACAGGTATCGCATACCATTTCCCATTTCCGGTAAATTCGGCTATGAGATCGGCAGGGATAAAACCATAAATGAATGAGCCAATCAGAATTCCGACCATAAGGTAAGGAAAAACTTGTTTGAAATCCTTCCATGTTGAAAACCAAATACGTACCCAGCGATTTGGCTGTTTATTGTCGACCATCACTGCCGCTCCTACACCTTGGTCACAGCAAGATATTTCAGCGGATGTATCTTGAGCAGCACTAGTATTTAGCGCGACATTAAGGTCTGCGTTAGTAGCACACTTGCTTGTATTTTTAGTCCCACAAGTTGATGCTTCTGTTGTTTGGTAAGCTTCCGGCTTGACATAACGCTCGAAGCCCAGCCTCTCTAAAATATATCCAGCGGTGACTGATACGAGCATGGCGACCGAGAAGTAAAATAACGCGACTTTCCAACTAAATGTGACCACAAACAAACCAATGATAACTGGGTTGAGTAGAGGACTACTAAATAGAAAAACCATCATCGGGCCAAACCCAGCTCTAGCGCGTAGCAACCCCTTTAAGAACGGTATTGTAGAGCAAGAACAAAACGGGGTGATGGCTCCAAGTAGAGCTGCGACTAAGTAGCCTTTGCCATTACGCGAACTCAGAATGGATTGGATTTTTTCAGGCGTAAGGAATTCTTGCAAAATACCAACAAGGTAACTGATACCAATAAAGAGGATGATAAGCTCTGTTGCTAAAAACGCGAACATGTTTAAAGCTTCTTTGCTCATAGCGATAATTTCACTACTCATAATGTTGTTCCCAATAGTTAAACAGCAACCAAAAGCTGCCTTAATTTCTGTATTTCGAAAAATATAGAAATTAAGGTGAATGATCAAGCTTTATTTCCATAAATGCAGAAATATAAGGCTAAGTTATTGATTGTTTATTGTCAGTTGAAGAAATTAATACACGGTGGCAATCTGGAGTGATGAAATACGGTTCAAAGCTGTATAAGAAGCGTTATATGCTCGGAGGAAAATGATGCGTCTGGGGAAGTTGTTCTTTTTCTGCGGGAAGATGGGAGCTGGAAAGTCCACAAAATCTAGGACCTTAGCAACGGAAAATAATGCCGTCCTAATCTCAGAAGACGATTGGCTATCAGCACACTATCCAACACAAATTCAAACGTTTGATGACTATATTAAGTACTCAAACCTCATTAAACCTTTTGTTAAAAATCACGTTCAAAAACTGCTAAACACGGGAGTTAATGTTGTTATGGACTTTCCTGCGAACACCATAAAGCAAAGAGCTTGGTTTACATCACTATGTCTTGAGGTAAATAGTGAGCATGAGCTTTGGTATTTAGATTTAACCAATGAGAAATGTTTGTCTCACATCGCGAGACGCAGGGTTGAGTGTCCAGAAAGGGCTCAGTTTGATACGGAAGCAGTTTTCCACCATGTAACTCAGTATTTTGAGGAACCTACCGTTAATGAAAGCCTAAATGTAGTGCGCGTGGAAGAGAGCACCCATTTGGGCGATAAGTATAGTTCTAATCTGGATGGAACGGTTTAGAACTATACAATTAAATCGTTTTTGTTCGTATTAAGTCGAAATAGGCAGAGCTTCTAACGGCATCGTTGGTGGAGGTATTGGCGGGTATTACGATAATGTGTATGCTTAGTGACTGGTAGTGTCACTTAAAAGTATCGGTTGTAATAAATCCCCACTAACTTGTCATAGCTTTTCTGGATACTTATGCGGATGTCTGCTTTATTACTGATGTGAAAGAGCGAGTCCCCATATAGGTTGTAGTTCCAGCCACTACCGTTCAAACTTAGTGAAGGAACGATTTTTAGGTGCGTTTTCCAACGATCAGACCCGCTATAAAGCACTCCGAGCGGAAGCTGAAAAGCGGAATCATCAGGGTAGGCGAGATCGACCTGTCCGCCGATCATAGTGTAGGCTGAAAGGCGATTAGATCGGCGTTCAGCCAAACCTAAATAGCCTTTGAAATATGTGCGGTAACACTCATCGCTAGCGCATTCGCTATGTTCAAGTGAGAGAGTTAATTGCCATGCTAAGCGATCGTTCTCAAACAGGTCCACATCATTAGTGTTGAGTGATGCAACATTTAGGAAATCTAGCTTTTTAAGGCGTAGCTTCTCTTCAGTGATGTGTAACTCAGTATCCATAACCGTAAGAACAGAATCTTTTAGCCGTGCCGCGTCGATGGACAAAAAATCGTAATACGCACTATAACCCCTTAGGCTGACATACTCACCATAATCGTCGCTATAACCTCCACCTATACCAAGATTAATGGGTAGCTGAGACATATGAGGGGGGGAGGCTTTACTCTTCGGCCAGTCCACGCTAAAGCTGTCCAACTGTAGTCTTGCCAGCAACAACTTGTGCTTTTGTTCCTTGTAGCTGTTATTAGGCTCTTTTCTTGTGACCAATAATAATTCTGTGTACTCGGTTAACACATCTAGAACCTTTGCTTTTTCGTAGTCAGAAAAATCACCGGACTGCATGAATGTCTCCAGTTTTGAAACATCTTTGGCAATGGAGAGTGCCTGCTGTTTTTCTGCATCACTGAGGGCAAGGTACTTATTTTGAATGCGGCTATACTTCGATTGACGTTGATTGACCCTTTTAACCAAAGGTTGTCCATGATGTTGAACGTCAGGGATAGCATGGAATATATCAATGGGCATGTCCCAAGGCTGAAGTCCGGTATCGAGCGGCTGCTCCAGAACAATATTTAAAATGTCTTTAAACGCTGTAGAGCAGTTATCGCTTAGGAAGTAATAATTGAATTCAATGTCCTCTAGCTCAAACAGATGCGCCTGTATCAGCGCCACTTCTTGTTTTGTCAGGTTAAGTTCGTATTCCCATAGCTCCCTCTGCTCGTTCTCAGCATAATTGCCAGTATGAAGATAGTAAGTGGCAGTGGTGTAAGTGGCACTGTAGCCACCAAATATTCCGTACAAAACATACTTAACGGGGTTGTCGTCAGGATGCGCATCTGCCCCAAAGTTAATACCCGTATCGAGCAGTTCGATATCCGTGCTGTGGTCGCCCTGACGGTTAAATTTCATCATCAGGTGACCAAAAAAAGAGGCAGGGTTTCCAAGATACCCGGTTACATAAACAAGGCTGACCGACTCAGTCTTGCTGTGCTGAATCCATTGTTGATAGTCTTCGCAGTCTTGTAAAGACAGCGCTAAATTTGAGTGGACGTTGTCTTTAACCCATATGTAACGGGCAGGGTAGCGACAATGTGCCATTGACGATGGTGTAGAAAAAGCGTTGAGAGTCGCAGTTAATTCTGCTGCTGCATTAACGCTGCCATTTTCGGAAAGGAAAAAGTCAGGGCTGGAGATAGTACTGCTGCCATGTTTAAAATGCAGCAGTTTGGACCACTGATCTATTTGTTTTTCACTAAGTGAAGCTGAACCTGACGCTGGCCAAGAATACATTAGCGCGACAGAGAAAAATATTCCCAAACAAGGTGACACGCCACAGCGTATCATGAGTTTGTTGATGAGAGCTAAGACGCCAAGCACTGCTGTGAAGCATGTTTTGCCACAATACGGTAATAACTGTCAGCCTTCTCATGATGAGGCATGTCAGCATAATTATCATTTGCCAGTACTTTTGCAAAATCACTTCGGATGCTTTGACGTACTGCCTGTTGATCTTTTTGTCTGCATTCAAGGATATTCAGCATCGCAAGCATATGTTCGCCTTGACCTTGTACTGTCTCTTGTTCCAACTCTGGGTAGGTTCTGTCGATAAACTGTGCCGCCGCATAAAATGGGCCCTTGCAAGAACCAGGTGTGGAATAATAAGAGATAGATGCGGTAGTACCTAAGTCGAACGTGACATTGGTGGTGACGGCAAGCCAGCCATTCGCATAGCCGTTGGCAATCCAGTGCCCTAAACCACACCCCTTATAGATACCATCTAGAGAAGCGTTGGCAGTTGGCAGATAAGCAACAGCTATTAATAGCAAAGCAAAGATTCTGCTTTTCAAAATAGACTCCTTGTCTAAGTTGTTTTGAGTAGAGCAAATTAATAATCCACCTCATGCTTTAAACTCTAGAAGCAAATGAGAAAAAGTAAAAAAAGAAACTTATTTAACCTCAGGTTTGGATAAGAAAGTCAACAACACCCAATATTTCAATTAAATATAAAGCGGAATGGCTCAGTACGGTTATTTATGGCGGGTTATTGCTCTGAAAGCATAGCTTTAAAACATCGATGAGCTTCAACTTTGCTCGCTATGCAGTTAACAGCTCAGATTAATGCTGATAATATTACGGCTTAAGCGAATACTAAAAAATAATAACTTAATGACACAAAGCAGTGTGCAACGTAAGGCTAGAAATAGAAAAGTTGCTGGAATAACCACTATCACAACCCTAAAGATCATTTTGGCTATGCTACTAGTCATATTGGTTGCTGTGGGTGCTGTGCTTGCAAAAAAAGTCATGCATCGCAATAACGTAAAACATGAGAGAGTGTATGGCTCTTGGGTTGAAGTCGGTACTCCGGCTTACAACACCGACGTAATTAAAATCAACAAAGTTGGGGTATATAAAAACTCACATCTAATTACGACTCACTTCGATTTTAATGGCCGTCAACTGTCACTCAATACTGGTAATGGTCGTGTCGTGTATGTGCTGGACAAAAAAGATCCGCATGTACTGAAGAGAATTGAACCGCGCTTGCCTCAACAACAGTTGGTGAGAAAGGGTTATGAAGGTACCGTTGAGGTTGACGTTACGGGTTATATGAGGCAGAAAAAGGTGAGCCGCTATTTTAGTGACGACAAGCACCCAGTCGATGAGCAGTTAAAGCAACTGCATCAGAGTAAATTAGATAGCGCCGGTGAATAATATGAATTCCGGGCTAGTGCATAGTAGATAGGGCTTACTAAAACCCCCGACGTTTCCAAAATTGTCCTTCGTCGCGGGCGACAACGTTAAATTTCTTTTCCGCGATGACTTTACCGTCCAGCTCAATGTGCATATGCCATTCGCCGAAGTTACTTTCAAGGCCATTCATTGGGTCAAGTAATTGGATAGTGTCGCCTAGATAAAATTCCCAATCATTATTATTGATGTGCTCTTCTCCATCAAATGGTGCCAGCACTTGGCCTTTTTTGCCTAGCACACCGGGATGGTTGATGCAGTAATAAATTTTGCTACCTTTTGCTTTTTTAATATTTACGATGAAGCCGAACTCAATGTCTTCATCTGCGGGGACAGTATTCGTAAATTCTTGAACTTTAGGTAGGTCCTTAGACTTTGAATCCCAAGTTGAGTAGATACCATACGACAGAATTTCGACGACAGGAGAGCGTTTGGCCATGTTGGTGAAGCCTCAGTTGAGAAAGCGACTAGCGGTAACCTCATTCGATTAGGTTACCGCTGTTTAAAGAGATTCTAGAAGGTTGTTTCGTCCAAAGTCAAAATACCGGAAGTGGCATCGTATTCAATGATTTCAGCGTAACGAGCCCATTCGATAAAGGTTTCAAATACACGTTTTGCTTCATCATCACTAAAGTGATCTTCAAGCTCAGTAAGGAATCGCGCTTCATGAACCGTGTGATTTGGACGTTCTTTCAAAATACGAATGACATGGCGAGCTAACGGAATATTCTTCACTAACAATCTTGAGAAAGTCACTTTACGATCTGTGATTTCGGCTTCTACAAACTGTTTACCCAGAGCAGTCATAGTGATATCACCGTCTGAAACTTGAGCAAGGCCAAGTACTGATAATATCTCTAGAATCGGGAATAGGTCATCAACGTCGAGGCGAATATGGTCTGCAAGCTCAGGTAAGTCAAGAGCGGTGCCTTGCTCTTGGATTTCTAGCGCTTCTGCTAAAAGGCCAGTTAATTCTTCAATATCCGCATCTGGCAGGCGATAAGCGATGGTTAACGCTTTGCGTCTGTTCATACGCTCACGCAGCTCGTTGGTTTCGGCTGTAGTCATCATACGATATACTTCATCGATGAGTTCCGTCACCGCAGAGTCCTGACTGTTACGCGGGTGAGGGAGGTCAACCGACAGTTCACCTCGAATAAAGCCCGGGTTGCTACCAAAAATGATAATTCGATCAGCAGTTAACACGGCTTCCTCAATGTTGTGGGTTACATAAAGAATGCCTTTCATCGCACTGTTCTTTTCCCACAGCTCTAGCAAGTCGTCGCGCAGGTTCTCTGAGGTTAAAACGTCTAGAGCAGAGAATGGTTCATCCATCAGCAGTAAATCAGGCTTCAATACTAACGCTCTGGCAAAGCCGACACGCTGGCGCATACCACCAGAGAGTTCGCGAGGGTAGGCGTTTTCAAAACCGTCCAAGCCGATCATATCGACAGCTTCAAGTGCTAGCTTGCGGCGCTCTGAGCGAGACATATCACGAGCTTCTAATCCAAGTTCTACGTTTTGTAATACTGTTAGCCATGGCATCAATGCAAAGCTTTGGAACACCATAGAAATATCGCGCACAGGGCTGCGAACAGGTTGATCACGATAAAGGACTTCGCCGCCACTTGGCGCTGTTAAGCCCGCGATGATTCTCAACAAGGTCGATTTACCAGAACCCGACTTACCTAACAGAGCGACGATTTCACCCTCTTTCATAGTGAAGTTTACGTTTTCTAAAACCAGTAGCTCTTGCTTGTCTGGCTTTTTGAATGCCTTTGAGATTTGTTTGACATCAACAATGATGTTGCTTTTTGACATCGTTAATTCCTTACAATTTATTCGAGCTAGTAGCGGAAACGTGTTTCAGCGTAGCGGTATAGCCTGCGCCAGAATACTCGGTTGAACAGTGTTACCCAAACGCACATTACCAGTACGCCAAGCGCTATTTTTGGTAAGTTACCCGAGCTCGTATTTTCTGCGATATAAGCGCCTAGACCGGTTGCAACCAACTTAGTGTTACCCCAAACCATGACTTCGGCAACGATACTTGCATTCCAAGAACCGCCAGCCGCCGCGATGGCACCAGTGACGTAGAATGGGAATACCGCAGGAATAAGATATTTAAACCACTTGGAAAAACCGCTGATTTGCATATTCTGAGCTGCAAACTTAAGCTCTTGAGGGATGGCCGAAGCGCCAGCAATCACATTAAATAAGATGTACCACTGCGTCCCCAACACCATTAAAGGGGCAGACCATATTTCAACATTTAGGTTGAAATGGATGATGGCGATAATGAATATCGGGAAGAATAAGTTAGCAGGAAATGCCGCTAATATTTGCGCAATTGGCTGAATTTTCTGTGCGAGGCGAGGGCGTAAACCTATCCAGATACCAACCGGTAGCCAGATAAAAGAGCAAAGCAATATTAAAGAGAAAACGCGAAGAGCGGTATAAAAGCCCAGCAGCAACACATGCAGAGTTTCGTGTAAGCCTATACCTTTACCCTTGTAGATAAAGCTCCAAGTGAAGTAAACAAAAACCACGGCCATCACCGCAAGCGCACCATACCACAAACTCTTATTTAGCTTGCTGTACTCTACATTGGCCATACGGTGAGAGGACTTCTTGTACTCTTTTTGCTTGAAGTAGCTGATATTTACAAAGTTGTTGGCCTGATCGACACACACGTTCGAAAATGCTTGCATCCAGTGTGCGCGTTTAAGAAGGCTTAAGAACCACGAGCTTGAACCTTCTGAAGGTAAATCAGAGACAACAAATTTTTCCGACCAAGTCACGAGAGGGCGGAACAATAGCTGATCGTACATTAGGATAACCGCTAACATCGCCAAGATGGCGTAAACCATTGCGGGTACGTCACTTGTGTTGATCGCTTGTTGGATGTACGAGCCGATACCCGGCAGCATTACTTCTTTGTTGCCGACTGAAATCGCCTCTGAAGCTACTACGAAGAACCATCCGCCAGACATAGACATCATCGCGTTCCAAAGCAGGCCGGGCATTGCAAAAGGCACTTCCATCTTCCAAAACTTTTGCCAGCCAGAAAGTTGGTACATATCTGCTGCTTCACGAAGCTCTTTTGGCACGGTTCTTAGTGACTGGTAAAAGCTTAGTGTCATGTTCCACACCTGAGAGGTGAACACAGCAAAAATAGCAGCGAACTGAGGGCCTAATAATGATCCTGGAAAAAGTGAGACAAAAAAGATGATCAAAATAGATAAGTAGCCAAGAATCGGTACCGATTGCAGGATATCGATAATTGGAATAATTATCTTGCCTGCCCGTTCACTTTTGGCGGCAATCACACCAACAATAAAGCTGAACACGAAAGATAACGCTAACGCGATAAACATTCGCAGAACAGTCTCTAAGGCGTATTCAGGTAGCGCCCAAGGACTAAGCGAAATCGATATTTGATCGCCAATATTAAAAGGGCCTGCCAGCTTGGCACCCGCCCAACATAGGGCAATCAAAGATGAAAAAATTAGCAATAATGCAAACAAGTCCCATTGACTTGGAAGTAACCTGTTTGATGGTTGGCTATACAATGTACGCATGGCTGAAAGCTCCGGAATGCCTGTCGTCAATGCGGTGGAAAATTTTAAATTACTTTTGTTGCGTAGCGAGAATACTTACAAGAATGAACGCTAATGCAAGGTTAAGTCGTTGATATTATAGTAACAACAAGTAATTCGCGCGAATGTGTATGCCCTTTCTAGCCAATTGGAGTGTTATTTGTTCTAGAGAAAGATTCTCGCTTATAAAACCACACTCACCATTCGAGAAAGAGCGGATCAACTCGGAGGGTTTAGAGGTTGTACGTTATGGTAATAGCACTCAAATCGAGTATCTATACTCGGTGCGAAATGAATAGTACGTTTGCTGTATGAAGCTTTTATTGCAACGGCGAAGCCCTCTCCTAGGCTGGAAAGTCCTTTATTCGACAATGAATTGTAAAATAAATGCATACCCATGACTTCTACTTATGGCCGGAGGCCCCGTAATTTGAGGCGGAAATGTAGCACTATTTTCTTGTGTTGTATAGGGAAATCCACTTTGTATTCACGTTAAAAATCGGGGAGTAATCGACGGCCAATTAAAATAGGAGTTGAGTTCTAAACAAGCTTTGCTCTCCAAGAGTTTCTGACATGAGTAAAGTCTTTGAAACTAACGCTACACATGGTGTAAATACATCATATAAAATACTCAGTGAAATCGAATACTTTGATGGAGGAACATCAGGGTTTCGATAAGAGCGACAGACTAGCGAGAAAAACATGCAAGAAAAGAAAACCTATACGTTTGAAGTTGAAATCACAGGCAGACACCTTGAAACGGATGAGAAGCTTCTTGCTTTTGCAGAGAAATGCACACAAGCAGGTGTTTATGACTACGAGCCTTTGATGGTCAATGGAAGCACGTATCTTCGCTCTACATGTGTGGCAAATAATGCCGATGATGCGTTTGCGCAGGTGACTCGCGATATTGAGTCAATGGAAGGCGTGCAAGTTAAACGGGGTGGTGACATGAAGATAGGTTCAAACGATTGGACAAACTTAATGGAAAAACTAAAAGGCAGAGAAGAGCTTTGAGCTCAAATGTCGAGTAAATGATGCTCAAGTTATTGGGCTTGAGCTCCCTCAGGAACAATGACGGGTAGATTGGTACAACCAAAATCCAAACCAAACTGGCTCAATATACAGGTTAGCTGCTCGCACACCGCCAACAATTGTTGATTCATACGCTGGTTGTAGCGCGCTAGCATTATGAGGTTTGAAGAAAGATTCATTTTAATCCTCTAGCAAATAACGCTACAAATGAAGTAAATTTGAAAGTGTTTACGAAGCTGAGAACAGTTCACCTTCATTTTTCATGGACTTAAATTCGATAGGGTTACCGCTGTAGTCTAGAACAAACATGGTTTTTTGTTGGCCAACAGTATTTTGATACCTAACCTGAGGCTTAACGATAAAATCGATATTGTTCTTTTCGAAAATCTGCATAACTCGCTCGAATTGTTCATCAGTCAACACACAACCGAAATGTGGAATGGGCACTTCAACTCCATCTACAAGTCCACAGTAATCCAGCTCCGGTATGTTCGTACTAATATGAGCTGACAGCTGGTGACCGAAAAAGTCAAAATCGATCCACGTTTCTGTCGAACGACCTTCCTTGCAACCTAGCATATCCACATAGAATTGACGTGTACTTTTGAGATCCTTTACTTTAAATGCATAGTGAAAACTGTTCACAGTTCTTCCTTGTTAGTCTTGTAACTATATGATTTAGGGTATGAAGGCAATTATTAAATAACGCCAGAAATATTGATACAACGGTGAGCTCAATCTAACATGTTTTTGCTCATTTTTACGTTTAAAGATATTCGCACGGTAATCGCCTTGATCGAGCTGAGCTTGTTGAGCTCAAAGTGAACGTTCTACAATCCACCCAAGGGAAACAAAAGCTGAAACTGTTCACTTCAAGTCTGATAAACTCCCATTAAAATTATTTCTTCTAGGAACCCCAATGAGCCAAGAGCAACCGAATAACCCATTACATGGTTTGACTTTAGAGAAGATCCTCGTGCGTTTGCAAGAGCACTACGGTTGGGAGAGGTTGGATGCAGAAATTCAAATCAACTGTTTTTACAATAACCCATCAATCAAGTCATCGCTAAAGTTCTTGCGCAGAACACAATGGGCAAGAGACAAGGTTGAAGCTCTGTATATCGACACCTTCTGTAAGTAGGGAATCATTGATTCCTGCCTAAAGATTTTTTAAGCGCCTGTACGTCAGGCAGCAAAGAGTAGCTTGATTGAAAGTTAGGCAGGGAGGCGAGCTAGTCTGTTGTTAGGAATGTTAAATAAATACAGGGATTTATCGAATGGAATTAAAGTGTCACTGTGGAAACGTTAACTTAGTAGTCAACTCTCTACCTAAAGAAATTGGTGAATGTAATTGCTCTATTTGTCGTCGTTATGCAGCGGCTTGGGCGTATTTTTCTCCAGAACAAGTTCAAATCAGCATGAATGAAAAAACAGCTTTCTATTGTTGGGGTGACAAAGAAGTAGAATTTCATCGATGTAACTCGTGTGGTTGTTTAACGCATTACATAACAACGCAGAAATGTTCCGAAGATATCTTGGCTGTAAATATGAGAATGGCTGAAAATGATGTGCTTTCCAGTATTCCAGTTCGCAAGATCAACGGCGCATCGTACTAATTTCGTTTCAATGCGGTTGTCAGTTTTCTCAGTCGCATCAGGTCTGAATTAGTACACATTAGGGTTGAAGTCATTGGGAACTCAAAGATTGTTTCACGATCATTAAATGGTTCTTCTTCCCATAAAATCATTGTTTATCTCGATTGCGGATTTTGGCTTTGCGTTCTTCCATTTGAGATTGAGCAGTTTGGTGTTCAACGAAAACAGATTCGCCAAAGTCAATCTTTTCAAACGCTAAGTTTACTTGTTCTGTTAGCCATGCATCGTGAGACAATGTTTTTCTTTGTTGTTCTAGGCGTTTTGTTTCCTCATCAACATGAAATTGAATTCTAGTGTCTATAATGTATTCCTTTTTTTCTGTGCTTACACCTTAACATCCCACAATGCCTTGGCTATTCAATTTCTCAAGTGTTTGCTTGGTCTTATCTCTTAACATATCTCTGAGCAGCCTAACGGTAGGGGTAATAGATTGACGACTTGGTAAAACTAGCCAAAGCTCGGTTGGTGTGGGTTTGTAGGTCGGCATTATTGCGACGACCTTTCCGGACAAAAGATCTTGTGACATATCAAGGCTAGATTTTATGGCAATGCCTTTGCCGCTAACGCACCAACGCCTAACAAGGTCACCGTCGTTAGAGCCACGGTTGCTGGTGAGTTTGACTTTATGACTGCGTTTTTCTTCATTAAATACCCACTCGTTTTGAAGAATGTCATGCAGCTGATAGCACAAGGCGTTGTGATTTAATAGTTCGTCCGGTGTTGCTGGCGTTCCATTTTCGTTTAAATACTCAGGGCTGGCACAGAGTACCCTTGATACGTCGCAAATTTTAAAACCATACATACTGGCATCGGTCGGAGCGCCGTAGCGCAGTGCCATATCAACCGAATCCCGATAGAAATCGACATTGCTGTCACTGATGTGTGCACTGAGCGAAACGTTTGGGTATTGCAACAAAAACTCATCCAGCCAAGGAGCAACGATATTTCTACCTAAATCGGATGAAAGAGCAATGCGGATCGTGCCGTCTATAATGCCGAGATCTTCTTGCAAGTTCATCTTTGCTTTTTCAAGCATCTTCAACGCTTCTTCACACTGAGGGAGGAATCTTTCTCCTGCTGCGGATACCTTCAAGCTTCGGGTCGTGCGAATGAATAACTCTGCTCCTAAAGATGCTTCAACCCGCTTAATCGCCGCACTGGCGGTTGCGGTGCGCATATCTAGGCTCGTTGCAGCAGCAGTGATACTGCGAAACTCTGCGACCTTTAAAATTACCCGTAAATCCTCAATTTGCATGATGAAACCTTTCTAACTTAATCTTATTGTCAAATTATATTTGATAATTATTCAAATTATAGCCTGTTTATCATTAGTAATGACCGCACTATTATGTACCTCATACAAACGCTGCTCTTGCTCAGAACTAGAGCTCACTAATTGCAAAATGAGGAGTCCATCATGACTAAGTTAACTATCGTTGCGAATATCGTTGCCAATGAAGATCAAATCGAACATGTAAAAAACGAACTGCTAAAACTGATTGAAATTACCCGTGCCGAAGAGGGTTGCATCAACTACGACCTTCACCAAGACAATGACAACCCAGCCCATTTTATGTTTTATGAAAACTGGTCTTCACGTGAGCTTTGGCAAGTTCACATGAACAATCAGCATCTGGCTGACTACATGAAAGCAACGGAGGGATGTGTGGCAAGCTTTACGCTTAATGAAATGACTCAAATTGGTTAAGTAATCGTAGGGGCAGTACCTTGAGCGATAGCTGAAATTTGTCACAACCTAAAAAGCCAGCGATCACTCGCTGGCTTTTGCCAATTTGATTCTATTGTTGATGTTCTAGCAATTGCAGGCGAACGTTATCTTCAATAGACTTCGATTGATTGGTCGCGTAATCAAAGTAAATCAATATCGCTAAGCCTTTCGCGACTTTGATACCGCTTTGCCACGCCTCATGGCGCAAATGGCAGGAAGAGTTACCAACCTTTTCGACAAAGGTTCGAACTTCGACATCTTTACCCCAATACGTTTGAGCTAACAAGTCAATCTCGATACGAGCGATGATAAGTGGCCAGTTTTTAACTTCTAAAGACGGGTGAAAGATTTCGAATATTGGGAGTCTTGCTTCTTCAAACCAAATAGCAAACGCGGTGTTATTGATATGGCCTAAAGCATCGGTGTCAGTAAAACGCGGAAAAATTTTGGTTTTAAACATGATATCTAACCTATTTATGGTTTTAAGGCGAGTGAGACTTTTGAGCTAGGTTGTTTGTTGAGATTCTTGCAAATGGCCCAGCCAGCTTGAGCGACTTTTTCTAAATCAACGCCAGTTTCGATTCCTAAACCACGACAAAGGTAAAGTACATCCTCTGTCGCTACATTACCTGATGCACCTTTCGCGTATGGGCAACCGCCTAAACCGGCAACACTGCTATCAATGACTGTGACCCCTAGAGTGATTGCTTGGTGGATATTTGCCAGTGCTTGGCCCCAAGTGTCATGGAAGTGGACAGCGAGTTGTTCTACGGGAACTTGCTTGTTTACTGCTTTCAACATCTCACTAATTCGGTTAGGTGTGCCAGTACCGATGGTGTCACCGAGGGAAATTTCATAGCAGCCGAGATCATGAAGTTTTTTTGCAATAGAAGCCACTTGCTCAGGATCAGTTGGGCCATCATACGGGCACTCAATAACGCAAGATAAATAACCCCTTACACGGATATTATGCTTTTGGGCTTGCTCCATTACTGGTGCGAAACGTTCAAGGCTTTCAGCAATTGAGCAGTTAATATTTTGCTGACAGAATCCCTCGGATGAAGAGGTGAAAATTGCCACTTGGTCCACTCCAGCCTCTAGCGCTTTTTCAAAACCTTGTAAGTTCGGAGTGAGTGCAGAATAAATGACACCGGGCTGTCGAACCATACGCTCCATAACCGCTTTGGAGTCAGCCATTTGTGGCACCCATTTAGGAGAGACAAAAGAGCCTACCTCAATGTGGGATAAGCCTGTTTCCGATAAGCTTTCGATCAAATTAATTTTGGCATTGGTCGACACGACTCTTTCATTTTGCAGCCCATCTCTTGCGCCCATTTCAACAATGGTGACTTTGTCAGGATATTTGCTTGCACTAGTCATCTGTTCAATGCTCTTCAACTTGAGGAGCCCAATTTGGCGAACGCTTTTCAAAGAAAGCGTGCAACCCCTCTTGGCCTTGTTCGGATACGCGCGCATTCGCAATGAGCTGGCTGGTATATTGAATCAGATCTTGATCAATAGGGGAGTGTTCACACCTTAGACATAAAGCTTTGGTGTTTTTGATTGCCTCTGGGCTGCTGTTCAATATCAACTGGGTTAGCTCAAAAAGAAATTCTTCCTGTTCTGTTTTTGAATCGACGACTTTATGGATTAAGCCGAGCTGCAGCGCTGCGGTACTTTCAAAACGTTCGCTCGAAAGCATATAGCGTCTGGCCTGCCTTGAACCAATTGCACGGCAAACATATGGGCCAATGGTCGCGGGAATCAATCCTAGTTTAACTTCGCTAAAGCAAAAACTGCTGTTTATGGTAGCAACCGCAATATCTGTGCAGCAAATCAACCCAAGAGCACCACCAAAAGCACAACCTTGAATCAGAGAAACAGTCGGATGAGGAAAGGTGTCGAGTTCGTGCATAAGCGATGCGAGCTGTTCAGCATCTTGCAAGTTCTCGCTGTGAGTTTTATTTGCCATAGATTTCATCCAGCCAAGATCTGCTCCGGCTGAAAAGTGCTTCCCTTTGGCACGCAGTATTAGGCAGCGTATCGTTGAGTCTGCCTTTAAACTTCTTAAATGCGTGAGGATCTGACGAATCATGCCATCATCAAAAGCGTTGCTTTTATCGATTCGGTTGAAGGTAAGTGAGGCAAGACCCAGTTCGTCAATATGACATTCGACATGCATTGGTTCTGGACTATCGTTAATGTTCATATATCCCCCCTACATTCTGAAAATACCAAATTGACTATCGGGTATTGGCGCTCTAAGAGAAGCTCTAAGCGCTTGCCCTAAAACGGTTCTTGTCGTTTTTGGATCAATAATGCCGTCATCCCATAAACGAGCACTCGCATAATAAGGATGGCCCTGACTTTCGTAGGTTGCAATGATCGACTGCTTAAATTTGCTTTGCTCGTCGTCTGACCATGCTTCTCCTTGCCTAGATTTGATGTCATTTTTGACTTGGCTGAGCACTCCGGCTGCTTGTTCTCCCCCCATCACAGATATTCGGGCATTCGGCCACATCCAAATCATAGTTGGGTCGTAGGAGCGGCCACACATTCCGTAATTACCTGCGCCGTACGAGCCACCAATAATGACGGTAAATTTTGGTACGTCAGCACAGGCTACGGCCATGACTAGTTTGGCTCCATGCTTAGCGATACCTTCTTCTTCGTATTTCTTCCCGACCATAAACCCAGTGATATTTTGTAGAAACAGCAGGGGGATTTTCCGTTTGGCGCATAACTCAATGAAGTGAGCGCCTTTTTGAGAAGACTCGGAAAACAAAATGCCGTTGTTGGCGATGATGCCAATTTGCTGACCGTAGAGTCGGGCAAATCCACAAACTAATGTAGAGCCATAAAGAGCCTTGAACTCATCGAAGTCTGAGTCATCAACAATTCTGGCAATAATTTCTCGAACGTCGAAAGACAGCCGAAGATCAGCGTTGACAATGCCATACATTTCCTCTGCATCAAATCTAGGTTCTAAAACTTTCTTAGAAGGGACTTGGGAGGGTAACTGGTTGATATTAGATACCGCTTGCCTAGCTAATACAAAAGCATGCTCTTCATTGTTGGCGTAATAATCCGCGACACCAGATTTTTTGCAGTGGACGTCTGCGCCACCTAGCTCTTCGTCTGTGACCACTTCACCAGTGGCGGCTTTGACAAGCGGTGGGCCGGCTAAAAAGATCGTGCCTTGTTGTTTTACGATAATAGAGACATCGGCCATTGCGGGAATGTAAGCACCGCCAGCGGTACAAGGCCCCAACACAACGGCAATTTGTGGAATGCCTTTGGCAGACATTCTGGCTTGGTTGAAGAAGATTCGACCGAAATGATCTTTATCTGGAAAAACTTCAGCTTGATGAGGAAGATTGGCACCACCAGAATCCACCAAGTACACACAAGGCAGCTGGCACCGCTCCGCGACTTCTTGCGCTCGTAAGTGTTTTTTCACTGTCAGGGGATAGTAAGTTCCTCCTTTAACAGAAGGATCGTTGGCGAGCACCATGCATTCGATATCGTTGATTTTACCAATACCTGCGACCACTCCTGCGCAAGGGATGGAGTCCTCATACACTTTCCATGCGGCAAATTGGCCTACTTCTAAAAACTCTGAGTCAGGGTCTAATATTTTTGCGATACGCTCACGTACGGGCAACTTGCCTTTTTTTCGCTGACGCTCAATGGCAGCTTTTCCACCACCTTGCTTAATCTTTTCAATATCAGCGTAAAGTGTATCAACTAGCTCTTGCATCACTTGCTGATTCTTTTGATATAACGGTGCATCTTTTTTTACTTTAGATTGAAGAACAGTCATGGTGAATCCTAAATCTAAGTGGAGGAGTTATCGTGATTCGTCAAACAATTCACGACCAATAAGCATTCGTCTTATTTCTGAAGTGCCCGCGCCAATTTCATACAGCTTGGCATCACGCAATAATCTACCAGCTGGAAACTCATTAATGTAGCCGTTGCCACCGAGTAATTGAATCGTATCGAGTGCAATTTTGGTTGCCAGCTCTGCGCTATATAAAATAACACCAGCCGCGTCTTTTCTTGTGGTTTCACCGCGATCACAGGCTGCTGCGACGGTGTAGACATAGGCTCTGGCTGCATTACTCTGGGTGTACATATCAGCGATTTTGGCTTGAACTAACTGAAACTCTCCTATGGATTGGCCAAATTGCTTGCGATCATGAATATAAGGAACAACAAGGTCTAAGCAGGCTTGCATGATTCCGAGAGGGCCAGCCGCGAGTACCACGCGTTCGTAGTCGAGACCACTCATCAATACCTTGACGCCTTGATTTAACTCTCCAAGTACATTGGATTGCGGTACACGACAATTTTCAAACACAAGTTCACAGGTATTGGAGCCACGCATACCAAGCTTGTCGAGCTTTTGAGCGTGACTAAATCCAGCGAATTTTTTTTCAACGATGAAGGCTGTAATACCGTGTGCACTTTTGCTCGGGTCTGTTTTAGCATAAACAACAACAACGTCGGCATCTGGACCATTAGTGATCCACATTTTGTTGCCATTTAGAATAAACTCGTCACCGTCTTTATCGGCTCTAAGCTGCATACTCACTACATCAGAACCGGCGTTAGGTTCACTCATCGCAAGTGCGCCGATGTAACTGCCATCAATGAGCTTGGGCAAATATTTCTCTTTTTGCTCTTCTGACCCGTTACGAAAAATTTGATTCACACAAAGGTTGGAATGAGCACCATAGCTTAAGGCCACGGAAGCTGAAGCACGACTGAGTTCTTCCATCGCCACGACATGAGCGAGGTATCCCATTCCTGCGCCGCCGTACTTCTCATCTATTGTGACACCAAGCAGCCCCATGTCTCCCATTAATGGCCACAATTGGTTTGGAAATTCGTTGTTTATATCGACTTCTGCAGCAATTGGAGCAATGTGCTCCTGTGCGAAAGCATTGACGTGTTCACGTAGTAATTTTACCGTTTCATCCAGTCCGAAATTAAGCGGGGTATAGCAGTCTTTCATTGACGCCTCCAAGGAGTCGAATCTTTGGTTAAGATGCTTTTTTATTGTTCACTTTTTTATCTTCTTCACTGCGGTTTAATGCTTGTACACAGCGCTCGCGGGCATTGTTTAACTCTTGCATGACTACATCGATATCTTTCAGTTGTCGTTGTAGTTGCTGTTGTTTTTCATCAATGATATCCAGCATTTTCAAAAGTTGGGTATCACATTGATTGGTATCATAAAGCTCAAACAGTTCTCGAATTTCGTCAAGAGAAAAGCCCAGTCTCTTGCCTCTTAGTATTAGTTTTAATCTTATCTTGTCACGACGTTGATAAACCCGCATTTTTCCATTGCGAGTAGGGTGAATTAATCCTTGTTCTTCGTAGAAACGAATGCTTCTCGTCGTTACGTCGAATTCATTTGCTAACTCGCTGATCTTAAAAGTTTCCACCAAATACTTTCCCCCAAAGTTATGTCATCTATGAAGATTGCTTTTGTCAAAGCAGTGGCTTAGTTAGAGTCACTGTAAAAAGATGATGACATTCACAAATAAAAATAAATCAATGTAATTAATTTGTTTCTTTACGTTTACGTTAATGTTAGTGCTATGCTTACGTAAACGTCAAGAAACGAAGTGGCAAATTGATTACTTATTTTCAATAGAGGGCACAAAATGGACAAGGCCATCTGGGTAGTATCAGCAAAGCGCACACCTCTTGGGTGTTTTCAAGGTAAATTGCAACCATTTTCAGCACCTGAACTTGGTTCAATTGCGATTCGGGCAGCGATAGAAAGTGCCTCAGTTTCTCCACAGAATATCGACGAAGTGATCATGGGATGTGTGCTACCTGCGGGGTGCGGTCAAGCGCCAGCAAGGCAGGCGGCCCTCGGTGCAGAACTGCCCAATAACATACCGTGCAGTACTCTCAATAAAGTTTGTGGGTCTGGCATGAAAACAGTCATGATTGCTCATGATCTAATAAAAGCGGGCTCTATTTCGACAGCAATAGCAGGTGGAATGGAAAGCATGACAAATGCCCCATATCTGCTTAAAGACGCGCGGAATGGCATGCGAATGGGCCATAAATCAACGCAAGACCATATGTTTTTAGATGGCCTGCAGGATGCGTATGAGGGAGAGTTAATGGGTGTCTATGCCCAGCAAATTGCAGACAAGCTCGAGTTTAGTCGAGAGCAAATGGATGAATGGGCAGCTTTATCCGTACAAAGAGCCGTTGAAGCACAAGCTCAGAATTTATTTGATGACGAAATTGAACCAATAACGTTGTCGGCAGGAAAGAAAAAGTCCCAAGAGCTGTTCAGCTATGACGAGCTACCTCCATCCATCAATCTCGAAAAAATCCCCAAGCTTAAGCCAGCATTCGCCAAAGAGGGCACGGTGACCGCAGCCAACTCCAGTGCGATTTCTGATGGAGCCTCAGCTTTAATATTGATGGATTCAGATGTAGCAAAAAAACAAGGCTTGAAACCCCTTGCGATTATTAAAGGTCATACGACACATGCTAGAAAGCCGTCTGAATTTACCATTGCACCTGTTTACGCCATTGAGCATCTGCTTTCAAAGCTGGATTGGGGTATCGAAGAAGTCGATTTATGGGAAATAAATGAAGCTTTTGCTGTGGTAACTCAGATTGCTGTGAGCCAATTAGGACTTAATAAAGACAAAGTTAACGTTAAGGGCGGGGCATGTGCGTTAGGGCATCCAATTGGTGCCAGTGGCGCTCGAATTTTGGTCACGCTTATTCACAGTTTGCGCCAATTGCAAGCTCTTGGAGTTGGTGGAGACAGTTCGAACAAGAAAGTACTACGTGGTATTGCATCCTTATGTGTTGGTGGCGGTGAAGCCACTGCTGTAGGCATAGAGATACCGTTGAAGAATAAAGGATGAGAAGTCATGACTAAGCCAGTTGCATTATTTATTGATGGTGAATTTCGTCAGTCTGAAGCCAACGAGTGGATTGATGTTACCAACCCTGCTACCAACGAAGTGATTGCGAAGGTTCCTTGTGCGACAGAAGGGGAAATATCGCAAGCGATTGGGAGTGCAAACGTTACGTTTCGATCATGGAAAGAAGTGGCAGTGCCAGAGAAAGCTCGCCTCATGCTTCGATATCAACACCTCCTAAAAGAGCACCATGATGAACTCGCGAAAATACTGTCTGAAGAGACTGGCAAAACGACCGCAGATGCCAAAGGTGATGTGTGGCGAGGGATTGAAGTTGTTGAACAAGCCGCTAATATTGCCAGCAATATGATGGGGGAAATGGTTGAAAATGTTGCCACGGACATTGATACCTACTCGATGATTCAGCCGCTAGGGGTGTGTTGTGGAATTACTCCGTTCAACTTTCCAGCCATGATTCCATTGTGGATGTTCCCTATTGCCATCGCCAGTGGTAACACGTTTATTTTGAAGCCTTCCGAGCAAGTTCCACTTACTGCAATGCGTCTGGCGGAATTATTCGAACAAGCGGGTGCACCGAAGGGGGTATTGCAAATTGTTCATGGCAAAAAAGAGCAAGTTGACGCTCTATTGGCTCACCCAGATATCAAAACGATCTCTTTTGTTGGTTCCGTCCCCGTCGCACAGTACATATATCAACAAGGCACCAAACACTTTAAACGTGTGCAAGCATTTGCTGGCGCAAAAAACCATATGGTGGTGATGCCGGATGCGAATAAAGAGCAAGTGATTAGCAACTTGGTTGGATCGTCAGTTGGAGCGGCTGGACAACGCTGCATGGCGATATCTGTTGCAGTGTTTGTCGGTAGCGCGAAAGAGTGGGTAGCCGATTTAAAAACAGAGATGGCGAAAATTCAACCCGGTAAATGGGATGACAGCACTGCAGCCTATGGGCCACTGATTAGCCAACAAGCACAACAACGTGTATTGCGCTTGATACAGGAAGGGAAAGATCAAGGCGCGATATGTGAGTTAGATGGAAGTGAGTGTGAAGTTAAAGATAGACCTAATGGAAACTGGGTTGGACCTACCATTTTTAGCAACGTTTCGGTGGACATGTCCATTTATCAGCAAGAAATTTTTGGCCCTGTTTTGCTTTGCTTGGAAGTTGACACGTTAGAAGACGCAATAGAGGTTATTAATCGCAACCCTTATGGAAATGGTACATCCATATTCACCGCGAGTGGGGCGGCTGCACGCAAATACCAACATGAGATATTGGTTGGGCAAGTCGGGGTAAATGTACCAATTCCAGTTCCACTACCGTTCTTCTCATTCACTGGCTGGCGTGGCAGCTTTTATGGTGATTTACACGCTTATGGTAAGCAAGCTGTCCGTTTCTATACAGAAACAAAAACAGTCACTTCGCGTTGGTTTGATGATGATATTCCGACTGGCCCAAACTTAACTATTCAATTGAAATAATTGGTTTGTAGCAATTAGGGGGAAAGATGGATTTCGAACTCAATGAAGATCAACGTGCATTTGCCGATGCTGCCAGCCAGTTTGCATCTGAGCGCTTAAGTCCCATGGCTGCGGAGTGGGATGAGAAGCAGTTTTTTCCAAAAGATATTTTACGTGAAGCAGGGGAACTGGGTTTTCTGAGCCTATACACGCCTGAGCAGAATGGTGGACTAGGATTAAGTCGCTTGGATTCATCGATAATTTTTGAACAACTCGCGCAAGGTTGTACGTCCACCACTGCATTTATGACTATTCATAATATGGTGACCTGGATGATTGCAAGCTTTGCGACGGATGACGTTAAGTCTGAGATTTGTCCAAAGTTAGTCTCCGGAGAATGGCTTGGCTCTTATTGCTTAACTGAGCCCAATGCTGGCTCAGATGCGGCGTCACTAAAAACCAGTGCGAAAAAACAAAACGGTAAGTACATCTTAAATGGAGGTAAATGTTTTATCTCTGGCGCTGGTGATACTGAAGTTTTAGTTGTTATGGCAAGAACGGGTGAAGATAGCGCGAAAGGCGTGTCCGCTTTTGTTGTTCCCGCTGAAGTAAAAGGGATTAGTTATGGGCGCAAAGAGCCCAAACTAGGCTGGAATAGTCAACCCACCCGTACCGTTAGCTTTGACAATGTTGAGATACCGGAAAGTCACCTTTTAGGACAGGAAGGTGAAGGCTTTGTGTTTGCTATGAAAGGGTTAGATGGCGGCAGAATAAACATTGCTACCTGCTCTATTGGTACCGCTCAACAAGCACTCGCTCAAGCAGCGCAATACATGCAAGAAAGAAAACAGTTTGGTCAATATTTAGCACAGTTCCAAGGGTTGCAATTTAAGTTGGCGGACATGGCTACAGAGCTTGTGGCAGCTCGTCAGTTAGTGCGATACGCAGCTAGTAAGCTTGATAGACAAGATCCAGAAGCGACTGCTTACTGTGCAATGGCAAAGCGGTTTGCTACTGATGTGGGGTTTAAGGTTTGTGACCAAGCTCTCCAGCTCTACGGAGGCTATGGCTATATTAAAGAGTACCCGTTAGAACGCTATTTTCGAGATGTTCGTGTCCATCAAATTTTGGAAGGGACAAATGAAATTATGCGTTTAATTATTGCCCGTCGATTACTGGCTGAAGGTACTGAAATATTGTAGCTGGCCGAAGAAAACGAACTTCTATATGAGGAACATTAGCCATGGATATTGAGCAAAGTGACGCAATCTTAGTTGAGATTAAAGACCATATTGCTGTTCTCACTATGAACAACCCTCCAGCAAATACTTGGACAGAAGCTAGCTTAAAATATTTATCTCAGATAGTGACTCAACTGAATCTCAATAAAGATATTTATGCCTTAGTAATTACAGGTAATGGAGAAAAGTTTTTTTCTGCGGGCGCGGATTTAAATGTCTTTGCAACAGGTGATAAATCTGTCGCATTTTATATGGCTCAGGTATTTGGAGAGGCGTACGAAATGCTTTCTTCATTTAGGGGAGTTTCCATCGCAGCTATCAATGGCTACGCGATGGGAGGGGGATTAGAGGTTGCACTTGCTTGTGATATTCGAATCGCAGAAGAGCAAGCCCTTATGGGTTTGCCTGAAGCAAAAGTGGGGCTTCTGCCTTGTGCGGGTGGCACGCAAAATTTAACAGCCCTAGTTGGTGAAGGATGGGCTAAGCGCGTGATTTTATGTGGTGAGCAGTTATCCGCCGAGAAAGCCTTGAACATTGGACTCGTGGAAGAAGTGGTTGAGAAAGGTAAGTCGTTCGAGGCAGCGATTAAACTGGCTGAAATGGTAGCGAATCAGTCTCCTTCTTCTGTCGCCGCTTCCAAGAAGCTGATTCAAAGCAACCGTTCCTCAACATTGCAACATGGTTTAACCAAGGAAAGGGATTACTTCATAAAACTGTTTGATACCGAAGATCAGATGGAAGGGGTCAATGCTTTTCTTGAAAAACGCAAACCAGTCTGGAAAAACCAGTAGTAGGAGAGGTTATGGCAGATAACGTCAGGTTTGAAGAGCTAGCATGTGAAGTGAGTGATTGCCGTATTGGAGTGATCACATTGGATAATCCGTCATCCCTAAATGCTCTGACCTATAACATGCTGCAGCAGCTAAAAAATCAGCTTGAAAGATGGCAAGCGGACAACGCAATTGTTTGTGTGTTTATGCAAGGATCTGGAGAGAAAGCTTTCTGTGCTGGTGGTGATGTGCGGACGATGTATCATGTTATGAGTACTGAAAGTAATACTGAAATAGAAAAATTTTGCACGCAATATTTTACTCTTGAGTATCAGTGTGACTACCTCATCCATTCTTATCGCAAGCCGATTATTGCTTGGGGGGATGGCATAGTGATGGGGGGCGGAATGGGTTTGTTTATGGGAGCTAGCCACCGGATAGTGACCGAAACATCTAGACTAGCCATGCCAGAGGTTACAATTGGCCTGTATCCCGATGTGGGCGGTACGTGGTTTTTGAGCCGCTTGGAACCGGGCATAGGTCTTTTCCTTGGTTTAACGGGCGCTAGCGTAAATGCCAACGATGCGATTACGGTTAAGCTGGCCGATCACTTTATTCTTGCTAAACAAAAGCTTCAATTGCTTGATCAACTGATGCAGCTCGATTGGCTAGTCAGCTCGAATCATGAATCATCAATCAGCGATCTACTGGCAAATTTATCACAACAAGTCATAAGCCAAATTCCTCAAGGGCATTTGATGCCTTATTTCAGTCAAATTCAATCCGCATGTCGTGACGCTGAATTGAGCTCAATCGTTGAAAAAATCCATGCAATAGAAACAGATCAAGAAAGTGAAGATAAGTGGCTAGTGAATGCGAAAGCTGCCTTAGATGCTGGCAGCCCAATTACCGCTCATATCTGTTTTCGGCAAGTGACTCAGTATCAATCGTTATCACTTGAAGATTGTTTTCGCTTAGAGCTGACGTTGTCGGTAAGAAGCAGCACGTTGGGAGAGTTTAAAGAAGGAGTGCGAGCACGGCTTATCGATAAAGATGGGAAACCCAACTGGAAGTTTGACTCCATCATGCAAGTCGATACTTCAGTGATAGACACTTTATTTAAATCATTGTGGCCTGCTGAGAGGCATCCTCTCGCGCAGCTTAACGCTTAGTTAATTGGTTATCACTTCATCAGGAGAAAGTTCATGAGCACCATTGCATTTATCGGACTTGGGAACATGGGCAGTCCAATGGCGGAAAACTTAGTTGCGGCAGGTCACGTGCTGCAGGTTTTCGATCTCGACAAATCAGCGACGCAAGTCGTCGAAAGCCAAGGAGCGAAGGTTTCCCCTTCAATAGAGCAAGCCGTTCAAGGAGCGGATACTGTTATCACCATGCTACCAGCAGGACAACACGTTCGATCGGTGTATCTTGGTGAGGCAGGGCTGCTGAATCTCGTTTCAAAGGATACATTTCTTATCGACTCTTCAACCATTGACCCGGAATCAGCGCGAGCTGTTGCCCACGGAGCGACTCAAAGCGGGCTAGATTTCGTTGATGCCCCGGTTTCTGGGGGGGTAGCAGGAGCAAAAGCAGCTACTTTGACATTTATTGTAGGGGGCTCAGACGCAGGGTTTGAAAAAGCGAAACCTATTTTGCAGCATATGGGGAAAAATGTATTTCATGCAGGTAAGGCTGGAGATGGACAGATGGCGAAAATCTGCAACAATCTACTGCTTGGTATATTGATGTCCGGTACTTGTGAAGCGCTCAACCTAGGCATAGAAAATGGCCTAGACCCTAAAGTGCTCTCAGATATTATGCTGCAAAGCTCTGGCAGAAACTGGGCGTTGGAGTTGTATAACCCATGCCCTGGGGTGATGGAAAATGTACCCTCAAGCAATCAATTCCAACCCGGTTTTATGAGCAAATTAATGCTTAAAGACCTAGGGCTTGGAATGGACGCTGCGGCTCAAAGCCAGTCAGCTATTCCTATGGGTGCACTGGCAAGAAACCTGTATGCGATGCACAACGCAAATGGGAATGAACAACTCGATTTTTCAAGCTTGTTTGAGTTTTACCAACGCCAAGCAAAATAGCAAATAGTAAGAAAAGGAGTTCTACGATGGAGCTAATGCATAGTGTTGTTGCTATCACTGGGGCAGGGCAAGGGTTGGGTCAAAAGATGGCGCTTACACTTGCTGAAGCCGGAGCAAATATTGCGCTGCTAGATATGAATGTGGAAGCGCTAAAATCGACTCAGGAGCAGTGCTACCAGCTTGGGGTAAAAGCAGAAATATATCCCGTCAATGTGACCAATGAGACTGAAGTTGAAACGACATTTAGCAAAGTAATTGGTGATTTTTCAAAGCTTAACGGACTGATAAACAGTGCAGGTATACTGCGCGATGGGCTGTTGGTTAAAGTTAAAGATGGTGAAATCAGCAAAATGTCGTTAGAGCAGTTCCAGTCTGTTATGGACGTTAATACAACTGGCACTTTTTTGTGTACTCGCGAAGCCGTCGCGGCCATGGTCAAAACCGAAAGTAAGGGCGTGATTATTAACATATCCAGTGTCGCGAGAGCTGGCAACATGGGGCAAACGAACTACGCAGCGTCAAAAGCTGCCGTTGCCACTATGGCCGTTGGGTGGGGGAAAGAGCTTGCTCGCTATGGTATTCGCGCGGCAGCCATTGCGCCGGGGGTCGTGCAAACTTCCATGTCTGAACAACTTAAACCAGAAGCGATAGAGCGCTTAGAAAAAATGATTCCTGTAGGCAGGATCGCGCAAACCGAAGAAATGGCTCACGCTGCCAAGTTTATATTCGAAAACGATTATTTTACTGGACGGGTTCTAGAACTTGATGGCGGGTTACGGATGTAGCTTAATTTGTTTCGTTCATCTTTAAATTCTCAATTATAAAACAGCTTATGGATTAGCTCCGGCTCAACATGCTTTTGTTACTATACTCAACGCAGCAGATTAACGTGACTGCGTTTTCGAATTACACATAGCCTTTAAGGTGTTTTACTAGGCTGATTTTTGGAAGTTTGTGCTATCGGTAACAGGCATTTTTATGAAATCAAAAGCCGTACTCTTATGTCTTTTAGTCGGGTTCACCTTCGACGTTTCCGCTGAAAAAATAGAAATTTTAGCTTGGAATCGAATAAAAGTGGGTAATCCCGGTTTGTATGCCGTTTTAAAACAAGCTTTAGACAATACGAAAGCGGAATATGGTGACTACCAACTCGTCGATACAGAAAGGATGGAACAAGGGCGGGTAGTTAGAGAGCTGGTCAACAACAAATATGTCCATATTGCGGCTTTTGCTCCTGACGCTTCAAGGGAAAGTGAATTGCTACCCATCCGAATTCCGGTTACAAAAGGGCTACTTGGCTTTCGAGTCTGTTTAGTTAAGTCCGATAATTTGGATAAATTTCAGGGTATTAGAACTCTATCTGACTGGAAAGAAAAAAATATCACGATAGGGCAAGGTACTCACTGGCCAGATACCACGATATTGGAATCCAATGGTATATCGGTTATAAAATCGTCTCAATATACTCCATTATTTGAAATGCTAACTCGAAAAAGATTCGACTGCTTTTCTCGTAGTGTAAGTGAAGTGTTGCCTGAGTACGAAAAATACAAACATCTAGGTTTAGAAATCGAACCTCATATACTTTTGGTTTATCCGTTGCCGACATTTTTCTTTGTGAGTAAGAAAAACCCCGTTTTAGCTGAGCGGATCAGGAAAGGAATGTTGCTTGCACTCGAGAGTGGTGACTTGGATAAAATCTTTTTAGATCACTATTTAGAGACAATAGAAAAACTGAACCTCGACAAACGAGTTTATATTCGATTGGATAATCCGTTTCTTACTTTTCAAACTCAGCAAGCTCTAAAAAATGAAAAGCTTTTGTATCAACCCTACGAAAATAGCAAGGCTGACGGAGATTAGAGTTTTTCGATTTTTTCTATAGGTTGGCGTTTCTTTGTAGTAGGTGACACAGTTTATTAATCTGCGTAGCGATTAAATGTCTTTGGATTAGAAAAAACTCCAGCTCAAATGATCAACACGCTTTAGACTAAATGTCCGACTTCAACTCTATTTCTCCCATTCTGTTTTGCCTGATATAAGGCTTTGTCTGCTACATCTATGGCATCAACAATGGATTCGACTTTTTCGTTTAGAGTAAAAATCCCCATGCTCACTGTCATGGAAATGTCGTAGCCTAATAAAACTTCACTTTTGGGAACTTGAGATCTTATTCTTTCTGCGATGTTGAACACTTGGGTTTCATCGCTTTCAGGTAATATGATGGCAAATTCTTCTCCGCCAATTCTGCCAAGAATATCAGTCTCACGTAAGCAAGATAGGCAGCTATGTACGCAACTAACGATGGCTTCATCTCCTACTTTGTGGCCATACTGGTCATTAATTCGTTTAAAGTTGTCTATATCGAGGATAACAACTGATAGAGAACGCTTATAGCGTTTGAATAGCTTGAACTTCTCGGATGCCTTATTAAATAAGTCCCTACGATTACTGATGTTGGTTAAGGGATCGATTGTGGCTAACATTTCTAAGTGCTGGTTAGCTTGCTCAAGCTCTATTGTTCTTTTTCTTACCCGACTCTCCAGCTCAGTATTCAATTGGGTTAACTCTGCTTGAACCTTGTAACGTTGACTAAACGTTTTATTGATCTCTTTAACTAGGGTTCCTATTTCGGATGTTCTGTGACCTGGCGGTGTCTTGAGAGTAACTTTGTTGCTAACTGATTGATGACGCAGCGCGTTGACTAAACCAATAAGCGGTTGCGTAATGTAGGCGTACGTAGCGAGGAATAGGGCAACAAATATGATTAAGGTCCCAATTAAAGAGCTAATGATCTGAGAGTTCATTCGGTTGTAAAAAGGAAGTAACGCGATGTTGTAATCAACAGTGACAATTAACGTTCCCATTTTAGTGTCATATGTTTTATTGAACAGCTCCTTAGAAAAGTGTTGGTGAGCATGAGGAAATACTAGACTCGATATCCAGCCTGATCGATGAGTAGATTCGCCATGTCGGGAAAAAGTGGCAAACTCTAAACCCAAATCATCAATAATAATTCCCTTTACAACAAACGGGTAGGAGCGAAGCCCTTGCAATATTTCCTTTGCATTTATTTCATTGACGTCAAAAATTGCTTGGCTCGCGGGGCTGGCTGCCGTATTCAAAATACTGGTTATATTTGTCTCTATTTCAGCTTTACTTCTGTTTAAGTCACTCCAAAGGTTGATGAGTGCTTGAGACACAGCAACGACTAACGCAAGGCAAAAATAAATAATGGCTAGTCGAGTTGAAATAGAATTCATGAACTTCAGGGTGCGTTGAAAGTATTCTTTTAAGAGTAGAATGAAAAAGACATAAATACATTGCAGGCTGTATATTCACTTGCCAACATATACTCATGTCTTTAACTGTAGAAGCTTACGCCTTTTCTGGTAGAAAGCTTTTTAAGAAGAGGCTTTTGTTTTATCTAAGTCAGTTTTCTTGCTTTGAATCATGATTAATCATCTGTCTCATAGGTTTCTGCGCTAAGGGTTCCGTTGAGCAAGGTCACTTCTACATCCCCTCTAATTTGGGTCGTGGTTATAATTTCACTGCCTTCTATAGGAAATTTGGTCATCAACAGTGATTTGATGCTTTTCGAGGTTTTATTTGAAAGGCTGTAGTTATGAAATGGCGCTTTTTTCATCCAGTTTTCAATGTTTCCAGCGATAAGTATGTGAGTAATCGAGCCAGTGCATTTTGCTGATTCTCTTTTTAATTGCTCAACGGCAGCTTCCAATGTACTTTCCATCGTTGTCCTAAACAGGTGAAGTCCGGCAATACCAACTTCGTAGGCGACAGATATGCTGATGCATGTATCGATACCCGGATAGCGAATAGTATTTAAGTGGAAACCCACCGCCTGCTTAAGGCAGCTATTGCCCATCCCATTTGACATCAATTCTGGTACGCTACTTACTTGTACTTGGCTTTCTAATGTTGCAGTCATCCTAATTCCTTTTAGTATTCGATTGTTCCTAAGCAAAAGATAGTAGTAAGGTTGCATATAGTGCGAATTGGGTGAGTGAAAATCTAGGTTGATTCTCATATGAAAATGCTACTTTAGTATAATTGCGCATTATTCGTTTAACGGGGTCACATTTAAATCCGTACTTGATTCCATAACGAATCGAGAGCGCACATGGCGCATGGTCTAATATCTATGAGCACTTAAATTAGAACCAAACGTTATAAAAAAATTAAAGAGTTACGGTTTTAAATCTTGTGTTAGACCTAATATCTTCTAGAGGTAGTACCAAACACAATTAAGGAATCACAATGACGAACGAATATGTACCTCCAAAAGTTTGGACAATGGATGACGAGAATGGTGGAGAGTGGGCGAGCATCAACCGGCCTGATTCTGGTGCCCGCCATCAACAGGAATTACCCGTCGGTAAGCATCCTCTTCAGCTCTATTCTTTAGCGACTCCTAACGGGCAGAAAGTGACCATTATGCTTGAGGAGCTTCTAGCGCTGGGGGTTCAAGAAGCGGAATACGATGCATACTTAATTCGAATTGGCGAAGGCGATCAGTTTTCGTCTGGATTCGTCGATGTTAACCCGAACTCTAAGATTCCAGCGCTCGTCGATAGGTCGAGCTCGGAGCCAATTCGAGTGTTTGAGTCGGGCTCTATATTGCTTTATTTAGCGGAGAAGTTTGGTCATTTTCTGCCTAAAGATCCTGCCCAGAAAACTGAGGTAATGAATTGGCTGTTTTGGCTTCAAGGCTCTGCCCCTTATTTAGGAGGGGGCTTTGGACACTTTTACGCTTATGCCCCAGAAAAATTTGAATACCCAATTAATCGCTTTGCAATGGAAGCAAAGCGTCAGCTTGATGTGTTAGATAAAAGGCTAGCAAACAATCGATACCTAGGTGGTGACGAGTACAGTATTGCAGACATTGCGACTTGGCCTTGGTATGGAAATCTGGCTATTGCAAACTCATACAACGCGGGTGAATTTTTGGATGTAGAAAGCTACACAAATGTTCAGCGCTGGGCAAAAGATATTTTCTCACGTGAAGCCGTGCAGAGAGGGCGAATTGTGAATCGCCCAATGGGTGAAGAATGGGAGCAATTGCTAGAGCGTCATAGTGCGTCAGATATTGATGAAGTTTTGGCGAAAAAACCACAATAGCTAAGGCACAATTGTCGATTAAGGGCGAGCTTTGTTCGCCCTTTCTATTTTCCAAACATTTACTTTCCAATTTCAATTAAAAAATCTGAGATTATGTTTATATAGTCGTCAGTTTTCTCTAGTAGTGCTAGGTGCGAAGCTTCTTCGATTATCTTAACTCTAGAGTTTGGCAGTAAGCTTGAAAAATATGTTGTTGACTCAGGGGTCGCTTCGTCTTGTTGACCACATACAAATAGAGTAGGGATGAGTATCTTATGTAGCCTTGCAGTAGCATCGTACTCCTTTAACGTACCTGTCGGATAAAATTCACTAGGTCCCCACACATACTGGTAAATACTTTGATTAGAGTTATTTATCGCGTTAACAACGTTGTTTGGAATAGGATCGAGCATACATGCAAATCGTTTGAGGTATTCCCAGATCGCTGCCTTGTAATCTGGGCTCTGTGTTGTTCCATGTTTTCATGCGTAGACAGTATGTTTTGGACGTCTTTGGGCAATGTCAAACGCAAGCGGTCCGCATCATCTTTCCACATTTTAGAATTTAGGCATGGGCTTGAAAATATTGCAGCTTCTACTCCATCTGGGTTCGTGAACAAATACTCTGCCATTAGAGTGGCTCCCCAAGATCCGCCCAACAATATAACTGATCTAAGCCTAATTCTTCTCTCAGTCTAACGATTTCTTCGATAAATCTAGGGATACTCCATAGCGACAGATCATTCGGTCTATCAGAACGCCCCCCTCCTAGCTGGTCATAAAATATCACTTGTCGATTTTTAGATAATTTAGATAAGGGCTCAAACATAAGGTCGTGAGAGCCTCCAGGCCCACCATGCAAGGGTGAGGATAGGAGTCTTAATATTGGTTCCAACTCTTTGCCAATATATTTTTCCTCCAGTTACCTCAACGAATCCACTTTCCATTTTCTATCTGCCTTAATTGACCAAAATGTTTCGCTAGTCTATTTAACAAAGCAAAAACTAGAGATAAATTCTCGGATGGAATTTTATATATTGGAAAAGAGAGTGATGTCAATAATTATATTAATGTAATTTCAATTGCAGTATACGATTCTATTATATACGGTACAGTAGAACTGATTATTTTCATTAAATCAATAAACTGATAATTACGGTATATTACACTATAAATTCAGTGGCTGAAATTTAATCATTTAATCTACTTCTTAACAAGGGTGGAATATTTTTTATTGAATTTAATTTATATAGTTTTGACATAACCCTGTCTTTTGCTTTGAAGATAATATGTAACTATATATTTCCTTTGACACTACGTATGGAGAATAATAATGAATATTAAGAAACTGCCTTTAATGATTTTTGGTACAGGGCTATTAATTACTGGATCCGCATTTGCTCAAGATGCTTTATCACTGCCTGGGTATTTTGGTAGCTTAAATAATAATACGGATTATGTCGTAGAATGTTCTCAAGTAATAGGCGGCTATTGTGCCAATAATCCAATGCCAGCAAACGGTTATATACAGATGCTTCCTGATCCAGGATCGCACGAAATTCGTGGGCACTTTATGGTGTTTGACAAGCAAGTACCTGGTAAGTATGTGGATGATATTGTTTTTGACTACAAAGAAAATAGTAAACTTCAATGGGCATTCAAAACTTCATCCCAATACAACAAATTAACGGTAAAACAATATACTCCTGATACCATTGTATTGGAAAAAACACAGCCAACTAGTCGAGGGTAATGTGGGCTCACTTTCGTCTATAAAAATGAGTAGTATATTGCTACTTGGAGTTGCTGCTATATCTGGATGCAGCAGTTTAATACCAGCTAACAAAGGAAAAATCACTTATTCATCTTCTGAAGCATCAATTCGCAACCAAACCGGATATGAAGTGGAATGTGCTCAAGTAGTGGGTGGGTATTGTAGTTCAAGCCCAGTACGTAATGGGAGTGTTATTAAATTATTGGCTGATCCTTCTAGCTCTATAGTGCGTGGGCATCTCATGGTGTTTTCTCCTAATCAACCTGGATACGTTGACAATATTATATTTTCCTATCAAAAGGAGTTGGGTAAATGGCGATTCTCGAATATAGAATCTTTGTATTCTAAAACTGTCATTCAGAGTAATACATTGGCAAAGGAAGCGACATTATCTAAGAAAAAAGCTGTCTTGCAGCAAGAGTTTAGATATTTTCCCAAGTCAGATAATATTGAAGTTATAAAAGGTGGAAACACTACGTTATAAATTGATTACAATACGAAATAACTAAATATAAGGTGATAATTTGCTTTGACTTCGTTGCTCATCGAGCAACGAAGGTTTAATCGCCTGAGTACTTTTTTCTTTTTCTCCAGCTGGGCACTTGGAAGTTATCCGTTTAGCAAACGGTGAGTGGGCGCCTTTTCAGTCGCAACAACTTAAACATGGTGGATTCGTTTCCCATGTCATTTCAGAAGTCTTTGCTGTTGACGCTATTTGTTACGTTATATATATCTGCAGCATATGCTGAGTTAAGGCAACAGAGCTACATATTTTGGTAACTCGGTCCTCCACCACCTTCTGGGGGTACCCAAGTTATATTTTGTGAAGGGTCTTTAATATCACATGTTTTGCAGTGAATGCAGTTTGCGGCATTTATTTGCAACTTTGGCTCGTCATTGACTTTGATAATCTCATACACACCTGCAGGGCAATACCTTTGGCTCGGTTCATCAAATCGCGGTAAATGGTTTTGTATTGGGGTGCATGGGTTTTCTATCACTAAGTGACACGGCTGGTTTTCTTCATGCTGAGTTCCGGAAAGGTAGATGGAAGAGGGTTTGTCAAAGCTCAACTCGTTGTCAGGCTTAGGATAGTCGATTGGGGTCGATTGGTTAATTTCGATAAAAGATTCATGGTCAAGAGCATTATCTTTTATCGTCCAAGGTACTTTTTTTCCAAAAGAAGGCAGCCAGAGGTTGTGCTCACAAGTTGCTATTAAACCTCCGCCTAAATGGCCAAATTTGTGAATAGCAGAATTAAAGTTACGAGAGTTTTCTAATTCTTCGTATAGCCAAGAAGACTCGAACAAAGACTGATAATCGGCGATATCTGATGGTGTCTCTTTTTTGAGTTGTTCAAAGACGGCTTCTGCCGCCAGCATACCGGATTTCATCGCGGTGTGACTGCCTTTAATCTTGGCGCCGTTTAGTGTTCCCGCATCACAGCCAATCAGCAACCCTCCGGGAAACTGTTGTTTGGGTAATGAGCTAAGCCCACCTTTAGTTATCGCCCTAGCTCCGTAGGCAATGCGTTGTCCGCCTTTTAGATGTTGACTAAAAGCAGGGTGGTGTTTAAGTCTTTGAAACTCATCGAACGGGCTTAAATAAGGGTTGGAATAATTTAAGTCGACAATGAGGCCAACCGCTATTTGATTGTTCTCTAGGTGATAGAGAAAGCTGCCACCAAATGATTTGGATTCGCTTAGCGGCCAGCCAACAGAGTGAATAACAGTCCCTGCTTGATGTTGTGTTTCTGGGACCTGCCACAATTCTTTTAGGCCAATGGCGTAGTGCTGCGGTTGTTTTTCATGGTCGAGCTTATACTTTTCAATCAGTTGCTTGCCAATATGACCGCGAGCTCCTTCTGCGAAGATTGTGTACTTCGCTTTTAACTCCATTCCGGGTTCAAAGGTTTGCTTTTGCTCACCATTTTTATCTAAGCCCATATCCGAGGTGTTGATACCGGTCACGCGACCGCTTTCATCAAAATTCGCAGAAGCTGCTGCAAATCCAGGAAAAACTTCTACGCCGAGAGCTTCTGCTTGCCTTGCCAGCCAACGACATAACTCTGCCAAGCTGATAATGTAGGTTTGCTGGGAGTTGCGCATAGGCTTTGGCATTAACAAGTGCGGGATTTTTATACTGTTATGTTTTCCAGCAAAATATAAAAACTGGTCGTGGTCAACAGGTGTATGAATTGGAGCGTCTAGCTCTGACCAATTTGGGAAGAGTTCTACTAAAGCTGTTGTTTCGAAAAGAGCACCTGAAACAATATGTGCTCCCACCTCAGCGCCTTTTTCCACCACGCAAATCGACAAGGGATTGCCAGATTCTTTACTCAATTGAGCGAGCTTACAAGCAGAAGATAACCCTGCTGGACCGGCCCCAACAATGACGACATCGAATTCCATGCACTCTCTTTCCATAATGTAAATCTTCTCTTACATTGCAAACTTAGAAATAACTATAGTGCAGTTGACGTAAACGTAAACTTTACTAAGCTGAAAAAGTGACCTGGTTTTCTTTTTTCTGTTGATAGTTGCTTCATTACAAATCCAAATATTGGGTATACAAAACTATCAGTAAAGCAGAGTTTTTTATTTATAAGGACGATAACGTGAAAATCTTAGTAGCAATTAAACGAGTAATAGATCCGTACGTGAAAATTCGAGTAAAGTCTGATGGCTCTGGCGTTGAAAATAACAATGTGAAAATGGCGATGAATCCTTTCTGTGAAATAGCAGTAGAAGAAGCAATACGGCAAAAAGAAGCAGGGGGAGCTGAAGAAGTTATAGTGGTTTCAATTGGTGAAGAGAGTTGTCAGGAGCAGCTTAGATCTGCGTTAGCATTGGGTGCAGACCGCGCTATTCACATTAAAAGCTTTTCTCCAGAGCCACTTGCTGTTGCGAAGCTGCTTAAAGCGATAATGGAAAAAGAGCAGCCAAGGCTAGTACTGTTAGGTAAACAGTCGATAGATACCGACAACAATCAGGTTGCACAAATGCTTTCTGCTATCACCGATTGTTCATTAGGAACATTTGCTTCCAACTTAGAGTTAGACAACGACTATGCTTTGACCACTAGAGAAGTAGATGGTGGTTTAGAGACGTTAAAGCTTAGTCTGCCTGCAGTGATTAGTACTGATTTACGTCTCAATCAACCTCGCTATGCTTCATTGCCAAACATTATGAAAGCAAAACGTAAACCTTTAGATGTGGTAACGCCTGAAGAGTTGAATGTTTCTATACACTCGAGCCAAGAAATTTTAGGTATTGCTTCGCCGAAAGAGCGTCAATCTGGTGTGCGTGTTTCTAGTGTTTCTGAACTGATCGATAAACTAAAAAATGACGCGAAAGTAATATGAATGTCGGCAATGAATAGGCTTGGAGTGAAACTATGAGTGAAAATACGTTATCTGTTTTGGTTGTGGCTGAACATAATGGGTCTGATCTAACCATCGACACTTTACGCGCTATTGGTGCTGTCAGAGATCTAGTTAACAGTGCAGAACTTGCTGAAGTTGATCTGCTTATATTCGGGCACCACTGCCAGAATGTTGTAGGGGCTGCATCTAAAATTGAGCATATTCGCAGTGTCCTCGTTGCTGATGCAGGAGAATTTAAACATGTATTAGCTGAGAGCGCCTCTGCATTGATTGCCGAGATAGGGAGTAAATATACGCACATCGTTTCTGCTGCAACTACATTTGGCAAAAATATTTTACCTCGAGTTGCCGCTTTATTGGATGTAGGCCAATTATCAGATGTTATTGAAATTGAAAGTGCAGACACTGTTATTCGACCCATTTATGCAGGTAACGCACTTGCAAGAGTAAAGTCTAATGATCCTATTAAAGTGATTACCATTCGAGGTTCAGCATTCGAAGCGGTGAGGAGCAGTGATGTCGCTTGCGCTGAAATACGCAGTGTTGAATATGAAGTTTCCAATACTCTTTCCGAGTTTGTCTCCATTGAAAAAACGGAAAGTGAACGTCCTGAATTGCCAGCAGCAAGAGTGGTGGTTTCGGGTGGACGTGGGCTTGGTAGCAAAGAGAACTTCGAAAAAGTAGAGAGGCTTGCGGACAAATTAGGTGGTGCAATTGGCGCTTCTCGCGCCGCGGTTGATGCGGGCTTTGTTTCCAATGATCTTCAAGTGGGCCAGACAGGTAAAATAGTGGCGCCGGAGCTTTATATTGCGATAGGTATTTCTGGAGCAATTCAGCATTTAGCTGGAATGAAGGATTCAAAAGTTATAGTCGCAATCAATAATGATCCTGAAGCGCCTATATTCCAAATAGCTGATTATGGTTTGGTAGGGGATTTGTTTGAAATATTACCTGAACTTATTGATTCAATTGATTGAGCTGAGCTCCACTAGGATCACTAGATCCTAGTGGAGCTACAAAGTGAAGTAGTGTTTATCTCACTCTGGCTTATAATTTTTTCCTAGATAGCTCTGTTGAATTTCTCCTAACTTTCCTGTGTAGGTGAGAATAATAAGAGCTTGGTTTAAATCAGCGAGCAATTTGGTGGCTCTTGGACTTTTCTTATTTACAGCAACGTGAAAAGCCTTATCGCTTATAGTTGTGTATGCGACGTTTGTAGCGTTCGGGTAGAGGCCTTGATTAATACCATATTGGATAGGTTCAATCTCGCTTAGAAATATTTTACATCGTTTTTTACGAAGAAATTCAAAGACAGTATTCGAATCTTTTAATTCTTTGATTTTTTTATCGAATTTATAATTTCTGTAGTTGTAACCTAATATGCCGCAAGCCTCATTGTCTTTTAAACTCTCTAGCTTTGGAGGTGTAGAATATTCATTCTTCGAATAGAAATAACCAATATTTACAGCGTAAAGAGGAAATGCATAGTAGACAAAATTAGTGCGTTCAGGTTTGAAGCTCACAGACAGGGCAACCTCGCACTTTGCATCTGCTGAAGCCAAGTTTTTCATAACGCGTTTCCAAGGAATGTAATGGAATTCATAGTCATAACCAGCGCTAGAAAATATCGCTGCGGCAGAATCGGGAATAATACCGATAAATTTGTCCTTAACGACCTTACCATCTTTTCGCTCCCACATTTCGTAAGGGATCCATTCTGTACCGTTACCCATACAGATTCTAACAGGCTCAGCAAAACTAGAAAAAGAGATGAGTAGAATGAGTAAAACGAATATTTTCATCTTTGACTTCCTTGCCATGACAACGGTTATATTGTAGACGAAAATAAAATACTTATATGATGCCTAGTTACGTATAAAAGTATCAAATTTATTACTTTTCCGATGCTTAAAAAAGCAGAGGTTACGATTTACTAGCCTCTGCTTAAAGTGTGATTACATATTTTTTGCATGGGGAGCTACGAGCAGTCTTTAGCTATATAATTATCTAAGTAATCGAGTAACTGAAACTTAGTTGAAGGCTCCATATATTTACAGATGTCTTCATCACTACGAGACTCGAGATTGACATTCATCATCCCTATTATTGATGAGGGCAGTGATAGTGCTTTGTTATAGTCAAAACATAAGCTAATCGATTCTTCTGGATAAGCTTTGCAGATGTCTTTTTGTAATTGTTTATCTACGGAAAGTTGAGATAACTCGAGTTCTAGTAAGTTTGATTTAGTGCCACACTGGTAATTCTGAAGAGTAACTGATGTATCCTTTACCAACTCACACTGTACACCTTGAGCTGACGCCCATGAAGTAAAAGATAAAATGATTAAAAAGTAGCAGGAAAATCTTAATACTATATTTAAAGGTAGTTTATACATATTGACACCCTCCCTTTTATACCCATTTTAATTGGTATGAAAAGTATAAATTTACTTTCCTAATTATCACTGTGGTCTTTTTCTTGAAAAAGTTAAACAAGAGTATATGAAATGTGATTTTTTGCTTGTGTGTAGTAGTATTTGGATTTTATGATAATGGTCCGATTCAGATAAAATAAAACTTGCTGGACATACCAAAACTCTGAATCCAATTTAGAGCCTAAATTATACTTGTAAACAAACAACTAAAGAAATTCATATAAGCAAGGAAATAATCTGACAGAAACCGGGTTAAAGTTTGGTAACTGTCAGATTTGATATAATTGAAACTAGTTTTGTGTCACCACGTCATAACATCTAGTAAGAGAATGCCACTGTACTACTCCTTGGTTAGCTAGTACCAAATCACAATCTTGCTGTAATGTGAGTGTCACCTTGGTGTAATCCAAATTATTGGCACCCCCATCACCTTGTTGCCAAACACTAACGCCATTTGCATTGTATATCATTAGAAGTCCGTCGGGTCTAAATGCAAAAGAGTCTCCCTTTTTATTGGTACCAGATGTCGTACCTGATGACCAAAGGGCGTTGCCAGTTGTATTATATAAGACGAGGTTACCATCATCTTGCCAGTCGAGACTAGCGCTGCTGTTATCTAAGATTTTACCAGTTTCATTAATGGATAATTTATTTGTATATTCTCCGGGTGAAGATGGGATGGGTAAATGTCCCTTATAAACTAACGGAGCTGAATTAGCTCTATTATCCTTAATCGTGAAGTAAAGATCAGCGTTGTAACCACTATTTCCATTGTAGTAATACGCGAAGTTATTGGCACCAGATGCGATTTTAAAATAATCGGGTGTGGTAAAGTAATTATATGTATCGTTACTTAAAGCTTGTGTAGCGTACACGTGACTTGGGTCATATAAGAGATCATTTTTGAAATGCACATATGATGTCTCTTGTTTTGAAGCTCCTTGGTCTTTACATAACCAAAACTCTGAGCTCCAGCCTTTTTGAATCGCTGGAGTTTTTGAGCCTCCTCCTATATATGAAAATACTGTACTTATAGGGTTAATTGTGACGTTGCTGTGAGCTTTAGCAAAGCCACTTCCATATGGCGAGTCGCAGTTTTTATCCGATGAGACATATATATCACTGTCAGTTTTGTTATTTATATGGATATTAGTCCACAATGTTTTAGAACCTGCGTTTGCATTTGCTGATATTAAACCAGATGATAAAAGCAATGCAGTAATCGCTACTATGCTTTTTCTCATAATAAACTCCTTCTATACTACGAAAATCCAAGTATTGACCGTAATAAAATACTGCTAGTAAGAAATACTAATTCTTATTGGACAATAAGTTAATTTAACATTCATTTTCAATGCAACTTTAACACTAGTATCGTGTTAGTAGTCAATACTGAAAGCGGGGGCCTGTAGCAAAGTATTTTTTAATATCTAAGATATAGGGCTGCTAGAAGTTCGCTTCTAGAGCGCACTAAAAAAGAATGATTGCAATCATGAAATATGTCAATTACATGGGTTTCAGGAGAAATAGTGAACGATTTCATGCTTATATTACTAGTTTATACTTTATGAATATCTCCCGAGCCGTAATACTTACTTGTTCCTCTCAATAAACATTTTATTGAGCTTGTAGTGAATAACTGAAGATTTGATGAAAAATATAAATTGAGGTTAGGTCTTCAAAATGAATTTATCTGCTATATTTTTGTTCTAAAGTAGTTTTGAATTATCTCCTAATGCATTGAGCTAAGCTTTGCGTGCATTTGCTGATAAGAAATATCAATAAGGTCGACTACAGAGTGCTTTTCAGCTCCGTTTCCAGAGGCAATGCCAAAATCAAAGCTAATTTCATATTTTGATTTGGATTCTTTATTGGTGTTCACTAGCGCTTGTTTTAATCTATTCATTGCCGTAAGTGCGACTCGTTCAATTGCACCGACCATAAAGACAACAAATACGTCATCATCAATCCTAGCTAAGATGTCAGAGTCCCTAAAGATTTGCATCATTGATTTGGCGAATTGTGATAAGGCTGAGTCTGCTTCATTACTACCTTGGACTGCGCTTATTTTACCTAATGCATTGAATTTTATGTACGCCAGTGAAAAAGGATATCGACCAAACTGACAATAACGCAGCGCTTTCTCTGCAAGGCATGAAAATCCACGTCGATTAGAGAGTAAGGTGACTTCATCAACGGTTACGCTATAGCTCAGCGATAACTCTTGTTCTATCATCTTTGCTAAATCAGATAAGTCTTTTATTTGAGTTTCGCTTAGTTGCCTGGGTTTGTCGTCTATGATGCAAAAGGTTCCTAATTTAAATTTGCTATCGTAAATTAGAGGAACGCCAGCGTAAAAACGAATATTGGGCTCTCCGAGAACTAGAGGATTACGTGTAAAGCGAGGATCTGTAGCGGTGTCTGTCACGATAAGAGGTTGGCGATCAAGAATTGTGTGGCCGCAGAACGATATATCTCTAGAGGTTTCCGCTACTTTTAATCCATAGCATGACTTAAACCACTGTCGGTTCTTATCGACCAAACTCACAGCAGCAATAGGCACGTTAAATAGGTAGCGTGCCAAACGTGTCACTCTGTCAAATCTTTCTTCTGGAAGAGTATCTAATATCTTTAAACAGTGTAAGGTTTGTAGGCGTTCTTCTTCGTCGCTTGGCAAAGGGGGCTTAATCACTTGCTAAACTCTCTCTTTACTTAATTTCTATACTAATAGTATAGATTGCGGCGCAACTTTTTAGATAAAATTGATAATTTTATGAGTACATATCACATAGAGTAATTGTCTGATCTTAATGGATTTCTGATATTGAAGCTAAATTATACCTATAAAGTGGTATGTTATTTGGGTGCTGTTTTAAATGACGGTCAATCGCACTTTAAGCTCTGTTGTTGAAAGCTCTGTTTTGGTGATATTTCAAAACAAAAACATTGCAAAAGATCACAGTGTCTAATTGGGAAAAATTTTATGCCAGTCTTTTACTTGCTGATTGAAAAAGCCAGATTGAATATAGGCTTGTTCAATTTTGCCTTCTGAGCGTAATTGTCTTATTCCTAGATTCAACAGTTGCAAAAGTTGTTCACCATTCTTTATTTGTTTGGAAACACCAAACATCCTCTTACCTAACAGCCCAACTTTAATCCCTTGTATTGGAATCAAGATGATACCGTCATATTCCTGAATCAACTGTTTATGGCTAGTAAATTCCAATAGAGTGAAGTCAGCTCTGGCCGCATAGACCTTCCTAAAAATAATCTTTTTGATACTGGCATTCTCGATATTTTTTATGCCCATAGTTTTTAATGTGTTGAAATCGATAAACCAGTTGTGTGGCATGACAGCGATATAGTTTGTGAGTTCTTCGAGAGTCTTCACGTTGTGTAATTTGCTGTTGGTTGGGTTGATGTATACACCTTTCTGAAACTCTCCCTGACGAATAATGTCATCGGAAAGGTAAAACTGGTTGTTGGCATTCTCTTCTAGCCACATTGTTTCTGCAGGTATATCAATGTTCCCCTGTCTGGCTTCTATTAAGGCTCGTGCGTAATTAGGATATGATTTTATTTCTATTTCACCTGTATATCCTCCAAGCCTAAGGGCCTGGCAAAGTAGGATAAGTTCTACTGTTCCACGGTTGGCGTATTTGGAGGAAAAATCTTCAATTGATAAACATGGTTTGCTGCCAACCCAGTCTCTGTAAGATTTATGAATAAGCTCGTTTGACCCTATTTTTAATGTCTGGGACTGAGTAGAGAAAGAGCTTAATAAAAAGGTTAAAACGAGTAAGCGCCACATTTTAATTAATTGAAAAATTGATTCTATTAAAAGTGTAGATTGAGATCGTCGGAATAGATATGTCGGTTATTTTTCTTGAATACCTGAATAGATATTTACGGTACTGCGCGTTCAGAATTGCACTTTTGAATTTGGAGGTGAAGGCTAAGCTCTTTGGTATGGTTCGATCTCTATCAATATACTCGGTAGCTATGGCAGTCCGTCTATGGAAAGCTATCTTTAAAAGAGCGGTTTTTATGGAGGAAAAGCCTTGAAGGTTGCTGTTTTAGTGTTTCTATTGGCGCCCTTTATCATTTTGGCACCCCGTTTTTCAATTTCTACTGAGCAACAAGAAGTGACGGTTGCCACTTATGATACGTTGCCACCCTTTGCCTTTAGAGATAAACAGGGGAAACTTACGGGTGTCTATATAGACATTGTTAGAAAGGCAGTATCGAGAATGCCTGACTACAAGCTTACATTTAGAGTGCTTCCATGGGCTAGAGCAAAACATGAAGTTAAAGAAGGTCGAGTATTCGCTATTCTACCTCCGTATTTTCATGCCCATGACTGGTTAACTGACGCTGAACCTAGGCGGCCTTATATTTGGCCCTATTCACTTCCTTTGATTACGCAGTTCGATGTGATCATCTGCGACCAAAAAGCTCTGCAAACGCCACGAGCAAAGTATCCAGATGACTATCAGGGCGTGAAGTTCGTGATGTGGCGTGGCGATGGTCGAGCTGGTGTTGAATTCGATCAGATGGTCAAGAACAAGCAAATAGAGTTGGTACTAGTTAACAATATTAAAGACACGATTCCTGCACTTCTAGTTAGAAAGGCAGAGTGTACAATCACCTCTAAAATTCCTTTTACTTGGTATGTGAAACAGATGAAAGATTCCGGAGAGTATCGTGAATATGATATTCGGGATGTAGTGTTAAAGCAGGCTGCAATAGTTTCTGTAAATGAGGGTTATCTAGGTTATACCGATATTGAAGCTGAGAAGAACTATCCCTACAAAAAGGATTTCTCCATCAAATTTGATATTGAGATATTTAAAATGAAAAAAAGTGGCGAAATTCAGAAAATAATAGACTCTTACACCAAGGAAGAGTGACCTTTCATAGCTGAGTAAATTTTACGCTGGAAAACTAATGCCCCACACAAGCGAGGCATTGTATTGTGTAGAAGGAGAGGGGTTTTCTAATCGCTTGTACTTTGTAAATGTTCAACCAACACTTTGGTAAATCGAGCCGCTTCTCCACCAGTACATGCACGGTGGTCAAATGTAATCGAAAGAGGCATCGCTTTCACGGTTGTTGGTTTGCCGTCTTGGATGATAACTTTATCCATAATACGTCCAGCCCCGACTATTGCAACTTGGGGAGGGGAGACTACCGGAGTGGCAAATATTCCAGCTATTGCGCCAAAATTCGAAAGGGTAATAGTCGCGTGTTGTAGCTGTTCTCTACCTATTTTTCGTTCACGAATGCCTTTGACTGTCGCATCTAACCATCCGCGAATAGCGTCAGGCGAAAACTCGTTGGCATGTCTAAGCACTGGAACGTAGAGCCCGTGAGAGCTATCGACCGCGATACCGATATTGACTGTGCTATGGACGCAGCGTGTCATTGTGTCGGCATCAAACCAAGCATTGAGGGCGGGTTCTTTTTGACAAGCATAAACAATCGCTTGAATTAAACGTATGGATATATCCTCTTTGGGTTTCCAGTTAAGCAGCACCGCTTCTTCTGTAATAGTGACAGAAGCAACATTATGGTGAGACTCGGTCATGGTATTGACCATTGTCCTTCTCGCACCTTTTAGAACTTCGGTCCCAGGTATTTGTTTTTCATATTGGTCATAGACATCGGCATCCAATATCAAGTTTTCTGGACCACTGCCTTTAACCGAACTTAAGTCTATACCTAATTCTTGGGCGAGAAGTCTAGCTGAAGGTAGGGCAGTAATAATTTTGTCTGGAGAGTTACTTTCGTCACTGCCAATCCAAAAGTCGTCAACATCAACTTGATGAGTTTGGCTCGACACGTTACCTACGACGGTGGCTGCATCTTTTTTAGCACTAGAGCTCGAAGTTGTTGCTGATTCTAATTCTTCGATTTCTAACAGAAGGCTGCCGACGTTGATAAGTTCTCCTTCATTTCCGTGCCGGCTGACTATTTTACCGCTGTATGGGGCTGGAACTTCGACGATAGCTTTAGCGGTTTCTACTGTCAGAACAATCTGATCGACTTCAACGGTGTCACCAACATTGACATGCCATTGTACTATCTCTGATTCAGCGAGACCTTCACCCAAATCTGGTAGCATAAAAGACTTCATTTCCAACCCTCCATCAACTCTCTTGCCGCGAGAATAATGTCGTCTTCTTGAATCATAAAGTAGTCTTCGTTCCGGTAATAAGGCATAACCGTATCCATTCCTGTTACTCGTTTCGGTGGCGCTTTTAGCAAGCACATTGCAGTTTCGACGGTACGTGAGACAATTTCTGCACCCACTCCACAGGTTTTACTCGCTTCGTGGACGATTAACAGCCGCCCTGTTTTTTCCAATGATTTCAATATAGTTGACATATCAATCGGCTTGATGCTTGCTAAATCAATGACCTCAGCTTCAATGCCTTGTTTTGATAAACTGTTTGCAGCTTGTAGAGATTCAATCACGCATGCACCCCAAGTGACTAAGGTAAGGTCCCGGCCTTTCCGCAGAGTAAAACAGGTATCTAGGGGCAGAGCTTGGCCATTGTTTTCTACATTAGATTTAACGGTTCTGTATATGCGCTTTGGCTCGAAGAACATCACTGGGTCGTTACTACGAATAGAGGATAAAAGCAGTCCATAGGCTCGTTGTGGAGAAGAGGGGATAACAACTCTGAAGCCCGGGATATGGGCAAAAAGTGCTTCAACACTTTCAGAGTGATGTTCCGGGGCATGAATTCCTCCTCCAAAGGGAGCTCGGAATACTGCTGGGCAGGTTAGCCGACCACGAGTCCGGTTTCTCATTCTTGCCGCGTGACAGACGAGATGCTCTAGAGCAGGAAAAACAAAACCTTGGAACTGGAATTCTGCAACTGGCCTTAACCCTTGTGAAGCCATACCAACAGATACGCCGCCGATTAATGCTTCGGCCAGAGGTGTGTCTATCACTCGCTTTAATCCATATTTCTCTTTTAGCCCAACGGTTGCACGGAATACACCGCCGTTGTCACCCACGTCTTCGCCTAAAACAATCACACTAGGGTCATGATCCATTTCATAGTCAAGGGCGAGGTTTACTGCTTCAACTAATGTCAATTCAGCCATGATTCCCTCCTTGCATGCGCATTGCTTTGTTTATGATGAAGTCGCGTTGTTTTTGCATTTCGCTATTGGGTGATTCATACAGATAATCGAAGGCGGTTTCGGGAGCTTGGGAGGTCGTATTTAAGTAATTATCAACAGCTTTTTCGACTTGTAGTTTACACTGTTCTAACCACTGATTTTCATCTTCTTCGGACCACGCGTTTTGACTTATTAAGTAGGTTTTCAATCGACTTATAGGTTCATATTGCCAAGCTTGCTGAAGTTCATCTTCACTTCTGTATCGTGTGGCGTCATCTGCGGTTGTGTGATCGCTAAGGCGATAACTTATCGCTTCAATAAGTGTTGGGCCTTTCCCTTTCCGCGCACGGGATAAAGCGGTTGTGATGGCGTCATACATAGCAACAACATCGTTGCCATCAACAGTGATGCCGGGCATACCAGCCCCTTTGGCTTTTTCAGATAGAAACTCTGCGGCGCATTGCAGTTTACGAGGCACAGAGATTGCCCATTGGTTATTGTTGACTACAAACACTAAAGGTACGTTCCATGCTCCAGCGCAGTTGATGGACTCTAAGAAGTCGCCTTTTGATGTGGCGCCATCGCCACAGGTGACCAGAGATGCGTGATGATGGCCCTCTATTTTCAATGCTGCCGCCACGCCCACTGCATGAGTGCATTGGGTTGCAATAGGAACGCAGAAAGGGAGATCTCGGCAATGTTGACCATCATCCTTAGGATGAAAATCGCTACCACGTTCATCTCCGCCCCAATACTGTAAGTTCTTTTCCATAGGGATACCGCGAACCCACATTGCAGGCATATCTCGGTAATAGGGAACGAAGACATCGTCTTGCCTTAGACCTTTACCTATCGCTATGCCGATTGCTTCTGAACCAAGGTGGGAAGGGTATGTGCCTAATTTGCCCGTACGTTGCAGAGCGACAGCTTTGTTGTCATAAACACGTGTTAGTACCATGTCTTTGTAGAAAAGGGTTAACGTCGGTAAGTCGGCCCATTCGGGAAGTTGGGTGATGCAGTTACCGCTGTGATCGATAAACCGATGCATGGGTAAAGCCTGTACATTCATCTCTAGCTCCTTGTGTATTGCTTTTAACAAGCAATTGGATCACGTGAAACGTTAAACAGTAATACCGAGAATCATGGGTGTTATTAATTTTCGTATAGTTTACATACAAAATACTATTCTGGAAAACCATCAAGTGTTGCTTTATCTTGCTGCAAACTAGAACTTATATAGTGATGAATCTTGGTATAACCAGATATCTTAAGTGTAACTAAAATGTTAACCCTCTGCATGAGATCGAGAAAAGATGATCAGTAAAGTAATTCTTACACGCTCCAAAAACAGTCGAATATTTCAGTTTCTGAATCTGTAAATGTTAAAAACTGAAAAATATCACTAGATAAGACCAAAAAATCATCACATTATGATGCGCAAAATGTGACCCCAGTAGCCTTTCTTCCTTCGAAAGCATGACCTATTTTTCTATCAATCTACTACATTAGACAATTTGTACGACAAGAGATTAATCGAAAGTCGTAGATAAAAAGTACCCCCTTACTAAGACTATTCTTACCTTTGAGACAGGTACTTTGGAATAGCCTCGTGCGTCGTTGACTTGTAAATTTCATGAGAATATTTTGTTTGAAGAAGGTTAATTATTTCTAACTCTTGAAATACTCGTGATAGGCGTAATGAGAAGGGTAAAATTATGACAAATAGTAGTGCGTTTAAGTTATTAAATGTTAGCCCGAATGCATCCAAGGCGGATATTAGAAAAGCCTATAAAGTGGCTTGCTTGAAATTTCATCCAGACCGTAATCCTAGTGGTATGAATGCCATGATTGCTATCAACGAAGCATACAATTTTCTTAAGAACAAAGTGAAGTAAACGTTTAGTTGTTTGTATATTTACACTTTGCTTGTTGAAACTTCTAGGTTTGGTTGTGTATCGTCACTGTCATAAATAATTGGGGTAGATAATTCAATTTAAGTGATGGGTATGTTTCGGTGTTTCAGTTAATTCGCAAGCGTTTAAACTTGAGGGTGTTAACCAGCCTAGCCTTACTGGGTTTATCTGCTTGTAGTGCTACTCAAAATACTCAAGATAGCAGTGAACTTAAGCATAGCTCGATTCACTACTTAGAGTACTCAAATAAAAACGGGCAGCACAAACCAGTTATCATCTTACTAAATGGATTCGGAACCGATAGTTACGATTGGCCAACAGCATTTATTTCCGCCCTGCAAAAACACTATTTTGTTTATGCTGTGGACTACCCGGGAATTCTTTCTGTTACACCCACTTCTCATTCGACGTTCGATTTTTACAGCTTAGCTAGCAAAGTAAATGCGTTGATTCGACAGATTGAGAAAAGGAGATCAGTTTCTCAGGTGGATTTGTTGGGCTGGTCGTTTGGAACGATGGTGGCGCTGAGCTATGCAAACTATTATCCGAGTACAGTAAGACATCTCTTTATTGTATCGGGTCGTCCGGGTGGAGGACTTGACTCTCACATACATACCGCCAGATATACTCAAGTATTGAAAAATATGGAATTGCTTGGAAAAGGGAAGGAAACCACCTTCAGAAAATGGCAGACACAATCTGACTTAATCGACGATATGTTTCCTCGTGGTGAATGTGAAAATGGTATTTTCTCTCACAATATTTGTCGCTCTACATGGCTCGATTTTGGATTAGATCGTGTGAAGCACGGTTTCTTACCCAAACAGGTGATTCGCTCTGAGCATCAGTTAGCCAGCCACTGGAATGATATCAACAGTGGCATGTGTTGGAATCAGCTCCTCAAACGTAACAATTGTGCTCAGCTAAATATACCTACAACCTTTATTCATGGTTTGAAAGACGATTTTATTAACTATCACAATGCATTGATTATGAGTAAATACTTTTCTAGGGAAAAAGTAGATCTACTGAAAAATGCTGGCCATGGGGTGATATATCAATATCCGAAAAAAGTCGCGAATATAGTGGTAGCTAGTTAGGCTCAGCGGCTTATTGTTAATCGTAGCGAATAGTGACTGATAAACTCTACTTTCCAATCGAATTTAAACTAAGAAGAACTGTTTTGCGTTACTCCTTTCTTGTAAATTACTTTATCTCCATTGGGGTGAACCACTTCAATATCGCCATTTTTCTCAAAGATTGTTTGTGTACCATTGGCACTTATAATTCGGACTAATTGATTTTCGGTGTAAACCTCTTTAGTGCCATTACTATATACGTAAGTTTTAGTATTTTTGGCATTATCAATAATCGTTTTATTTACATATAGGGTTGTGTCTTTATTGTTGTTGTCGTTCTCTACTATATTTACAGTAGTCACTTGGCGCATAGGAGGTGGAAGTAACACCAGTCGCTGAGGGCCTGGAGGGCTAGGAACAACGATAACGTCTGCATAGGCTATATTAGCTAATAATATTCCAAAAATAGAGGATAAAGGTAAAATTTTCTTAAGCATGAGTTAGGCCAACGGTTAGAGATAATATTAAAAATACGGAGTTATAAGAAAAAAACAATAACTATCTAATGAAATTTTATTACCATAAAATAACTAAAGATAATTAACCCAACTTTAACCAATGAAACTATAAAATAGTAAGTTTTATGTAAAGAACTCTTAATTGAAGAATGAGTCTTTACATAAATTAGCCCTGTTTATTTTTCCCAAATTAACAAAAAATTATTTGCTGGCATTGGAATTTTTTCTATCAAGCTCAAGTCTTTTGCCCAATTGTCTAACTGTTCGATATCTCTGATACCACCAAACCCTCTTTGTCGCAAAGATTCATCAAACTCTTTGTTGCTGTCGGTAGTAAAGTCACCATTAATTTTCATTGGCCCATATTGGCAAAAAACGCCACCCGTTGGTAAATTACTTGCCACCAGATTCATCATTACCTCTGCTTCATGAGGTTGCATTATATGAGTAGTATTCGCAGTAAACACTCCATCTATCTCTATCTTGGGCCAACTATCTAACCCGATTGTCAAAGGAAGAGGAAGGTTGACATTGTTTATTGAAGTGTCAGCTATCCAAGCCTCAATGCTAGTGTGATTTTCTTGTAGGTCGCTAGTATGCCATATCAAATGAGGCAAATGCTTTGCAAAAAATACGGCGTGTTGACCCGTTCCAGAGCCTATTTCTAGCACATGATGACAGCCTTTAAAATGGGTAGAAAGCTGAGTGAGAATGGGTTGCTGATTTCGTTCACAAGATGGGCTAAATCGTTTTGACATGTTACCTACTCAAAGGGTTAGATTATTTTATAGTTTTCCTAAATTGGAAAGCGAAAGCAAGCCTTATAATAAAAATTGATGTTTAATAATAAGAAATAGGTTAACGTATAGTTGAAATAATACTCATTAAGTATTGGATATGAATTGAATTCATTTCACTCTTATTTTTTAATAAATAGATTATCATTCTGAAAATTAATGAAACAGATTCGTTGAATGCTTGAGGGTAGTATCGATTTTATGATTGGGAAATTTACTTATCTATTTAGTTGCAATGTAATGATCCTCTGGTACAAGTAGAATGATATACAAAATATCTATATGTTTTCGTGTTGTTATTTTTCTATTTTGTCTAATATATCAAAAATCGTAATAACTTAGAGAATAATTGCTTCTATTTTAAATTAAATTCATATAATGAGAGTACAGTTGTTCGAGCTGAAGGCTCTCTCTATAAATGTGAAGAGTACTTTAGGTTAAATTATTTTAGGTATCCTATAAGTGTAATAATTTATAGTAGCGGGGATAAAAATTAAATGGAGGGGAATAGAAAAGGAATGATGAAGATTAAATATATTTATTACCTTTGTCATAGTTTAATAAGCACTATTTAGGATCAGTTTATGAAATTTATCACAGCGATTTTGCTTTTAACTTCACTCTCCAGCTTTGCTTATGGAAGGGATTTCTCGATTCATGTAAATGGCAATTTTTTATCAAATGATACAGCCATCGTGTGTCGAGATAATGACAACCTTGTCGGTATAAATGGTGCTCACCATGTATGGAAAATAAGTCCAGTCGTTGTTAGCAGGGAAAACATGAGCTACTGTGGAGACAGAAGCAATGTGATTCACTCAGCATTTGACTTTGATAATATTCCCGCAGGCCGGAAAAGCACGATTTCCTGCAATCTTTATGAATATGACTCTAAAGCGTGTAAAGTTGGAAACGAATTGAGCCAGATAGATATAATGGCGCGGCCTAACCCTCAGAATTTAGGGTCGCTGAAAGTGTCGTGCTCTAAACATACATCCAAGTCATGGAACATTGATTGTTATATAAAATCTAGAGACGAATTTGCCGAAATTGTACTGGCATCACATGCCGGAGAGGTCCAACATCATGTGAAATTATAAACAAGTTCAAATAAAAGAGCTGTGCTCAGTTGCTCTATCGAGGAACGAGCACTGCTTTCATTTAGCGCTAAGCTCTTCCATTTCCTCTTATCCCAGTACTTTGCAAACAGTCACTTTAATTATCATATATATCAATAATAAAGATTAATTATCCAAATGAGTTATTCCTCACGCTATCAAGTGGAAGACTGATTCTCACCTGCTAAATTTACAAATGCGAGTTTTTACTAAAACGATACAGGCTAGGATATTTAATATGCTCAGAAGCAAATTAATGAAAACTTCTATTGCGGCAAGAATTTGGCTGATACTGCTACTGTTTGCTATTGCCTTATTTACTAGTGTCATCTTTGATGCGAGAAAAACTCAGCAATTAATGCGTAATAACTATGAACGCGGTGTCGTCAACTTGGTCGAAAGTGCGCAAGGAATTGTTCAGCATTATTACAAACTAAGCATGGAAGGGACGCTCTCTAAAGAGAAAGCACAGAGCGAAGCTCTCAAAGCTGTTTCAGCGATGAGATTTGATGGTGGCAACTATATTTTTGTTATCGATAAGGATGGTGTGGAAATCGCTATTCCCATTAAATCATTACTCGGTAAAAACGTAATGGGTTTAAAAGACTCAGAAGGTAAGCTTTTCGTTGTCGACCTTTTCAAGACGGCGAAGAGTGGTGGAGGGTTTGTTGACTACACTTGGAAACAGCCAAATAGTGATGAAATTAAGCCTAAGACGAGTTACGTAACCTACTTCAATGAGTGGGGCTGGTTAATTGGCAGTGGGATGAACATGGCTGCTTTGACCAGTGATGTTCAGTCTGCTAAAGCTAGCTCGTTTCAGCAAGCCACGATTATATGTGCAATTTTGGCGATAGTTATGGTCTTTTTCATTAAATCGATTACAGCTCCTTTAAAGAAAACGGTTAATGCGATGAGAAACCTTTCTAAGGGTGAAGGGGACCTTACTCAGCGATTACCTGAAGATGGTTCGCCTGAGTTAGCTGACTTATCTAGAAGCTTCAATCAGTTTGTTGCATCAATTCAAAATATTATGAAAAGTATTAAAGAACTTGGGAACCAAGTTTCAACGTCGTCTGTTCAAGTAACGGAGTCAATCAAGAATATTGATTACAGCTTGGGTCAACAAAAGTCAGAGGTTGATGAATTAGCCACTTCTATGAGTGGTATGTTGTCCACGGTAGAAGAAGTGACTGCACGAACTGTGGAGGCAAATGAAGCGAGTAGCATGGCTATGAACGAAGCAAAAAGCAGCCAAGTTATAATACGTAAGAATGTCAATGAAGCTTCTTTGCTAGCTGAGGAAATACACAGTGCTAGCGGAGTAGTGACAAAGCTTTCTGAAGACGCTAAGAATGTTGATACGGTTTTAGAGGTCATTCGTGAAGTTGCCGAACAAACCAATTTATTGGCGTTAAATGCTGCTATCGAGTCTGCTCGAGCGGGAGAACACGGGAGAGGGTTTGCGGTGGTCGCAGATGAAGTAAGAACCCTTTCCGTTCGGTCTCAAGACTCCACCATCGAAATCCAGAATATTATAGAGAAACTACAACAAGATGCCGAAGTGGTCGCGAACACTATGAACCAGAGTGCTCAGAAAGCGACAGGTGCATCCACGTTGTCTAATCAGGCTGGCGATGCGCTCGATAAAATTGACGCTGAAGTGAAAAAAATAGAGCAGATGAACAGGTATATTGCTCAGACTTCGGAAGATCAAACCCTTAGGGTTAAAGATGTTAATCACAACGTTGAAAGTTTGAGAGAGATGTCAGCCAGTGTCTCAAGTGAATCTTCTCAAATGGCTAATTCCAGTGAAGAGCTCAAAAGTATTTCAGTCAAGTTAGTTCAAATGATCAGTCGATTCAAACTAGCTTAATATCATTGATTTCAAAATAGTCCACCAGCCCCAAAACTTTTACTTAAATTTGGGGCTTTTTTTGTCTCAGACAGACGAGCAATGTTTTATCAACATTATTTGTTCAATCTAGGAAAAATGCCTTTACCTTGCCCTTGGGTCAACAGCTATTGTCCTATGCCAGAAACATAAAATAGTGTAGGGATAAGTGATGGGATTAATAATTATGTTGGTGCTGATGGTTTTGGTGATGTTTATTACCGTAACGTTTATGAATAGTAAACCGACGAAAAAGGACGAATGAATAAGCGAATACGATAAGTCTAGTATTGAGTGTATATTTCGCTAAAATGAGCAGCTTTGTAATTAGACTTGATAAATCCGGTGAGCAGCTTATGTCTCTAGTGTCTTCTATGCGTTTACTTCGCTCTTCAATACATCCTGATCTAGCCAACTTAGATGGCAGTATGTTTTATCGTAAAGCAGCACGTGGAATTGTACTAAAAGGTGAAAAGATTCTGATGTTATATACCACTCGCTATGATGACTATACGCTGCCAGGCGGCGGTGTTGATCTCGGAGAAGATGTAGTGCAAGGGCTAGTTCGTGAATTAAAAGAGGAAACGGGCGCTAAGAATATACGCAATATCGAACCTTTTGGTATTTATGAGGAGTTTCGTCCATGGTACAAGCCGGATTACGAGATAATGCATATGGAGTCACATTGTTTTGTATGCACTATTGAAGGTGAGTTAGGTGAGACTTCATTGGAAGACTATGAAATCAATAACGGTATGACACCTAAATGGGTAAATATTTTTGATGCAATTGCTCATAATGAGCAAACGATAGCAAGCAGTGATAAGAAGGGCATGTCTATTGAGCGAGAGACGTATTTGCTTAAACGAATTGTTGAAGAGTTATTGCCTGCGAAAGGTTTACAGGAAGTAAGTTAATTGTAATCTAGAATAACAAATTCCTAAAACGGTGAAACCCCGATGTTGGTAGCATCAGGGTTTCGAATTTTTAGATTTCTCGGTTGGTAAAGCCGATTATCTTATATGCAAAAGGTTGGATTTTATCCGTTTAATTCCTTGGTAGGGAATTAGATGCGGATGAAGTCCATGTGCTCAACTTTTGGCTTGAAAGCGTGGCGTTGAACATCTTGTGGCTTAACCTTAACTTCTTCGCCGCCGATCACTAAAGTGATTGCTTCGTAGAATTCTGGCTTGTCCATTTGGTTCATAACATCGTCATGATTTAGGGCGATAGATACAGGGGCTGCTTCACCACCGTAAACAACTGCTGGGAATTGGCCAGCGTGACGTAGGCGGCGGCTCGCACCTTTACCTAGCTCAGTACGTACTACTGCTTCAAATTTCATAGTTTTACTCTCAAATTAGTAAAAATTAACTCGCTCATTAAGCAATGCGACCTTGCTTAATGGGTGGGCTTCGATAGCTCTTATATAGAAACCATCAAAGTGAGCGCGGATACTATCATTCAATTGGTCTATGAGCAACAATATTCGACTCGTTTTCCCTTGTTTGTAAGAGAAGATTCAATGTATTACTTCACTCTTCTTCCCTGATGGAAGTATCTATAAAGTAGGTCGCGAAATCTATAGCTGTTTGTCGGGAATTAAAATAGATGCTACTTGGATCAGGTGTGGGGCAAAGCTATTTGGTAACATTTTGATCTAAAACAAGTTATTAAACGAGGTGGTTAAGTGTAACGGTTCAACTATTGTGCCAACAAGATTGATGCTCACACCAATTAAGATAAATGTCATAAAGCTGCATTATGGTTTGTCAGCATATGAACTGAAAGTGAACTGTATTATCACGATTGGTTAAGTGGGGTTAGCGTAAATTTTATTAAAAGCTAATCAATCGATGTTAGGAGTAGGCGATGAGTAAATTAAGCATAATTGTAATCACTCTCAATGAAGAGAAATGCATTGGCCGGCTCATGGAAGATTTAAGCAAACAACACTTCAGGGACTTTGAGGTGATACTAGTAGATTCGAACAGTGAAGATGCTACGTGCGAGGTTGCTGCTGCTTATGAGGCAAGTTTGCCTTCTTTAACCATACATAGAATGGATACTAGAGGAGTCAGTTTAGGCAGAAATACAGGTGCCAAACTAGCTCAACATGAACGTTTACTTTTTTTAGACGCTGATGTTCGTTTGGGCTCAACGTTTTTAACAACCGCAATGAATCAATTGGAAAGCAGAAAGCTAGAAGTTGCAGGCGTTTATATGGGAGCCAAGGATCTCGCATTTATCCATAAAGTGGGATATTCACTATTTAACTTTGGTTTGTTCGCAACCCAATTTGTTTTCCCTACAGCCGTTGGAGCATGTATTTTTTCTACTAAGCGTGCGCATGAGGAAATTGAAGGGTTTGATGAAAAAATTGTTTTGTGCGAAGACTGTGATTACGTTAAACGTGCGAGTAAAACGTGGCGTTTTCGGTTTCTGCATTTAACTTTTGGTTTTGATCCGAGAAGGTTAGATCAAGACGGGATATTCAAGATGGGAATGACTTATCTGAAAGCGAATGTCAGACGCCTTTTTTTTGGTGAAATGAGAAACAACGAGATAGAATATAAGTTTGGCCACTACAATCGCTAATTGGCATCTAAATAGTCTTAGCTTATCCAAATTTGCGGTTAGATAGTTAATTGATGTTTGAAAGTTTCGGACTTTTTGTCGGTGCGTTTCTGGACGCACTAATAGGACCTAATCTATTTATTCCAGGCGAACCATTTTTATTGGCTGCAGGCTATCAACTCCACCAAGGTAGTTGGGTTGGAGTTGTTGCTGTCGTGCTTGGTAGTTTCCTTGGCGATCAAACCAGTTTTGCGTTAGGAAGGTTTGTTGGAACCAAAGCGCAAAGAAAATTAGTCAGATGGAAGCCAAAAACTCGCCGAGCAATTGCTCGATGTCGAGTGTTGCTACACAGGCGAGGCAACTTTGTCATGGCTTTCGCGCGCTTGCTTGGGCCCGTTGCTTGGGTTGTACCTTTTGTAGCAGGTTCCCATAACATAGGTTGGGGCCGTTTTACTTTTTATTCCTCTATCGGGTTGGTGCTTGGCGTTGGACAGTTTATTCTGTGGGGCTATTTGCTTGCAATGGGAGTCAGTCAGTTTTCACTATTGGATGTGTTTGAACAATTTATTCAACAGCACCAAATACTAGCAGTATTCGCAATATTGGTTTTGTTTGTAGTAGTTGCAAAATTCATTCTTAGAAGGCGTAGTGCTAAAGGTTAGATGAAATATAGAGTTTCTCTTGGAAAATCCTCGCATTGATATCCCTTTATAACACTGAATGGTTGATCAAAAGATGTTGAAGCTTTCCTTTTCATTATGTTGGGTACTTCAACGTTCCACACGAGATAGAAATTAACGTCGCAACAACTTTGGTTGGTAAAAATCTACCTAATTTTTTACTAGTTACGTTGGCATAAGTGACTTGAGTCTTAGGCAAGTTTGAGCGTTAATGTTGCCTTCAATCCCCCCATTTTTCCTTTTTCCAACTCTAAATTGCCTCGATAGCTGTGAGCCATTTCGCTGACAATATTGAGTCCTAATCCAGATCCTGGCGTCGTTTCATCTAACCGGACACCGCGTTGTATCACTTTCTCTAAATCTTGTTGGTTTATTCCAGGGCCATCGTCTTCAATGTAGATTTTCACGATATCTGTTTCAAGTGTCTCACTATAGACACGTATAATGGATTTTGCCCATTTGTAGCCATTTTCCAGTAAATTACCGACCATTTCATCCAAGTCGATGGGGTCGACAGATACTTCAAGATCTGTGTCTAGTTCATTAATTAGAATAACGCCTCGCTCGGAGTACACTTTATCGAAAGCTAGAGATATAGCGTCAATGCGTTCACTAACAGGAGCTTTGACGGCAAGAATGTTCATCGAACCAGCCATTCGGGCTCTTCCTAAGTGGTAGTCAATGTGATTTTGTATTTGTTCAACAGGAGCAATTAAATTCTTTTGTTCCTCTTTAGACAGTTGAGACACTTCATTTTTGAGTACAGACAAGGGAGTTTTCAGTGCATGGGAAAGGTTACCAGCATGATTTCGCGCTCGCTCTAACAGTTCCTGGTAATGGAAAATAAGGGCATTGAGATCATGAACCAACGGTGATACTTCATGAGGGTAGGTTTCATCTAACGCATTTTGTTCACCTGATTTTAGCAGAGCGAGTTCTCGCTGCATTTTATTTAGTGGTCTTAACGACCAGCCCACTTGTAAGCGGATCAAAACTAAAATACCGGTGAATAACGAGCCAAGAATCAGCCAAAGTTGCCCAGTTAGTTGCTGAAGCGTTCTCTCTATGGGGTCCTCATCAGAACCAATAGTGACGGATACAGGGTTGGGAAAATCAGGTAAATATATATCCTGCTTAATATAAATGAGCTTTTCTCCCCGAGCACCTTTCACTACGGTTCGAAGTGGTTTCTTATCAACCTGAAAATGCTTGTCCCAAAGTGATCGAGAACGTAGAGTTTGTTTACCCGTATGAATTGACCAATATAAGCCGCTATATGGGCGATTAAATCTAGGATCTGATAACTGTGTAGTTAGGACCAACTTGCCATTACGAGCTTCAATGTTAGCAGCAATTTGATCCATAGAGAGGTTCAACTGACTTTTCAAATCATTGATTAAGTAATCTCTTACCAGCAGCGGAATACCAATTCCTGCCGCAATGATCATGGTGCTTAGCCACAATATTGCAGCAAGCAGTAGTCTGTTTTTTAAGCTTAATCGTTGAATAAAGCTCTGCTTAGCCGGCATTCAATTGATACCCTAATCCTCGAACGGTTTTGATGACTTTTGGCGCGACTTTCTTACGAATACGTCCAATGAATACTTCGATGGTGTTTGAGTCACGATCGAAGTCTTGCTTATATATGTGTTCGACCAATTCTGTTCGGGATATGACTTTTTCCGGATTATGCATAAAGTAGGCTACCACTTTATATTCCAAAGCAGTCAGGCTAACAGCTTGACCTTGCCAAAGAACTTTTGAGGTTCGAGTATCTAAGCTTAAATCACCAATTTGCATTACTGGCGACGCGTTGCCTGATGCTCTGCGCAAGTGTGCGCGAATACGAGCAATGAGCTCTGCCATTTCGAATGGTTTTGTTAAGTAATCGTCCGCGCCAGAGTTTAGACCTTCAACGCGTTGAGATAATGTATCTCTAGCACTGAGAATAATGACTGGAGTGTTGATGTTTTCATCTCGAATGCCTTTGAGAACCGTAAGACCATCTAGTTTGGGTAATCCGAGATCTAAAACAATCGTGTCCCATTCTTCAGAAGTCGCACGATATAGAGCGTCAATACCATCTTGTGAGAGTTCAGGTACCCATCCATTTTGTTCAAGAGTTTCGATGATTTGCTCGCCTAAACGTGGCTCGTCTTCTACAACTAGTATTTTCATTTGTTGGGTGCTCTACCTTTTGATTATTTCGAGGATATTATGGCCTTTCACTTCCATCAAAGCCAGAGTAGTGGCGTTGTAAGTCACTTTTACAACGTTATGATTATGAACCAATTTCAATTCGTAGAACCACTGCCCATCATCTTCTTCAAGCTCCACTTTTATCACTCGGCCGTTTAATTCATTGTCCACGGCGTCGTACAGTTCAGAAAATGGCCTGATAAGCCCTTTTTGGACAGCGTCATAAACCTCATCTTGGTCTTCATCAAACTTGACACTTGCCCCCGGCTTGTAGGCATCTTGCACCAGTTCATGGCCATTCTGAGAACTACTGTCAGCATAGGCTGGCGCCATATAAATACCAAATAATAAAGAGGCAGACAAAATGGTAATATTTCTAATTGGCATAACGAGACCCATAAAATAAAGTAGGTCTAATATAAACTAACTTAGATTAATCGAAAATGAACTACACCCCATAAAACTTACGGTGTATACCACCATTTTGCAGGAATGTTGGAAAATCCACTGGTTAAATTTGGCGTATCGATTCTAATGTGCACTCGATTGTGTAAGTGGGCTTTTGAGAATGCGTCTTTAAAATAGGCATGCTCATTCAGCAAATTCTGCAGGCTACCATCGTTAAGCGCTTGTTCAAGCCCCACTTGTATTTTATTAGCTAACTCCTCATTGTCTTTATTTACATAAAAAAATCGCCCGAATGGGTAAATAAGAGAGACGTTTTCGTCAATGATTAACTCGGGGTAGTTCGAACCAAACTTATCGAGAAATGCATAGACTTCGTTGGAACCAAGTGGAAATATCTCGAACCGTTTACCCGCAACCATACCCATAAGGTTGGATATTTTGCTAGAGGTAATCACTTTTAATCCAGCCTTCTCTAAAATATCAATATCCCCCCAACCACTGCCTTGACCGAATAAGAAGCGCTTCAAATCCTCAATGTTTTGTACTTTACCCAGAGCGCTAGCGTTATCTTTGTGAATGATAAAAAGGCGCCACCCGAGAATACCTCGATCGATAGGCAGATATATGGGCTTAAAGCGCGCTTCTAGTTCCGGTTGAAATCCAGAGTCAAATACGTCGACTTGGCCAATTTCGACCATGTACTTTGCTCGGGTCTGATTAACTTCTTGCTTATCCACGTAAATTTCAATATCAGGTTCGGAGTGTTCTAGTGCTAACTTGAGTACACTATATCCAATAGACTCTTTACCTATACCATCGATGTTGGGGTAAATGACTTTTTGAGCAAAGCTTATTCCTGAAAAACCCGTGATACAGGCAAACACTAGCAATTTAGTTATTGTTGACGATCTGGTCATAGCTAAATTTCCTTATAAACAGCCTCAAAAGCCTTGGCGATATTTATTGCTCAAATGATGCTCGCGCAAGAGAGGTTTTGTGACTCACTATAAGGATAGTCGCTTTAGCTAGTAAGGAAACTGGCACTTCTATCTTTGTTAGATTGATAGGAGGCGTGGATAATGGCAGCCATTCGCCTCTACTTTTCTATCAACTCTTCCTCAAAAATCTTGTCCCTGATCTTCCAGAACCGGCCTGACTTGCGGGCAATGATAAATTGCGGGGGACGGAACCTATGTTGATTCCGCACAACTTTAGTCGGTGAGTTTTCTTCAAATGGACGATGTTTATCAGCTAAGTGTGGGCGAACAAATTGATCTTGAAAAGTTTGCTTTTGTTTTTTGCTGGAAAGCGACCAAAACTCATGAACTTGAACGTCTTCAGCTCCCAAATAAGTCACCTTTACGCTGTTTTTGTTCTTGTCGTTTTTAAATGTGCTTAACTCCATATCTTCACATTCAAAAACTAGGGCATCTTTTAGGTTTAATGCTTCTTTAAGCTTTTTGTCTGGATCTACGAGTGTTGCATCACACTCGTGGCAAATTCTCGCAGCGATATCGTTGTCTGCACCACATTCGTTACAATACTTAGCTCGGAAACGATATCCACAATGTTCGCGTTCTTTTGTTTCTTCATCGACAAAGTAGCCTTGGCAGCGCCTCCCAAAGTGTTCGAGCAAAAATCCGTTGCTATCTAGCTTGCCCCAGAAATTATTGTTGAACCCGCAGGCAGGGCAGGGAACCGTGACAATTTCACTATTGGGATCTGGCTTGGCTTCTCCGACTTCAGGTTGGTATAGGTCATAGTTATTTCCAGCGTAATCCAGTACCAAGCACTCAGTTTTTCCTGGAGAAAGCCTTAAACCTCTGCCAACAATCTGTTGGTATAAACTAACAGACTCGGTGGGCCTGAGAATGGCGATTAGGTCGACATGTGGAGCGTCGAAACCAGTGGTAAGCACGGATACATTGACGAGATATTTTATCTGTCGAGACTTGAATCGTTGGATTATGTCATCCCGCTCAGGTGTTGGTGTATCTCCAATAACAATCTCGGATTGCGAATCTGGCAAAAGGGTATGAATTTCCTGAGCATGTCGGACGGTTGCGGCGAAGATCATTACACCTTGTTTATTCGTTCCCATTTCAATAACTTGCGCAATAATTTGCGGTGTTGCACGTTTGGATTGCTCAATGATCATATCCATTTCTGCTTCTTTGAACTTTCCTGTGTTCGCTGGCTTTAATTGGGAAAAGTCGTAACTCAGAACAGGAGCGTCCACGAGCTTTGCAGGCGTGAGAAACTCTTCATCTAATAAGTAATTAATTGGTAGCTCAAAAATGCAATCACGAAAAAAACGTTTTTCTTCAGTGCGAACCTGCCCTCGGGTATGGTATTGATAAATCCATCCCATACCCAATCGATACGGCGTAGCAGTAAGTCCTAAGATTTTTATCCCTGCATTGAACTTGCTTAGGTGAGTGATAACTTTCTGATAACTGCTATTTTTGTTGTCTGGTACACGATGACATTCGTCGATAACGAGAAGGGAATATTGGTTTTTAAATTCATCTAGGTTGCGCGCTACGGATTGAACAGAGGCAAAGACGACTTGTTGATCAGTCTCTTTGCGCCCAAGTCCAGCTGAGAATATCGCGCCATTCAGCCCATACCCTTCATACTTTCCATGATTTTGTTCAACAAGCTCTTTTACATGGGCAAGAACTAGCACTCTTCCTTTAGCGAGCCGAGCAAGTTCTGCAATAACAAGGCTCTTGCCCGCACCAGTGGGTAGGACAATGACGGCTGGTGATGTGTTTTGACGAAAGTAGTGAACAACAGCTTTAACGGAGTCTGCTTGATAAGGACGAAGAGTGTACATAGATAAAGCTAATCAAAGGTCAGAAAGATTAAGAGTTAGATAGTATACTAACTTAGCTCGTTCGGTATATACATAAACTAGGACATGTTAATCTTTTACTCTTTGTTGCAGGCTCCTCACTCAGAATGACTAAGCTTCTTCACCTGTGCCGTGATTAAAAGCCTTGGAATTCGGGCAAAATTCAAACTCAAAAGATCAACACGGTCTAACTGAAACTCGCATCAGTAGGTCGCTTAAGTATATAATGCCGCGCTAAATTGGGGTGAGGTCAGTATGCGATTAGATAAGTTTTTGTGCGACGCTTTGGGTGCAACGCGCAAAGAAGCAAGTAAAATCATTAAAAGTGGTGATGTGTCAGTAAACAGTGTTGTTGCCAAGAGTGGCGCGCTGAAGATATCGGACAGTTGTCAGGTCGAATGGCAGGGTCGTGAAATTGCAAAACAAGGTCCGCGATATATCATGCTCTATAAGCCAGAAGGTTTTGTTTGTTCACACGAAGACGGTTTCAACCACACGGCTTTTGTATTGCTTGATGAAGTCAAAATGGAAAACCTGCATTTCGCTGGCCGTTTGGATGTTGACACGACAGGTTTAGTACTAATTACTGACGATGGGAAATGGTCACATAGAATCACCTCACCAAAGCACAAGTGTTCAAAGGTATATCGAGTGTGGTTGGCCGATCCTATCCAACCAAATTACATCGAGCAATTTGCCAAAGGCATTGAATTAAAAAATGAGAAAGAGCCAACATTACCTGCAGAGCTTGTCATTGTAGACGAAGCTGAAAATGAAGTGTTACTGACGATTCAGGAAGGAAAATATCATCAAGTGAAAAGAATGTTTGCCGCACTTGGGAATAAAGTCGAGCACTTACATCGAGAACAAATTGGTGGCCTTGCACTAGATGATGATTTGCAACCTGGAGAGTATCGATATCTAACTCAAGAAGAAGTCGATAGCTTTTACATTTAAATTTCTAGAGTGCTCTTTATGTTATTTAGTCGCTAACTTTTTCTAAATCAATGACTTTGCAATGTATTTGTACGATAGGCATACTCGCAGCTTGAGATAGGCTGCGCGTAAGCTCTATTGTTTTGACAATATCGTTCGTCTCGATTTTGTTAGCGTTGCTTATCCTCCCATCATTCGTCATGTCTGTGTCAACGACGCTTGGACATAAGCAACAAACTCGTACATTAAATGGTAACAGTTCCTGATATAAGGATTCACTATAACTGACTAGTGCAGCTTTAGAGGCGGAGTAGGCAGCAATTTTAGACACGGGTGAAATACCAGCAGCCGAACCAATGAGGTACATTTCTCCAAAGCCTTGTTGTTTCATTCGGCCTGCAACTAGATTACTGCAAGACATGGCTGAAGTGAGATTGATATTCACTAGCTCAGCAAGTTGTATGCTGGTAAGTGAAATGTTGCCAGGGTACAAAATGCCAGCGCTGTTAACGAATACATCCAGCTGTTTTAGCGTACTTAATATTGCTCGTATCGTGTTTTCAACCTCTAGCGGTTGGTTGAAATCCACTACATGAGTTTCGATGTGAGTATTGGGGGACGTTTCTAATATCTCTGATCTTGCTTTTGCCAAGTTTTGCTCGTTTTTAGCGAGCAAAATCAGGGAATACCCTTGGTTTGCAAAGAAATGAGCAATTGCTTTGCCAATTCCACGGCTAGCTCCAGTGATAAGTGCATGTTGAGTCATGTTGCCTGCCAATTTAGTTATTTTTTAGTACCTTACACCCGAGGTAAGCGAGCTGTAAAGTCACTCTAGGCTTGCTTTGCCATGTAAGTCTATTTAGGTAATCAATCATTTGATTAAAAATGTTTGTATTCCTCCTAGACAACGTATAGCATTCCCCACCTTAAAATATTCGCTGTTTTTATTTGTTGGGGTTTTCGGGATATGTTCGGCTATAAAATCTGTAGAATGAATGTAAATGTCACAGGAGTTATTAAGTTTTGTGTTTCATCTACGGTACTTTGTCTAGTTAGTCTTCAAGCTGCTAATGCTGCTGGTTTTTACGCAACGGGAAGCCTTGGTTTCGCCGTCCAGAAACCACCAAGTGAAGGCTCTGCAAGTATTGGTACGGCGTCAGACATTTCGGAAAGGGTTGCCGCAGGGTATCTTCACACCATCAATGAAAAGTGGGATGCGGGTTTAGAGGTCGGATATTCCTATTTTGGTACGGGTACGTTTCATAGAAATTTGGCTACCTTTAACATTACAACGTCCGCGAGTGACGTTAGCGGTGTTGTCGCTTACAAGCTTAACCCTAAATGGACTTTACTAGGAAAAGCTGGTATTTCTCACATTCGTTCTGATGTACATACGCAGCTTCCGCATACAGAGTTCGATAATTATGAACACGATGTTAAGCCAGTTGTTGGCTTCGGAGCTCGCTATCAACTTGCAGGAGCTTTTAGCCTTGAAACATCATTGACGCATTACTTTGGGGATACTTCTGTCAATCTTTCTGATCCATCTGACAATATTGTCCCGATCGTCAATCAGCTTTTAGTTGGCATTCATTATTCCTTCAACTAGACCAGATATACACTCGCATCAAATAACCCAAACAGTTCGAACACTGTTTGGGTTTTTTCATTTAACTATGGCGAGGTATCGAATTTATTTGGCTCCATACCATTGGGTCCATGTCTGAAACATCGAACAAAGAAAAGCCAGCGAGGTGGTTGCGTTTAACAATGGATAAGCCATAGGAAAAGGTTTGTGCGTCTTCGATAAAGATATAGCTGTATGTATCGTTATCAGTAAACATCAGATATGGAACCTTTGATTCGTTATCCCATTTAGGTTTGATATTAAATTGTTTCATGACGCCGACGACGTCTGAGTAGCGTAGGTGTTGATCAATAGGGCGGCCAGTAGAGGCATCTGGGGCTGGCTTCCAATAGCCAGAGTAAGTTGGAATACCTAGTGATAATTTGTTGGCTGGGATGTATTTAAGTGCATATTTTACCACTTTTTGTGTCCAAGGGTATGAAGCAATAGGGCCTGGAGGAGTCAATGAGCTATGTTGGTTATAAGCCATCACGGAAACAAAGTCGCTTAGTTTAGATAAGGCTTTGTAGTCATAAGCGCCCGCCGAGTGTACGTACGTATCTTGGTTTAAGGCATCGGCAGGGACATCCGTAGTCCTCGGGAATACTGCTACGCTGATCGTTTTGTGAATATTGTGCATCGCGGTAGATAGTTTTTTATAAAAGTCTGTAAAACGATCTTTGTCTCTAAATTCAATTCCTTCAAAGTCAACTTGTATCCCGGCAAGGTGATATCTTTTGCTCACTTCTACGATACGGCTAATGAGCATGTCTTGCGCATCGTGATCGGTTAACAACTCATGCAGCACTCTAGAATCAAAGCCAGTGTTTGTAACCATTGCGTCCAATTTTATATGATTATGGTGAGCAAATTTGAGTAGTTTAGGGTTTATTGAGCCCCAAAGTGCGCCGTTACCATCAGCAACAAAGGCTTGAGTAATAATGATATCGAGGTCGTTTTTGTGCTTTGTCAATGTATCAATGAGCTTGTGCTCTTTTCCATAATCTAGGGCTTGATTGAATCTCAATACGTAATAGATTTTTTCCATGGCAAAGGTTTGGCTGCTAAAAAAGACAAGCAGCAGAGAAAACAAAACTGCGTTAATGCGCTTCATAAAAATTCCAAGTAATACCTGAGTTAATCAATATGTTCCTATTGAAGTGTGTTCGATAGGGTGGGAGAGTCGTTGAGCAAAAAATTGAGAATTCCTAGCAAATTAAAATTCGTACAATATTGCGTTAGCGATTATTGAGTTGTGTCAGCTAAATATCAGGCGTGATGTTACGAAATAGAAAACTAAGTTATACATCTGTGCGCTTACCATAGATCAATTTAGGAAATAGATTATTTCCTAATAGGAACTAGTGATTTGCATTTATATGGTGGATAATATCCTCAGTCAGCATATCTGAACTCATTTTCATCAGTTTATCTACAACTTTTCTAAGACGAAACTAAGGCTTGGTTAGTCTTTGTATCGCTGTTGTTTCTTACTTTTTTGACTGTTCGCTGACCTTAACTAAGATCTGGTGGTCTTTGAAGGCTGCTCTATTTTTACCTCTTTCGTGCTGAAAGAGGTATATCGCTTGGCTTTGCTAAACAGTGCTTTGCTGCCAGATCTGAATTTCTAAAGTAAATTTGTATTTTGGAGTAATATGCTAGCGAAATCTCATGCTGCCGCAGTGCAGCCTAACCCACTGTCATTTTTTATATTTATCGCATTGGGTGCGATCAGTGCGCTAACGCCGCTCGCTATCGATATGTATGTACCAGCGATGCCTGCGATCGCAAAAGATCTTATGGCGGACACTGGTGCAGTTCAATTAAGTTTAACTGCCTATGGTGCAGGTTTTGCGCTTGGGCAACTTTTCCATGGTCCAATTTCTGATAGCTACGGTCGCCGACCAGTGCTGATCGTGGGTGTGCTGTGTTTTGCTATTACTGCGATGTTGACGGCAATGGTTCACAGTATCGACACACTCAACTTTTTGCGTGTGATACAAGGCTTGTCTGGAGCAGCGTCTGCTGTAGTGATACAAGCAGTGATTCGAGATATGTTTAATAGAGAAGACTTTGCCAAAGCGATGTCTTTTATCACGCTTGTTATGACGTTAGCCCCACTGGTTGCTCCAATGTTAGGTGGCCACCTTGCAATGTGGTTTGGCTGGCGTTCAATTTATTGGGTGCTGGCGGTTTATGCTATTGCTGCTTTGGTTATGGTTTTCTACAAAATTCCAGAGACGTTACAAGTACACCAACGTCAACCTCTAAACTTTAAAACCACGCTGAAAAACTACGCAACGTTGGTAAAAAATCCAACTTCTATTGGGCTTATCCTTTCAAGTGCATTTTCCTTTGCAGGAATGTTTGCCTTCTTTACCGCAGGTTCATTTGTTTACATAGATATCTACGGCGTTTCACCAAACCAGTTTGCCTACTTATACGGCTTAAACGTTATCGCTTTGATTATTTTAACGACGTTAAATGGTCGAATGGTGAAAGTTCTTGGCTTGCATCTAATGCTACGAATAGGCTTAGTATTGCAGCTATTAGGTGGCATTGGGCTTTTAGTTGGGTGGATATTAAACTGGGGACTTTGGGGCACCGTACCTTTTGTTACTTTGTATATTGGAACCATATCCGTTATCGGAAGTAACTCTATGGCATTGCTTTTGAGCGGATACCCGACGATGGCTGGGACGGCTGCGTCATTATCTGGTACTCTTCGCTTCGGAATGGGAGCTGTCGTAGGTGCTGTTGTCGCCGCATTACCGGGTTTAGCGGTTTGGCCAATGGTTTGGGTAATGTCTGGTTGTTCGATACTCTCTATTGCATTTTATTGGACATTTGGAAAGAAAGCGTAGTGGCTGAATATATTTTTGAAATAAAAGAGGTGGTAGAAACCGCACTGAATGAGTTATCCGAGCAACACAAAAGTGGCAAGTTAGTCGATGCGCCAGTATCGAACAACCACTTTCTGGTTCGCTGGATTACTAAGTCATTAAAAACACAAAGATTCTCTCGCAGTGTTTTTGATGATCTTTCTAAGTGGCAAAAAATGGGACGCTCTAAAGGCAATGATGCAGCCATCAACTTTACCTTTAGAAAAATTTCTCAGCTATATGGTGAATTTTTTCCTAACAACCAAGAGAAAAGTCAGCTCCTTGATAGCCAAGTTGAGAGTTTTCTCGATGACATGGAAAAGTTGGGCTGGGAGGTTTCGACGTCAGAGGAATTAACCAGTGGTGTAAAAGTCCAGCTTTACACCGAAAGTCAAAACTCTTTGGCGCTTTGCTCTCAGCAGTGTGATTCATGCTTTGAAGGTGAGCAATTGGTGAAGCCGATGAGTTGGTTCGTACGAGGAAACCACCAAGAGTTTATTGAAAATGCGTATAAAGCGGGATTCTTGGTTCACAAGGTCACCGATTATAAGTCAGCGGTGAAATATCACGGAGAGTATCTAATATTCCCTGCAAATAAAGGGGATCGATTAGCAGAAATACCGCTGAACATAAATGGTGAAATAAGCTAAGCCTATTTGTTTAATTTGGCCTTTTTGATTATTGCTTTGACCATACCCTTAAAAATAAACATGTGGGCAGGCATAAATGTAAACCAGTAGAGTAGCCCACGGAATCCTTTTGGATGCCACCACGCAGTAACATTGAGCTGGCGTTGGTGGCTTAAGTCTTTAATAGTGAACTCTAATCGTCCTAAGCCGGGCCCTTTCATACCAAAAAATAGTGAAAGGAATCGATTAGGTTCACAACGAATGACCTTCCAAGAGTCAATGTAGTCACCAACTTTAAGGCTATCTTTGGATGGTGAACGTCTAACGGGTATTTTTCCACCTGCCAATACATCTAGCCATTCTCGGGTGCGCCATAAAATATCAGCAAAGAAGTAACCACTTTCTTTACTACCAATCGTTTTCACTACTTGCCAAAGCTCTTCGCTCGTTAAATCGGTATCGATTGTTGCGCCCGTATGTTTAGCATAATAGCCAAACCCAGGCTGCCATCTTTTCAATGCTTCAGGTTCAAAGCCCCAAACGTTGCTTCTGAGAAACTTTCCTTCACTTGCGATTGTCTCTTCAACCATCGCTTGGTAGGAAACGAGTTTTTGTGGAAACAACTTGTTGATGGTTTTAGTGTTGGCAATGAAGTCATGTTCAATGCCGGCTAGCAGTGCTTTACCAATGCTAGAGGGAACAGATGTCACCCATTTCAACCAATAGGATGCGAGTTGAGGAGTAAGAAACCTTGTAGAGATTAGCCTTGTAGACTTTCCTAATTGAGCGTTAATTAACTTAAACTGGTTTCGGTAGGACAATATATCAGGACCACCAACTTCATATAGGTGATGTTTGTTTGGTTTTACTTCAGCGAGTTTGAGTAAGTAGTAATTTAAATTGTTTAACGCTATCGGGTTGGCTTTAGAATCTACCCATTTGGGTGTGATTAAAATAGGCAGGTTGTAACAAAAATCTCTCATAATTTCGAATGCTGCAGACCCCGGGCCAATCACAATACCAGCGCGTATTTCAATGATAGGAACATCAGTTTGCCGGATGATATCCCCGGTTAATTTTCGAGCGTGTAAGTGTTGGGAATGGCCAGATTTGGGTTGCAGAGAACTCACATAAATAACATGTTTCACATGGCTTTTGATTAACGCACTTTTAAAATTTTCCGCTAAGGATATTTCGTATTTGAGGAAATCATGTCCTTGAGCCATTCCATGTACGAGAAAGTAAACAATGTCGAACTGTGCAACGAGTTGTTCTGTTTTCTCTAAGTCTTTCAAGTCTAAATATACTAATTCAATATTCTTTTCTGGGGCGGTGCGAGCTTTTAAATAGTCAATATTTCGCGCCGCTCCAGTGACGTTGTAACCTTTACTGGCAAGTACACTAAGTAGCTGTGAGCCAATGTAACCAGAAGCACCTAATACAAGAATATTTTTCATTAAATGCCCTTACCCTTAGTGACGAAGGAGCCCAATTTAATCGTTACGGAAATAACTTTATTTTAAACGCAGTATATTATAGTTTCTAACTTTGAAGATAATCTTTTCATATTTATCATAGGGTTGAATCAGTTAATGTTCCTGTGGCAGCGTCCAGAACAAAAAAGAAGTAGAGAAACTGTTTGCATAGGGTGTGATCTAGCGTGCAAAATACTTTCTCAAGGAAGTGATTTAGTGTAGATTCACTATCCGGTAAATGGCGACGGCGAGATTTTAGATGTTACAGCTTAAGGACCTTTGTAAAGGTTATATAGATGGTGGAGAGTTTCATCCAATTTTACAAGGTGCAGAGTTGTCGCTATCGCAAGGAGAGCAAGTTGCTTTAATGGGAGAGAGTGGTTCAGGGAAAAGCACCTTATTGAACCTGATAGCGGGTCTCGATACCGCTGATACTGGGGAAATTATGTTTCCTGGATTCAGTATGCATACCGCAAGAGAAAACAAGCGTACGGCTTATCGAAGAGGCAATATTGGTCTCATTTTCCAACAATATAACCTTCTTCCAACTCTCAACATTGAAGACAATATTCGCTTTTGTCGCCAGCTAAAGGGGTTACCAGAAAATAAAGAACTGTGGCGTCAAATCTTATCTGTTCTCGACCTTATGCCACTACTAAATCGCTTCCCCGAGGATGTTTCGGGTGGGCAGCAGCAACGCGCGGCTATTGCAAGAGCGTTGTATATGGAGCCCAAAATATTGCTTGCAGATGAGCCGACCGGTAGCCTTGATGAACGAAATGCTGAAGCGGTCATGCGACTGTTAACAAGCTTAACCCGTCAACTTAAATGTACGCTTCTGCTAGTGACTCACAGTGAAAAAGTCGCAATGCATATGCAGGGGAAGATACGTTTACAGGGAGGCGTTCTTCATGTTATGGCCCATAGTTAAAGCGCTACTGGGTCACTATCGTCGCTACCCGTTTCAGCTGCTGTTAGTATGGTTAGGTCTGACTTTAGGTGTTTCCTTGTTGGTTGGCGTAACTTCAATTAGTAAGCACGTCCGTCTAAATAGCGACAAGGGAGAACAAATTTTAGCGGATCCTTTGCCCTTTAAAGTTCGCGCTAAAAAGCCGACTGATTCTATTCCCTATAATTTCTATACTCAACTTCAACAGGAAGGCTTTACTCAATGTGTGCCTTTCAAACAAGTGCCTCTCAGTGCCGCCGAAAAAAGGACGGTAACCTTTGTTGGTGTCGACCCTAATATCACTATTCCAGTTCGAGAAGTAACGGTTGCCGAGCATATATACAAGCTAAACGATAAAGGAGCACCTTCGCCAATAGTAGTGAGCTCAAATTTAGCGAAGAATATTGGATTAAACAATGGAAGTTATCTGTCGGTTTTAAATGGCGAGAAAGTCGGCCCAGTAGTGATCGATAACTGGGGAGTTCTCGATAGTAACGAAGTCATTAGCAATTCGTCTGTTTTTAGGAATGTGGATGGTAATGGCGGTGTTTCGCAAATTGCATGTGGAGAGATGGAGCCAGATAAAGTATTTGTATTAAAGAAAATGCTCCCAACGGGCCTAGTACTATCACGCAACTCACGTAGCGAGCTGGAATCTATCACCAAAGCATTCCATATGAATCTTACCGCCGTAGGTATGCTGTCTTTCCTTGTAGGGTTGTTTATATTTTATCAAGCAATGTCGTTATCTATGGCTCAACGTCAGCGTCTTGTTGGCATACTTAGGCAAACAGGTGTTTCAGGGTGGCAGCTTGTTCAAGCACTTCTTCTAGAGCTATTTGCATTAATACTTATCAGTTGGATTTGCGGTAATCTACTAGGCATGTTCCTTTCTTACTACATGATTCCAGCGGTATCTCAAAATATCGGTTTTATTTATAGTGGCAGTGATACCCTCGCGAATGGATGGAGTTGGCAAGCGAGTTGTGTCAGCTTATATATGACGGTTGTTGGCGCATTGCTTGCGTGTATTTGGCCTGCAGTACGTTTGCTTAGAGCTCAGCCAATTCGGTTAGCGAAAAGGTTATCCCTTGTACGATTTGCAAGTGTAGAGTTTGCTATTCAAACACTACTTGCCATTATGTTCGCGTTAATTGCTTTTGTGTTGTACAAAGCGCCTAAAACGGAGCATACAGGGCTTGCGATCATAGTGCTGACTTTGCTCAGTGTTGCACTGTTCACACCATTTGTAATTTGGAAGCTGTTTACTTATCTGTCAAAAACACTAAGTTCTGTGAAAATTCGTTGGTTCTTTTCTGATGCTGCTGCAAGCATGAGTTATCGTGGAATTGCTACGATGGCCTTTATGCTGGCTGTGGCCGCTAATGTAGGTGTTGAAACTACAGTAGGTAGTTTCCGTCATACAACAGACAATTGGTTGTCACAACGATTGGCAGCCGATCTTTACGTTTATCCCGATACTTCGAAAGTAGACTCTATGACCACTTGGCTGGAAAAGCAGCCAGAGGTTTCAGAGGTCTGGCAAAGGTGGGAAAAAGAAATTTTAACGCCTACCGGTCCACTACAGGTTATTAGTACTGGCTTTTCTGCAGGGGAGCTTAAATCCATCCCTCTTAAAGACACCTTACCTAACTTTTGGCATAGTCTAAAAGCGACGAAATCAATATTGATTAGTGAGTCCATGGCCAACAAGTTAGATATTGAGCCCGGTGAAACTGTAGATTTACGAGGTAGCTTAGGTAATAGTTGGCAAGTGGTAGGGGTTTACTACGACTATGGCAACCCATACAACCAAGTCATTATTTCTAAGAGCAATTGGTTGAAGGCTTTCTCGGGAACAGGCAGTGTTTCATTGGGATTGAAGCTACCACAGTGGGTTAATCCAACTATTGTTGAAAAAAATATCGAGGCTAAGTATCACTTTAGTAACGGTCGCGTTTTTGACAATAAGAGTATCCATAAAAAGGCGATGAGCTTATTTGATAGAACGTTTGAAGTTGCCGATACGCTGGGACACATTACGTTGGTGATAGCTATATTTGGTATTTTCTTTGCCACGTTAGCTGGAGAGGTTTCTAGGCAAAGGCACATTTCATTGTTGCGGTGCTTCGGTGTTTCTGGACGAGAAATTATCCTGATTGGTGGATTGCAGCTGCTTTGTTTTGGCCTATTATCCATTATTATCGCAATGCCATTAGGGTTACTTTTGGCAAACTTCATCGTAAATATTGTTATTGAACAATCATTTGGCTGGACTATGCAGCTTCAGTTTATACCATCTCAATATTTTATTACTGTCGTAACAGTTATGCTGGCTTTGATGGTAGCTGGAGCAATTCCAGTGCTGAGAATGATACGTAATACCCCGATGAAGCTTCTTAAAGACGCAATCTAGCATACAAACTGACAACTTTTGAATAGAATCAAACAGGCCCTAGTTTCCCACTAGGGCCTGTCGCTTTTCTACTGAGATCATACAAATTTATCAAAATAAATTACATATTTAGGCTTTTTGAATGGATCAACTATATTTTCTATATGTAGCACGATAAATTATTCAAATTCAATTGGATAATGTGCTCAGATATATGCTATTAATTTAGTATTGAGGTTTGCTTGAGAATGCTGCTTTTATCGGAAAAACCTACAATAATTATCATTAGAAGCGATTTTTCCTTGGTATTGGATGGTATTACACTCGAATGTATTCTTTATTAGGTTGGTTTAGACAATTAGGACAAGGGTTATATATGAGCGAAATGATTCGTGACTTCTTTAAAATGGAATCTGCTGGAGGCATTTTACTTGTCATTGCCGCAGCAATAGCTATGACTGTGGCTAACTCTCCCCTCAACGCTGAATATCAAGGTTTCTTAAACACTTACGTATTTGGTATGTCACTTTCTCATTGGATCAATGATGGTCTGATGGCAGTGTTCTTCCTTTTAATTGGCTTAGAAGTAAAGCGTGAGCTTTTGGAAGGCGCGCTTAAATCAAAAGAAACGGCTATTTTCCCTGCAATTGCAGCAGTCGGTGGTATGGTCGCACCGGCACTGATTTATGTTCTTTTTAACCTAGGTAATCCAGCAGCGATTCAAGGGTGGGCGATCCCAGCAGCAACTGATATTGCTTTTGCCTTAGGTATCATGGCGCTATTAGGCAGCCGAGTCCCAGTTAGCTTAAAAGTGTTTTTGCTGGCCTTAGCAATAATTGATGACTTAGGTGTTGTTGTGATAATTGCTTTGTTCTACAGCAGCGACTTATCTACATTAGCGTTGGTCGTTGGTTTTGTGATGACCGGCGTGCTGTTTTATCTCAATCATAAAAATGTCACTAAATTAACGCCATATATGATAGTTGGGCTTATTTTATGGGCTGCGGTGTTGAAATCAGGTGTTCATGCAACGTTAGCTGGTGTTGTTATCGGATTCGCGATTCCACTAAAAGGCCCTAAAAGTGATTATTCGCCGTTAAAACATATGGAACACTCATTACACAAATATGTGGCATTTGGTATCTTACCTCTGTTCGCATTCGCCAATGCGGGGATCTCTTTGCAAGGTGTCGATATGGCAGGGCTTACATCGATGTTACCTTTGGGTGTGGCGTTAGGATTATTAGTCGGTAAGCCATTGGGTGTCTTTAGCTTTAGCTACGCGGCAGTGAAATTTGGTTATGCTAAATTGCCAGAAGGCATTAACTTCAAACAAATTTTCGCGGTATCAGTACTTTGTGGTATAGGATTTACCATGTCGATATTTATCTCATCTTTAGCGTTTGGTCCAGCAAATGCAGAGTTTGATACTTATGCTCGACTTGGAATACTAATGGGCTCAACAACAGCGGCAGTATTAGGCTATGTATTATTGAGTACCTCGTTACCCAAGAAATTGAAAACACGAGAGCAGCCACAAGAAAATTGATGCATATTCTCAGATTTACAAGGGCAAGCGTAATGCTTGCCCTTTGCTTTTTTGCTAGGGAGAAAAGTGAAATTGGCAGCTAAAAAGTATTGCCATCTAGATCAATTTTATGATAATTTCTCGCGCAATCTCGGAGACTACAAATAACAAGTTTTTCTGGGGGATACGCGTAGTGACCATTCATGCTGATTGTGACACTGCGTAGGGTAGGTATCGTCAAACCTTTAGGCGATAGACGGGATACTATACGTCGCACGAAGCGGCACGTAAATGGGAAACCCAACAGTGAAACATTTTAACTTACACACAATAATCAGCGTCCTACTTCCTCGATGTCCTGTACATCAAACCAGTAGCATTACTGAACCTTGAAACTAAAACTTCTTTAAATCGCCTGTAAAAGGTGATCGATTCCAGATGCATTCTGTATCTCGGAAGTTTTTGCGTTTTCCACACTTAATTACCGTCAATTAACGTGTGTAAGTAAATTAATTATTTGATTTATCAAGGTATTCAAAATGAGCACAGTTTTTGAAGTTGAACAAAACAATATCTCAGCCAATTTCTCTACTGATGTGCCAGTCGTAGAAGGTCTTTACGACTTAACGCCAGATCAAACACTATTGGACCAAGCTGAGCATGAATCCGAAGTCCGTTCTTATCCACGTCGCTTACCAATTGCGATAAAGCGAGCCTATGGCGCTTTGGTAGAAGACACACGTGGCCAAATATTTTTAGATTGCTTAGCTGGGGCAGGTACGCTCGCTCTTGGCTATAATCATCCAGAAATTAATCAAGCGTTAAAAGATCAATTAGATTCAGGTCTTCCATATCAAACTCTTGATATTACGACGAAAGCAAAAGACAAGTTTATTAAGAGTGTTAAAGCTTTTTTACCCGAAGAATTTGCAAACAATTCTGCAATTCAGTTTTGTGGTCCTTCAGGTGCAGATGCCGTAGAAGCAGCAATCAAGCTGGCAAAACAAACCAAAGGCCGTAATACCATGTTCGCTTTTCGCGGTGCGTACCATGGTATGACTAACGGAACTATGGGGATGATGGGTAACCTTGGAACGAAAGAGCGTCGTACAGGGTTGATGTCTGATGTGCATTTCATGCCGTTCCCATACAGCTTGCGCTGTCCGTTTGGTTTAGGCGGTGAAGCCGGAGCAAAAGCGAACATCCGTTATATTGAGCGCCTTTTAGCTGACGATGAAGCGGGCGTTATGAAGCCTGCCGCAATGATCGTGGAACCAGTGCAAGGTGAAGGTGGTGTGATCCCAGCTCCGGTATCTTGGTTGAAAGAACTACGTCGAATCTGCGATGAACACGATATTCTACTTATTTTTGATGAAATCCAGTGTGGTGTAGGTAAAACAGGTTACCGTTTTGCATTTGAAGAAGCTGGCGTGTCTCCAGATATTTTATGCCTTTCAAAAGCTATTGGTGGCGGTATGCCAATGTCACTGCTGGTATTTAAAAAAGATATCGATACTTGGAAAGCAGGGGAACACACTGGAACTTTCCGTGGTAACCAATTAGCGATGGTTTCTGGCGCAAAAGCGTTAGAAATTATTCAACGTGATGAGTTAGTTGATCGAGCAAAAATTGCCGGCCAGTATTTGAGACTTGGCCTAGAGCGTATTCAAGAGCGCGTTAACTGTATTGCGGAAGTACGCGGTAAAGGCTTAATGCTTGGCGTTGAAATTTGTGACCCATCTGGAAAGCGCAATAAATTCGGTGAGCCACACGCTGATGGAGAGTTAACCTTAGCAATTCAGCGAGCGGCTCTAGAGCGCGGTCTGATGGTTGAAAAGGGTGGCAGAGACGGCTCAGTGATTCGTTTTCTACCACCACTTATTATCTCTTTCGAGCAGATTGACTTTGCACTTAAGGTGCTTGAAGAGGCGATGATTTCTGTTGGTGGTGGTGTCAAAGCCCAGCCAAGCGATAACGATAAGTGGCGAAAGCACTTCATTCATACTGGTGAATTTGGTAGTGATGAATTTTCATTAGTAATGAACCGAACCACGGCTGCACTTAAGGAAGTGTTTGAGAGCACGAACTCTCCATATTCTGGATTGAACCCTAAGCAGTTAGAGCATGCGATCAATGCTGTTAATTTGGATAATCGCAATGCGCCGTTGGAAGACATTGTTGGTGAGACAGCAGAGCTTGTCGCTAAAAACTCAATCATCGTTCAACATCCAGATTGTATTGCGCATCTACACACACCGCCGTTAATGCCAGCGGTGGCCGCTGAGGCAATGATTGCAGCGCTAAATCAATCCATGGATTCTTGGGATCAAGCATCAGCAGCAACTTACGTTGAACAGAAAGTTATCAACTGGCTTTGTGGCAAGTACGAACTTGGACAAAATGCAGATGGCATTTTTACTAGTGGCGGGACGCAAAGTAACCAAATGGGTTTGATGCTAGCAAGAGATTGGATAGCTGATAAGTTAAGTAACCATTCTGTACAAAAGCTTGGCTTACCTGACTATGCTGACAAGCTTCGCATTATATGTTCTTCGAACTCACACTTTACGGTTCAGAAGTCCGCTTCATGGATGGGACTTGGTGAGAAAGCGATCATCAGTGTCGACTGCCATTCAGATGGTACGATGGACGTGGACAAGCTGGAGAGCGTCATTGCTGATGCGCAGGCGCAAGGCTTAATACCATTTGCAATTGTTGGTACTGCGGGTACTACCGATCACGGTGCAATAGACGACCTAAGTAGCATTGCAGATGTTGCTGAGAAAAATGACTTATGGATGCATGTTGATGGAGCATACGGCGGCGCATTGATCTTGAGTAGCCACAAGAAGAGATTGAAAGGCATCGAGAAAGCAAGCTCAGTAAGTGTCGATTTCCACAAGTTATTCTATCAAACAATCAGTTGTGGTTCTTTGCTTGTCAAAGACAAAGCAAACTTTAAATTCCTGCTGCATCACGCTGACTACTTAAACCGTGAACACGATGAATTGCCAAACTTGGTGGATAAATCTATTGCGACAACCAAGCGTTTTGATGCATTAAAAGTCTTTATGAGTATGCAGACTGTTGGGCCAGAAGCTTTGGGTGATATGTACGATCATCTTATCCAGCAGACTCTGGAAGTTGCCCAATTAGTTGAAAAGCAAGATAACTTTGAGTTATTGGCTCAGCCTTCACTCTCAACAGTATTGTTTAGAGTGGTTGGCGAAGGTGATATCTGTAAGTTAAACCAAAGAGTTCGAATTGAGGCTTTAACTCGCGGTATCGCTGTGCTCGGAGAGACGGTTGTAGATGGAAAATCTGCGTTAAAACTAACGATATTAAATCCTTGTCTGAAAATTTCAGACTTTGAATCTCTACTATCAAAAATTAATACGCTAGCTTCTGAACTAGCTCAGTAAAGGAATTAGAACAATGGCAATTTTACAAATTGGTGCTGGTGGTGTTGGCTGGGTTGTGGCACACAAAGCGGCTCAGAATAACGATGTATTAGGTGATATTACTTTAGCCTCACGCACAATCAGCAAGTGCGAGAAGATCATTGAATCAATAAAAGGCCGTAATAACCTTAAAGATCCTGCGAAAAAATTAGAAGCTCGTGCGGTCAATGCAGATGATGTGGATGCGCTTGTTGCTCTAATTAACGAAGTAAAACCTGACTTAGTGATTAATGCTGGTCCTCCATGGGTTAATATCAGCATCATGGAAGCTTGCTACCAAGCAAAAGTATCTTACCTAGATACTTCCGTAGCTGTCGATTTGTGTTCTGAAGGTCAGCAAGTACCCCAAGCTTATGATTGGCAATGGGGCTACCGAGAAAAATTCACTGAAGCAGGCATTACAGGTATTTTGGGCGCAGGTTTTGATCCTGGTGTAGTGAGTGTTTTTGCTGCTTATGCTGTGAAACATCTATTTGATGAGATTGATACAATCGACGTGATGGATGTGAATGCAGGTGATCACGGTAAGAAATTCGCAACGAACTTTGACCCAGAAACAAACATGTTGGAAATCCAAGGTGATTCTTTCTACTGGGAAAATGAAGAGTGGAAGCAAGTGCCATGTCACTCGCGCATGCTTGAGTTCGATTTCCCATTGGTGGGCAAGCATAAAGTTTACTCTATGGCTCACGACGAAGTGCGTTCGATGCAAGAGTTTATTCCAGCAAAACGTATCGAGTTTTGGATGGGCTTTGGTGACAAGTACCTAAACTACTTTAACTGTATGAGAGACATTGGCCTATTAAGCCCAGATCCACTCACTCTGCATGATGGAACTGTGGTTCAGCCTCTACATGTTCTAAAAGCTTTGCTACCTGATCCAACTTCTCTAGCGCCAGGCTATACAGGTAAAACCTGTATCGGTACTTGGGTTCAAGGTAAGAAAGAGGGTAAAGAGCGTAGCGTATTTATCTACAATAACGCAGATCACGAAGTCGCTTACGAAGATGTTGAGCATCAAGCTATCTCCTACACTACAGGTGTTCCAGCAATTACCGCTGCGCTGCAATACTTTAGGGGTAAGTGGGCAGAAGCTGGTGTGTTTAATATGGAACAGCTTGACCCAGATCCGTTCTTAGAAACTATGCCCGAGATTGGCCTTGACTGGCATGTGCAAGAGCTGGAAGTCGGCCAACCAGATATAAAAATCTTGAAATAAGATAAACTTCAAAAGGCCGATGTATTATTCATCGGCTTTGTTGTATTTATAGAGTAAATAGAATGCAAGATAGTGCCCTTAAAACCCCATACTTCATGATTGATGAAGTGAAGTTGGTGGAAAACTTAGAGAAAGCCAAACGACTAAAAGAGATTTCTGGTGTCAAACTAGTGCTCGCACTTAAGTGTTTTTCAACGTGGGGTGTGTTTGACATCATAAAGCCTTACTTGGATGGCACGACAAGTAGTGGCCCCTATGAAGTAAAACTAGGCCATGAAACTTTTGGCGGTGAAACTCATGCTTATAGCGTCGGCTACGGTGAAGAAGACGTTGTCGAGGTTGCTGATATTTGCGACAAGATGATTTTTAATTCGCAATCCCAGCTTCAAGCGTATCGTCATCTCGTTGAAGGGAAAGCATCGTTTGGTCTGAGGTTGAACCCGGGTGTAAGCTGTGCTGGTCAAGATTTGGCAGATCCCGCAAGGAAATTTTCTCGTTTAGGAGTTCACGCTGACAAAATTCAGCCGGAGCTGATGGAGCAGATCGAAGGCGTGATGTTCCATATGAATTGTGAAAATAAGTGCGTGGACTCTTTTGTCAGATTGCTTGATGATATCTCAGTTCAATTTGGTGCCTACTTAGACAAAATGGAATGGGTGAGCTTAGGTGGCGGTGTGTTCTTTACGTGGCCGGGGTATGAACTTGAAAGGTTAGGTGAGGCACTTAAAGCATTTTCTGAAAAGCATTCGGTTCAATTATATCTTGAGCCAGGCGAGGCGATCATCACCAAGACAACAGATCTCGTCGTCACAGTGGTTGATATTGTTGAGAATGAAAAGAAGACGGCCATCGTTGATTCAGCTACTGAAGCGCACCGCTTAGATACGCTGATCTATGACGAGCCGGCTTCGATACTAGAAGCATCCGAACAAGGTGAACATGAGTATGTGATTGGTTCGTGTTCTTGCTTAGCTGGCGATCAGTTCTGTGTAGCGAATTTCGATAAGCCCTTGCAAATTGGTCAGCGCCTGCATGTATTGGACAGCGCTGGTTATACTATGGTCAAGCTAAACTGGTTTAACGGTTTAAAGATGCCTTCGATTTACTGCCGCCGTAAAAATGGCGAGGTGCAGAAACTAAATGAATTCGATTATTCGGATTTTAAGCGTTCGCTTTCTCAGTGGAGTGTGAGTTAGTATTTTCTTTACGCCGAATATTTCAATGCCCAAGCATACAACTTGGGCATTTTTCTATTTTTAATGAGTCTAAAAAGTGAATTTTATTTTTCCACCGTAGTAAACGCTATCTGGATGAGCGCCGGCGTTCATTGCATAGACTTTGGCGTCATCGTAGCCATCCCATGTAGAGCTGGTAAATTGAAACTCTGCGTGACCATTCCACATTTGTGACGCCCAAGCATCGATGTGACCGATTGGGTTCAACAAGAACAGTGTTACGTCCCCCATTGTTTTTGACCCCCAAACTTCACCACCTTCAGCGACGATTTCCTGCTCTTTTTCGAACATGTATTCACCTGCGACGGCACCAAAAAAAGGCGTGACGAATAAATCTTGCCAAGACGGAACTTCAGCAAACGCTTCTACGCCATATTCCCAGAAGAAAGTGGAAAGAAATGCAGAGTAGAGAAATGATTGAAATTCGTTATAGCCTGCGTGTCTAGCCGCTGTATAGTAAACGCCACCGAAATAAGGGTGCATAATGTAGTTTAAGTAATGTTCATCCCGGTCCCAAGTAGGTCCAGAAGACACGTTGTCTTTCCACTTGTTGCCCAGTTGGCTGATATCACGACTATCTTCATCCCATTTTGTAATCGAAGATGGGAGGAGGGTCATCAAACCTACGGTCACGACACTTAAACCAAGAGTGGTGTAGGTTTGGGATTTTAGATATTCCCAATCTGGCTCTGTCGATATTCTGAGGTACTTCGGCAAATTTTGCTCACCTTGGTTCTCATTTTCTTTGAGAGCTAACGAATATACGTTGCTTGTTGAATAACTCTCAGGGAAAGCATCAAATTGATCGTCGTTGTAGTTGATAGTGTATAGGTTAGAATTGAAATCGGTACGGCCGATGGAGTTAACATCGTACGCGTTTGCTACAGCTGAAAAAGAAAGCAACAACGCTGCTATGTTTTTCTTAAGCACACAAAACTCCATTTATTATTTCTAGTCCGTTAGAGTCGATGATTGTCTAATAAAATCAGAACAATGGAAACAAGAAAATGAATAATTTGTTGGAGCTAATGAACTTATGAGCTTCAAAATTGAAAAATGATACCTATGTCAGAAAAATTTGTGGAGCATCAACCTAGATAGCCCTGATAATTATATGGAATTCCAATGTTAATTTAGGTATATGATTACTATGACATGTCCCCAAAGCTTGAATTGATCCATGTAAGGAATAGAAACGATGATAAAAATAGCAATGTTAAGTACTGGTGAAGAAGTGTTACATGGAGACATTGTTGATACTAACGCTGCATGGTTATCAAGTACCTTTTTTGAAAATGGTTTTTCGCTTTGTAAGCGCTCAACGGTAGGCGATGGTTTATCGGTGATGACTGAAGAACTATTAATGCTCAGCTTTAATTATGATGTAGTTGTTGTTAATGGTGGTCTAGGGCCAACTAGTGATGATTTAAGTGCACAAGCGGCAGCAAAAGCTGCCAACGAAGAGCTGACATTATTTGATGCGTGGTTAGACAAGCTAAGAGCTTTCTTTAAGCAGCGTGGTATTGAAATGCCAGATAGCAATGTAAAGCAGGCTATGTTGCCGGAGAGTTCTGAAATAATCGATAACCCAGTTGGTACGGCTTGTGGTTTCCAAATGAAAATTAATCAGTGCTTGTTCTTCTTCACACCTGGAGTTCCAAGTGAGTTTAAGTTAATGATCGAAAGTCAGATTTTGCCAATTCTAAAGCGGGAGTATCCCGATGTTGCTGGCTATCACTGCAGTAAGTTACACACTTTTGGCTCATCAGAATCTGGATTATCTGATATTTTGGATAGGATTCAATTACCGGAAGGGTATTACCTAGGTTACCGTTCTTACTTGCCTTATATTGAAGTTAAGCTCTTTAGTCCACAAGGTGATGAAGATACACGAATTAAATTGCTTCAATTGGTTTACGACAACATCAAGCATTGCGTTGTAAGCGTTGATGAGTCAATGCTTACGAATATTGGTCACTTGGCTTCTGAGAAGAAAGTTTCAGTAGCAGTATCTGAGCAATCGACCCAAGGCTGGCTGATAAACTGGCTTCAAGGTGATGAAAACATGCAGAAGCAGTGTAGTCATGGCTGGGTGTTAAGTGACAACCTTACGGTTGGTCATGTTGAACAAGATGAATTGGCTGCGACTTTTGCTTTAGCTGGAGCTACTCGAGAAAAATGCGCTAGCGACATCGCGATTGTTACTGGAAAGTTAATCGACAATCAATTTTATATCGCCCTGTCTAGCAAACAAGGAGAATGGGGACAAAGGTTGGAGTTTAATCGCAAGTATCGCCATCAAGATCAGAAAACGATAATAGGGACTCTTGCTGGTGATATGCTAAGACGTTATTTATCTGGATTACCAATGTTTGCAAGCTACAGCTCAGTTAATACAATCAAAGAGATGCATATTCCGAACAGTGCTTTAGAGTAGCTCCAGAGATCAAAGTCTGGGTATGAAGATTTGTCAAGGCTGTGACTTTGTACCCAGAAAACTAACTGCATGAATGAATTGGCTTATTACATTTTATTAACAAATTTTATTTTTTATAGCATATTAATCTATAAACTAAGCCAATGATTTTCAATAACCCATACCTTGTGTCTTAAATTTAAGGCTTCCGTTCTGTATTTTTGTACGTACACTGAATACTCACTCTTGGAATTTTCGTGGAGGTCGGAATAATGTTACGTCAATCTAAATTGCTTGTTTGGTACAAAGTTGCCAGTCAAAAAGTTGTTTTAGGAGAGACAGTTAGTAGTGGTGACCAGGACGTTGTTTCGATGTGGCATCAAGTGCCATTTGACAGTAATACAGCCAATTTTAATGGCTATCGTTTATCTTTATTCGACGATGACGGTAGGGAGATCGCAGACAAACCTATTTCAGTTCTAACTGCCGATGAGTTTTTGCAAGGCTAGTTGAATCGGCTGGAAATACGGTTGTTGCTATCATTTAACACTACGTTTTTTCATTTTCTAGTGCGCTCAGGCGCACTTTTTTATGAGCTGAGAGCAATGGGTTTTGTTAAGTTCTTAACGTAAATACTGGAATAAAAGCTATCATTAGAAAAATTAATTTTAATTTATTTTGAAGTGTTTTAGGGAGCAACCCAAAAATCACTTCAATTGCGAGCCAACAAAGGAGCTAGGTTGCTTAGACTGTCGAAGTTTCTGTTCATTATTCTTATAAGCTACAGTATTCAAGCTTTAGCCTCACCAGAGCTCAGAATTGTTCGTGGCAATGAAAACTACTCACCTTATGAAATGAATAACCAAAACGGCGAATTGTACGGCCTCCATATTGATTTGATTAGGTTGGCTGCTAAACACGCTGGATATGAGGTTTCTTTTAGCAGCATGCCATGGAAGAGGGCAATTAGAGACGTACAAACAGGTATGGCTGACGCGATTATTTACATCAGTAGAAATCCTGAACGCGAGAAATATTTATATTTCCTAGATGGAAACCAGCTTTCAGAAGTGAGGTTCCATTTCTTGATCAATGTGAAAGATCAACAAGATATACTGTTTTCTGGTGATATTGATAAGGTATTAAAAGGCAGAACATTGCTTGTCCAGCGTGGCTTTTCATATGGCTCAATAGTAGATAAGCCTGAGTATGATAAGCATGAGGTTACCACTGCGGATCAGTTGGTTCATATGATTTCTAGAGAAAGAGCTAAATTAGGAATTATGAATATCTATGGCTTTAACTACATATATCGTAAGCAAGATAAAGTTATCGCATTACCAATACCGGTGAAAACAAATAAAATTTATATTGCGTTTTCCAAGAAAAGTAGCTCACTTGAGATTGCTAAAAACTTTGCACAAGCTCTAACTTCGTTGAGAGGTACAGAAGAGTATAATGCGATATTAACTCGCTACTTAGGTGAAGTTACTGCTGCAAGTGGTAATAACAAAGGCGCTAAATAGCGCCTTTATTCTGAGCCCCTAAAGAAGAGCTTAAGCTTGCTTTTCCTTAAGGCGATAGTTCACGTTTGATAGTTCAACATCGCCTTTTGCTCTGCATATGCAGGGCAACACACTGTTTTCTGGCGTATAGGCCATAGCAAAGCCAACATACTCAACTTCACCAGAGACTAATTCGCAGCGGCATGCACCACAATGCCCATCACGACAGTTATATTCAGGCTCAAGGCCCGCGTTTTCCATCGTTTCAAGCAAAGTATTTGATGGATTCGATTTAATGTAAGTAGCGTTATTGATTCGAATCGTTGCCATTATAGCTCGAAGCCCTCAAAGTCATCTTCACTTACTTCATTATCAATTTGTCCAACCAAATAAGAACTGATTTCAGCTTCTTGTGGTGCTACTTGCACGTTGTCAGAAGAAAGCCAAGCGTTGATCCAAGGTATTGGGTTTGATGTCGCTTCCGGGTAGGCGGCAGGCAAACCAACAGCTTGCATGCGTACGTTAGTAATGTATTCAACATACTGACATAAAATATCTTCGTTGAGGCCAATCATTGAGCCATCTTTAAATAGGTAACCTGCCCATTCTTTTTCTTGCTCTGCTGCTTCTTTGAATAGCTCAAAACACTCTTCTTTGCATTCTTCAGCAATTTGAATAAAGCTAAAGTCGTCTTGGCCGTTGCGTAGCAGATTAAGCATATGCTGTGTGCCAGTTAAGTGTAGAGCTTCATCACGCGCAATTAGCTTGATAATTTTCGCATTACCTTCCATTAGTTCGCGTTCAGCGAAAGCGAATGAACACGCGAAGCTGACATAAAAGCGGATCGCTTCTAAAGCGTTAACAGACATCAAACATAGATAAAGCTTTTTCTTCAGCTCATTGAGACTGATCGTGACACTTTCACCTTGTATCTCGTGCGTACCTTCACCATATCGATGGTAATCGTTGGTCAGTTGAATAAGATCATCGTAGTAGTGCGCGATATCTTTCGCACGTTTCAGAATGTGCTCATTTTCGACGATGTCGTCAAACACGATTGCTGGGTCATTCACAATATTACGAATGATGTGTGTGTATGAGCGTGAGTGAATGGTTTCTGAGAACGACCAAGTTTCAATCCAAGTTTCTACTTCAGGCAGTGAAACCAGTGGCAACAAAGCTACGTTTGGGCTGCGACCTTGGATAGAATCAAGCAAAGTTTGATACTTCAGGTTTGAAATGAAGATATGCTTTTCATGCTCTGGTAACTTGTTGTAATCGATACGATCGCTGGATACATCCACTTCTTCAGGACGCCAGAAAAACGACAGCTGCTTTTCAATCAGCTTTTCAAATATTTCGAATTTTTGCTGATCATAGCGAGCAACGTTAACAGATTGACCAAAGAACATTGGTTCTTTGAGCTGATTATTCTTGTTTTGAGAAAATGTACTGTAAGCCATGTTCGTCTCAATTCCTTTTTGCCCTTCAATTAGAAGGGCGTTCAAATTCGTATATCAATAAGTGTTGTGTCTATCTGTTAGATTTTACAACCGCCGCCTTCACAATCTTCTTCTGGAGCTTGAACTCCGTCACTTTGTTCATCTTTCGCTCCGTCGCGAGTGTTATGATAGTAAAGTGTTTTCACACCATACTTATAGGCTGTAAGAAGGTCTTGAATCAGCTTCTTCATTGGTACTTTGCCACTCTCATAGACACTTGGGTCGTAGTTGGTGTTGGCAGAGATAGCTTGGTCGACGAATTTTTGCATAATACCGACTAGGTGCAAGTAACCATCGTTTGAGCCAATATCCCAAAGGAGTTCGTAGTTCTCTTTTAGTTCAGTAAACTCCGGCACTACCTGCTTCAAGATACCATCTTTTGAAGCTTTGACAGAAACGTAGCCGCGAGGTGGTTCAATACCGTTAGTCGCGTTAGAGATCTGTGATGAAGTCTCTGATGGCATCAATGCTGTTAGTGTTGAATTACGCAGGCCGTGAGTCACAATTTCTTCGCGCAACCCGTCCCAATCGTAATGCAGTTCTTCATCGCAAACCAAGTCGACATCATTTTTATAAGTGTCGATTGGTAGTAGGCCCTTAGCGTAATTAGTCTCGTTAAATGCAGGACACTTGCCTTGCTCTTTTGCTAGATTCACTGATGCTTTGAGCAAGTAATACTGCATTGCTTCGAAAGTTCGGTGCGTTAAGTTGTTTGCGCTGCCGTCTGAGTATTTCTTACCGTTCTTCGCTAAGTAGTAGGCAAAGTTAATCACACCCACACCCAGCGTTCGACGGTTCATAGTCGAGCGATAAGCCGCTGGTAGTGGATAATCTTGATAATCGAGCAAGGCATCTAACGCACGAACGACCAAGTCTGATAAATCTTCGAAATCATCCAGCGCGTTGATTGCACCTAAGTTAAATGCAGACAGTGTGCAAAGTGCTATCTCACCTTGATCATCTTCAACGTTAGTCAGCGGCTTAGTTGGTAGCGCTATTTCAAGGCACAAGTTTGATTGTCTAACTGGCGCAACTTCAGCGTCAAACGGACTGTGAGTATTGCAGTGATCGACGTTTTGAATATAAATACGACCAGTCGAAGCGCGTTCTTGCATCAATAGCGTGAACACTTCTAGTGCTTTGACCGTTTCTTTCTTAATTGACGGATCGTTTTCATACTTAACATACAGTCTTTCGAATTCGTCTTGATCTTGGAAGAATGCGTCGTATAGGCCTGGAACATCAGAAGGGGAGAATAGAGTGATATTTCCACCTTGTACCAAGCGTGAATACATAAGCTTGTTAAGCTGAACGCCATAATCCATATGACGAACACGGTTCTCTTCGACACCACGGTTGTTCTTTAGAACAAGTAAAGATTGAACTTCGCCGTGCCAAAGTGGGTAGAATACGGTTGCTGCGCCGCCACGTACACCACCTTGAGAACAACATTTCACAGCTGTTTGGAAGTACTTATAGAAAGGGATACAGCCCGTGTGGAATGCTTCACCTTTACGAATTTCAGAGCCTAGTGCGCGGATTCGACCTGCATTGACACCTATACCTGCTCGTTGAGAGACGTAGCGTACAATAGAGCTTGCTGTTGCGTTGATGGAATCAAGACTGTCACCACATTCAATCAAAACGCAGGAGCTAAATTGACGAGTAGGAGTTCGCACGCCCGCCATAATCGGTGTAGGTAACGAAATTTTGAATGTAGAAGTCGCATCATAAAAACGCTTAACATAATCTAACCGTGTTGCTTTTGGATATTTTGCAAATAGACATGCAGCAACAAGGATGTATAAAAACTGAGCACTTTCATAAATCTGGCCAGATACTCGGTTTTGAACGAAGTACTTTCCTTCTAACTGTTTTACTGCAGCATAGGAAAAATTAAGATCGCGGCGATGATCAATATAGGCATCCAGTTCGTCTAATTCTGCTCGAGTATAATCTTCGACCAAATGTTTGTCGTATTTACCCATTTCAACGAGGTGGGAAATATGGTCGTAAAGCTTAGGTGGTTCATACTGTCCGTAAGCTTTTTTGCGCAAATGGAAAACAGCTAACCTAGCAGCCAAATATTGGTAATCAGGCGTTTCTTCTGAAATTAAATCTGCGGCTGATTTTATGATGGTTTCGTGAATGTCTGAGGTGGTAATTCCGTCATAAAATTGTATATGAGCTTTGAGTTCCACTTGTGAAACTGAGACGTTGTTTAGACCTTCTGCAGCCCAAGTGATCACTCGGTGTATCTTATCTAGGTCAATACTTTCTTTGCGTCCATCACGCTTAGTGACAGTAAGTTTTTGGTTCATTATGCTTTATTTCCCTAATAAAACTTCTGTAAGTCGTATTTTTGTATAAGTTTTATAATTTTGCTGCCGACTTTGTAATCAATCTCTATCTATATATTGTAGTGTAGACACAATATATAGGGGTACATCAATGTTCGACTTACAAGATAGTGCTATCACGAGATCTTTTCAAGGAACAGCTTTTGAATGAGTTGTGGATAACTCACAAATTTAAAAAAAACAGTAAGTGAATACTAACTTGTGATTCTAGAACATAGTTGAACGGAAAAAATCGCAATTTCAAATACGCTCTTTAACTAACCAAGAACAAAAATATTTTTCTTGAAATTTAGCTGAATTTGATCCCGAAAAGAAATGGTTTAAACTTGGATATTGTGCACACAATTTGTTTAAAAAAGCGGTAACTTTGTGCTACCGCCTTTGAAGTGCTTTAAACAACAAGTTTCACTTGAGACTTAGGGCAACTTAGTTGTGTGGACGATGTAATTCACATCAACGTTTTTGCCGAGCTTGTAATGGCCAGTTAGAGGGTTGTAGTGCAAACCTGTTATGCCCATATCTTTGAGCTCGGTTTTGTCGATCATCTTAAGCATTTCGGAAGGGCGAATGAACTTTTCGTGGTCGTGGGTGCCCTCAGGAACAATTTTTAGTAGCTTCTCTGCACCTACTATTGCAAATAGATAGGATTTTAAGTTGCGATTTAAAGTAGAGAAAAATACTTGTCCACCAGGCTTTACTAGCTTTGCGCATGACTGAATGACTGATTGAGGGTCGGGGACATGTTCAAGCATTTCCATGCAGGTCACAACATCGTACAAGCCAGCATTTTGATCGGCATGATCTTCGACAGTGCTTTGGATATAGTTGACCGTAGTATTGGTTTCAAGTGCATGTAGCCTAGCGACTTCTAAGGGCTCCTTACCCATATCAAGGCCAGTGACTTCTGCCCCTTGCTTAGCCATACTTTCAGCTAAGATACCCCCGCCACAGCCGACATCTAATACTTTTTTACCGAAAATTCCGTCAGATTTGTCCATGACGTAATTCAGTCTTAGTGGGTTAATTTGATGAAGTGGTTTGAACTCGCCTTCTAAGTCCCACCAACGGGAAGCCATGTCTTCGAATTTTTTAATTTCACTTGGATCGACGTTTTGCGTGTTATTCATTCCGATACACTCATTAACAATAATTCTATGGGCCTTCCGACCTTATTTATGAGTGAATTATACCTCTAACACATGGAGAGTTATACAAGCTATTTTGGGGTAGTGGATAGCTTAAAAAAACGCCACTTTGATATGTATAGATTTAACGTGGTTCAATTTATCAACAATTGCACCTTAACCATCTTCACAAGTTGGTAAATGCTCAGGGAAAGTGATGCCGAATAGGATTATTCTGTGTTATATTTTCACACCTTATACGTATCAAATATACGATCAAACTGTAGAGGGACAACTGCTCTATGAGCGATCTAGCGAAAGAGATCACACCCGTAAATATTGAAGATGAGCTACGAGGTTCATACCTAGACTATGCGATGTCAGTTATCGTTGGTCGAGCTCTTCCAGATGTGCGTGATGGCCTTAAGCCTGTGCATCGTCGTGTTTTATTTGCGATGAATGTTCTAGGTAATGATTGGAACAAACCATATAAAAAATCTGCCCGTGTTGTTGGCGACGTAATTGGTAAGTATCACCCACATGGTGATAGCGCGGTGTATGACACTATAGTGCGTATGGCTCAGCCATTCTCACTTCGTTATATGTTGGTCGATGGTCAAGGAAACTTTGGCTCTATTGATGGCGACTCCGCTGCGGCAATGCGTTATACCGAAGTACGCATGGCCAAAATTGCTCATGAGTTACTGGCAGATCTTGATAAAGAAACTGTGGATTATGTACCAAACTACGATGGTACAGAGCAAATTCCAGCAGTTTTACCGACTAAAGTTCCGAATCTACTCGTCAATGGCGCTTCAGGTATTGCGGTGGGTATGGCGACGAACATTCCGCCTCATAACCTAACAGAAGTGATCGATGGTTGCTTAGCTTATATCGAAAACGAAGCTATCACGATTGATGAGCTGATGGACTTCATTCCAGGCCCTGATTTTCCTACTGCAGCGTTAATCAGCGGGCGCAAAGGCATTGTCGACGCATACAAAACAGGGCGTGGCAAAATCTATATGCGCTCTAAAGCCGATATCGAAGCTGACAAGAATGGCAAAGAGACTATTGTTGTCACAGAGATCCCTTATCAAGTCAACAAAGCTCGCTTAATTGAAAAAATTGCAGAGCTAGTTAAAGACAAAAAGGTTGAAGGCATTAGTGCACTGCGCGATGAGTCTGATAAAGATGGCATGCGTATTGTTATCGAATGTAAGCGTGACGCTGTAGGCGAGGTAGTTTTAAACAACCTTTACGCACAGACTCAACTGCAAACGACATTTGGTATCAACATGGTTGCGCTGAACAATGGTCAACCGCAATTGTTCAACCTTAAGGATATGTTGAAGTGCTTCGTTGATCACCGCCGCGAAGTAGTAACACGTCGTACTATCTATGAACTAAGAAAAGCGCGTGATCGTGCTCATATCTTAGAAGGCTTAGCGTTAGCACTTGCCAATATTGATGAAATTATTGAATTAATTCGTCACGCTGCGACACCTGCAATCGCAAAAGAAGGGTTAACTTCACGCGGTTGGGATCTTGGCAATGTTTCTGCAATGCTTGAGCGTGCTGGAACTAACGCAGCAAGACCTGACTGGCTAGAAGAGCAATATGGTATCCGCGATGGCCAATATTTCTTAACTGAGCAGCAAGCCCAAGCAATTCTAGATCTACGTTTGCAAAAACTAACTGGTCTAGAGCACGAGAAAATCTTAGACGAGTACAAAGCACTTCTTGAAGAAATTGCAGAGTTAATGCATATCCTAGCGAGCACTGAGCGCTTAATGGAAGTGATTCGTGAAGAACTAGAAGCTGTTAGAGATGGTTTTGGCGATGAACGCAGAACAGAAATTACTGCTGCTAGCCATGATATCGACATGGAAGAGCTAATTGCTCGTGAAGATGTAGTAGTGACACTGTCACATGAAGGTTATGTTAAGTATCAAATCCTGAGTGATTATGAAGCGCAACGTCGTGGTGGTAAAGGTAAGAGTGCCACCAAGATGAAAGAAGAAGACTATATAGAAAGGCTATTGGTGGCAAATACCCACGATAACATTCTATGCTTCTCAACTCGTGGTAAGACTTATCGCTTGAAGGTTTATCAATTGCCGCTTGCGAGTAGAACTGCTCGAGGCAAACCGATTGTTAATATTCTTCCTCTAGAAGAAAACGAGCGTATTACCGCAATTCTTCCGGTATCGGAGTTTAGTGAAGATAAATACATCTTCATGGCGACGGGTGATGGTACAGTTAAGAAGACCTCTCTGGATCAGTTCGCTAATGTTCGTTCAAACGGTCTAATTGCTGTTAACTTACGCGATGATGACTCTCTAATTGGTGTTGATATCACTGATGGCGATAGCGATATCATGTTGTTCTCTAAAGCGGGTAAAGTGGTTCGCTTTAAAGAAGACAAAGTAAGACCAATGGGACGTACCGCAGCGGGTGTTCGTGGTATGAAGCTGGTCGAAGAGGGTGATCAAGTTGTTTCACTAATCGTACCTTCAAACGAAGGCGACATCTTAACAGTAACGCTCAACGGTTTTGGTAAACGAACAACTTTAGAAGAGTACCCAACTAAAGGTCGAGCGACTCAAGGTGTTGTATCAATTAAGGTTTCTGATCGAAATGGACCGGTTGTCGGCGCAATCCAAGTCGAGGAAGGCGACGAGATGATGATGATCACTGATGCGGGAACTTTGGTTCGTACTCGAGTGGCGGAAGTGAGTCAGGTTGGACGTAATACTCAAGGTGTGACCTTAATTCGAACTGCTGAAGATGAACACGTTGTTGGCTTGCAGCGTATCGACGAAGTTGAAGAAGCTGAGCTATCTGAAGAAGAGTTACAAGAAGGAGCCGTGGCTACTTCTGGTGAAGAAAACTCTGAACAACCTACAGATGGTAGCGATACAGAGTAAACTCTAATCGAGTAAAGAAAAATGCCGAGCTTATATGCTCGGCATTTTTTTATGTGCTGTACTGAAACATATCATACCAGTCTTGGAAAAACATTGGCCTGCGAAGTGAAATGAGCTGGAACAAACGTACATGGGCATGGATGCCCATGTTTAAGCGCACAGGATGTCTTGAGCGGTTTGTGGAAGCTTAATTCACTTCGATCATATTCTTACTTAGAATCGTATAAGTGCAGCAGTGAAAAGGAATATTGTTAATCAACTAGCCCATAATCACGTTTAAGAACGTCAATGATTTCTTGCTTTGGGTTTTGGCTTAATTCAATTTTCTGTCCGGTAATCTTTTCTGCAATGTTGATGTAAGTGCGAGAAAGATCCATTAGAGATTCGGTAGGTAACTCATTGTTACGAGCGAGCGCTTCACGCTCATCCATGCGATTTTTGTTGAGTAAGATATCAGGATCTGGGAAGTGGTTTAACAAGAATTGACGGAAGCCTTCTTTTGAGTTTTCTACGATATTGCCTTGTAAATACTGCTCTTTATCCCAAATTCTTGATGAGTCTGGAGTGCCGACTTCATCCATATAAATAAGTTTTTCGTTTCCTTGAGCATCTTCTACATAGCCAAACTCGAACTTAGTATCCACGAAGATTTGATCAATTTCAGATAGCGATTGACTAATAAGCTCGAAACCTTGCTTGAGATACTTTTCGTACAGGTTGATATCCTCAACTGAAGAGAAATTAAATGCAGCGAAATTGTCTTCAATGTTTTTGCGGCTGATATTAACGTCATCTGCTTCAGGAACACCAGGTATACCTTTTAGGATGCCTTTTGTTGAAGGAGTAATCAGTAGTTCAGGCAGTGTTTTGTCTTTGCCAAGCCCTTCAGGAAGTTCAATACCGCAGAATTCGCGTTCACTTTTTTCATAAGCACGCCACATAGAACCTGTTAAATATTGGCGGCAAATAGCTTCAATTTTCACCGGCTTAGCTTTTTGAACGATCCAAACAAATGGATGAGGGATATCTAATATATGGCTGTCGGCTAGACCATTTTCTTTAAAAAGGTTAAACCAATGGTTTGAGATAGCATTGAGTGCCGCGCCTTTGCCTGGAACACCTTTCAAACCACCTTTTGCATGCCAAATACAATCGAAAGCTGAAATTCGGTCACTAATAACCATAATTGCCAAAGGTGCATCAGAGGCCACGTCATAACCTTTTTCTCGAATTAGGCGTTGACTGTCTTCTTCGGTTAACCAGTATACAGAGCGTACTTTGCCACTGTGTACTGGTTTGTCTGTCCGAATTGGGAGGTCATTATTAACAGCAAGAACTTGATCAGCAAGATTCATCGACATAATCCTATCGTAATATCAATGTTACATTTAATAGGCCAAATGGCTGAGCATATTGGCGTTACATATGCGTGGCATGATACCAGAACTATTTTATGTCGCTAGTAAAAAAGCAAACGTTTGCCTGAAAACTGTTTCGCTAGGGGGTCTGAGTAAAAAAGTTGATTCCAAGCCTTTTACTTAACGTATGCATGCTTTCCACTCAGGGGGAAGTTTCATCACTTGCACTGCAAGTAAAAGACTAGGAATCGGAACCATTAAAATGAAAATATAAAAAGGCAATACGATATAACTCACTATAGAAAAAACACTTCACATTGATGTTTCAGAGCAAGCTGCTTGAGTAAATTTTGATTCACCAGATCAATATTCATTGAGGCGACAATAGCACTTGCATTACCCGCTTTTATCGCTCGAACAACGATTTGAAGTTCTGACTGGGTATGGGAAGGTTTCATCTGTATGATTTTTTGAGAATTAATTTGAGAGGAGGTGATATCTAAGGAGCTAATTTTGGGACATTCAGCTGTAAATAGTATCCACTGTTGCTGCTGAGAAAGTACTTCTAGTTTGGCAAAAAAATCTTCGTCAAACGATTGCTGAATTGCAGGATGTACTACATTTGAATAGTGGTTATGTGAATGTGTTTGATACATATTTACTGTCCTTATATACATACTGTACAAATAAACAGTAATCTCTTTGCCTTAGATAATCAAGATGAATTTGAGTTGGAAGATCATAACAATACACCGCTTGGAATTTAATCTATTGAAAAAACAGTATTTATCCGTATTCATTATATTTGACTAATTTGATCAAGTGTTAACTCTATCACGTAGTAGATATATTGAATGTGCGTATGCATTTCTGCTTATTGCCTGTGTAAACATGGCATCGTTGAGGTATATAAAAGGAATGGAGTATGGTTAATGAAGGTTAAAGGTTTATAAAGTCGCGCTTTATAAAAGCTATATGGTCTTAATTTACTCGTTGAGAATTCAATGCAACTAAAAAGCGCCACTAATAAGCGGCGCTACATTGGGCATCAAGTGCCAAGATTACATGTTTAGAGATTGGTCTTCTTCACGCTTTCTTTGCTCCAGCTCACCAAGGTTAAACTGTCTGACATCTAGTGTCGCAAGCTCATAACATTCTTTGCATGATAAATTTGACTTGCCATCGAGGTAGTCGTGTTTAACCAGTAAGCTAGGCTTTTTGCACCAATCACAAATGCCTTCTATCGTGAACATATTTTCCCCTTCACATAACGATTTCCCATTGCTCTAGTTTGTGGCTATCTATTGATAGAGCTTGTATTGGGGACTTTATTTTCGCACCGGATTATGACATATATAAGTGCTTTCGGTTAATCATTTATGATGGCAACTGAGAAGGAGATCGATTACGTGAAAACTACTTGGAAACACTGAGTTTTATTATGTAACTATTTGTTAGTTCGGGTTAATATTATCTTAAGGGCAGCGTTTAGTCGTTTCATTTCATCTTCACTTCCATTGACATCGGGATGATAAATCTTAGATAGTTGCTTAAATCTCAATTTAACCTTTTTATCATCCGGTATTTTGTTTACTCTAAAGCCAAATAGGGTGCAGGCCAGTTGTAATTGATTGGGGGCTTGAGAGTTGCTTTTGTCTTTATTTGACTCTGCATTTTCATGACCGCTCTTTTTAGTGTGGTTCTGCTGCTTCTTTAATTCTCTATACAGAATGCCAAGTTGTTTTTTTTGCTGGTTAATTACTTGTAGTTGGTTCTCAAGAGCTTTGTCCTTGTCTTGGCTTTCATTGCTCTCTTTTATTTCCCTTTTTTCCCTTCGTTGCCGCCGCCTTCTGAATACAATTATGAATGTTGAAGCAGTTGCGACAATAACCATGGTCGTTAAATATTCTACGATAGATAGTATTTCTATGTTTTCTGGAGGAGAAGTAGGAGAGGCTGGGGATAGCGACTCTTCTGGAAATACAGAGTTCAGTTGCTCAATATAGGACATCTGTTTTGCTCGTCGAGCGTTGTACTTATTTTCTAGGAGCTTTGAGTAAGCTTCCTCTGCGGCAGAGCTTTGGCCAGAAGCTATTTGATACCACACCTCAGCCATGTCGATAGGGTTAGGGGGCTGCTTTAGATTTTGGTAGATCTTGCCAAGCGTTAGCTGTGCATCCACATTCCCTTTTAACGATAAATTAATTAGCCAGAATAGCCCTTGGGGGATATTTTTTTTTGTTCCTATACCATTTATATAGGCTTTAGAAAGTTGAAATTTCGCAGGATCGTAGCCATTTTGGGCAGATTGTTGATACCAATAAAAAGCCGCTTTGCTATCTTGCTGGACTTGTTTACCCAATTCATATAGTTTCGCTAATTCATACTGAGACTTAGCGTCATTTTGCTCGGCAGCTTCAGTTAGAGATTGGATGGACTCAGCAAATGCAACTGGGGCATTGATAAAAATAGCGATTAGAAGAATCTGTGGGAAAATTTGTCGCAAGATATCACCACCAAACTATAACATCCATGTACCCGATACCAATTCCAGTAACTGCTTGCGCACTGAATTACTGGTATTGGTATTACCTCATCAATCAGGCTTCCTACATGCTTAGGAATGGTCAAACAAACTAAGTTTAGCATGTTAGGTAATAGAGAGTAGTGGTGAATTTTAAATTAGTTCAATGAATTAAGGATTCATCAGATTCAATCACAAGTGATTACCGCAACATTTTGGGAGCTTGAGCGCCATCGATAGGGCGACTTACCGAGACTTTTCGGCCTTTCTTTAAGCCAACTTCGTAATCTGCAGTGATATTTTTCATCGCTTCCTTCAGCTGTTGCTTAAAGGTTTCTCTATCGATATTTTTAAATTCTTTATCAATATAGTTATTGATTTTATTTGCTGACTCATCATCTGGGGCAATAACTGGTAGCTTTTCTAAAGCGCCTTCGACCCAGCCTGAGACAAACGAATTTACTCTACGTGTAACTTCAGTTGTTGATGTACCAGAGCCAGCGAAACTGTTTCTAAACTTGCCCGTGTGTTCATTTAATTCGCGGTAGATAATGTCAAAAGCAAACGCAGCAAAAATTGCTCTATCAGCTTCACCAATAAATTCAACTCTTTTTAAGCCTTTGTGATTGAGCAAAACAGCTTCAACACCAAATTTTGTATTGATACCACGTATTACTCGCAGCAGCGTGGAGCTGATATTTGCAGGTAATAAATGAGTGGATTGTGTTTTGCCCATCTTGATAAATTCGATGTCGTCTTTATCAAGTCCGTACTTCAGCATGAGGCGATGCGCCATTTTTATGGCATTGGCTGCTTCATTGACGTTTGCTGAGTTACCTAACTCTAGGCACTTGGCTATCTTCTTTAGAGCTTTTTGTTTATCCATTGATGAGGAATGGCCTGACAATAATAAAGTCGACCATTTTAACGTTTTTAGATCATAAGTGAAAGAGGGCGAATATAGTGAAGTAAGCTAATTAAGCCTTTTGTATTTGATTTAAAAAATATTTTTGTCGAGTGATTAGAGGAGTTCACTATCACTCGACCTATTGAGCTGCTGCTAAATGCCTAATTCATCAAGCAGATCATCTGAGATATCAGGCTGGCTTTCGGTAGATAAATCGGATGATTGAGAATTTCGGCTTTTTTGAGCTTGTTCCAAGATGCTATCTGGGCAATCATCGTCATCGGATACCTCGAACTCTTCTAGTTGGATGAACTCGGTTTTATCCATTGCCAATTCCAAATAGAAAATATTATTTCCCTCTGTTGAGAAAGTCACTCTTCTTACCTGAGGCCTATCTAGGTTGGTGTCGACAGATAGTACCACTTGTTTATTCAGAGAAAGCATCTTTGGTTGGTTTTGGGTAATGTCGGTTCTTAGCTCTTTGCGTATTCGATTAGTAAAGTCACCGACTAATTGATTCATCAGTTCCCCAAGGACGTCACCAACCTCATCAGAAGTATGGACTATTGCCAGTTCTTCTTCTGGAATACCCATATTTCTCATGTAATTGGTGTAGATCTCCAGTGCGGCCTTAGCGGTAAAGTTAATCACCACTAAACCAGAGAATCCGCCGTCAAAAAGAACAAAGCAGCCATAATCCGGTTTCAAGCTTGTTTTGGTGATCTTTTGTACCATTGCTGAGTAAGCAACGTTTGAGCCAGTGGCAGAAGTTAAAACGCCTGATACAGATTGGCATAGCTTTAACAAGATATCTTCGGTAGTGACAATCTTACTTTTTTTCATTGTTAGCCTATTTTAAATCACTGCATTACTATCTAAATAAATTCGCTACTTAACCAGCATGAGTAGTTTAGCAAGCATATGTTTTATTGTGGCACTCAGATTCTGTTTTGATCACCTTTTCAAATGTTGTAAAGTGACCAAAATCAAAAGATTAATATCAAAATAACTAAAACCCGATACTGAAAGGCTCAGTATTGTTGGGCAGGAAGCAAATGTTACCAAGATTACAAACACAATCTGATGTCGATTCTACTGTTCAGGAATTCTTAAATGACCTGAAAAAAGTAGGTTTTAGCGGCGACATCGAAACTCAATATTCAAGCCGACTCGCAGTTGCAACAGATAATAGCGTTTACCAACAGCTGCCACAGGCTGTGGTGCATCCAAAAACAACACAAGATGTTTCCTTACTTACTAAGGTTAGTTCAAAACCGGGCTATGCGAGAGTGACTTTTTCTCCAAGGGGTGGGGGAACCGGCACAAATGGGCAGTCTCTGACGACTGGAGTTGTGGTTGATTTATCTAGGTACATGAATCAAGTTCTTGAAATCAATAAGCAAGAAGGATGGGTTAGGGTTCAATCAGGTGTTATAAAGGATCAGTTAAACCAAGCAGTTAGGCCATACGGGTATTTTTTCTCTCCTGATTTATCGACCAGTAACCGCGCGACATTGGGCGGAATGATTAATACCGATGCTTCTGGCCAAGGCTCTCTGAAGTACGGTAAAACTTCAGATCATGTTTTATCATTGCAAGCTGTGTTTGCGGATGGTTCCGTCTTTGAAACTGATGGTTCAAAGGGGGAGCCTGAGCTTAACTCTTTCGCTTATCAAGCCGTTGAAGTTAGTGAAAAAGTATGCACTGAAAATAGGCAGGATATATTAGATAAATTCCCACCATTAAATCGTTTCCTAACAGGGTATGATCTGAAAAATGCGCTAGCTAGCAACACCAACCAGTTTGATTTAGCTCGCATATTATGTGGTTCAGAAGGTTCACTGGCGTTCATCACTGAAGCAAAATTGAATCTAACACCTATACCAAAAGTAAGAACATTAGTTAACGTCAAATACAATAGCTTTGATGCTGCTCTGAGAAATGCCCCATTCATGGTAGAAGCCAACGCGTTATCAGTTGAAACGGTAGACTCAAATGTTTTGAACTTGGCCAAGCAGGACATTGTCTGGCACTCCGTTAGCGATTTATTGACAGAAGTGCCCGATAAGGAAATGTTGGGCATCAACATTGTCGAATTTGCAGGACAAGATGAAGCTGAAGTCGAGGCGCAAGTTAGCCAATTAGCAGCTAAGCTCGATGAAATGCTAGAATCTCAGCAAGCGGGAATCATTGGTTATCAAATATGTAGTGACTTAGACAGCATCAATCGTATTTATAACATGCGGAAAAAAGCGGTTGGGCTCCTTGGTGCTGCCAAAGGAAGAGCTAAGCCTGTCGCATTTGCTGAAGATACCTGTGTACCACCAGAAAATTTGGCTGATTTCATCTCCGAGTTCAGAGAGTTATTAGATGGTAAGCAGCTTAAATATGGCATGTTTGGTCACGTTGATGCTGGTGTTCTACATGTCAGACCCGCTTTAGATCTGTGCGATCCAAAGCAAGAAAGCTTGATGCATGAAATCTCTGATGAAGTGGTTAAGTTGGTCTCGAAGTATGGCGGATTAATGTGGGGCGAACACGGCAAAGGGTTTCGCTCAGAATACGGGCCAGAGTTTTTTGGAGAAAAGTTATTTGATGAGCTGCGCCGAGTAAAAACCGCATTTGACCCTCTAAATAAAATGAACCCAGGAAAAATCTGCACACCTCTTGACAGTGATGCAGAGCTGGTGAAAGTGACGGATACGAAAAGAGGTTATTACGATCGACAAATAGATATTGAAGTAAGAGACAGCTTCAAGCAAGCGATGGAGTGTAATGGCAACGGCTTGTGTTTTAATTACGACACTTCATCACCTATGTGCCCGTCTATGAAAGTGACCTACGATCGCCGCCACTCTCCGAAGGGAAGAGCGGGGTTAGTGAGAGAGTGGTTGCGTCAGCTCAGCGAGCAAAATATCAACATATTGGACTTTGAACATCAAAGCTTGAATGCTTCCTCATCAGTTAAAGCTCTTGTTGATAGACTTCGACATACCGCCAATAAACGCCACGAGTACGACTTCTCTCATGAAGTGTACGAGGCTATGAATGGTTGTTTGGCATGTAAAGCTTGTGCGACACACTGCCCAATTAAAGTTGACGTACCGAGTTTTAGAGCGCGCTTTTTAAACCTTTATCACACACGATATCAAAGACCCGTTAAGGACTATTTAGTTTCAAATATTGAAACGATGCTGCCTTGGATGGCAAAAATGCCGAAGGTGGTGAACGTTGTAATAAATAACTCTATTGTAAAGAAGGCTACCGCTTCGACGATTGGGTATGTGGATACGCCACAGTTATCTATACCAACTTTAGAAAAGCGTGAAGTCATTTCAACAGATTTTGATATGGAAATGTTGGTAAATGTGCCAGAGCAAGAACGCGACGAATACGTTCTCATTGTGCAAGATCCATTTACCAGCTATTACGATGCGCAAGTGGTCGAAGACTTTACTCGGCTAGCTGTTAAGTTAGGTAAGAAACCTGTTTTACTCCCATTTAAGCCAAATGGTAAAGCGCAGCATATTAAAGGTTTCCTTGCTAAGTTTGCGGACACGGCGAGAAGTACCGCAGAGTTTCTATCCCAAGTTGCTGCTTTGAATATTCCAATGGTAGGAGTCGACCCTGCTATGGTGCTTTGCTATCGAGATGAGTATCAAGAGATACTGGGTGAAAGTCGAGGAAAGTTCCAAGTGCTAAATGTACATGAGTGGCTGCTTCCTCGATTGAATGAGTTTAGTTCTTTCGATAGCAGCGACCAAAACCCTTGGTATTTGCTAGCTCACTGTACTGAAAAGACCAAGATGCCAAACAGTGAAAAGGAGTGGGGTGCAGTATTTACCCACTTTGGTGCGAAGATGCAATCAGTGCCAGTTGGTTGCTGCGGCATGGCAGGTACATTTGGTCATGAAGTCGATAAGCTTGAAATGTCGAGAGATATTTATGGGTTAAGTTGGAAACCAAATTTAGAAAAATTACCAAAAAACAGATGTATGGCAACAGGGTACTCCTGTCGAAGCCAAGTAAAAAGATTCGAGAAAGAAGTGCTACTTCATCCTTTGCAAGCTCTGTTAACTGCAATTTCATAAACAGCAAGTATTCTCGCTTAAATGCGAGAATACATCTAACTATCCAGATGATCCTACACCATAAAATCGAACAGCTGATTTTAAATGATTCAACTCGAGTTGAAGCTCTTACACATGTTCGTGGTCTGAATCTACCAGATTGTTACATTGCCGCAGGCTTTGTACGAAATTTGATTTGGGATAATATTCATAACTATGTGTCAGCAACTCCTCTCAACGATGTCGATGTTCTCTATTTTGATCCCACTAACTCATCGATCCAGCAGGATATACATTACGAACAAGTGCTAACCGCGCTCATGCCGACGCTAAACTGGCAAGTTAGAAATCAGGCCATTATGCATGAGCGCAACAATGATAAGCCTTACAAAAACTCATTGGATGCCATGAGATATTGGCCAGAAAAGGAAACCGCGGTTGCGGTTAGGATGTTAGAAAGCAACCAAATAGAATGTATTAGTGCTTTTGGGCTGGAATCCAATTTTGAAGGAAAAATCACTTTTAATCCTAATCGCGATATAGAAATATTTAAGCGTAGAGTAGCGAGTAAGGCTTGGTTGGCGATATGGCAAAGGTTAGTGGTTGTAATTGGAGATTAACCATATCGATGTACGAGCTACAGCCAACTGGTTTTTACCTGCTTTATTACCTTGTTAGGTTTATATTTCTGAAAGGTATAAAGCTATAAGTTCGAGTGACCAGTAACTTATCAACAAACCGATTTTAAACTTGAGATGTAAACTAGAATAAAGCCAAATTTTCTCTGGCTCGACAAATGGTTGATTTTCGTGATGCCTTTTTAGTGCACCAAAAACTGAGTACGCAATTGCAACAGGTAGAGGTAAGAGCATTAGTAAAATTGATGTATACCAATACCCTATCAACGGGACTCCAATTAGAAACCAATCACCAAAAGAAATCATGGGGTATTTAGATCTAGTCTACATCAATATTCCTTTAAATAAACTTACGATTTTAATCGTCCGTTAGCTTGTTTATACCGCCGAACAGAATCGTTCTCTAACCAGCACTGACCTATTTCATTTTTGTCCTACCACGTGCCCAAAGTGATCAAAAAAACCTCCGAAAAGGAGGTTTTCTATTTTTGAATGCTTAAAGTTAGAATTAAGCTGCTTCAGTGATATCAGCGAGAAAGCTTTCTTTACGAGCATTAAAGCGTTTTACTAGATCGTCAACAGATTCGTGCTCGTAGGGTTTTAGGCCACTCGCGACCATTCTTTTTACGCCGTTACCAACGATTTGGCCATTTTCCATGAAAGCAAAGTTGAGAGTAACCACTCCACGCTTGCCATCCACGTCGAAAGTGGCACCTGTGAAGTCTACTTCAGGCTTTACAAGGTCCAGTCTCTTGAACTCCACTTCCATGCTTTCATATATAACCAACGGGCGTTGGCAATTGATCATCATTTTCTCTTGTTCCATAAGTGGAACCATGATGTGAGGGAAGTTCATACCAGAAAACTGGACATAATTTGTCACGACATGCTCGATAAACTCGGCATCAGTATTGACATCGCCTTCGCGTTGTACAGTGAGGTATTGCTTACCATTTTGGTCTACAACGACACTTTCATTCGCGTTATTCTGAATACTAAGCTCGATACCGTCGGTTACCATGCCTGAAAAATCAAAGCGCATTTTTTGGCTAATACCTTGTTTCTGCAGTAACACCGCAAACAAAAGATCGCCAGGCACACAAAAGCGTTTATTGTCTTCGTCGTGAATCGGGTTGTAGTCGCCCGCTACTTTTTTGGCGAAGTGGCTAGCTTGTTGACGTGTGAATTGGAATTGATCGTCTTTTGTTGAAAAATAGGGTGTTAGGAACATAACTCGTGACAAATAGCAAAAATTGTAGGGGATTATATATCAGATTTGACCTTCAATGGTCCATCCAGTGTAAATTTCTAGTGTTAAGTCATTAAAACTACATAAAGATTTAGTTTTCGATACGGTAAAAAGCCTAGTCTTTCACTAGGCTCTGTGAGGGGGTATCGGCCAACTACTAAAAACTTAACGCTAAGCTTGAAGGCATTAAGTCATTGTGTATTGCGAGTTTTAGTAGACTATTGGCATTTTCGATATCAGGAGCGAAATATCGGTCCTTGTCATAAAATGCGACTGTCTCACGTAACCTATGCTTCGCTTCTTCGATACGTGGTGAAGATACACTTGGTGCCCTAAAGTCTAACCCTTGTGCTGAGGCCAAATACTCGACGGCCAATATGCCCCGGGTATTATCCCCCATGTCTTTAAGCCTTCTCGCTGCATAGGTGGCCATGGAAACATGATCTTCTTGATTCGCAGACGTTGGTAAGCTGTCCACTGAGCTCGGGTGGGCTAGGGCTTTGTTCTCACTGGCGAGCGCGGCTGAAGTTACTTGAGCAATCATAAATCCAGAGTTCACTCCACCGTTATCAACCAAGAAAGGGGGGAGTTTGCTTAGTGCACTATCAATGAGAAGCGCCATTCTTCGCTCAGACAAGCTACCGATTTCCGCAATCGCTAAGGCAAGGTTGTCAGCAGCCATCGCGACCGGCTCTGCGTGGAAGTTCCCCCCAGATACGATGTCACCGTCTTCGGCAAAAACCAATGGATTATCGGATACGGAGTTCGCTTCAACCTCCAACGTGCTGGCTGCATTTCTAATTTGTTGCAGGCAAGCGCCCATAACTTGTGGTTGGCAGCGCAGTGAATAAGGGTCTTGAACCTTTTCACAATTGGTGTGTGAATCACCAATATCACTTCGAGCGTCCAGTAAGTGGCGATAAGCATCAGCCGCATCCATTTGGCTGCGGTGTCCTCTGACTCTATGAATTCGGGGATCGAAAGGTTTTCTGCTGCCTAACGCTGCTTCTACCGACATTGCTCCGCATACGGTAGCGGAAGCGTAAAGGTCTTCTGCGACAAAGAGACCTTCTAGGGCGAAAGCAGTGGATGCTTGAGTACCGTTAAGAAGAGCTAGACCTTCTTTCGGCGCAAGTGTAATCGGTTCTAGTCCAGCAATTTTCAGTCCTTCAAGTCCAGATATAATTTTGCCGTTGTGCCTTGCTTGGCCTTCACCAAGTAAAACGGTACTCATGTGCGCGAGAGGAGCAAGGTCGCCGGACGCCCCAACGGAACCTTTTTGTGGTACGCAAGGGTAGACATTGGCATTGACTAACGTGATCAAAGCGTTGATAACAGACAGACGAATCCCAGAGAAACCCCGAGCAAGGCTGTTAATTTTTAACACCATCATTAATCGAACAGTTTCGTCCGACATTAATTCGCCGATACCAGCCGCGTGGGATAGAACAATACTTTTTTGCAAAGTTTGCAAGTCTTCAGGAGCAATACGAGTATTGGCTAACAAACCAAAGCCGGTATTGATGCCATAAACGGTTCTATCTTCCTCAATCACTTGGTCGACAATATTGGTGCTGGCTTCGATATCGGGGATGGCACGTTCATCCAGCTCTATGCGAACGGGATGACGACTCACTTGACGAAGCTCCTTTAAACTGATGCAACCAGGCTTAAGCGTAAAATCCAACATTTTCACTTCCTTACTTCAGCTTGCTCAGTTCTTCATTTAGCATTGGCAAGTCTAAACCTTGCTCCGCTGCACACGTTTTAGCGATGTCGTAACCTGCGTCTGCGTGACGCATTACACCTGTTGCTGGGTCGTTGTGTAATACTCGTGCAATTCGCTCAGACGCGTCTTGGCTACCATCGCAGCAGATGACCATTCCTGAATGCTGTGAGAAGCCCATACCAACGCCACCTCCATGGTGTAGGGATACCCAAGTTGCACCGCCGGCAGTGTTTAATAGTGCGTTAAGCAGTGGCCAGTCAGAGATAGCATCGGAGCCATCCATCATGCCTTCTGTTTCTCGGTTTGGGCTGGCAACAGAACCTGAGTCCAAATGGTCACGGCCGATGACAACCGGAGCTTTGAGCTCACCATTTTTTACCATTTCATTAAATGCTTGACCTAGGCGTTCTCTGTCTTTTAGCCCAACCCAGCATATACGTGATGGCAGGCCTTGAAATTGGATACGCTCACGAGCCATATCTAGCCAGTTGTGTAGGTGTGGGTTATCTGGAATGAGTTCTTTAACTTTTTGATCCGTTTTATAAATATCCTCAGGATCACCAGAAAGTGCTGCCCAACGAAATGGACCGATACCTTCGCAGAAGAGAGGGCGAATATAAGCCGGAACAAAGCCCGGGAAGTCGAACGCGTTCTTAACGCCTTCTTCCAGCGCCATCTGGCGAATATTGTTGCCGTAATCAAGTGTTGCGGCACCACGAGATTGAAGATCTAGCATAGCTTTCACCTGAATCGCCATAGAAGCTTTAGCTTCTTTGATTACCTTAGCTTCGTCCTTTTTACGCATTTCAGCGGCATGTTCAAGACTCCAACCTTGAGGTAGGTAACCATTGAGAGGATCGTGTGCAGAGGTTTGGTCAGTCACCACGTCTGGTGTGATATTGCGTTCTACAAGCTCAGGGAATATATCTGCGGCATTGCCAAGCAAACCAACTGAGACTGGCTGATCTGATTCATAAATGATCGCCAGAGCTTCATCTAAAGAAGTGGCTTTTTTGTCAACGTAACCAGTTCTTAAACGGTAATCAATTCGTGACTCATCGCATTCAACAGCGATCATTGAATAACCAGCCATTGTAGCTGCAAGAGGCTGAGCGCCACCCATGCCACCAAGTCCACCAGTTAAAATCCAACGCTTACTTGCATCGCCAACAAAGTGCTTTTTGGCCACAGAAACGAAGGTTTCATATGTACCTTGAACAATGCCTTGGGATCCAATGTAAATCCAGCTACCTGCTGTCATTTGGCCGTACATCATGAGGCCTTTTTTATCTAGTTCGTTGAAGTGTTCCCAGTTGCCCCAATGTGGCACCAAGTTAGAGTTTGCAATAAGTACACGAGGCGCATTTTTGTGGGTTGGGAAAACGCCTACTGGTTTACCTGATTGCACCAATAAGGTTTGATCGTCTTCCAGTCTTTCTAGGGTTTCAACAATCTTGTCGTAACACTCCCAGTTTCTTGCTGCTCGGCCGATTCCACCATACACCACCAAAGCATGCGGATGCTCGGCTACTTCGGGATCTAGGTTGTTCATCAACATTCTCAATGGCGCTTCTGTTAACCAAGATTTGGCACGTAGTTTTGTACCATGAGGAGCGCGAATTGTACGGCTAGTATCTAAACGTTGATCTTCGGTGTTATTTGAAGTCATGGCTGAATCCTTTAATTTAATAGATGTACTGTCGTTGTTATTGGAATATGAAAGTAGTTATTACATAGGGTTAAACGGGTAGGTCTTCTTCTGGCAGCACTTTATCTGCCATCGCATTGGCTATTTCCCAACAAAGCCGCGCAGCTAACCTCGCAGTTTGGCTATCAACGTCGTAGGTTGGGTTGTATTCTGCAATGTCAGCAAGCATTAGCTTTTTCGGATAATTTAAAATTCTTCTTAAATAGGGGGAAAGAGACTCGTAACTCACACCCGGTGCAGCGGGTGCACTGACTCCCGGGGCGACTGCGGCAGGGAAGACGTCTAAGTCAATCGTGAGATAGATGTAATCGCAGTTATCGATAAAGTGCTGGAGCTGGGTGAGGTGGTAGATATGGTTCATAAAACAGAGTTTGAAATCTTCTACATACCATACGTTCAGTTCTTTTGCTTTTTGGAACAACGCTGCAGTGTTGCTGGCACGGCTGATCCCTAGGCAAGCATAATGAAAGTCCCAATCATTTTGTTGGCAAAAATGATGAATTTGACTGAATGGGGTGCCTGAGCTGGGCCTAACGTCTGTCTGAGGGCTATTGAAGGTCCTCAAGTCAAAGTGTGCGTCGAAATTAATAATGCCAATCTTCGGTTTGCTATGTGGAAAATGTTGCTGGAAGTAGCCTGCTAAACCTTGGAAAGAGGCCCAAGCCACTTCATGGCCACCGCCTAGTGTGACAACTGGCGTGTAGGGGAGAGCTCCCGCTATGACATGACCACATAGACTTTGGCTTGTTTCAAGTTGGTCGTCTTCACACGTGACGTTACCTAAATCAATAATGGATACATCTTTATGCCATGCCATGTTTGCTAACGCTCTGCGTATTAAATCTGGCGCTTTTTTTGCGCCTATACGACCTTTGTTTCTTGCAACACCTGCGTCGCTCGCAAATCCGAGTAAGCTGACAGCTTTGGTGGATTCGTTAAGTTCAGATGACTGCTTTTGCTTGACGGCATGATGTATTCTTTGACCTAAGTCACCGTCTTCAGCATCATGGCGACCCTGCCAGTGAAACTGCTGGCTGGTTACAGTTTGAGTAGTGTCAGTCATGGCACAGTTCTCCATCGACAATACGAGCGACGAGGCGAGGAACACCCACTTGGTAGCTTAGCTCTGCCGGATGTTCGATGTTCCAAATGGCCAAGTCTGCTTCATAGCCTTGTTTTATTTGCCCTCTAGATGAGCTCAACCCAAGCGCTTTTGCTGCGTGACACGTCACTCCACGTAGTGCTTCTTCTGGTGTTAAGCCAAATAGAGTGCACCCCATATTCATCATCATAGTCAAATCTGCAAAGGGTGACGTGCCGGGGTTAAAATCAGTGGCGATAGCCATTGGAACGTTTTGTATACGCAATTCTGCAATAGGGGGTAACTGAGACTCTTTTAAAAAGTAAAATGCGCCCGGTAACAGGGTTGCCACACTACCTGAGTTTGCCAAAGAGTGAACGCCTTGTTTAGTTAGATACTCAATATGATCTGCGGATAAACCTTGATATTTCGCCACTAGCTGAGCTCCGCCTAAGTCAGAAAGTTGCTCGACGTGGCCTTTAATGTTTAAACCGAATTTTTTTGCTGTATTAAACACTCGCTCGGTTTGTTCTAAGTTAAAACCTATGGATTCGCAAAAAACATCAACTGCATCCGCAAGCTGCATTTCTGCTACTGCTGGAATAATCTCTTGGCATATAAGGTCAATATACGAATCTGAGTCATTTTTAAATTCAGGTGGAGCTGTGTGGGCTGCTAATAAAGTGGTCGATACTTTTATACGGCGATGATTCTCGAGAGCTTTGGCTGCGCGCAACATTTTTAATTCATCTTGCAGCGTTAAACCATAGCCTGATTTTACCTCTACGCTGGTCACCCCTGAACGGAGAAGGCCATCTAGAATCGGTAAAGTATTCTCAACTAGTTGATCTTTCGATGCTTTTCGTGTCGCTTTAACCGTAGATAATATGCCTCCACCATTGCAGGCAATCTGTTCGTAGCTCACCCCTTTAATTCGTTGTTCAAATTCTTGTGCTCGGTTTCCAGCAAACACTAGGTGTGTATGACTGTCTATCAAACCAGGGGTAACCAGCTTATTTTTGCAATCGAAGACGTGAGATTCACTAGAGAGTTGTGTGGTGTTGGAAATCGTGTGTATTCGTCCATTTTGTATCGCGAGGTTTTTGGGTTCACTTACTGTATAACCAATTTCACCCGCTTCCATTGATACTAATCGAGCATTGGTTAGAACAAGATCATGTTCGTTACACATTACAATTTCCCAGTTAGATATGTAAATGTATATACAATTAATATCTCAAATTGTTTAGATATTCAACTGGTTTGTTGCGATAGTGTGAAAAGGTCGGCACGCTCTAGTTAAAAGTGACCTTTGAGCTGAGTTTGTACTTAGAGCCTGGGTGGAATAGCAGCGCTGAACTGATCAGTTTATCCTGGCTCCATGTTCGTCTGTCTAATAGCAAACATGGTTCGTTGTTTGGTAACGATAGTAGTTGTTGAATATGTTTGTCAGGAAGTATCGCTTCAACAGTATGTTCGATAGCACTGAGAGGACAGTTTTCAGAAAGGTATTGGTGTGGGGTAATTTGGGAAAAATCTTGTTTTAGATAATTTGGCACATAGTCAGGATTGACCCATCTTAATTCGATTTGGATAGGAGACTTGTCTTCAAAGTGTATGATTTCACAATAGAACACAACATTTCCAATCATGACGCCTAACTTTGTTGCGATGTCACTATCTGCAACAATTGAACATAGCTTTTGCACTTCGCTGTGATATTGATTACCTCTCTGTTCTACTTCTCGGGCAATGTTAGTGGTCTCGAGCAACGGGGATTCCAGTTTGTCTTTTTGAGCACAGACAAATGTTCCAGCTCTTGGTTTACGTACAAGTTTTCCTTCATTGACGAGGTCGCGAATCGCTTTATTCACGGTCATTCTACTAACATTAAATTGAGAAGCTAGCTCAATTTCAGTGGTGATTTTTTTACCTACTTCCCATGTTCCAGAATCAATATTCTGTGAGATAAAATCTCTAATTTGAATGTATAGCGGAGCTTCAGACATAGCCTTCCAGATATGTTTAATTGAATATACAAATTAAAGTATAACCTCGAGCATTTTATCAAGAGTTATTTTAAGAATTTGAAGACATAAGCGAAAATTAAAACTGATTAACTCTACCGCTTCAAGCGTCTGCCGTTAGCCTTAAGTCTTATTGATATTTGTCACACCCGACGTAGTATTGTAGCAACAAGATGTTGGATTCAATACTCAAGGAAGACGTATGATTCTAAGTAAAGCCAAGGTGGCCTTGCTGGCAATTTGTTTTACTCCCTTTTCGTTTGCAGAGAACTGTTCTTCTGACTATGTTAACCATTCGCAAAACGTTATGGACTTACTTAGCTCTTCCAATAGTGCACAACAGGCGTTAGGTTTCGCTGAGCGGGATTGTTTAGCGTTAGAGCTATTGGAAGCAGAATCAATGTGCCCTGCATTCCGCCATTTTCAGAAGAGTTTTATGTCTTTAACTAGTGAAAAACAGATAGAAAAAGGTGAAGAGTGCTTAAAACAATTGATTAGTTTGGCGAGTAGCTCTTAACAAGAGTAAAAGAGAATAGCCCTCGCAGGGCTATTTTGCAGGTCTTATAACACTTCAACCTTCTCGTTGGTATAGCGTCTAATTAATGAACTGTCAGCTTGTTTTGGATCAAGTGGTTCCCATAAACCAAGGCGAATACCTTTCACTATCAGATGAATGACAGCCGAGTCGATAGCTGAAGCGACGGCCACATTAACAGGCTCGTTGTTGGTGTAACCCATTTCAACTTCAAGCAAATCTTTGTAGTCGATATACCTAAAAGCACCAGTAGTTAACTCATGAGAAAAAATGGTTTTGCTGGTGGTTACGCTGAGTAATATACGACCTGTTCTTACATCTACTGCCCGAATGTTAACAGTGACTTGATCAGAGCGATATTGGCCTGAAGCGCCTATACCCAAGTAACGAACTCCAGCACCACCTGTTTTGATGTTTGAGTCGTAGGCAATGATGCCGCCTTCAATCATTACATTTGCTGAGCTAAGCGAAGTTAGATCAACGCCATTACCGTTTCCATTACCGTTGGCTTTTTTCTGAGCAGCACGAATGATTTTTCGCTCGGTTAGTAGGTTTTGCAATCCTTCACGCTCTAAAGGGATGAACCACCGAGAGTCTAGAAGTGACATTGTGAGCAATGAGGTCGCACCCTGAGAGACCGCTGTGGAAAAGTTACTATTTGGTTGCGCTTTGTATTGCCCCGTTTGATCACGAAAATCATAGACAGAAACCAGAATCTTTCCTTTTGGCAACGGTAAACGGATTAGATCGCTATAGGTTGCCCCACGTGGCATTAACTTCGGGCTTTCATCTGCATCTGGAATAGAGAGAGAATTTGAGCAACCTGCCAAAATTGTGACTAACAAGCCAAGGATAATACTTTTCATGCTTTACACCCTAGTAAGTTTTGGTGCCTGGGGTGAGTCCTTTTACTCCCTAGATCAGTAATAAATTTATTTAGGGCCAACATGCCCCTAACGAACCTAATTGTTTGGGTTTAATCCAGAAACACTTATTTCTGTCGACTCGCCTGTTGCTTTATCGACGATTTGAATCAAGAGGTTTCCGTTGTCATCAACAATATTTAAAAAGAAATCATCAGTTTCTAGCTGACCAGTATTACCATTGCCCACGTCGGCAAGTAGTTGACTTATCAGGCGAGATTCGAGGCTAGAGGCTAAGCGATCCAGTGCAGATTGCTCTTCAAAACCAAAATCGTCGTCGTCGGGAGTGTAGTCGTTTATTGCGTTTGCAACGCCAAGTAGATAACCACTATTAAGCGGGTCGCCTCCGAAGCCTGGGTTTACTGGTGTATAGACCAGTTCACTTGCAGCCACAGAATACGACAGCGCTAAAGGTAAGATTGTAAAAAGTTTTACTGCTGAAATTTTCATAACTAGTCCTCTGAAGACTTCACAACTAGTCCTTTAAACTCATTCCTAAAATATTATTCGGAAAGCATTTGTCATGTTTACGAGAAACAAATGCTTTATAGCTCGCTACTATCTAGATCAAATCTATCTTGAAATAATCGTTGCACTTCCCAGCTAGATATATAAGAGCTCACAACACGTGTTGCTTGCTCAGCTCGTTCCGCAGCTTGCTTTCGGGCTGGAGATAAAGCGGTTTTATATATTGGTTTTCCTAAGTGAAAGATGGTTATGATGCTTCCTGACAAAGCGGTGGGGCGCTCTTTAACCGTTATGTTCTCTTTTAAATTTTCATGCCTATCATTGACCAACTGGGAAAAAGACGAATAAAAGTTAGCTCCCAGTCGAGTCATGGTTCTATCAATAATAAGGCCGTTAACTTCTTCTAAATTATTGGAAAAATTATTTTTGTCTTCCAATCTAGAGTTGTCCTCAAGAGCAGGACCATTTTCAAGTTTTTTCTCCGCTAACACGCTTGTTGAGACAGCTAACATAGATAAAATAGCAGCGCGCATTACTAGCTTAATATTTAGTAACTGAATTGCTTTTTTAATCTGTCTCATTATGCACTTTAGCCCTTATTAAAACCTATCGAATCGAGAATGATGTTGTATTAATGTTACGAGACTATAACATTTATCTATTAATTTTTAATAATGGTTATTTCGTTATAAATTATCTTTTCTCATAATTGAGACTGCTTATAGATGCTCAGTTGAATATGAGTTTCTAAATTCAGTTTTAATGAAAAAATAAAGTGATTGAGATTACTTAAACAAAACAAAAAATTAGAAGGTTAACTGGCAGTATTAAACGCTATGAATCGTAAACTCAAATAACGACTTCTTAACCGAGAAACTAAGTAATTAAACAAGCTCATCCTTAATAGACTTAAGTATTGTAGATGTTAACAAAAATATAACCAATTAATACTTTATAACTAGTTTTTTCAGAAGGCTTCTTAACTATTTTCCTGAAGGTTTACTACGGTTAATAACTTTTATCGCAAATACAGGAAAAATATTTTCGAAACAAAGTTCATTGTTAATAAATCGTAGCGTTGCATAATTATTACGAGTCTTGATTACCATTTCGGGTTAATAGGAGGCTAAGGTGAAAAAGCTTTATAACTACATAATTAAACTAGGTGCAATATTATCCTTAATTATGTCGAGCTTTTCATATGGGTACTTCGAATATTCTGAGGATTTACCACAGAAATTTGGTGAATTTGAAGGAAGCGTGCTTTTTGATGAATTAGAAGATCATCAAGTGACCTCAGGAAACTATGCAGAAGTTATTATCAGCCACTCAACAGGATCTGAAGTTGTTATAAAGCAGAAAAATACGGGTTCAGGAGCAAACAAAGCAAAGGTTGTTCAGAAAAATACCACCGATTCGAAAGCTTTAATATCCCAAAAGGGATCTGGGAACACAGCTTTAATTGAGCAAGCTGATGGAAGTAACAATTATGCCAGGATCAACCAAGCAGGTGTGGGACATAAAGGTTATATCAATCAAGTGGGAAGTAACAATATCGCTGTAATTAATCAGTGTGCTTATAATCCGCTTGGTTGCAGTTATACCAATAATAGTAGTGAGTTAGGCATCCATCAGTATGGTGATGATAATCTCGCGGCTATTTATGACTCCGGTCGATCTAGCTACAGCGTAACGCAATCTGGAGGTGACAAGATACTAGTTGTTAGTGACATGAATCGTGGCATTTATATAAAGCAATGATGCCATAAAAGAAAGTCTTATAAAGCTTAGAAACTTGAGGATAATTCTATGAAAAAGTTAGTGATTGCTATTTCAACTCTTCTTGCAGCTGGAACAGCTTACGCTGGAAATACAGCAACAACAATTTACTATGAATCTGAGAATGATAGTTCGAACATTACGCAACATAGTGAAAATGGGCAAAGTCAAAATGCTGATGTACTCTTTAAATACACGGAAGATAGTGACGTCGTGATTCTTCAAAAAAATGACAGCAATAACTCGGACGTTAATATTCAGGGTAGCGGTACAAGTAGCACCTCAGATGGTAACAGCGTTCAAATTACACAGGGGGCTAGCCCTTGGTGGGTGTTTGGTAAAGGTGGTAACGACGCCGATGTCGATATTCGTAACAGTCACACCAATGATATCACTATAGATCAAGCGCGTAACAACGAAGCGACCGTTCGTGTTGATGGGTATGGGCGCGGTGGAAACATAATTGAAGTTGATCAAAAGAAAGGAAATACAGCTGATGTTTATGTGAAACAGGGCAACAGAAATAACATTACTGTCGATCAGTATAGCAGTAATGACGCCGATATCGATGTTGTAAATAAAAGTGATGACAATGAAATTACTCTAGATCAAGAGGTGTCAAACTACGCAAAAGTGCGTCTAGATGGCAGTAGTGATTTCAATACAATCGAAATTAGTCAATTCCTTGATAATGATGCTGTTGTAACACTTAATGACGAGTCTGACTACAATACAATATATGTTGATCAGGATAGTCACAGCTCTCTAGCAACAGTGACACTAACTCGCTCAAGTCACAACTATGTTGATGTCTATCAAACTTGGAATGATACCGCCACAGTGACTATGACTAATGCAAACAACTCTTCTTCAGTCATTTATCAGCATTAGTCTATGGTTAGTTTATTAGTTAAAAAAGCGGCTCTTGTAGCCGCTTTATTTTTAATCTCTAGCTCTGTCATGTCTCAGGAATTATTGATCAAGGAGCAAGGCGTCAAGCTAATGTGTAGGCAGACTTTAGAGGATACAGTTCTGATACGCGTTAAAGTATTAGGGCAAGTTAAAGGAAGCCAAGGGATATCTATTAAAGTCTATACAAAAAGTCGCAGCAGTATTAATTACTCGGTGACAGGTAACTCTAATCTAGCCATGTCTTACTCACGCAATCAGATGCCAATTGAGCTAGTTTCGCATCGCAGTAACTGATGAATGCAAAATTATTCATCATCCATGAACTGGGTTTTATAGATAAGCGAAGGTTTATATTTTTTTGAATCAATAGGAATGGGTAATAAAATGGCGCTTATTAGAAAATAAAACGCCAAATACTTATAGATTAAATTTTTTCTTCAATACCAATATTATTATTTGCCCAAAGCAAAGCTTGGACTCTATTCTTAGCATTGATTTTTTTGAATATATTGTGTAGGTGAGTTTTTACTGTGTTTTCACTAACAAAAAGCTCATCTGCAATCTGTACATTTGATGATCCATTGGTCAGTAAATGGATAATTTGCTTTTCTCGTTTGGTCAACTTCGTATAAGCTCGAGAAGTGTTAATTGCATTACAGCTACGGAAGTATTGAATATACTCCTGAGCAATTTTTCTCGACAGCCACATTTCTCCCTGTAAAACCTTACTTACTCCTTTGACTAACGAATGAACGCTATTATCGACATAAAATACGGCAGATAAATTATGCCACTTGAAGAGATCCGAAGAGTGGATATCTGTAGGGCAGTTAATAAGTATCTCTTTCCATGGAGATTCACAACTAGACTGAAGTTCGCAATAGTCTAGAAAAGTATCCTCATCCATTTTGGGATAATCAACAATAACAACATCGCAACACCTTTTGCTTTGACTGTTAACTGGTATAAATTTACTAAAAGGTAGGATATCGAGTGTAACGTCCAGGTTTGATTCCAAAGACTCTTTCAGTAAGTTGGATTGCATGCTTATTTCAGATAGTAGCGTGATAGAAATACGATCCGCACTTTTCATGATGTTCCTCCGCAAAAGCACAACTTAGTGAGTACAAGTAAAACTACGGATTAGTAAAAAGAAGTCAATGGTCTAAACTTATTGGCTACATAAATATCGTGATTAAATATAAATTAAATACAGTAATATCAATTAACTACAAAGTTGTCTTATAAATGAGAAAGAATGCCGTTTATTAATGTCGTTTCAAAAATCGATGCATCTTAGCATTTTGAACATACCTTTTTCTTATTTTGGTAGCTGATAATATTACCTTTTCTATCAACTTCAAAATCGCAGCAGTTTTGAAACAGCCTGTGCAGCAACCTGCGGCTTTTTTGTACTCTCGACTTTATAGTCGAGTAGTTGACGCCAGACTGTTTGGCATACTCTTTTTGAGACTTTCCTTCTAACTCAATGGCATTTAGGAGCTTAGCGTTCTCATCGGGTAAGCTATTTATAAAAGGAGCAATGCACTTAGCTAGCTCTGAATTGAGTTCGTTCTCTTTAGAATCGGTGACCAAGTCCCAAGCTTCTATATCGGCTTTTAACAGCTTTTTACTACTTCGATAAAAATCTGTCACTGTATTATTAGCGATCTGAAATAGCCAAGATTTGAGTTTTTTATGATCCTTTAACGTGGGTAAATTCCTGTGGGACTTAATCAGTATCTCTTGAAGCAAATCGTCAACATCACTTGGGTTAGATAAGTGGTGTTGTAGAAATGTTCGAAGGTTACTTTGGTATTCTGACCAAATTAATTCAATATTCATAGAAAACTATCTTGGCTTTTATTTTATGGCTATTCGCAGCAGCTCTCACTGCAACAGTCGGAATCTTGGTTTGCTTCACACCCAGAAATATAGGTGTTAGTTAAATAAAAATCTTTAAACCTACTTAGAAAATTTTCGGATACGGATTTCTCACCAATTCCTGTGGAAAGTAGTGACTCTTTCCAGGCTTGCACGTTAGGAAAATCATGCAGAAAATCATATTGAGTGAACTTTTGGATGATATCAGCTCGATATAGGAGTGGTAGCCATGCGATATCAACATTACCTATCTTATCGGATGAAAAGTACTTGGTGTCTCCAGACAGTTGAATTTCCACTTTGGAGAATGCCCTGGATAAAGTTTTGAAACGCTGTTGAAAGCTTTTCTCGTCTTTAGAACTCATCATTCCACATTGAATCAAATAGTGCTTTGAACCCTGATAGCTCCATGCTCTTTCTATCGCTTTTTGTTCGTGGGTTAATTGGGTTAGGGGGCCGTATTCATCTTCAATAAACTCAACGATCGCTTCTGACTCAAATAGTGCTGTGTTGTTTTCCGTGATCAGTAGTGGGACTTGAGCATTCGGAGAAATCTCTAAGAACCAGTCTGGTTTATCTCTAAGACTGATGTACTTCAGTTGATACTGGATGCGCCTTGCTTCAAGGGCAGCAGTGACTCGTTGAACAAAAGGGCATAGTTCAAAGCTAACAACGGTTAACATTTTTTCATCTCCTGTTATACCAGCTCCAGCAACTTTCTCATCGTGTAATTACTGGTTTTGGTGTTGATTTTAGTCTTCGTTTATTAAGACGACGAAAAACAAAAAAAGACGAAAATTTTTTATCGAAAAGATAAGGGTTATTCAGAGCATAAAAAATGCCAGTCGCTTGTGACTGGCATTTTTGAGGGGAAACGAATTGACTAGAAGGAGGGTAAATTAGTCTCTTTTCCAAAGAATATGGCAAAACTTGTTTTCTGGATCTCTACTGACAAGAAGTCGAGCAAAAATATCGTCTAAAACGTCATCTTCCTCATTGACTAACCCCACTCGAACTTCAGCATATGTTTCCTTATCAACTTCAAAGCCAACATGTTCGGCCCAATCATTACCTGTTTCGACTAATTCTGCAGCACCTCGTTCTTCAAACTGTGCAGTGAATATTAGTACGTCAGCGGCTTCTAGATTGTCAGGAGCCATTTCTAAGAAGATGTCATATGCTGTTTCGATGGCATCATCGTAAGAGATAAGTTCTGTCATGTTATTACGCTCGGTTCATGTATTTTCGTTCAGCAGTGTTGATGACAACACGATCACCAGTAGCAATGTATTCTGGTACTTGCACGGTTAAGCCAGTAGCAAAGCGAGCCGGTTTTGTTCTCGCAGAAGCCGATGCACCTTTTATTGAAGGATCTGTTTCTTCAATAACAAGCTCTACTGAAGCTGGCAACTCTAGCGCAGCTGCTTTGTCATTAACCAAAACGACTTGCAGACCTTGAGTTTCTTCACTGATGAAAAGTAACTCTTCAGTGATTTCTTCCTGCTTAAAGGTGTATTGAGAATAATCTTCATTATCCATGAATATATACTCATCACCATCAATGTAAGAAAACGCCACTTTACGTTTATACATTTCTACAGTGTCTAGCATGTCGTCTGACTTAAAGCGCTCGTCAACTTTGCCGCCTGTTGCGAGATCAGTAAAACGAAAACGATAAATAGTTGAAGCGCCTCTCGCACTTGGTTTGGTCACTTCGATATCTTTGACCATTAAGATTTTGCCGTTGAGCTCAACGGCAAATCCTTTTTTAATTTCACTAGCCTTGGGCATTAATTAAATCCTAAGTATTTGATTACAGGTGATATGATGCAAATAACTTATGGAAATATAACGTAATGCTAGCGATGATGCGAGTAAACCAGCTACCTTCATCCACTTTATTTAATGCGACCAGTGGCTCGGTTTTAATGACTTTACCTTGGTAAGTAACTGTCATTTCGCCCAGTTTCTCACCTTTTTGAACAGGAGCTTTGATGTCGCTATCGTATTTAATCGAGCTTTCAAGCTGCTTTTCATTAACACTTGTAGGTAGAACCAGCGTCAGCGGGTTGCCTAAGCCTACAGAAACATTATCTTGTTGGCCGCCCCAAACTTTTTGATCAGAGATTTTCTGGTTAGCTTGGTACATTGTGTCTTGCTTAAAGAATCTGAAGCCATAAGTCAACAGAGCTTTACTTTCAGCTGCAACGTCATTGAGTGACTTCGTACCTAAAACTACGGCTACTAACTTCATTGGGTTCCCAGGCATCGCTGCCGAGCTCACAAGCGAGTATCCAGCTGCTTTCGTGCTACCAGTCTTCATACCAGTAGCGTATTTGTATGTAAATAGCAGACGGTTAAAGTTTGGCTGACGAATGTGGTTGTACTCGTACTCTTTTTGGCTGTACCAATGGAAATACTGAGGGAAGTCATTCATTACGTGTTGACCAAGAATTCCTAGGTCGTAAGCAGTGGAGAAGTGTGCTGGAGCAGGAAGTCCCATTACTGTCGTAAAGTGAGTGTTGTGCATTTTTAGTTGCACAGCGGTTGCGTTCATCATTGAAACGAATGACGATTGAGAGCCCGCTACATAGTTGGCTAGTGTTACAGCAGCATCGTTACCTGATTCTACAATCACACCTTGAATTAGGTCTTTAACTGAAACATATGAACCTGGCTTCAAGAACATTCTTGAGCCGCCTGTGTGCCAAGCCACTTCAGGAACTTCAACTTTTGAATCTAGTGAGATTGAACCATCGGCCAGTTTTTGCTCAACTATATAAAGCAGCATCAATTTGGTTGTACTTGCTGGAGCCATGCGTTTGTTTGCGTCGTGTGACGCTAAAACCTGACCAGTGCTAGCATCAATGAGAATGTATGATTCAGCTTTAATATTTGGTAAGAATGTGCCTTCTTGAGTCCACTTCTTCGCAGCCGCTTCTGGTACGCCATTTATTCCGCCTGCTTCAGCAGGTGCTTCTGGTACTTGAATGCGTTCTGGAATATTTTTTTGAACATCAATCGCGCCGTAGCCGTTTAATGGCGCTTTCGCATCTTTGTATTGGGTTGCCGCGTAGTAGTTACTGTCTGGCAAGTTTTGGTCTGCTGTATTTGCTGGAGCCGCCATGACAGCGTTGGTCGAAAATAATGCTGCTAGTGCTGCAGCTAAAGAGAGCTGTTTTATTTTAATCATACGAGTTTCAAATTTACAGTTGTTGGCTAGGTCAACAGACCTGAGTTTTTACGAGCTAGAGTCACTCACACTGAGCCTACGCTCGGTGCGATCCACGTTTTCGCAATCTATCCGGCGGGAATGCTACTCTATTCTGACAGAGAACACTATTTTCATTCATACCTTAACGGGTATGCATCTTAGTAACAAAAACTACAATTCTCATATATAACAATGTGTTACAAATTTTTTGAAATTTGTAAATTGACACACATTTAACAGAGGAATTTGTCCTTATTTAAGGATTTTCTTGAATCATGGCGAAGTCTAAGCGAATATTTGTAAAGTGTCTTGAATATCAAATAACTAGCTGCCATCGATGTCACTTTCCACTATAGAGCCATATGAATCGTATCAACAACAATATCATCCTGCGGTTGAAGACCTGAGAAAATGCATAGTCAGTGGGATCGGGACAAATCTTCACAGCATCTATTTATACGGCAGTGTGGCTAAGAAAACTGCACGCCCGAATCACTCAGATATGAACTTGATCATTGTGACTAAGGAGCCTGTTGGGGAAAACTGGTCCACGTTGTTTAATACCATCAAGTGGAGATTTCAGAAAGAATTTCCGTTTATTACGGAAGTGAGCATTAAGAAAGCAATTGTGGGCGATGTTGCTAGCTTAGATAGTTTGTTTTCTTGGGGTTTTATGCTGAAGCATTTGTCAGTTTGTATACATGGTGACGATTTATCTGAGTGTTTTGGGGAATACGTTCCTAGTTGGGAAATAGCCAAATATTGGAATATGGATGTGGATGAGTGGGTGTCGTTATATCGGCATCGAATTGCTAAAGCGAATGATAAGGAGGCACTCGTCAAAGCTCAGAAAACCATAGCGAAGAAGCTGCTCAGAGCAAGTTATACCTTAATTATGCACAAAGATAAGCAATGGTTTGATGATCCGATAGAGTGTGGAGAACACTTCCTTCACTATCATCCAGATAAAAAAGTGGACATAGAGCGTCTCGGTATTTTGTTATCAGGCCGATTAATCCCCAAACGATCTGTTGTCGGTATTTTAGACAGCTATGGTGATTGGTTGGCTAAGCAATACAAGAAAACGGAGTTTAAGATTGGTTAGAATAGCCCCATTTGAGGAGCGCACAAGCTATCAAAATCGAGTCCAATAAAGGGTAATATTGCATCCCCAACAGGCTTTAGCTGCTTGTCTATATAGTGTTGGTAGTCAATAGGACTTTTTAAGTATTCTTTGGGCTCAGGACCATTTAAGGTAACAACGTACTCGATCAAGCCTTTGTTCTGAAATTGCAAAGGTCTTCCCAATTGGGCATTTATCTCATCAGCCATTCTCGCTGCACGTACTTGAGGTGGGACGTTCTTCTGATACTCATGCAACTTTCGTCGAAGTCTCTTGCGATAGGTCAGTTTATCGTCGAACTCACCAGCTTTCGTTTTTTCAACAAAATTCAGAACGTACTTCGCGGGAGATTTATCGTGAAAAACTAAGTCGTACAAGTGCTGCTGAAACTCTTGGGATAAAGGAGTCCAATCCGTTCGCGCACTCTCTAGGCCTTTAAATATGATTTTTTCGTTTTCTCCGTCACCAACAAGTCCGGCATACCGTTTTTTTGAACCAGTGACCGCGCCGCGAATGGTGGGCATCAAAAACTTTTTGTAGTGTGTCTCGTATTCAAGTTCTAAAAAGGAGCTTAAACCATACTCTGTCGACAGGTGTTCACGCCACCACTGATTAATGTATTCAACCAACTCAGAACCAATTTTATCGGCGTTATGTTTGGAGTAGCTGCCGTTAAGAGAGACAAATGTTGAGTCTGTATCCCCATAGATAACTTGATAACCTTTACTTTCGACTAGCGCTTTCGTTTGTTTCATAATTTCATGCCCGCGCATTGTGATACTTGATGCTAAGCGTGTATCAAAAAAGCGGCATCCCGAAGAGCCTAGAACCCCATAAAAGGAGTTCATGATAATTTTTATTGCCTGAGAAAATGCGTGCTCGTTATTCTTCTTAGCAACATCTCGTGCAGACCACAATTTCTCAATCATTTCCGGTAGAAAGTGTTTTTCTCTATGGAATTGCCCACCGCGAAATCCTGATATGGCCTTATCGCTATCTTTGCCAACCTCAAGTTTTAAGCCTTCAATCATTCCCATCGGATCTATCAAGAAAGTTCTGATGATCGATGGATAAAGGCTTTTGAAATCCAAAACAAGGACCGAATCGTAAAGATCCGGAATCGAGTCCATGACATAGCCACCAGGGCTGGCAATCCAGTTTTCTGAATGCAGGTTTGGTGCTATGTAACCTGCTCGGTGGAGTTGTGGAAGATATAGGTTAGTAAAAGCCGCCACTGAACCACCAATACGATCGATGGCGAGCCCTGTTAAACGAGAGCGTTCGATGAGAAAGTCTAGTAGATGGGTGTGGGCAAATATTCTATTCACCAGTACGCAATCTTGAAGGTTATATTTTGCGAGAGCAGGTTTATCCTTTTTAAACATGTAGTTTATTTCGTCCATACGGCTATGAACATTATGAATGGCTTTCCCTTCGCCAAGAAGCTCTCTTGAAACAGATTCTAACGACCAAGATCTAAAGTTATAAGTGGCGGTTTTTAACCCATCGATCCCATCAATTACGACACGTCCAGGAATATTGACAAAGCTTTGTTGAGACTGCTTGAATGTTCGAAAGCTACTGGTTCTTCCTCCGCGCCCAATTCGAAGTGGAAGCTTATGGAACTCCGCTCGCTTATGTAACAGTTTGAAGTCAAAATCAATGACACTCCAACCTACGATAACATCTGGATCATACAGCTCGAACCAATTACACATGGCTTTCAGTAATTCGTATTCATTGTTCACCCATTCAATATCTGTTTCTGCGGGCTGCCTTTGACCGATCATGATGACTCTACTATCCATTGGGCTATCTAACCCAATTGAGTACAGGACACCTTTTTCCGAACATTCGAGATCGAGAGAAACGACTTTTAGATCTGGAATGAAACTGCCTTTTCGACATTTCACTTGAGAGTAATTTAGATAACCTCGTTGTGAAGACTCTACACCTTTGAATTCAACGCTTCCACGTATGTAGCGCTCCATTAAATAACGATCAGAGAGCTTAATATCCGATTCAAAAGTCGTAATACCTGATTCCATAAATAACTCAACAGCTCGTTGAGCGCTCTGCTGTGTATTACTGTAACAAGCAGCGACTGCTTCATCGCTGAAAGTTGTCATCTCAAGCGGAGTGATGGAAATTGAGAGGTTTGTCTTTGATTGTAACTTTTGCGCTGCTTCAATATCTTCTTGCTGAATAAAAAACACAGGTTTTTCTGCATCGATAGTAAGCAACACTGGACCATTGTTTGTTGATAGCCATATTTCTAGCTGGGTGCTGCCAGATCGATCCCTGCTGGAACAAGAGAGAATAAAACCTTGAGAGAGTGACAATGAACGTACCTATACAAAATATGGCCAACGAGATGACCTTTACTAAAATTTTAGCAAAGGTCTGAAGGCTCTAATAGTAAAAATAGGCGGTCAATTTGCCGTTGACATCTTCGTTGTGCCAATTTTGGTATTGAATTTGGCTCCGTAGTGCCCACTGGCGATTCAGTGACCAGTTCCAGCTCGCTGTGATAGCAGCATCTTGATCTGCAGTGCTGTCAATCAACGCAAGATATTGGCCCTGCAAACCTAGCCTGTGGTTGTTAGTGAGTTGATATAGTAAACCAGCTTCGAGACCTAGTCCGATGTCAAGTTGATAGTCTGTGAGTTCACCACCACTGCCTTCTGCAGACAAAAGCGAGTAGAAGTGGAGTCCATCAGACTCCCCCCACGCTTTACCGAATCCACCTTGACCGAACCAACGACCAGCTTCCTTATCGTGTTTTGGCTTTCTATCAAAGCCAGTTCGAATGTTCCAAGCAAAGCTATCGAAGGTGCGGTTACTTGGAGCTAGCGCCATAGCATCGATTAAATAGAAGCGTTCAAGCCGAGTATTTCCATCGTCGTTCGTAGTGATGCTTGTATCGAGAAAACTGATTTTCGCACCGGGTATGAAGCCTGCTTGAGAGTCCAGTAAATCGTGGTAAGCAATTCGGCTTTCTAGTCCAACTCTAGATAAATAGTGTTTTGAGTCTCTGTAACTTAAGCCCAGCCGAGCTGAGCCATGACCTTGCTCTGGAGAAACTTCGGGTTCTGGTACTGGAGTAAAAGGAGATTCAACTTTTAGTTGGCTTCGTTGATACAAAAGGCTTGTGAGCCTTTTTGCTGTTGGGTCTCTTTCTCTCCCTCCTTCGTATAACTCAAAGTTCAACCACTCGTATGCAAACTCTAACACGGCTGCATTATCAGACGGGTTCAGTTGATTGTTTAGTGGGGAGTTTTGTTCTTTTGCTGAAGAGGCGGCCAAAAACAGCTCTTGGTTAATTTCATTAGATTGATGGAGTAGACGAGTACCAAATGCTGGACGATATTTGGGTTTAGACAACAAGTCATTTTTCGCAAGAGTGGCTACTGTATCTGAAGGAATGGCGTGCAATGGGAAGTCTTTAATTAAAGAAAGATCATCGTTGGCGAGTTCGATAAGCGCAAGCAGCTGATAAGAACAGTTCTCGTCGAGGAAGTAGTAGTCAAACTCTGCATATTGCAGTTCCCATAGATGAAGCAATATTCGGTTTACTTCTTGAGGTGTCAACTTTAGCTTGTACTCCCAAATATCTCTTGATTCGATATCGTTATATTCTCGAACCTTTCGATAGTAGGGCATTAGGGTAAATCGTCCCGGATAGCTACCCATTAATCCTTTCAAAGCATAGAGTGCAGCGTTATCGTCCGTTTCTGGTTCTGCTGCAAAGTTTATGGCGAATGCGACGAGCTCTTTGTGGCGAGTCTGATCTTTCGCATCAACTCGAAGTAGGGTATGACCAAACATCGAAGATGGGTTGTTCATATAAGCCGTAGGAAAGACTAACGTCATTCCCATAGGGTCGATCACATCCCGCCACCTTTCTAGATCTGGACAATTGAGTTTAGCTTGCCTACCTTGCTTTTCTTCAAGCCAAGTATAACGGGCAGGATATCGACATTGCATCTCTCGAGCTGTTTTTTGGTCTCGATTGTACAAAGCAGAGATTGTCGCGATCAGTTCAGCTTCTGGATCAGATTTACCATTTTTCGATAGAAAAAATTCTTTTGAGACAATATTGCTTTCAAGGCCTGAAAATAGCTTGTCTTGGTAGTGGCCAAGCTTTAGCCAATATGTGTCGGAAGCGAGTTCTGAAATGTTTAAGTTTGGTTCACTAGCAGAACAAACTGGAGATAAGAACAGTTGGCCAAGCAACAGAACAACACTTACTTTTATAAACTTCATAATTATCAAAAGAGTACGACAGTGAATGTGGGACCAATATGTAATGGTAGCTAATCTAGTTTCGGGTGAACTAGAGAGTAAGACTAGTCTTACTCTCTTATTAATACTCTTAGCTGAAATGGGGATTGTATTTCGGCTAAGCGCAAGATTTTAGATAGTGTATTGAGCTAGAGTTTCGTGCTCTGCGAGTAGGGTATTTAAGTTTGCAAATACTTCACTAGAAGTAACATTTTCTGACTTAAATACCTCAGCAAAATTTTGCTGTGCAAATTGGTTGAATGTCTGTTTATCTTCGGCTGGAATGCCCCATACTTCGGACAAAGTAGCGAGTGTTTCACCTTCACCTTTTGCGATGTCACGAGCTAGGTTATCCATATTACCATCAATGAACATAGCCAACTTTTGTGACGATGTAACAGTACCACTGCCATCACAACCTAACGTACCAAAAGTTATACCAAATGTTTGGTTTCCTGATGTACCGTTAGTTGTTGCACCGAGAATCTTTGACACTTTGCCCTTCTGGCCATCAAAGACCATAGTACCTAGTCCGCAACCAATATCAGGATCGGCAAAAGCAAGGTTGGAAACGGGTAGGGCGGCAGAAAGGACGACAGTCGCCAAGACTTTTTTCATAATATTTCCTTATATTGATAGTTTAGTTACTAATAAGCCGTAAGAATTTACATCCAAACTACTAATTCCCACGAACTAAGTACTAGCTCTATTCTTCCCAATATTCAATTAAGTAGCCTGTTTTATTGATTAAAAGTGATCTGCAACGAAAAGTGTGGAAAGACAGATGAAATCTTCAAAATTGAAGATATATTCGACTAACTTACAGAAGTCGAAAATAAGTACTTGCTAAACTTTGCGTTTCGGCACATATTCAGTGTAAGTAAATTAAATTTAGATGAGTTAAACTAGCAACAATGTTGCCAGCCACCTATGTCATGCACAGGTGGGTGTTGAGCCAAACTAAAACGTGGAGATACAAGTTTGATTAGTGTTTTCCTTGTAGATGATCACGAGCTGGTTCGCACAGGGATACGACGTATTATTGAAGACGTCCGTGGAATGAACGTAGCAGAGGAAGCTGAAAGCGGTGAAGAAGCTGTAAAATGGTGTCGAAATAACCATGTAGACGTCATTTTAATGGATATGAATATGCCGGGAATCGGTGGATTGGAAGCCACTAAAAAAATCTTGCGATTTAATCCAGATGTTAAAATCATCGTTTTAACTGTTCATACGGAGAATCCGTTTCCAACTAAAGTGATGCAAGCTGGTGCTGCCGGCTATCTAACGAAAGGTGCAGGGCCAGATGAAATGGTCAATGCAATTCGTGTAGTACACAGTGGCCAGAGATACATTTCGCCAGAAATTGCGCAGCAAATGGCGTTAAGCCAATTCAGCTCGTCTGCTGAAAATCCGTTTGCTGATTTATCTGAGCGTGAATTGCAGATAATGATGATGATAACAAAAGGGCAGAAGGTGACGGATATCTCCGAGCAGCTAAATTTAAGCCCGAAAACCGTCAACAGTTATCGCTACAGACTGTTTAATAAACTCGATATCAGTGGTGACGTAGAGCTAACCCATCTAGCAATACGCCATGGCATGCTTGATACAGAGTCGCTGTAGTGAAGCGAAAAAGCGTTAGTGAATAAACCTTTCGATTCTACCTCTTTTTTAAAATCCGTTACCAGTCAGCCAGGCGTATATCGAATGTATAACGCTGAGGCTGACGTTATTTATGTTGGGAAAGCAAAAGATTTAAAAAAGAGGCTATCCAGTTATTTTCGCAGTAAAGTGGACAGCGAAAAGACACGAGCGTTGGTCAGCAACATAGATAAAATTGATGTTACTGTGACCCATACTGAAACAGAAGCTCTGATTCTTGAACATAACTATATTAAGCAGTATCTGCCCAAATATAATGTCTTGTTGCGAGACGACAAATCTTATCCTTACATTTTCCTCAGTAATCACAAGCACCCACGTTTGTCATTGCATCGCGGATCCAAAAAACGCAAAGGGCAATATTATGGTCCTTACCCCGATTCTGGGGCGGTACGTGAAACACTGCATTTGTTGCAAAAAATCTTTCCAGTCAGACAATGTGAAGATACGGTCTATAGCAATAGAACACGGCCTTGCTTGATGTATCAAATTGGTAGGTGTGCTGGTCCATGTGCGCCAAACATTGTTTCAAATGAGGAATACCAAGAACTTGTTGAATTGGTTCGATTGTTTTTGCAAGGAAAAGACAGTCAGGTGCTTGAGTCACTGGTAGAAAAAATGGAGCGTGCGAGCTCAGAGCTTAAGTTTGAAAACGCAGCTAAATTTCGTGATCAAATTCAAGCCATACGACGAGTCCAGGAGCAGCAGTTTGTTTCTGATGACAGCGCAGAAGATATGGATGTGCTTGGTTTCTCGCAAGAAAATGGCGTGGCATGTATTCATATTCTGATGATTCGACAAGGCAAAGTGTTAGGCAGTCGTAGCCACTTTCCCAAAGTGCCACGTAATACAAGTCGCGAAGAGGTATTTTATAGTTTTTTAAGTCAATACTATTTAAACCATCAGGAAGGGAGAACCATTCCTACGCGGGTTATTCTCAATCGAGAATTAGTAGACGACATATTGCCTATTCAGGAGGCGTTGTCGCAAATAGCGGGCCGAGTGGTGCGCTTCCATCTTGATCCTAAAGGAACAAGAGGTCGGTATTTAAAGCTGTCAAATACGAATGCGTTAACGGCTGTGACAACGAAGATCAATCATCGAATGACAATTGCTCAGAGGGTAAAAGAGCTTCGTAGCACGTTAGGTATTGACAGCATCGATCGAATGGAATGTTTCGATATTTCTCATACTATGGGGGAAAGTACCATAGCTTCGTGTGTCGTGTTCAATCATGAAGGACCTGTTAAGCAAGAGTATCGGCGCTACAATATCTCTGGCATTACAAAGGGCGATGATTATGCGGCAATGGCTCAAGTGCTCGACAGGCGTTATTCAAAGCAACTTGATGTAGATAAAATCCCAGATATCATCTTTATCGACGGTGGGAAAGGGCAACTAAATCGCGCAATTGACGTTATTTCTGAGCACTGGTTAGATTGGCCAAAGCGTCCTCGATTAGTTGGTATCGCAAAAGGTGTCACTCGAAAGCCTGGACTTGAAACGTTAATCACCCAAGAGGGTCAAGAGTTTAGCTTGCCAAGTGATGCTCCTGCGTTGCACCTTATCCAGCATATTCGAGATGAAAGTCACAACCATGCGATTTCTGGCCATCGAGCAAAACGAGCTAAAATAAGAAAAACGAGTGCCTTAGAGGGTATTGAAGGTATAGGTCCTAAAAGGCGTCAAGCTTTGCTGAAATACATGGGGGGGCTTCAAGAATTGAAACGTGCCTCTGTAGATGAAATAACCAAAGTGCCTGGAATCAGTCGTTCTTTGGCGGAAAATATATATCAAGCATTGAAACAATAAGTAAAATGCCTCAACATTAACGCGCAATCTATAAGAGCTTAAAAAAATATGCGTCTCAATATTCCTAACATTCTATCTTTACTCCGTCTTTTTTTGATTCCCGTTTTTGTTGTCGCTTTCTATCTACCCTACAGTTGGGGGCCATTTCTTGCGGCGATGATTTTCTGGGTAGCAGGCTTTACTGATTGGCTTGATGGAATGTTGGCACGTAAACTCGGTCAAATGTCGCGGTTCGGTGCGTTTATCGACCCTGTGGCGGATAAAGTATTGGTTGCCTCCGCATTAATTTTAATCACAGAGCACTATCACACTATTTGGGTCACCATTCCTGCAGTCACTATGATCGCCAGAGAAATCATAATCTCAGCCTTGCGAGAGTGGATGGCGGAGATTGGTAAACGGGCAAGTGTCGCAGTTTCTTGGATAGGCAAATGGAAAACGTTAAGCCAAATGTTCGCAATATGGGTTTTGGTTTGGCGATATGATGATTGGATGATTTGGCTTGGCTATGCGGCTTTATATCTGGCTACCGTGTTAACCTATTGGTCTATGGCGCAATATCTCATGGCTGCAAAATCTGACTTACTCAGTGAAGAGCACCAATAGACAAAGATTTAATTTCGTATAATACAAAGTTATTTAGTCGAATTTGCAAGATTTTTTGCTAGAAAAATACGCAATTTATTTGTTATTGAGTGTAAAGTAGTCAAACGATTCAAAAAATTAAAAATACTGTTGACTCGAAGGGATGAATCCGTAGAATGCAATCCCGTACTCAAGAGGGACGCGCCAATAAGGCAGTCAGGAAATCTCGAAAGTAAAGGCGCGTTGGCAGAGTGGCTATGCAGCGGATTGCAAATCCGTGGACCTCGGT